>QAPD01000044.1 GCA_003052455.1 Sphaerisporangium cinnabarinum | reverse complement strand
CGGGGCGTACGTGCCGCCGTCGTACCGGGCGCTGAGCCGCGCGGCGACGCACCGTGCGCTCGCGGGCGGCCGCCTCGGCGAGCGGGCGGCCCGCGAGCTCCTCGACGCGCTCGACGCCGCCCCGCTCGACCCGCGGGACCCGCGCGCCCCGCGCGACCCGCGCGACCCGCAGGACCGGTACGACCCGCAGGACCCGCACGACGAAGGACGAGCATGACGAGCACCCCCCGCCCGGACGCCGGAGCGGTCGCACCCGAGACCCCGGCCGTCGTGACGACGCGCGCTGCACTGCGCACCGCGCTCGACACGTGGCGCGCCGAGCACCCGCACGGGCGCCGCGTCGTCGTCATGACCATGGGCGCGCTGCACGCCGGGCACCTCCAGCTCGTGCGCCGGGCGCGTGCGGCGGCGGGCGCCGACGGCCAGGTCGTCGTGACGGACTTCGTCAACCCGCTCCAGTTCGGGCCCGGCGAGGACTACGAGCGCTACCCGCGCGACGTCGCGGCCGACGTGGCGCTGCTCGCCGCGGCAGGCCCGGACACGGCGGCCGACGTCGTCTTCGCGCCGCCCGTCGAGGAGCTCTACCCGGACCTGGGCTCGGCCGACGGCCCGATCGTCCGGGTGACGTCGGGGCGCATCGGGACGGTGCTGGAGGGCGCGTCGCGGCCCGGGCACTTCGACGGCGTGCTCACGGTCGTGCTCAAGCTGCTCCACCTCGTGCGACCGGACGTCGCCGTGTTCGGGGCGAAGGACGCGCAGCAGCTGCTCGCCGTGCGCCGCATGGTCGCCGACCTCGACCTCGACGTGGAGGTCGTGGCCGTCGAGACCGTGCGCGAGGCGGACGGCCTCGCGCGGTCGTCGCGCAACGCGTACCTGTCCCCGGCCGAGCACGAGCACGCGCTCGCGCTGAGCCGCGCGCTGCGCGCCGGGCGGGACGCCGCGGCCGCGGGGGAGGACGCGCCGTCCGTGCTCGCCGCGGCGCGGGGAATCCTGGAGGCCACCGACGGCGTTGACGTCGATTACGTGGTGCTCGTCGATCCCGCTACCGTGGAGGACCTGGCGCCCGGCGCCGTCGGCCCCGGGCTCCTCCTGGTCGCGGCACGCGTGGGCACCACGCGTCTCATCGACAACACGGCCGTCGAGATCCTGCCGCCCGCGACCCGGGCGGCGGACCCCGCGGGCCGTGCCCCCGCACCTGGAGGAACCGCGTGACCGCGCAGACCCCGCCGAGCCCGCCGCGACGTCCGGCGTCGCTGCAGCGACCCATGATGATCGGCAAGATCCACCGCGCGACGGTGACCCAGGCCGACCTGCACTACGTCGGCTCGATCACCGTGGACGCCGACCTGCTCGACGCCGCGGACCTCTACCCGGGCCAGCAGGTCGACGTCGTGGACGTCACCAACGGCGCGCGCCTGACGACGTACGTCATCCCGGGCGAGCGCGGCGCGGGCCAGGTGTGCATCAACGGCGCCGCCGCGCACCTCGTGCGGCCGGGCGACGTGGTCATCCTCATCGCCTACGGCATGCTCGACGACGCCGACGCGCGCACCTACCTGCCGAACGTCGTCTTCGTGGACGAGCAGAACCGCATCGTCGAGCTCTCGGACGAGCCCGGGCTCGTGCCCGCGGGCCACGGCCTCGAGGCGAGCGGCCTGCCGTTCGCCCCGTTCCGTGGCGGGGTCGACGAGGGCGGCGTGGCCTCCGCGGTGCGCCCCGCGTGACCCGGGCCGGCGGGGCGTCCGCGCCCCACCTCGCCCGGTCCCTCGCCGCCCCCGCACCGGGGTGGACGACGACGGCGGACGTCGTCGTCGTCGGCTCGGGCATCGCGGGCCTCACCGCGGCGCTCGAGCTGCGCACACGCGTGCCGCACGTGCTGCTCGTCACCAAGGGCGAGCTGTCGTCCGGGTCGACGGTCTGGGCCCAGGGCGGCATCGCCGCCGCGCTCGACCCCGAGGACTCGCCCGAGGCGCACCTCGCGGACACGCTCGTCGCGGGTGCCGGCGTGTGCGACCCGACGGCCGTCGAGGTGCTCGTCACCGAGGGCCCCGCGCGCGTGCGCGAGCTCGTCGCCCGGGGCGCGAACTTCGACCGGGCGGCCAACGGCGACATCGCCCTCACGCGCGAGGGCGGCCACCACGCGGACCGGATCGCGCACGCGGGCGGCGACGCCACGGGCGCGGAGATCTCGCGGGCGCTCGTCGCGCAGCTCGAGGCGGTGCGCCGCGACCCCGGCATCGAGGTCATCGAGAACGCGCTCGTCCTCGACGTGCTGACGACCGACGGCTCGGGCGAGCGTGCTCCCCGCGCGTGCGGCGTGACGCTCCACGTGCGCGGCGAGGGCTCGCGCGACGGCGTCGGCGCGGTCCTCGCGCGCGCCGTCGTGCTCGCGACCGGGGGAGTGGGGCAGGTGTTCCGCTCGTCGACCAACCCGCCGCAGGCCACGGGCGACGGCATCGCCGCGGCGCTGCGCGCGGGCGCGACGCTCGGCGACCTGGAGTTCGTGCAGTTCCACCCCACGGTGCTGTGGCTCGGCCTCGGCGCGAAGGGCCAGCTCCCGCTCATCTCGGAGGCCGTGCGCGGCGAGGGCGCGATCCTGCTCGACACCGACGGCCACCGGTTCATGCCCGCGCAGCACCCCATGGCCGAGCTCGCGCCGCGCGACGTCGTCGCGCACGCGATCGTGCGGCAGATGGCTCCGACCGGCTCGGACCACGTGCTGCTCGACGCCCGGCACCTCGGCGCCGAGTTCCTGCGCGCGCGCTTCCCGACGATCACCGAGCGGCTCGCCGAGAACGGGCTCGACTGGACCGAGGAGCCCGTCCCCGTGGCGCCCGCCCAGCACTACCACTCGGGCGGCGTCGTGACGGACCTGCACGGTCGCTCCACCGTCGACGGTCTCTACGCGATCGGCGAGGTCGCGTGCACGGGCGTGCACGGCGCGAACCGCCTCGCGTCGAACTCGCTGCTCGAGGGGCTCGTCTTCGCCCACCGGGCGGCGCGGCAGATCACGGAGCGCGTGGCCGCGGGCGAGCTCGAGGTGGGCGAGCCCGTCGACCGCCCCGGGCCGTCGGCCCTCGTGGCGGCGGCCGCGCGCTCGCGTATCCAGTCGATCGCGTCCGCGGGCCCGGGCGTCCTGCGCGACGGCGACGGGCTCGCGGCCGCCGCCGCACGCCTCGCCGCGGTCCGCACCGACGCGCACGAGGCGAGCGACGTCGTCGCGCAGCCGCAGGCCGCGGAGTGGGAGACGACGAACGTGCACCAGGTCGCGACGGCGCTCACCGCCGCGGCGGCGCTGCGCACCGAGAGCCGTGGCGGCCACTTCCGCACCGACTTCCCGACGACCGACCCGGCGTGGGAGCGGCGCGTGCTCGTCTCGCTCGGCGCGGACGGGACGCTGCTCGTCCGCTGACCCGCGGCGTACGACCTCGCGACCGCGACCTCGCGACCGGGTGCCTGCGCGACGGCGGGCCCGCGCGACCGTGTGGGCGGGCGGCGGCCGGGAGCCGCCGGGCAGCGGCACGCCGCAGCCGCACGAGCGGATAGCGTGGGGGACCGTGAGCAGCCCTGCCGAGCCCGTGTCCGCCCGTCCCGCCGACGGCGGAGCGCCGTCCGCCGTCCCGTCCCGCGTGGAGCCGGGCCTCGACCCGGCGTGGATCGCCGAGACGGTCGCCCGGGCGCTCGACGAGGACCTGGGCCCCGTGCCCGGGCGCGACGTGACCACCCAGGCGACCGTGCCGCCGTCGGCCACCGGGACCGCGCACCTCGTGGCGCGCGCGGACGGGGTCGTCGCGGGCCTCGTCGTGGTCGAGGAGGTGACGCGCCAGGTCGCGGAGCGGTTCGGCCTGCCGCCCGTCGAGGTGACGTTCGTCGCGTCCGACGGCGAGGCCGTGGGCCGCGGCCGCGTCCTCGCCGCGCTGACCGGCCCGGTCCAGGTGCTGCTCACGGCGGAGCGCACGCTGCTCAACCTCGCGAGCCGCGCGTCGGGCGTCGCGACCGCGACGCGCGCGTGGGCGCGCGAGCTCGCCGGCACCGGCGCCCAGGTGCTCGACACGCGCAAGACGACCCCCGGGCTGCGCGCGCTCGAGAAGTACGCCGTCCGCGCGGGCGGGGGCACGAACAAGCGCATGGGCCTCTACGACGTCGCGATGGTCAAGGACAACCACGTCGTGGCCGCGGGGTCGGTGAGCGCCGCGATCGAGGCGATCCGCCGCACGTTCCCGGACGTGCTCGTGCAGGTCGAGGCCGACACCACCGCGCAGGCGCTCGAGGCGCTGTCGGCGGGCGCCGACTTCCTGCTCCTGGACAACATGCCGACGCCGATCCTCGCCGACACGGTCGCGGCCGTGCGGGCGCGCGAGGGGCGGGACGGCGTCCCGGCGAAGGTGGAGCTCGAGGCGACGGGCAACCTCACGCTCGACCGGGCGCGCGAGGTCGCGGGCACCGGCGTCGACTACCTGTCCGTCGGCGCGCTCACCCACTCGGCCCCGATCCTCGACCTCGCGCTCGACCTCCTCCCCACCCTCCAGCCGAGGTAGATCCCAGCTCCCGCGAGGCGGAGCCCTGGTCATGGCCACGCCTCTACCTCGCGGGACGATGCCTCGACCTCGCTGGACCGGGGCGCTACCTCGGCGACGCGGGAGCGTCGGTAGAATCCAGGGGTGACCTCCCCCGCCGGAACCCCCTCTCCTGCCGTGCCCGAGCCCGAGGACCACGTCGACGACGTGCCCGAGCAGATGCAGGTCCGCCGCGAGAAGCGCGAGCGGATCCTCGCGCGCGGCGACGAGCCCTACCCCGTCTCGGTGCCGCGCACGACCACGATCGCCGAGGTCCGTGCCGCCTACGAGCACCTGGAGACGGGCGAGGAGACGCAGGACGAGGTCGGCGTCGCCGGCCGCGTGGTGTACCTGCGCAACACCGGCAAGCTGTGCTTCGCCACGCTGCAGGACGGCGAGGGGAACCGCCTGCAGGTCATGCTCAGCCAGGCGGTGGTCGGGGAGGAGTCGCTCGCGGCGTTCAAGTCCGACGTCGACCTCGGCGACCACCTGTTCGCGCACGGTCGCGTCATCAGCTCGCGCCGCGGCGAGCTGAGCGTCTTCGCGGACGCGTGGCAGATCGCCGCGAAGGCGCTGCGTCCGCTCCCGGTGCTCCACAAGGAGCTCTCGGAGGAGGCGCGCGTGCGCCAGCGCTACGTCGACCTCATCGCCCGGCCGGCCGCGCGCGACACCGTGCGTCTGCGCGCCGCCGTCGTGCGCTCGATCCGGGAGAACTTCTGGGAGCGCGGTTTCGTCGAGGTCGAGACCCCGATGCTCCAGACGCGTCCCGAGGGCGCTGCGGCGCGACAGTTCGAGACGCACATGAATGCGTTCGACATCGACCTGTTCCTGCGTATCGCGCCCGAGCTGTTCCTCAAGCGCGCGGCCGTCGGCGGCGTCGAGAAGGTGTTCGAGATCAACCGCAACTTCCGCAACGAGGGCGTGGACTCCACGCACTCGCCGGAATTCGCGATGCTCGAGGCGTACGAGGCCTACGGCGACTACGACACGATGGCCGTGCTCACCCAGAACCTCGTCCAGCGCGCCGCGCAGGACGCTCTCGGCACGACGCTCGTGACGCTCGCCGACGGCACCGAGTACGACCTCGGCGGGGAATGGACGCAGCTGAAGATGTACGACTCGCTCTCGGACGCGCTGGGCGAGCACATCACCCCCGAGACGTCGGTCGACACGCTGCGGACGTTCGCGGACAAGCACGAGCTCTCGTTCGACCCGAAGAACGTCAATCACGGAAAGCTCGTCGAGGGGCTGTGGGAGCACCTCGTGGGCGACCACCTGGTGGCCCCCACGTTCGTCCGGGACTTCCCGGTCGAGACCTCGCCGCTGACGCGCGACCACCGCACGGTGCGCGGCCAGGTCGAGAAGTGGGACCTCTACGTCCGCGGCGTCGAGCTCGCGACGGCGTACTCCGAGCTCGTGGACCCGGTGGTCCAGCGGCAGCGGTTCGAGGCACAGGCCCTGCTCGCGGCGGCCGGCGACGAGGAGGCCATGCGCATCGACGAGGACTTCCTCACCGCGATGGAGTACGCGATGCCCCCGTCCGGCGGGATGGGCCTGGGCATCGACCGCCTGCTCATGGCGCTCACCGGTCTCGGCATCCGCGAGACCATCCTCTTCCCCCTCGTGAAGCCCGCGCAGTAGCGCGGCCGAGAACCTAGGACCGACAGCATGGACATCTGGCCCACCGTCGCGGCGCTCATCCCCTCGATCGGCGTCGGCGTGCTCTTCTACGTGGCGATGCGCGCGATCGTGCGCGCCGACCGCAACGAGCGTGCCGCGCTGGCGCGCCTCGACGCGGAACAGGAATCCGCCGCGCGCGGGAATGCCGCGCCCGCGCACGACTCCTGATCTCCGGGGAAGGCCCTCGGGCGGCGTCCCGAAATGATGGACCGCCGTCCAGGAATTGCCCGTCGAGAACCGGCCGCGCGTTCCGTCGTGGCGGCGTGTTCAATTGACGCTCGCCTTTCACGGTGGCATCCTGACGACGACAGCAATTCCTGTGAAGCGTGAGGAAACCACAGTGGCCCAGAAAGTCCAGGTAATTCTCGTCGACGACCTCGACGGGGGTGCGGCCGACGAGACCGTCACGTTCGCACTCGACGGCGTCTCCTACGAGATCGACCTCAGCACGAAGAATGCGCAAGAGCTGCGCGACGCCTTTGCCTCGTGGGTCGGCAACGCGCGCAAGGTCTCGTCCCGCACGAGCGCGGCCCGCCCGGCCCGCCGCAGCGGCGGCCGCTCGTCCGGCTCCGCCCGGGCGACCGAGGTCCGCGAGTGGGCCCGTGCCAACGGCTACACGGTCAACGACCGCGGTCGGATCTCCCAGGAGATCCAGACCGCGTACGACGCCGCGCACTGACGCGTCGTCGCACCGAGCACCGGGGCGTCCGGCCGACGACACGTCGGCCGGGCGCCCTTCTCGTGCGCCGGACCGCGGGTGCCGGGCCGCCCGCGCGGAGAACTAGGCTCGGGGCATGACCTCCGCGACCCGCGCCCTCTGGATCGGCACCTACCCGCACCCGAGCGGCGCGGAGGGCGTGTGGCGGGTCGAGCTCGACGTCGACCCCGCCGCGGGCACCGGCTCCTTCGGCGGCGGCGCGCTCGCTGTCGCGGCCTCCTCCCCGTCGTTCCTGGCGCTCGACGGCGACACGCTCTACGCGGTCGGGGAGACGGAGGCCGGCTCGGTCTCGGCGTTCGCCGTCGGGCCCGACGGCGCCCTCACCCCCCGGGGCGGCCCGGTCGCCACGGGCGGCACGTACCCGTGCCACGTCGCCGTGAGCGGTGACGTGCTCGTCGCGAACTACGGCGACGGCGTCCTCACGGTCGTGCCGACGGCGGACGACGGCGGGATCGCGGCGGCGCCCGACGGCGGGCCGCGCCGACAGCGGCACGCGGGGACCGGTCCGGTCACCGACCGCCAGGAGGGGCCGCACGCGCACTTCGTCGCCCCGCTCGCCCACCTCGGCGCGGCAGACGACGGCAGCGGGGCGGTGCTCGTCGTCGACCTCGGCACCGACGAGCTGCGACGGCACGACCCGGCCGCGCCCGACGGCTCGACGGCCCAGGTCGTCGCGACCTTCCCGCCCGGCACGGGCCCGCGCCACCTCGCGGCGCTCCCGTCGGGGCACCTCGTCGTCGTCGGCGAGCTGGACCCGGCGCTCTTCCTGCTCTCCCCGGTGGACGGGCCGGACGGCGTGCGAACGTACGACGTCGTCGCGCGCTACGACGTCACGCACGCCGCCGCTCCCGCCGACGGCGGGAACTACCCCTCGCACCTCACGGTCACCGCCGACGGCACGCGCGTCCTCGCCGCGGTGCGCGGCGCCGACGTGCTCGCGGTGCACGCGGTCGAGCCCGGGCCGGACGGCGGCGTGCCCACGCTGCGCCACCTGGCCGACTCGCCGGTGGGCGGCGCGTGGCCGCGCCACTTCGCGATCCTCGGGGCCGCGACCGGCGCGGGGTCGGCCGCCGAGGCCGACCAGGGGGACGCTGACGCACCGCTGCACGACCTCGTCGTCGTGGCGAACCAGAACGACGACCCGCTCATCGAGCGGCCCGCCGTGGCCGGCCCGGACGCCCCGACGTCGAACCTCGCGCTCCTGCGCGTGCGCCGCTCGGACGGCGCCGCCCAGGTGCTCGACGTGCTCGCGCTCCCGGCCCCGGCGTGCGTCGTGGAGGCCTGACCCGCCGTGACGACGCTCGACCTGCCGGGCGGAACCGCCCCCGACCCGTCGGACCCGCTGCGGGTCGCGATGCTCTCGGTGCACACGTCGCCGCTCGACCAGCCGGGCACCGGCGACGCGGGCGGCATGAACGTGTACGTGACCGAGCTCGCGCACGCGCTCGCGCGCCGCGGCACGCAGGTCGAGATCTTCACGCGCGCCACGGCGTCGAGCCAGCCGCCCGTGGTCGAGGTGTCCGACGGCGTGACGGTGCGCCACGTCGCCGCCGGCCCGTTCGAGGGGCTCGACAAGAACGACCTCCCGGGCCAGCTCTGCGCCTTCACGGCCGGCGTGCTGCGGGCCGAGGCGCGGCGCCACGAGGGCTGGTACGACGTCGTGCACACGCACTACTGGCTCTCGGGTCAGGTCGGGTGGCTCGCCGCCGACCGCTGGGACGTCCCGCTCGTCCACACCATGCACACGCTCGCGCGCGTGAAGAACGCGGCGCTCGCGCCGGGCGACGCGCCTGAGCCGCTCGGGCGCATCATCGGCGAGGAGCAGGTCGTCGCGGAGGCGGACGCGCTCGTCGCGAGCACGGACGCGGAGGCCCAGGACCTCGTGCGGGACTACGCGGCCGACCCGGCGCGCGTGCACGTCGTGCCGCCGGGCGTCGACCTCGAGCTGTTCTCCCCGGCACCGGGCGCCGCGACGGGCGACGCCCGGGAGCGTCGCGAGCGGCGGCGCACGCTGCGGGCCGGGCTGGGCCTGCCCGCCGACGGCGGCCTCGTCCTCTTCGCCGGGCGCGTGCAGCCGCTCAAGGGCCCGGACGTGCTCGTCCGGGCGCTCGGCGTCCTCGCCGCGCGCGGGGAGCCCGTGCCGACGCTCGTCGTGCTCGGTGGTCCCAGCGGCCGCCCGACGGCGGTCCGCGAGCTCGAGGCCCTCGCCTACCAGGTGGGCGTGAGCGACCGGCTCGTCGTGCGCCCGCCCGTCCCGCGCGACGAGCTCGTGCGCTGGTACCGGGCGGCCGACGTCGTCGCCGTCCCCTCGCACAACGAGACGTTCGGGCTCGTCGCGGCCGAGGCGGAGGCGAGCGGCACGCCCGTGGTCGCGGCCGCCGTCGGGGGGCTGCGGACCGTCGTCGAGGACCAGGTCTCCGGCGTCCTCGTGCCCGACCACGACCCGGCGACCTGGGCGCGCGTCCTCGCGGACCTGCTCGCCGACGACGTACGGCTCGCCGCCCTCGGCGAGGGGGCCCGACGCGCGGGGGAGCGGTTCGGGTGGGACGTCGCGGCGGTCCGGATGCTCGACGTCTACGCGCAGGCGCGCAAGGTCCGCGCGGCCCGCTGACCGCGCGGCCCGGCACGCCGGGTCACGCGGCGGCTCAGCCGCCCGCGCGCTCCAGCACGAGGACGGGGATCTCGCGCGACGTCTTCTCCTGGTAGTCCGCGTACGGCGGGTAGGCCGCGACCGCGCGCTCCCACCACAGCGCCTTCTCCTCGCCGTGGACCTCGCGCGCGACGTAGTCGTGCCGCTCCGGGCCGTCCTGCAGCTCGACCCGCGGGTGCGCCAGCACGTTGAGGTACCAGACCGGGTGCTGCGGCGCGCCGCCGAGCGACGCGACGACCGCGTACGCGCCGTCGTGCTCGACGCGCATCAGCGGGGTCTTGCGGACCTTGCCGCTGCGGCGTCCGAGCGTCGTGAGGACGACGACGGGCATCCCGTTCAGGGTCGTGCTGCGCGTCCCGCCGGACGACTCGTAGGTCTCCGCCTGCTGGCGGGACCAGGTGCTCGGGCTCGGTGCGTACTCTCCGTCGATCGGCATGCGGGAGAGAACGTGCGCGACGGCGCGCTGATTCCCGGCCCCGCGCGAGCCGCGACGCCGCGGTCCCGGACGGCCCCGGGTCGGTCGGACCTTCGTCCCACGCCGCGCGGCGACGGTCACCACCACGTGGGACGCGCGTGCCGCGGCGCCGGGCCGTGCGGCAGGATGGAGGCATGACCTACACCCTCGTGCTGCTCCGCCACGGCGAGAGCGAATGGAACGCCAAGAACCTGTTCACCGGCTGGGTGGACGTCGCCCTGTCGGAGAAGGGCACCGAGGAGGCGAAGCGCGGCGGTCAGCTCCTCACGGAGGCCGGCGTCCTGCCCGACGTCGTGCACACCTCGCTCCTGCGCCGCGCCATCACGACGGCGAACCTGTCGCTCGACGCCGCGGACCGCCACTGGATCCCCGTGAAGCGGTCGTGGCGCCTCAACGAGCGTCACTACGGCGCGCTCCAGGGCAAGAACAAGAAGCAGACGCTCGAGGAGTTCGGCGAGGAGCAGTTCATGCTCTGGCGCCGCTCCTACGACGTCCCGCCGCCCGAGATCGAGCTCGGCTCGGAGTTCTCGCAGGACACGGACCCGCGCTACGCCGACGCCCCCGTCGTGCGCACCGAGTGCCTCAAGGACGTGCTCGAGCGCGCCCTGCCGTACTGGGACGGCGAGGTCGTCCCCGACCTGAAGGCGGGCAAGACCGTGCTCGTCGCCGCGCACGGCAACTCGCTGCGCGCGATCGTCAAGCACCTCGACGGCATCTCCGACGAGGACATCGCCGCGCTCAACATCCCGACCGGCATCCCGCTGCTCTACGAGCTCGACGAGAACCTGGTGCCCGTCACGAAGGGCGGCCGCTACCTCGACCCCGAGGCCGCCGCCGAGGCCGCCGCGGCGGTCGCGAACCAGGGCCGCTGACCGGCCCCGCCCCGCGCACGACCGTGGCCCGTCCGGAGATCCGGACGGGCCACGGTCGTCTGTGCGGGTCGAGCGGGTCCTCCCGGCGCGCCGGGCCCGCGGCGGGTCAGGCGGTCGCGCGCGTGGTGCCCGCGGGGGCGCCGCGGTCGTCGGCGAACTCGCCGGTCACGAGGTACGTCACGCGCTTGGCGATCGACACCCCGTGGTCGCCGAACCGCTCGTAGTAGCGACCCACGAGCGTGACGTCGACGGTCTCCTGCGGCGTGCCCGTCCACGTGCCGTCGAGCAGCGCGCTGAACGTGTCCTGGTGCAGCTTGTCGAGCAGGTCGTCGTCGCGCTCGATGTTCGCCGCGACGGTGAGGTCACGCGTCGTGAGGAGCGTGGTCGTGCGCCGCGCCACGCGGACGGCGGCGTCGTGCATCTGCTCGAACGTGCGGTGCAGCGTCGGCTCGATCGCGCGGCCCGGGTAGCGGCCGCGCGCGACCTGCGCGATGTGGCGCGCGAGGTCGCCCATGCGCTCCAGGGTGGCGCTCATGCGCAGCGCGCTGACGACGACCCGCAGGTCGGTCGCGACGGGCTGCTGCTGCGCGAGCAGCAGCACGCAGCGCTCGTCGAGCTCGCGCTCGAGGGCGTCGATCGTGTGGTCGTCGCCGATCACCGACTGCGCGAGCTGCAGGTCCGCCGTGAGGAGCGCCTGCCCGGCGCGGTTCACGGCCGACTCCACCAGCCGGCTCATCTCGGCCAGGTCGTCGCCGACCTGCTTCAGCTCGGCCTCGAAGATCTCCCGCATCGCTTCCCTCTCGTCGTGACCGGTCGGTCCGGTCCGTGACGGCGTGCGCCCCGACGCGCCGGGAGGCGCCCGGGCACGCCGTCGGCTCCTGACACGCTCGCAGGCGCGGTCGACCGGCCGGTGAACACCAGTGCGCCGTCAGGTGAACTCTTGGCGGCTCGCGCCCGCCCGGGGTCCCGCGGGGCCGGGACGGTCGGCACGCGACCGTACGCTGGACGGGTGCAAGCCGAGAGTCTGATCGAGGGCGTGACCGTGCTGCTCGCCGGTGTCGTGGGCATCGTCGTCGGCGTGATCGCGGCGATCGCGTTCCGCGTGAGCGAGCGGCAGCAGCGCGCGGTGCGGGAGGAGCCCGCGCCGGAGCTCGACGAGGGCCTCGTCCGGGTGCTGGCCGTCCTGCGGTCCGCCGCCGTCGTGCTCGACGGCGAGGGGGAGGTCGTGCGGGCCAGCCCGCCCGCGTACGCGCTGGGGGTGGTGCGCGGCGACGCGATCGCGCACGCCGCGATCCGCGACATGATCGACGACGTGCGCCGGGACGGCGTGATCCGCGACGAGGAGCTCGAGCTCCCGCGCGGCCCCGTCGGCCGGGGCACGGTGATGCTCCAGGTGCGCGTGGCCCAGGTGGGCCCGCACCACGTGCTCGTGCTCGCGGAGGACCGGACGGAGGCGCGGCGGGTCGAGGCGATCCGCCGCGACTTCGTCGTCAACGTGTCCCACGAGCTGAAGACTCCGGTGGGCGCGCTCGCGCTGCTCGCGGAGACCGTCCAGGACGCGGCGGACGACCCGGTGGCGGTGCGCCGGTTCGCCGCGCGCATGCAGTCGGAGGCGACGCGCCTGTCCGCGCTCGTCCAGGAGATCATCGAGCTGTCGCGGCTCCAGGTCGCGGGAGCCCTGCAGGAGGTGACGGTCGTGCCGGTGCGCGGCGTGGTCGAGGAGGCCGTCGACCGCGCCCGCACGAACGCGCAGGGCAAGGGCATCGTGCTCACGACGGGCGGCGAGCTGGACGCCGCGGTCTACGGCGACCACAACCTGCTCGTCACGGCGGTGCGCAACCTCCTCGACAACGCGGTCGCCTACTCGGGCGAGAACACGCGCGTCGGCGTCGGCGTGACGCGGTCGGGCGACCTCGTCGAGATCGCCGTCGTGGACCAGGGCATCGGGATCGCGGCCGACGAGCAGGCGCGGGTCTTCGAGCGGTTCTACCGCGTCGACCCGGCGCGCTCGCGCGACACGGGAGGCACCGGCCTCGGCCTGAGCATCGTCAAGCACGTCGCGGCCGACCACGGCGGCGAGGTCACGATGTGGTCCGAGCCGGGCCGCGGGTCGACCTTCACGCTCCGCATCCCGGCGGCGAACGTCCCGGCCGCACGGACGCGCGGCACGGTGACCGATCGAGCGACCGACCGAGCGACCGACCGGGCGGACGGGCCGGCCCCCGACGGGCTCGCGACGGAGGGTCGCGCACCGGACGACCACGAGCGCGTGCCGCACGAGCACGCGTCGGACGACGGCGCCCCGGAAGCGGGCGCACCGAACAAGGAGGTAGGCGCGTGACGCGCATCCTGGTGGTGGAGGACGAGGAGTCGTACCGCGACCCGCTGACGTACCAGCTGCGGCGCGAGGGCTTCGACGTCGTCGAGGCGGCGACGGGCACGGAGGCGCTGGAGCGGTACGACGCCGACGGCGCGGACCTCGTCCTGCTCGACCTCATGCTCCCCGGCCTCAGCGGCACGGAGGTGTGCCGGGAGCTGCGCCAGCGCGGCGACGTCCCCGTCATCATGCTCACGGCGAAGGACTCGGAGATCGACAAGGTCGTGGGTCTGGAGCTGGGCGCGGACGACTACGTGACGAAGCCGTACTCGTTCCGCGAGCTGCTCGCCCGCGTGCGTGCCGTGCTGCGCCGCAAGGGCGGGGAGGCCGGTGCGGAGCCGGTCACGGAGAGCGCGCTCGAGGTCGGGCCGGTCCGCATGGACGTCGAGCGGCACACGGTGAGCGTGGACGGCGAGGTCGTGCCGTTCCCGCTCAAGGAGTTCGAGCTCCTCGAGCTGCTCCTGCGCAACGCGGGGCGCGTGCTCACGCGCGGCCAGCTCATCGACCGCGTGTGGGGCACCGACTACGTCGGCGACACCAAGACCCTCGACGTCCACGTCAAGCGCATCCGCTCGAAGATCGAGCCGGAGCCCGCGAGCCCGCGCTACCTCCTCACGGTGCGCGGCCTCGGCTACAAGATCGCGGACGGCGTCGGGCAGCCCTGACCGGGCGGTCCCGTCCGGCACGGACGACCGGCACGACTGCCGGCACGACGGCCCCGGCACGTCCCTCGCGGACGCGCCGGGGCCGTCGTCGTGCGGCGCCGCACGCCCCGCCCCGCGGTCCGGCACGGAAGGTCTGTGCACTGTTCATCCGTCGTTCACCCGCTCTGGGGGAACGCGTCACCCGGCGCTCCTAGCGTCGGGATCGTCACCGGCGCTCGCTGGTGCCACGAGACGCGTGAACAGGATGGAACGAAGAGTGAAGCTCAGCCGATTCTCCCGTGCAGGATCCGCCGTCGCGGTCGGCGCGCTCGCCCTGACCCTCGCCGCGTGCGGGTCGGACGACCCCGTCGGCGGTGCCGACGGCTCCACCGGTGGTTCCTCCGAGGGCTCGTCCGAGACCGCGAGCGACCTCAGCGGTGAGCTCAACGGTGCGGGCGCGAGCTCGCAGGAGTCCGCCATGGAGGCGTGGCGCGCCGGGTTCCAGAGCGCGAACCCCGACGTCACCGTCAACTACGACCCGGTCGGCTCCGGTGGTGGTCGCACCCAGTTCCTCGAGGGCGGCGTCGCGTTCGCCGGCTCCGACGCGGTGCTCAAGGAGGAGGAGATCACCCAGTCGCAGGCCGTGTGCGGCCCCGACGGCGCGATCGACCTCCCCGTCTACGTGAGCCCCATCGCGATCATCTACAACCTGCCGGAGGTCGCCGAGCTGAACCTCGCCCCGGCCACGATCGCGGGCATCTTCAACGGCACCATCACGCAGTGGAACGCGCCGGAGATCGCCGCCGACAACCCCGACGCGACGCTCCCCGACGTGGCGATCACGCCCGTCCACCGCTCCGACGAGTCGGGCACCACCGAGAACTTCACCGAGTACCTCGCCGCGACCGCGGGCGACGCGTGGGGCCACGAGCCGAGCGGCGACTGGCCGACGCAGGGCGGCGAGTCCGCGCAGGGCACGTCCGGCGTCGTGCAGACCGTCCAGGGCGGCGAGGGCACCATCGGCTACGCCGACGCCTCGAAGGCCGGCGACCTCGGCACCGCGAAGATCAAGGTCGGCGAGGAGTGGGTCGCCTACTCCCCGGAGGCCGCGGCCAAGGTCGTGGACGCGTCGCCGCGCGTCGAGGGCCGCCACGAGCACGACATCGCGGTCGAGCTGGACCGCACCACGACCGAGGCCGGCGCCTACCCGCTGGTGCTCGTCTCGTACGCGGTGGCGTGCCTCAACTACGAGGACGAGGCGACGGGTGACCTCGTCAAGGCGTTCCTCACCTACGTCTCGAGCGAGGAGGGCCAGTCGGCCTCCGCGTCGGCCGCGGGCAGCGCGCCGATCTCGGAGGACCTGCGCACGGACGTCCACGCGGCCGTCGAGGCCATCACGGTCGGCGCCGCCGGCTGACGACCGCCGGGCGCCAGGGGGCGGCGGGGCCTGCGGGCCCCGTCGCCCCCGACCCGCGACCAGACCGCACGCCGCAGGACAGCACACCGGGAGCACGCGAGTGACCACCACAGCCCCACCCACGACACCGGGCCCCGCGCCGGGCGGCTCGTCCGAGCCCGCGCGTCGCGCAGGCACCTCGCGCCGCCGCGCCCGCAACAGCGACCGCGGCGTGAACCGCGCGTTCCGCTGGACCGCGACGGGTGCCGGCGCGCTCATCCTCGCCGTGCTGGCCGCGGTCGCGATCTTCCTGCTGCTGCGGGCGTGGCCCGCGCTCAGCGCGGGCGGCGCCGAGCTGAGCGAGCAGGTGGCGTGGTTCCCCGAGGGCGCGTCCCTGCTGTCGTTCGTGGGGCCGCTGATCTTCGGCACGCTGCTCGCCGCAGCCCTCTCGCTCGTGCTCGCGACGCCCGTCGCGATGGGCATCGCGCTGTTCATCTCCCACTACGCGCCCCGCCGGCTCGCCTCGACGCTGGGCTACGTCGTCGACCTGCTCGCGGCGATCCCCAGCGTCGTCTACGGCCTGTGGGGCTCGCTCGTGCTCCCGCCGGTCGTCGTGCCGGTGTGGTCCTGGCTCGCCGACACGCTCGGGTGGTTCCCGCTGTTCGCCGGCCCGGCGTCGCCGACCGGTCGCGTCCTGCTCACCGTCGCGCTCGTGCTCGCCGTGATGATCCTGCCGATCATCACGGCCGTGAGCCGCGAGGTGTTCCTCCAGACGCCGAAGCTCCACGAGGAGGCCGCGCTCGCCCTCGGCGCGACGCGCTGGGAGATGATCCGCACCGCGGTCATCCCGTTCGGGCGGTCGGGCGTCGTCTCGGCCGCGATGCTCGGCCTCGGGCGCGCGCTCGGCGAGACGATGGCCGTGCTCATGATCCTCTCGCCCGGGCTCCTCTACTCGTTCAAGATCCTGCAGGCGGGGCAGCAGCAGACGATCGCCGCGAACATCGCGGCGGACTTCCCCGAGGCGAACCCGCTCGGGGTGAGCGCCCTCATCGCCACGGGCCTCGCGCTGTTCGTCATCACCCTGCTCGTCAACATGGGCGCCCGCGCGATCGTCGCGCGGCGCAAGGACTTCTCGGGAGCCAACTGATGAGCGCCCTCAGCACCAGCCCCGCGCGCGGGGCGTCGGCACCGGACCCGGAGCGCTCCGCGGCCGTGCGCGCGCTCCTGCGCGGCGCGGACGCCGGCCGCCGCCGCAAGGACCGCACCATGACGGTCCTCATGTGGGGCGCGTTCGCCCTCGCGATGGTGCCGCTCGTCTCGGTCGCGTGGACCGTCGTCGTGCACGGCATGGAGCGGTTCGACCTCTACTTCCTCACGCACTCCATGCGCGGCGTGTTCGGCGGCATGGACGCGGGCGGCATCTACCACGCGATCCTCGGCACGCTCCTCATCACGCTGGGCGCGGCCGTCATCTCGGTGCCGATCGGCCTGCTCGCCGCGATCTACCTCGTCGAGTACGGGCGCGGGCCGCTCGCGCGCGCGGTGACGTTCTTCGTCGACGTCATGACCGGCATCCCGTCGATCGTCGCGGGCCTCTTCGCGTACGCGCTCTTCGCGGTGCTGTTCGGGCCGGGCGTGCGCATGGGCATCGTCGGCTCCGTCGCGCTGTCCGTCCTCATGATCCCGGTCGTCGTGCGCTCGTGCGAGGAGATGCTGCGGCTCGTGCCGAACGAGCTGCGCGAGGCCGCCTACGCGCTCGGGGTGCCCAAGTGGCTCACCGTCGTGCGGGTCGTGCTCCGCACGTCGATCGCCGGCATCACGACGGGCATCATGCTCGCCGTCGCGCGCGTCATCGGCGAGACGGCGCCGCTCCTCATCACGGTGGGCGTCGTCGACTCGATCAACGGCAACCTCTTCGAGGGCCGCATGATGACCCTCCCGGTGTACGTCTACCGGCAGTACAGCCAGGGGCTGGTGCCCTGCAGCAACGTCACCGACGTCGTGTGCCTCCCCGACATCAACTACGACCGGGCCTGGGCGGCCGCCCTGACGCTGATCCTCATCGTCATGCTGCTCAACCTCGTCGGGCGACTCGTCACCCGCTGGTTCGCCCCCAAGACCCTCCGCTAGAACAGGACAGCCCCGATGGCACAGCGCATCGACGTCAAGGACCTCAACATCTACTACGGCGACTTCCTCGCGGTGCAGGACGTCGGCATGACGATCGAACCCCAGTCCGTGACGGCCTTCATCGGCCCGTCCGGCTGCGGCAAGTCGACGTTCCTGCGGGCGCTCAACCGCATGCACGAGGTCATCCCCGGCGCGCGCGTCGAGGGGACCGTCGCGATGGAGGGCGTCGACCTCTACGGCGACGACGTCGACCCGGTCGCCGTCCGCCGCCAGGTCGGCATGGTCTTCCAGCGGCCGAACCCGTTCCCCACGATGTCCATCAAGGAGAACGTGCTCGCGGGGGTGAAGCTCAACAACAAGCGCATCTCGAAGTCCGACGCCGAGGACCTCGTCGAGTCGTCGCTGCGGGGCGCGAACCTGTGGAACGAGGTGAAGGACCGCCTCGACCGCCCGGGCTCGGGCCTCTCCGGCGGCCAGCAGCAGCGCCTGTGCATCGCGCGCGCGATCGCCGTCAAGCCGCAGGTGCTCCTCATGGACGAGCCGTGCTCGGCGCTCGACCCGATCTCCACGCTCGCGATCGAGGACCTCATCGCCGAGCTCAAGGACGAGTACACGATCGTCATCGTCACGCACAACATGCAGCAGGCGGCGCGCGTGAGCGACCGCACCGCGTTCTTCAACATCGCGGGCACCGGCAAGCCCGGTCGCCTCATCGAGATGGACGACACCGCGACGATGTTCTCCTCGCCCACGCAGCAGGCCACCGAGGACTACATCTCCGGCCGCTTCGGGTGACCTGAGCCCGTCCGCCACGGCCCCGGCCCGACGCACGACGGCGCCCCTCCCCACGCGGGGAGGGGCGCCGTCGTGCGTGCGTGCGGGCCGGGCCAGGGGGTCAGGTCGCGCTGCCCTGGAGCGAGCCCGTGACGTCGGTGCCGTTCGTGTCGAGGACGCACTGGACCACGCGGTCGCCGCGAGCGCTCCAGCCGTCCGCGCGCGGCGTGAAGTACCAGTACTCGTGCGCCGACTCCTCGTAGGGGAGCCCCACGAACGGCTCGAACGCGCCGTAGCAGAACTCCTCGGCGCTCGTGGTCACGGCCTCGTCACCCGGGTAGTCGCCCGCGGGGAGCTCGGTCTCGGCGTAGACCTCGGCGTCGTGCGGCTCGGAGCACGGCACGACGGGCACGGACTCGACCAGGTCCGCGTCGTCCAGCTTCGAGGAGACGATGCAGTCGCCGACCTGGACCGAGAAGACGTCGGCGTCCGACGCCTCGGTCACCTCTCCGCCGGGCTCGTCACGCCGGGCGTCGGCGGGTCCGGAGATCTCGTCGAGGATCGCGCCGCAGCCCGACGCGGTCAGGGCGAGGGCGACGGCGCTCACGACGAGGACGAGCGGCCGGCGGGTGGAGCGGAGGAGGGTCACCTGGGTTCCTTCGGTACGAGCCCCGACCAGGGCGGCGGGACGGCACGCGAAGGCTAGCGCCGGGCGGTGACACGGGCCGAGCCGATATCCGGCGCGACCTGCGCGGTCACGGCAGGAGGTGCGCGTACTCCTCGAGGGTGCCGTCGAGGACGGGGAGGGACAGGGCCTGCTCCTCGCCCGTCGTCGTGCTCACCGTGACGGGCAGCATCGCGCCCGGCGCCGCGTCGACGCGGCCGATCTGCGCGTCGAAGCCGTCCTCGGCGCCGAGGTAGACCGTCTCGCCCGCCGCGACGGGGATCGTCACGGGGGCGCCGCCCTCGGGCGTCACGTCGAACTCCACGTCCTCCGTCGAGTCGTTGGCGAAGGCCCCGACGAGCGCGCCCGGCTCGCCGTCCTCCGCGGTCACGACGAGCAGGTTGAGCCCGCGCAGCTCGCTCGTGAGGTCGACCCGCAGGCCGTCGGAGGGGGAGTACGGGCGGTTCGTCTCGATGGGGGAGCAGGCGGAGGCGAGGGCCACACCGGCGACCAGGAGGGGCACGGCCCAGGCGCGCGCGCGGCCGGTGGCCCGGGACTCCGCACGGGTCGAGGCTCGGGGGGTCGGGATGCGGGTCACGTGCACTCCAGGGCTGCAAGAAGGGGGACGGGATTCCGCGCCCAGCCTAGTGCGTCGGGAGGACCGGGGCGGCCGGAACGGCCGGCCCGCGGCCGTGGCGTGAGCGGCGTCACGTGGCGCCGGGTGCGCCCGGACGGTGGTCGTCAGGCCTCGTGAAGGTCCTGCAGGGGGCCGTGAGGTGCCCCGGAGGCACCGTCGGGGCGCCGATGGGGTACCGAGTCGAGATTCGTCAGGCGCGCTGACACGGCCCTGACCTGGGCGAACGTGCTGGTGACGGGCTTGTCAAGGGGCGCAGGGGCTCGGATTTCCGCCCTTCCGCGTGGTAAGGTGGACCACCGCGAAAGGGGACATCTGCAGATGACGTTCACAGTAGGCGAGACCGTTGTCTACCCGCACCACGGAGCCGCACTGATCGAGGAGATCAAGACGCGCACCATCCGCGGAGAGGACAAGATCTACCTCAAGCTCAAGGTCGCGCAGGGCGACCTGACCATCGAAGTCCCAGCCGAGAACGTCGACCTCGTCGGCGTGCGTGACGTCGTCGGCCAGGAGGGTCTCGACCGTGTGTTCGAGGTGCTTCGTGCACCCTACACCGAGGAGCCGACCAACTGGTCGCGCCGGTACAAGGCGAACCTCGAGAAGCTCGCGTCGGGCGACGTGATCAAGGTCGCCGAGGTCGTGCGCGACCTCTCCCGCCGGGACGCCGACCGCGGCCTGTCCGCCGGCGAGAAGCGCATGCTCTCGAAGGCTCGGCAGATCCTCGTCTCGGAGCTCGCGCTGGCGGAGCACACCGAGGAGGACAAGGCCGAGGCGATCCTCGACGAGGTGCTCGCCTCCTGACGTCCCGGGCCGCGGCCCGCGCAGTCAGCGCCACAGACCACCGGGGAGGGCGCCGTCCGTACGGACGGCGCCCTCCCCGTCGTCGTGCCCGGTAGCGTGTGCGCGTGCCGACTCTCGCCGTCCTCACCGCCGCGGGCTCCGGGACCCGCCTCGGTCTGGACCTGCCCAAGGCCCTCGTCGAGCTCGACGGCCTCCCGCTCGTGGCGCACGCCGCCCGACGGCTGTGCGCGTCCGGGGTCGTGGACGCGCTCGTCGTGACCGCGCCGCCCGGGCTGCGCGACCACGTCGCGACGCTCCTGGCCGACGACCCCGCGGTCGACCGGCCGGTCCGGGTCGTCGAGGGTGCGGGGACGCGCCAGGCCTCCGTGGCGGCCGGGCTCCGGGCCGGCCGCGACCTCGGGGAGGGTGACGCGCCCGCCGCCGTCGTGCTCGTCCACGACGCCGCACGGCCCCTCGCGCCGCCGTCGCTGGTCCGCCGCGTCGTCGAGGCCGTGCGCGCGGGCCACGGGGCCGTCGTGCCCGGGCTCCCCGTCACGGACACGATCAAGCGCGTGGCGCCCGCGGGCGCGGGAGACGCGTCCGGTGCGGAGCCCGTCGTCGAGACGGTCGACCGCAGCGCGCTGCGCGCCGTCCAGACCCCGCAGGGGTTCGACGGCGAGCTCCTGGCCCGCGCGCACGCGGCCGCCGCCCACCGCGCGGACGACGAGTCCGTCGCCGCGACCGACGACGCCGGGCTGGTCGAGGCGCTCGGCGTCCCGGTCCACGTGGTGCCCGGCGACGCCGCGGCGGCCAAGATCACCACCGCGCACGACCTGCGGGTCGCGGCGCTCACGCTCCGGGAGGACGGATGACCACCCCTGCAGGCTCCACCGGGACACCGGCCGGGACGCCCACCACCGCACCGGCCGCCGCGGACCCCGTCCCGGCGCTCCCGCGCACGGGCGTCGGGGTGGACGTCCACGCGTTCGCGCCCGAGGGCGAGGAGCGAGCGCTCTGGCTGGGCGGTCTGCACTGGCCGGGCGAGCGCGGGCTCGCCGGGCACTCGGACGCGGACGTCGCGGCGCACGCCGCCGCCGACGCGCTGTTCTCGGCCACCGGCCTCGGCGACCTCGGCTCGAACTTCGGCACGAGCGCGCCCGAGTGGGCGGGCGCGAGCGGCGCCAGCCTGCTCGCGGAGGCGGCGCGACGGGTGCGGGCCGCCGGGTTCGAGATCGGGAACGTGGCCGTCCAGGTGATCGGCAACCGGCCGCGCCTCGGGCCGCGCCGCGCCGAGGCGGAGGCGGCGCTCGGGGCGGCCGCGGGCGCGCCGGTGACGCTCACGGCGACGACGACCGACGGGCTGGGCCTCACCGGGCGCGGCGAGGGCGTCGCGGCGGTCGCCACGGCTCTCGTGGTCCGGGTCGCACCGCCCGCCTGAGGTCAGCCTGCCGGCGCGACCTGGACGCTCTCGAGGATCGCGCGCGCCTGCGCGGCCCCGTCGGCGTCGTCGACGGCGTACGACGCCGTGAGGTCGACGACCCACGCGTCCGGCCCGTCACCCGTCCGCACGGCCACGATCTCCTGCGCGACGGCGGTCCCCGCCGCCTCGTACGTCCCGGCCACGCGGTAGGCGGGCAGCCCGGCGAGCGTCGTGGGCCCCTGCCCGTCGGGGTCGGGCACCCAGCCGGGGATCGAGGCTGCGGCCGCCGTCGTCGCGGCGCCCGCCTCGTCGACGGTCTGCGCCGACTGCTCTCCGGTGACGACGACGTTCGCCCGGAAGTCGTCGGAGCCCGTGCCGCTCGGGGCGCGCAGCAGGAACGCGCCGTCGCGCGTGCCGCGCTCCCAGCCCGCGGGCGCGGTCACCTGGACCGGGATCTCGGGGACGTCGTGCACGACCGGCTCCGTGCCGCCGCCTGCGTCCTCGGGCCCGCCGCAGCCCGCGAGGGCGAGCGCGACGGTCGCCGTGAGTGCGAGCGTCCAG
Organism: Sphaerisporangium cinnabarinum; assembly: GCA_003052455.1. GTDB lineage: Bacteria > Actinomycetota > Actinomycetes > Actinomycetales > Cellulomonadaceae > Cellulosimicrobium > Cellulosimicrobium cinnabarinum. Next base: position 67,016 of record QAPD01000044.1, on the reverse strand, counting down.
GGGGTGCGGGGCAGGCGCGGTCGGGGCACGGGAGTCCTTCGTCGGGTGTGGGGGCCGGGGCTGGTCCGGCTCGTCATTCTCGCCCGCTCTCGTCCGGCGTGCCAGGCCCGCCACCTGCCTCTACGATCGCTGGAAGCGCATCGATGTGTTTGACTTTCCCAAGAACGACACATGGGATGAATCGCACATGAACCGAATGTCCGTCGAGGAACGCCGAGCCCAGCTCGTCGACGCCGCGATGACCATCGCCGTCCGTGAGGGCGTCGAGGCCGTGACCATCCGCGGCGTCGCGGCCGAGGCCGGGGTCTCGCTCGGCGTCGTGCACTACTGCTTCGAGGACAAGGACGAGCTCCTCCAGGCGATGGGCAACAGCCTCGCGCTCGTGGCCTCCGAGCCCGTCCGGTCCGCGCTGGACGTCGACGGCGACGTCGTGGCGCTCGCCCACGCCGCCGCCGACGGCCTGTGGAGCGGGCTGACGCCGCGCCGTCACATGCGGCTCCTCACGTTCGAGTTCGCGACGGCCGGCGTGCGCAGCCGCGCGCTGCGCTCCGTCGCGCACACGCACCTCGAGCAGACCTGGGCGATGACGCGCGGGTTCCTCGAGAACGTGGCCGAGCGGGGGAACGTCAGCTACACGATGGACATGGGGTTCCTCTCCCGGGTCGTCGCGGGGTACATCGACGGGATCGAGATCGCGTGGCTCGTCGAGCAGGACGACGAGACGGCGGTCCGCAGCTTCCACGCGCTCGCCGAGTACGTGCTCTCGATGATGGTGCGCCCCGACGGCTCGCCGGTGCGGGAGCACGGCCCCGAGCCCGTCCCCTGACGGGCCGCCGACGTCCCGTCCCTCGACGGGACACCGCCCCTGGCGGGGCGGACGCCGGTCAGCCCCGCGCGGCCGGGGCGCGGCCGAGCACGCGGTCGGTGTACCCGTTCGCGAACACGCCCTCGGGGTCCGCCGCGTCGCGGACGGCCACGGCGTCGTCGAACCGCGGGTAGAGCTCCCGGAGCCGGTCCGCCTCGAGCCCGTGCATCTTGCCCCAGTGCGGGCGACCCCCCACCTCGGCGACGATGCGCTCGACGGCGTCGAAGTACCGCTCGTGCGGCAGGCGCGCGTACTGGTGCACGGCGACGTACGCGGTCTCGCGCCCGTGGGCTGTGGAGAGCCACACGTCGTCGGGCGCCGCGAACCGGACCTCGACGGGGAACGGCACGTGCTCGCCGGAGCGGTCCAGCCACGCGTCGATGCTCGACAGCACGTCCACGAGGCGCTCGCGCGGGACGGCGTACTCCATCTCGCGGAACCGGACCCGGCGCGACGTGACGAACACGTGGTGCGACGGCGCGACGTACGTGCGCGGCGCGAGCGCCCGTGCGGACACCGCGTTGAGGCGCGGCGTGACGCGCGGGACCGCGGTCGCGAGCCGGTTCACCAGCTCGAACGCGCCGTTCGACAGGAGCTCCTCGTCGACCCACGTGCGCGCCCGCGCGACCGGCCCGGGACCCGTGGTGCGCAGACGCTCGAGCTCGACGGCCTCCTCGTCGGGCGCGAGGCGGTTGTTGCGCTTGGTCAGCGCCCGGCGCGTGTGGGGGAACCAGTAGAACTCGAAGTGGTCGTTGCCCCCGACGAGCCCGTCGGGGTCGTCGGGCGTCCCGAGCTGCTCGAGCACCCGGTCGAGCGGCCACGGCTCCTCCTGCGCGCGCAGGAGGAACGCCGGGACCACCTCGAGCGTCACCGCGGACAGGATGCCCGTGACCCCCAGCCCCAGCCGGCTGACCTCGAACAGACCCGGCTCGTGCGTGGGCGACGCCTCGCGCGCCTCGCCGTCGGCCCCCACGACGCGGACGCCGCGCACCTGCGTCGCGAGACCGCCGAGGCGTGCCCCCGTGCCGTGCGTGCCCGTCGAGATCGCGCCCGCGACCGACTGCCGGTCGATGTCGCCGAGGTTGCGCATCGCGAGCCCCGCGGCGGCGAGGGCCTCGTTGAGCCGGTGCAGGCGGATGCCCGCCCCGACGGTCACGAGGATCGCGTCGCCGTCGGTGCCGTCCGCGCCGCCGCCGCGCGCGATGCGCTCGACGAGGCTCAGCCGGTCGAGGTCGAGCAGGAGGCCGTCCGTGACCGCGGCCGGGGTGAACGAGTGACCGGCACCCACCGCGCGGACGGGCATGCCCTCCGCCGCGGCGCGGGCGACGAGGCCGCCCAGCTCCGCCTCGTCGCGCGGCGAGGCCCGACGGCGCGGCGTCGCGGAGGCCGTGCGGGCCCAGTTGGTCCAGGAGAGGGCGTCGTCGCTGCTCACAGGTCGTACTGTCTCACGCCCGGCGGGTGGCGTACGTTCTCTCCATGACGACCCACACGGCACCGGGGGCGGACCGGGCCGCGGGCCCGCGCGACGGTGACGAGCGGGGCGCGACGCCCTCGCTCCTGGCCCGCCTGACCCGCGCGACGGCAGCGCTCGACGGCCCGCTCGCCGTCGTCGACCTCGACCGGTTCGACGCCAACGCCGACGAGCTGCTCGCGCGCGCGGGCGGGGTCCCCGTGCGGGTCGCGTCGAAGTCCGTGCGCGTGCGCTCGCTCGTCGCGCGCGCGGGCGAGCGCGGCTTCCGGGGCGTCATGGCGTACTCGGTGCGCGAGGCGCTGTGGCTCGTCGAGTCGGGCGTCCGCGACGTCCTCGTGGGCTACCCGTCGGTCGACCGCGGGGCGCTCGCGGCGCTCGCCCGCCACGAGGCGGGCCGGCGCGAGGTCACCCTCATGGTGGACGACGCCGCGCACCTCGAGCTCGTGCGCCACGCGCTCGCCGAGACCGGCACGGGGGACGAGCCGCCCGTGCGCGTGTGCCTCGACGTGGACGCGTCGCTGCGCGTGGGCCTCGGTCTCGTGACGGTCCACCTGGGCACGCGCCGCTCGCCCCTGCACGGCGCGCGCGACGTCGCGTCGCTCGCCGCCCGGGTCGTCTCGACGCCCGGCCTCGCGCTGCGGGGCCTCATGTTCTACGAGGCGCAGGTCGCCGGGATGCCGGACTCGAGCCTCGCCGTCCGCGCGGTCAAGCGGCTCTCGGTGCTCGAGCTGGGCGAGCGGCGGGGCGAGGTCGTCGCGGCGGTGCAGGACGTCGTCGGGCACGACCTCGAGCTCGTGAACTCGGGCGGGACGGGGTCGCTCGAGTCGTCGTCCGCCGACGCGGTCGTGACCGAGGTGACGGCCGGGTCGGGCCTGTACGTCCCGGGCCTGTTCGACGACTACCGCGCGTTCCGGCCCCGGCCGTCGGCGTTCTTCGGCCTCGACGTCGTGCGCGTCCCGGGCCCGGGATGGGCGACGGCGTTCGGCGGCGGGTACGTCGCGTCCGGCCCGGCGACGCGCAGCCGTCTGCCGCGCGTCGTGACGCCCGGGTGGTCGCTCACGGGCCGCGAGGGCGCGGGCGAGGTGCAGACGCCGCTGCACCGGTCGCGCGGGACCGCCGGGGCGCCGGACCTCGGCGTCGGGGACCGCGTCTGGTTCCGCCACGGCAAGGCCGGCGAGGCCATGGAGCGGTTCGACCGCGTGCACCTCGTGCGCGGCGACGAGGTGGTCGACGTCGTCCCGACGTACCGCGGCGAGGGCAAGAGCTTCGGCTGACGCGAGCGGGGGACGGGCCGACCGTCGTCCCGGCGGCGCCGCTTCGGCCGCGGCGGTGCGTCCCCGGTACCCTTGCGGCGTGACCCTTCGCCTGTTCGACACCGCGACGCGGGACGTGCGCGACTTCGTCCCCCTGACCCCGGGCGAGGTCGGCATCTACCTGTGCGGCGCCACCGTGCAGGCCGCCCCCCACATCGGGCACATGCGCTCGGCCGTCGCGTTCGACGTCCTCGTGCGCTGGCTCCGGCGCGGCGGGGCCCGGGTGACGCTCATCCGCAACGTCACGGACATCGACGACAAGATCCTCGCGAAGTCGGCCGACGCGGGCGAGCCCTGGTGGGCCTGGGCCGCGACGTACGAGCGTGCGTTCACCGCCGCGTACGACGCCCTGGGCGTCCTGCCCCCCACGTACGAGCCGCGCGCGACGGGCCACGTCCCGGACATGGTCGAGCTCATGCAGCGGCTCGTCGAGCGCGGCCACGCCTACACCACGGGCCCCGGCGACGTGTGGTTCGACGTGCGGTCGTGGCCCGAGTACGGCTCGCTCACCAACCAGCGCCTCGAGGACCTCAACCCCGTGCCCGACGACGTCCCCGCGGACGCGGAGGAGGCCGCCGCCAAGCGCGACCCGCGCGACTTCGCGCTCTGGAAGGCCCCCAAGCCGGGCGAGCCGGAGACCGCGTCGTGGGACACGCCGTTCGGGCGCGGCCGGCCGGGCTGGCACCTCGAGTGCTCGGCCATGGCGCGCCGCTACCTCGGCGACACGTTCGACCTCCACGGGGGCGGCCTCGACCTGCGCTTCCCCCACCACGAGAACGAGCAGGCCCAGTCGCGCGCCGCGGGCTACGGGTTCGCGCAGCACTGGCTGCACAGCGCGTGGGTCACGCAGGGCGGCGCCAAGATGAGCAAGTCGCTCGGCAACGGGCTGCTCGTGCGCGAGGTCCTCGCGACCACGAGCCCCGCCGTGCTGCGCTACGCGCTCGCGTCCGTGCAGTACCGCTCGATGCTCGAGTGGACCCCGGCGACGGTCGTCGAGGCCGAGGCGACGTGGGAGCGGCTGGCGGGCTTCGTCGAGCGGGCGACCGAGCGCGTGGGCGAGGTCGACGACGTGCGCGACGCCGAGCTCCCGACCGCCTTCACCGCGGCGATGGACGACGACCTCAACGTGCCGGCGGCGCTCGCCGTCGTGCACGAGCACCTGCGCGCGGGCAACGCGGCGCTCGCGGACCGGACGACGGCCGCGGACGCCGTCGCGCGCCACCACCTCGTGGCGGTGCGCGCGATGCTCGACGTGCTCGGCCTCGACCCGGGCGACGCGCAGTGGGCCGACCGCGGCGACTCGCGCTACGCGGCGGTGCTCGACGCCGTCGTCGGCGCGGAGCTCGCGGCCCGGGCCGAGGCGCGCGCGTCGCGCGACTTCGCGACGGCCGACGCGATCCGCGACCGGCTCGCCGCGGCGGGCGTCGCGGTCGAGGACTCGGCCGACGGCGCGCGCTGGACCCTCGCCTGACGCCCACCGGACCGACGCCCGGGAGCGGACCTCCGACGCGCGAGGCAGAGCCCCGGTAGCGCGAGGTAGAGCTCCGGCAGCACGAGGGAGACCCTGGCGATGACCACGGTTCTCCCTCGGCGAGGTGTCTGGGGGACACTGGACCCAGGAGCGAGACACGCACGCCGGGCGTCGAACCCGACGTGGACTGACCTGAACTGACCTGAACGACGACACGATCGGTACACCATGGCTGGCAACTCACAACGACGCGGCGCGACCCGCAAGCCCGGAAGCAAGAAGGGTGCGACCGTCGGCTCCGGCGGGCAGCGGCGCAAGGGCCTCGAGGGCCGCGGGCCGACCCCGAAGGCCGAGGATCGCGTCTACCACGCGGCGCACAAGCGCAAGGTGGCCGACGAGAAGCGCGTGCCGACCGGGCGCGGCGGCGCGGCGCGCGGCACCGAGCGCGCCGGCACGTCGCGCGGCGGGGCCTCGCGCGGCGGCGGGCCCAAGGGTCGTGGGTCGGTCCAGGAGATCGTCGCGGGCCGCAACTCCGTCCTGGAGGCGCTGCGCGCGCGCATCCCCGTCGAGGTGGTCTACCTCGCGTCGCGCCTCGACGCCGACGACCGCACGCGCGAGATCGTCGACATCGTCGCGGGCCGCGGCTACGACCTCCTCGAGGTGGGCAAGCCCGAGCTCGACCGCCTGACCGACGGGGCTGTGCACCAGGGCGTCGCGATCAAGGTGCCGCCGTACGAGTACGCGGACGTCGACGACCTGCTCGACGCCGCCGAGGCGTCCGGGCGGCCGCCGCTCGTCGTCGCGCTCGACGGCGTCACGGACCCGCGCAACCTCGGCGCGGTGCTCCGCTCCGCGGGTGCGTTCGGCGCGCACGGCGTCCTCGTCCCCGAGCGCCGCGCCGCGGGCGTCACCGCGTCCGCGTGGAAGGTCTCGGCCGGCGCTGCCGCGCGCGTCCCGGTGGCCCGGGCGACCAACCTCGTGCGCGCGCTCGGCGAGCTGAAGAAGGCGGGGTGCTTCGTCGTCGGGCTCGACGCGGGCGGCACCACGGCGATCGGCGACCTCCAGCTCGCGACCGAGCCGCTCGTCGTCGTCGCGGGCTCCGAGGGCAAGGGTCTGTCCCGCCTCGTGCGCGAGGCGTGCGACGTCGTCGCGTCGATCCCCATCGGGTCGGACACGGAGTCGCTCAACGCCGCCGTCGCGACGGGCATCTCGCTCTACGAGGTCGCGCGCCTGCGGCGCGAGGCCTGACCACCCGCCGCATCACCGTCACGAGCGTCGCCCCGCCGGTCCCTGGACCGGCGGGGCGACCTCGTCCGTCAGCCGTAGTACTCGGGGTCCTTCTCGCCCGGGGCGAGGCCGAGGATCGCCTTCTCGTCCGGGCGGTGGCGCAGGACGTTCTCCACGTACGACTGCGTCGCCTCCGCCATCGGCACGTCGCGACCGGCGCGCTCCGAGATGAACCAGCGGTGGTCGAGGATCTCGTGGAACAGCTGCGCCGGCTCGAGCTTGCGGCGCAGGTTCCGCGGCACGGCCTGGATCGTGGGCTCGAACACGCCGCTCAGCCAGTCGTGCGCGACGAACTCCTCGTCGTCGTTCTGCCGCTCGGCCGCCGCCCGGAACGAGTCCAGGTCGTTGAGCAGACGGCGGGCCTGGTTCTCCTGCACGTCGAGGCCGGTGAGGCGCAGCAGGCGTCGTGAGTGGTGCCCCGCGTCGACGACCTTCGGCTGGATCTGCACGGTCGTGCCGTCGATGTCGGTCGTGATCGCGAGCTCGTCGACGTCGAAGCCGAGGTTGTTGAGGTGCTCGATGCGGGCCGCGACGCGCCACCGCTCGTTCGCGTCGAACGACTCGGACGTCGTCAGGGCCTCCCACAGCTCCTCGTAGCGCGCGACGAGCGCGTCGCCGATCGCGACCTCGTCCACGTCCTCGTCGAGCAGCTCGCCGGCGGCGAGGTCCATGAGCTCGCCGATGATGTTCGTGCGCGCGAGGTCGACGTCGTACGAGCGCTGCCCGGGGGAGAGCTCCCGGTGCAGGTCGCCCGTCTCGGCGTCCACGAGGAAGGCGGCGAACGTCTCCGCGTCGCGCCGGAACAGCGTGTTCGACAGCGACACGTCACCCCAGTAGAACCCCACGAGGTGCAGGCGCACGAGGAGGACGGCGAGCGCGTCGATGAGGCGCGTGGCGGTGTCCGGGCGCAGCGACTGGCTGAACAGCGCGCGGTAGGGGAGCGAGAACTGGAGGTGCTCGGTGATGAGCACGGCCTCGAGCCGCTCGCCGTGCGCGTCCTGTCGCCCGGTGATGACGCCCACGGGGACGACGCTCGGCACCTCGAGCCGACGGAGCTGCCGGAGCAGCTCGTACTCGCGGTATGCGACCGTCTCGCCGATCTCCTTGATCGCGATCACCCGCCCGGAGAGGCGGACGAACCGCACGATGTGCCGCGAGATGCCGCGGGGGAGGGCGGCGAGCGTCTCCGCCGGCCACTCCTCGAGCGGGACGTCCCAGGGCAGGTCGAGGAGCGCCGGGTCGGGGGCCGACGCGGTGATCTGCAGGTTGTGCACCGTCACGGGTCCATTGTCCATGGTCGTGCGCCCGGCGGTCGCGGTGCGTCCGCCGGCGCCTGCGCGAGCGACGGGGCGGGTCCGGCCCGTGGGGTCGGACCCGCCCCGCAGCGGGGACCGGCAGGAGGTCAGGCGCAGTCGAGCGCGTCGTGGTCGACGTCGGACGCCGACGTGACGTCCTCGCCGTCGACCGTCGCGGTGCCCGTGACGGTCACGGTCCCGCTCCCGACGGAGGTGGAGCGCACCGCGAACGACTGGTACGCGTTCGCGCCCGGGGCGACGTCGGCGACCTCGCGGGTGCCGTACGGCGTCGCGAGCGTCACGTCGACGGGCTGGTCCTCGCCGTTCGTCGCCCGGACGGCGACGTACGCCTGGCCGGCGAGGCAGCGCGCCTGCACCTCGACGTCGAGGTCGAGCTGCCCGGCCGGTGCGCCGTAGACCTCGAGCTCGTAGAGGGAGAAGCCCCACTGCGTCGCGCGCTCGGTGAGGTAGAGCCGCACGTGCTGCCCGGTCCCGGTGATCGCCAGGTCGTCGAACCCGCCGTCGCCGTCCGTGACGGTGCGGACGGTGGTCCAGGTCTCGCCGTCGGGCGACGTCTGGATCTCGTAGCCCGACCCGTAGGCGGTCTCCCAGTCGACGACGACGCGGCTCAGGTCGTAGCTCGCGCCGAGGTCGACCGCGATCCACTCGGGCTCGCTCCACGCGCTGCTCCAGCGGGTCCCGGCGTTGCCGTCGACCGCCTTCTCCGGCTCGTGGCCGGCCTCGTCGATGCTGGAGGCCGTCACGGGCCGGCCCAGGGCGAGCGAGTCCTCGTCCTCCTCGCCGCCCCCGTCGTCGGACTGGTAGCAGCGCAGGTACCGGTAGGACTCCGCGGAGGTCTCGAACGACGGCGCCCAGTCCCACTCGTAGGTGAAGTACTCGACGTAGGGCTCGGCCGCGGCGATGATCGCCGGGAGGTCGAGCTCGCCGCGGCCGAGCGCGACCTGCCGCATGTCGCCCGGCGCGTCGACGTTCACGGCGTCCTTGATGTGGAGCAGCTCGATGCGGTCCCCGTGCTCCTCGATCCACGCCGGGACGTCGAGGCCGGCGTCGGCGGCCCAGCCCACGTCGAGCTCGAACGTGACGTAGCGCGGGTCGGTGTTCTCCTCGATGACCTCCCACGCGCTCACCGTCTCGCCCGTCTCGGGGTGGGTGTACCGCGTGGTGAACTCGCTCTGGTGGTTGTGCAGCACGATCTTGTTCGCGCCGTTGTCGTGCGCGTACCGCCCGAGCTCGTTCACGTACGCCGCGGTCGCGACGGCCTCGTCGTAGGTGCCGTAGCCGCCCGCCATGCCGCCGGTCCCGATGTAGTCCTGGCCCAGCGCGACGGCGTACGCGACCGTCTCGGGCCACGAGGCCCGGTCCGTGCTGCCGTGGCTCGACGACACCTGGAGGCCGTGCCGGTCGAGGATCGCCCGGTAGTCGTCGACCGGCATCGCGTAGGGCTGGTTGTACGGCTCCACGTTGGTGAACCCCGCAGCGGCCACCTCGCCGAGCACGCGGTCGAGCGTCTCGGGGGACGGCGTCCCGGAGCCGCCGAGCTCGCCCACGTGCGTGTAGAGCTGGATCGAGATCTTGGAGTCGGGAAGGCCGTCGTCGGCGTCGCACGTGACGGGCGCCGCGGTGGTCGACGGGCCGGCGGACGGCGGCGCGACGGCGGGGACCGCCACGGCCGGCGCGGCGGCGAGCGCGGTCGCGACGAGGGCGCCGCCCGCCAGCGCCGCGCCGAGGCGCCGGGCGCGCGAGGAGAGGTGCGGGATCTGCATGAGGCTCCAATTGACAGCGTTGTCGATTTGGGTGACGAGCATGCGACTTCTGACGTCGCGTGTGCAAAAGCAGTCTTCGGGTCACCCATGGCGGTGTCAAGAGCGCGCGCGCCGTCGGTCGCGGACGACGGCGTTCCCCGGGAACGTCGTGGACGAGGGCGGTCCCCGGAACGCCGCAGGGCGGGCCCTCCCGTGGGGAGGACCCGCCCTGCGGCGGTGGTGCGGGGTGTCAGCTGAGGCGCTGACCCGAGTTCGCACCGAAGACGTGCGACTGACCCGGGCGGATCGTCACGTAGATGCGCTCGCCCTTGGCGGGGACGTTGCGCGGGTCGACGCGGACGATGACCTGGTTGTCGCCGGCGCCCGAGTGGACGTCGGCCTGCGAGGCCAGGTCGCCCTTGAGGGTGCCGTAGACGAACGCGTCGGAGCCGAGCTCCTCGACGATGTTGACCTCGACCGGGAACGCGGCCTCGTTGGCCTGCGACACGACGTCGAGGGCCTCGGGACGGAAGCCGATCGTCACCTTGCCGTTGTCGGCGTCGGTGATCTTCGCGGCCGTCTCGCGCTCGAGCGCGATGCGCGCGGGGCCGACCTCGGCCACGCCGTTGTTGACCGCGAACGTGCCGATGTTCATCGCCGGCGAGCCGATGAAGCCCGCGACGAAGACGTTGGCCGGCGTGTCGTACATCTCGCGCGGCGTGCCGACCTGCTGGAGCAGACCGTCCTTGAGGACCGCGATGCGGTCGCCCATCGTGAGGGCCTCGGTCTGGTCGTGCGTGACGTAGACCGTCGTGACGCCGAGGCGGCGCTGGAGCGACGCGATCTGGGTGCGCGTCTGGACGCGGAGCTTGGCGTCGAGGTTCGACAGCGGCTCGTCCATGAGGAACACCTGCGGCTGACGGACGATCGCACGGCCCATCGCGACGCGCTGGCGCTGACCACCGGAGAGCGCCTTCGGCTTGCGGTCGAGGTACTCGGTGAGGTCGAGGATCTTCGCGGCCTCCTCGACGCGCTGGCGGATCTCCGCCTTCGGCGTGCCGGCGATCTTCAGCGCGAAGCCCATGTTGTCCGCGACGGACATGTGCGGGTACAGCGCGTAGTTCTGGAAGACCATCGCGATGTCGCGGTCCTTCGGCTGGACGTCCGTGACGTCGCGGTCGCCGATGTAGATGTGTCCGCCGTTGACGTCCTCGAGGCCCGCGAGCATGCGGAGCGAGGTCGACTTGCCGCAGCCCGAGGGGCCGACGAGGACGAGGAACTCGCCGTCCTCGATGTGCAGGTTGAGCTGGTCCACGGCAGGACGCTCGGTCCCGGGGTAGACGCGGGTTGCGTGGTCGTAGGTGACCGTAGCCATGACTGGTACATCCCTCCACCGGCAGGTACGTGCCGGACGATCCGTTGTGCAGTGACGTGCCACGTCGACGTAGCTGTTCGCGATGGCGGACGAGCGTGTCTTCGACGACACAGAAGAAGTCGGACCCCCTCCGGAACGGGCAGGGGACCCGACGTCATCGTGACCCGATCCTACTCCCGGTCCTGAGTGCTTCGTCACAGCGTCGGTCACGATCCGGTAGCGGTTCGGTGCGGGCGGCGGGGCCCGCCGGGCGGGCGCCCGGCGGACCCCGTCGAGGTCAGGCCTCCCGGCGCTCCAGGAGGTCGGCGAGGAGGTCGAGCACCGCGGCGAGCCCGTCGGCGTCGGGCACGCGCTGCGCGGCGAGCGTGTCGCCGTCGCCCACCTTGACGCCCAGGTCGCCCGGGCCGAGCACGGCGAACGCCGTCTCGTCGGTCGTGTCGTCGCCCGCGTAGAGCACGCGCGTGCGCGCGTCGGGGCAGCCGGCGTCCTGGCCGACGACGTCCCGCAGCCGGTCCACCGCCTCGCCCTTCGACGTCTCGACGACCGCGACCTCGACGACGTCCTTCCCGTGCATCGCGTGCAGCCCGAGCCGCTCGGCCACCGCGTCGGCCAGGTCTTCCGCGGCCTGCGTGTCCGCCGCCGAGGCGAGCCGCGTGTGCAGGACGGCGGCGCTCGGCTTCTCCTGCACCCACGCGCCCTCGCGCCCCGCGACGGCGTCGGCCAGGCCCGCGCGCAGGGCGGCGAGGTGGTCGGCCTGCTCCGGCGTGAGGTCGAGCGGGACGGCGTCGAGCCCGTCCTCGGTCACGTGCCCGGTCTCGGCACCGTGGCTGCCCACGAGGTACGTGCCGACGGGCGGCTCGCTGCGCTCGGCGAGGTCCGCGAGGTTGCGGCCCGAGACGAGCGCGAGGCGCGTCGTCGTGCCGACGAGCGCGGCCGCCAGCCGGTCGACGGCGGCCCGCGCCGACGGCGCCATGCGCGCGGTGAGCGGGTCGTCGACGAGCGGCGAGAGCGTGCCGTCGAAGTCGAGCGCGACGAGCCGTGCGGCCGGTGCGCCGTCCGGGTCCGCCGCGAAAGCGCGCACGGCCTCGGCGACAGGTCCGGGCAGCGGTGCCGGGTGGTGCGACGCGGTCACGCGTCCTGCTCCACCGCTGCGTCGGTGCCCTGTCGCTCGCCCTGTCGCTCGCCCTGGCGGGCGTCCTGCGGCGCACCCGGCTCGTCGTCCTCCGGGCGGCGCCGCGGGACGCGCGACGGCATGGCGGTGAGGACGCCGAGGAACGACTCCGACCACCGCGCGACGTCGTCGGTGAGGACCTTGCGGCGCAGCCGGCGCATGCGCTTGCGCTGCTCGCGGTGGTCCATGTGCGCGGCCGCGACGATGATGTCCTTCATCCCGTCGATGTCGTGCGGGTTGACGAGGAGCGCGCCGGACGAGAGCTCGTCGGCGGCGCCGGTGAACTCGGAGAGCACGAGCACCCCGTGGTCGTCGGAGCGGGCCGCGACGTACTCCTTCGCGACGAGGTTCATGCCGTCGCGCAGCGCCGTGACGAGCATGACGTCGGCCGCCAGGTACAGGGCGGCCATCTCCTCGGGCGGGTAGGAGTGGTGCAGGTAGTGGATCGCGGCGTGCCCGATCTCCGCGTACTCGCCGTTGATGCGGCCCACCGCGCCCTCGACGTGCTCGCGCAGCTCCTGGTAGGCGTCCACGTTCTCGCGGCTCGGGCTCGCGACCTGCACGAGCGTGGCGTGCTCGACGTCGAGGCGGCCGTCCTGCAGCAGCTCGCCGTAGGCCTTGATGCGGTGCCGGATGCCCTTGGTGTAGTCCAGGCGGTCGACGCCGAGCATCATGATGTCCGGGTCGCCCAGGTCGGCGCGGATCTCGCGCGAGCGCTGCTGGACCTCGGGCGTGCGGGCGAGCTCGTCGAACCGGCGCGAGTCGATCGAGATGGGGAACGCGGCGGCGCGGACGTGGCGGTCGCGCCCGTCCTCGCCCGGGACCGTGATGATCGGCCCGCGCGTCGTGTGGGCGCGCAGCCGCCGCACCGCGCGGATGAAGTTCGCGGCGTCGCCCGCGCGCTGGAAGCCCACGAGGTCCGCGCCCAGCAGGCCGTCGATCACCTGGCGGCGCCACGGCAGCTGCTGGAACAGCTCGAGCGGGGGGAACGGGATGTGGTTGAAGAACCCGATCCGCACGTCCGGGCGCTGGGCGCGGATCATCTGCGGCACGAGCTGGAGCTGGTAGTCGTGCACCCAGACGACGGCGCCCGGGGCCGCCTGCGCGACGGCGGCGTCGGCGAAGCGCTGGTTGACGCGGCGGTACGCGTCCCACCACGTGCGGTGGTACGTGGGCGGGGAGATGACGTCGTGGTAGAGCGGCCAGAGCGTGTCGTTCGAGAAGCCCTCGTAGTACCGCTCGATCTCGTCGGCCGAGAGCGTCACGGGCACGAGGCGCATCTCGTCGGCGTCGAACGGCTCGCTCGCCAGGTCGGGCGCGCCGGACCAGCCGACCCAGGCACCGTCGGACGCCTGCATGACGGGCTCGAGCGCCGTGACCAGGCCTCCGGGCGACCGCTTCCACTCGATCTCACCGCCGGGGCCGACCGTGAAGTCCACGGGCAGCCGGTTGGCCACCACGACGAGATCGAATCCCTCTTTGCCTGTCAATGGACCTCTCCTTGAGCTTCGATGAATCGCGCCTGGGCGGCCCAGGGTAGTCCGCTCGTCGGGCGCATGGACGGGTTGTCCGGTGCCGGTCGGGTGCCGGACGCCGCCCCGGGCCGGGTCGCCCACCGGGCCCGTCGGGGCGGCACCCTCCAGCGCCGGCCCGTCCACTGCCGCTACCTTGTCACCATGGAGGAGCCCACGCAGCGCGTCGAGGCGCGGAACGTCGCCGGGGGGCCGTCACGCGGACCCGCCCCCGGCAGCGAGGTCGGGGGCTACCACATCGGCGCGCGGCTCGGGTCCGGAGCCATGGGCACCGTCCACAGCGCCCACGACGGCGGCGGCAACCTCGTCGCGATCAAGCTCCTCCACGCGCACGTCGACCTCGACGCCGCCGCGCAGGGCCGCGAGCGGCTGCGCCGCGAGGCCCGCGCCCTCCAGCGCCTGCGGCACCCGGCGGTCGCGCAGATCCTCGACGTCGAGCTCGACGGCCCGGACGCGTTCATCGTCACCGAGCTCGTCGACGGCCCCACGCTCGAGGACGAGATCGCCGAGGGCGGACCGCTCGACGCGTGGGACCTCTACGAGCTCGCCGACCAGCTCGCCGCCGCCCTCGAGGCCGTGCACGCGGCCGGCGTCGTGCACCGCGACCTCAAGCCGAGCAACGTCATGGTGTCCTCGCGGGGCCCCGTGCTCATCGACTTCGGCATCGCCCAGGGGCTCGAGGACGCGCGCGTCACGTCCACGGGCCTCGTCATGGGCACCCCGGGGTACCTGGCGCCGGAGCTGCTCGAGGGCGCGGCCCCGAGCGTCGACACCGACTGGTGGGGCTGGGCGGCCCTGCTCGCCTACGCCGCGACCGGCCGGGCGCCGTTCGGCGTGCGGCCGACGGACGTCGTGCTCGCCCGCGCGCGCAGCGGACGCCCCGACCTCGCGGGCCTCGGGCCCGTCACGGCGCACGCGATCGGGCGTGCGCTGCACGCCGACCCGGCGCAGCGCCTCGGGCCGACGGAGGTCGTGGCCGCCCTGCGGCACGCGGCCGACACCGGCGACGCCGCGCCCGCGACCCAGGTGGTCGCACCGCCCACCGGGCCGACGCAGGTGGTGCCGCCCGTCGCCGTCGTGCCCGGCGGCACCGGAGCACAGTGGACGGGTGCGTCCGCGTGGACCGGCCAGGCCCAGGTCGTGCCCCCGCCCCTGCCCACGTCGCAGGCGCAGGTCAACGACGGCCGCACGATGGCCGTCCCCGTCGGGCGCGACCTCATGGACGACCTCGGCGCCCCGCCCCTCGGTGAGGACGGTGAACCGCTCTACGTGCGCCCCGTGCCCGCCGCGCGGCGCACCGCGCTGCTCCTGCTCGCCGTGCCGCTCGTGCTGCTCGGCGCGACGTACCCCGGCGTGGCGTTCGTCGTGCTGTCGGTGCTCGTCGTGCTCGCGCGCGTCGTCGGCGTGACGACCGAGTCGCTGCACGCGCGGCGCGAGCGCCGCGGCGTCTCGTCCCGGGACACGGTGCGCGCGGTCGCGGCGTCGCCCTGGTACGTCGTGCGCGCGCTCGTCGGCGCGCTCCCGTCCCTCCTCGTCGCGGCGTGCGCCGCGGTGCTCGTCGTCGTGGCCGGCTGGTGGCTCCTCGAGTCCGACCGGTGGGTCGTCGTCGAGGGCCCCGACGGCGGCAACGCGCCCGTCGTGACGACCGTCCTGCTGTGCCTCGCGGCGATCGCGGCGGTGACCCTGGCCTGGGTCGGACCGCTGACCCACCTCACGCGGTACGGGACCCGGACCGCCCTGGCGCGGCTCGCGCCCGGACGCACCGGGACGCTCGTCCTCGCCGGCCTCGGACTCGTGCTCACGATCGTGTCCCTCGTGCTCCTCGCGGGGGACCCGGGCGTGACCTGGTGGCCGTTCCCCGGCCCGCCGTCGCTGCGCTGAGCCGGCACCGGCCCTTCCCAGCCCCCTACCAGCCCGCACGCGTAGGATGGGCGCCGTGCTCCGGACGACGGTGCCGCGCGCCCTGTCGCGCGGCGTGACGCGCACGTCCGTCGTGCCCGCAGCCGGCCGTCTGCTCGGCCCCGCGCTCCTGCTCCTCACCCTCCTCGCCGCCGTCGTGACGCACCTCGCCGACCGCGGGTACGCCGTCGTGCACCAGTGCGTGACGGTGCCGGGGGTGTGGGGCGCCGCCGGGATGCACCTCGCGCTCGTCCACGAGGTGCCGGACTGCCCGTCGGGCACCGCGCTCGGGGGCGACCCGGCCGCCATGGTCACCGTCGTGGGCGCGCTCGCGCTGCCCGTCGTCGTGGCGCACGCGGCAGCGGCCGCCGTCGCGTGGGGCCTGTCGGCCTGGGCGCGGCGCGCGCACGAGCGCTCCCGCGCCGTCGTGACCGGGGCCGGGCGCTCGCTGCGCGCCGTGCTCCGGGGGGCGCTGCGCCCCGTGGGCTCGCTCGTCGGGGCCGCGCGCCGCGTCGTGCGCCCGGTGCCCGACGCGGTCCCCACCGCGCTGCACCACCTCGCCGACGCGGTGGTGCGCACCCGGCGCGGGCCTCCGCAGGTCGCGCTCGTCTGACGACGCCGTCGGACGCACGGCCCGCGCGACCCCGTCGGCGCGCACCCTGACACATCCCCAGCTCTCGGCACTCCCTCGGAGGACGACCATGCCCAGCAACGAAACCCAGACCAAGGCCCAGCGCCGCGAGGCGGCGCGCGCGGAGGCGCTCGCGCTGCGCGAGGCGCAGGCCAAGCGCGACAAGCGCAACCGTCTCATCACGATCGGAGCGCTCGTCGCGGGCGTCCTCGTCCTCGTCGGCGTGTTCCTCGCCGTGTGGATCCCGGCCATGAACGACCGGAACAAGACGATCGACGCGGTCGCGGCGGGCAACCTCGCCGACGTCACGAGCCCCGCCACGAGCGACGCCGAGGACGGCGGCATCCCGATCGGCGCGGACGGCGCCGCCGGGACGCAGAACGAGGGCGCCGTCGAGGTCGGGGTCTACCTCGACTACATGTGCCCCATCTGCGGCCAGTTCGAGGAGACGAACGGTGCGACGCTCGACCAGCTCCGCGAGTCGGGTGACGTGACCGTCGTGCTGCACCCGATCTCGATCCTCGACCGCGTCGCGCAGTCGCAGCAGTTCTCGACCCGCTCCGCCGCCGCGGCGGCCTGGGTCGCCGACCGTGCGCCCGAGTCGTTGAACGACTTCAACACCGCGATGTTCCAGAACCAGCCCCAGGAGGGCAGCGGGACCCTGACCGACGCGCAGATCGCCGACATCGCCGAGCAGGCGGGCGTGCCGGCCGACGTCGCCGCCGGCATCGAGGACGGGACCGCCGTCGAGACGTTCGGCGACTGGGTCGCGACGGCGTCGAGCCTCGTGAACCAGGACACGTCGCTGCACGGCGAGCGCGGGTTCGGCACGCCGACGATCACGATCAACGGTGAGCGGTGGGACGGCAACTGGAGCGACCCGAACGCGCTCCCGCAGGCCGTCACCGCCGCCCAGGGCTGACCGGTACGGGGTCCGAGTCCTGACCCGCGCCGCCCGTGCCCTGACCGGCGCGGGCCGCCGACCGGGGCGCGCCGGGCGAGCAGGTAGTCTGTTCGCTCGCCCGGCAGCCCCGGGAACGCCGCCTTAGCTCAGCCGGTAGAGCACTCGCCTTGTAAGCGAACGGTCGTCGGTTCGAATCCGACAGGCGGCTCCACCACGACGCCCCCGGCTCCGCGGAGCCGGGGGCGTCGTCGTGTCCACGCGGACCGCGAGGTCAGCAGTCGGTCGGCAGACGCTGCCCGGATCGGTGGTCGCGCGCGCCGATCTCGGCAGGCGCTGCCGACGTCGTCCGCGCTCAGCGGTCGGCGAGCGGGACGGGCAGCAGCTCGGGCGCCTTGGGGAGCCGCCCGTCGCCCGACGACGTCCCGCGCAGCCGCCGCTGCGCCCATGGCACGACGTGCGTGCGCACCCACTGCGCGTTCTGCCGCGCGCGGTCCAGGGCCGGTGCGGGCGGGAGGGGAGCCAGCGGGTCGTCCCACGCGGCGTCGTCGGGCGCCTGGCCGAGCGCGACGAGCGCCGCCTGCGCGACCCGGGCGTGCCCCGCGGGGGTCAGGTGGATGCGGTCGTCCGACCACACGCGCCAGTCGTGGAGCGCGCGCATGCCCCACAGGTCCAGCACGTACGCGCCCTGGCGGCGCGCGATCGACCAGATGTGGGCGTTGTACACGCCGACGCGCGGCCGCGTCAGGCCGACGAGCGGCGACTGCGACGCGTCGAAGCCCGTCGCCATGAGCACGTCGATCCCCGCGCCGCGCAGTCGCGAGACCGCGTGCTCGAGGTTGCGCGCGAGGCGGTCGACGTCGGCGTTCGGCCGCAGGATGTCGTTGCCGCCGCCGATGACGCTCACCAGGTCCGGCCGGAGCTCCAGCGCAGCCGGCACCTGCTCGGTGAGGATCGAGCGCAGCTTGCGCCCCCGGATCGCGAGGTTCGCGTACCGCAGCGGCTCCTCGCCGGCGGCGACGCGCCGGGTCGCGAGGTGCTGGGCGAGGAGGTCGGCCCACCCCCGCTGGTGGTCCTCCTCGCCGGGGTACGGGTCCCACAGCCCCTCGGTGAACGAGTCGCCGATCGCGACGTAGCTCGACCAGCGGGGAGCGGGGTCGTCGGGTCGGCGTGCGTCGGCGGTGTCGCCGGCCAGGGGAGTGGTCGTCGGGTTCTGCGTCGTCACCCGCCCCATTGTGCTCCTGCGGGGCGGCGCGCCGTCGACCCGGCGTTCCTGGCGGGTCGAGCAGGTGGTCCTGGCGCGTCACGCGGCGCGGACGAGCCAGGACCGCCTGCTCGGCGGAGGCGGGGGAGGGGGCGGGCGGGGGTCAGGTGGTGGGGAGGGTCCAGTCGACGGGGTCGGCGCCCTGGGCGACGAGGAGCTCGTTGACGCGCGAGAACGGGCGCGACCCGAAGAACCCGCGGCGCGCGGAGAGCGGGCTCGGGTGGGCGCTCGCGACGACGGGGGTGTCGCCGAGCATCGGGCGCAGGGTCGCGGCGTCGCGACCCCAGAGGATCGCGACGAGCGGGGCGTCGCGCGCGACGAGCGCGCGGATCGCCGCCTCGGTGACGGCCTCCCAGCCCTGGCCGCGGTGCGACCCGGGCTCGCCCGGCCGGACGGTGAGCACCCTGTTGAGGAGCATGACGCCCTGGTCGCTCCACGCGGACAGGTCGCCGTTCGCGGGCGTCGGGGCGCCGACGTCGTCCGCGAGCTCGGCGAAGATGTTCTGGAGCGAGCGGGGCACCGGGCGCACGTGCGGCTGCACGGAGAACGACAGCCCCATCGGGTGCCCGGGCGTGGGGTACGGGTCCTGCCCGACGACGAGCACCCGCACCTCGGACAGGGGGCGCGAGAACGCGTTGAGGATGGCCGACGGCGCGGGGAGGTACTCCCGTCCGGCCGCCACCTCGGCGCGCAGGAAGTCGCCGAGCGCGTGCAGCTGCGGCTCGACGGGCGCGAGGGCCTCGGCCCAGTCGGGCGCCATGATGCTCGCGAGGGCCGGGCGGGGGTCGGCCGTCGAGGCGGTCGCGACCGGGTCGACGGCGACGGGCTGGGCGGGTGCGCTCTCCACGGGCCCGAGCCTAACCGGCGTCCTCGGCACGTCCGCAGCGTGCGGCGAGGACGAATGACACGGGTGTGGTTCGTGCGTAGGCTGAGAGGCGGCCGCGCGCACGGGAGTGCGCAGGTCCGGTGACGAGAGAGTGCAGGGAGGGAACGATGAGCGAGGCAGCGTACGTGCTCGACGGACCCGACGCGGTCGGCGACCCGACCACCTCGGAGGCGCCGGCGTCGGGCCTGAGCGAGCGGGACCAGGAGATCCTGGCGTTCGAGCGGCAGTGGTGGAAGTACTCGGGCGCCAAGGAGCAGGCGGTGCGCGAGCTGTTCGACATGTCCGCGACGCGCTACTACCAGGTGCTCAACGCGCTCATCGATTCCCCGGCCGCGCTCGCGCACGACCCCATGCTCGTCAAGCGCCTGCGGCGGATGCGGTCCACCCGGCAGCGGGCGCGCACGGCGCGCCGGCTCGAGGGTCTCTGACCCGGGACGACGGGCCGCGCGTGAAGTCCGGGCGAACAGGGCGTTTAGCCGAGAGCCCCGACCGGGCTACCCTGTCGCCGTGACGAAGAGCCGCTACCCCTACGCGCCCGACGAGTTCGACGCGCCCGCGCCGCAGGGTGCGCCCGTGGGGGTGCACCGCACGCCGCGCAGCGGGTGGAGCAAGACGTGGCCGTTCCTGCTGGTCGCCGTCGTCTTCGCCGGCCTCGCGTACGGGGGCGTCGCGCTGCTGTCCGACAACGGGGCCACGGACGACCCGCCGCAGGCGCAGTCCACGGAGCCCCCGGCCGGGGAGGCCGAGGAGCCGCCCGCGGCGGAGGAGCCTCCGGCGACCGAGGAGCCCCCGGCCGCGGAGGAACCGCCCGCGACCGAGGAGACGCCCGAGACCCCGGACCTCGCGACGCTCATGGCGGCGGCCGACCCGAGTGCCTACGTCCGCGTGCTGAACGACAGCGGCATCGGCGGCGAGGCGGCCAAGGGCAAGGATGCCCTCGACGCGCAGGGCTTCAGCAACACCGTCGCCACGGACTACACGAACGGGCCGGCACCGGTCGACGCCACCACGGTCTGGTACGTGCCCGACCGGAGCGACACCGCCGCCGCCGTCGCCGCGACACTGGGGATCCCCGCGGATAACGTCGTCCAGGTCGACAGCCTGCGCGAGGGCGACGTCGCGGTGATCATCAAGTCCGAGCTGGCACCGGTCGGCTGACCGGTCCGCCCCGACCGGGGTGCTCGACCCGAGTGCACCACCCGCGTGACCTGCTCGTTCGGCCCTGGAACCCGAGCTGTTGCCAGGTGCCGTTCGACCTTCCGTGCACGCCGCCTGCGGGCTAGGCTCGGGCTACCACGGGGCGGCGGTCGCCTCGCGGGCGACGATGCACGAGGAGACGTACATGGCTCAGGGGACCGTGAAGTGGTTCAACGCCGAGAAGGGCTACGGGTTCATCACGCCCGCAGCGGGTGGACAGGACCTCTTCGTGCACTTCAGCGCGATCCAGACGGACGGCTACCGCACGCTCGACGAGGGCCAGGAGGTCGAGTTCGAGCTCGGCCAGGGCAGCAAGGGCCCGCAGGCCGAGCAGGTGCGGCCGCTCTGAGCCCGGCTCCGAGGGTCGCGTGACGGAGGACCTCGACGCCGTCGTCGTCGGTTCGGGCCCCAACGGCCTGGCCGCCGCCGTGACCCTCGCACGCGCCGGTCTCTCCGTGCGCGTGCTGGAGGCGCAGCCGACGTCGGGCGGCGGGGCCCGCACGCTCGACCTCGGCCTGGCCGACGGCGTCGTGCACGACGTCTGCTCGGCGGTGCACCCGATGGCGTGGGCCTCGCCGTTCTTCGAGGCGTTCGACCTCGGCGCGCGCGGCGTGGAGCTGCTCGCGCCCGAGGTCTCGTACGCCCACCCCCTCGACGGGGGTCGCGCGGGCGTGGCGTATCACGACCTCGAGCGCACGGTCGAGCGGCTCGGGGTCGACGGCGCCGCCTGGCGCGCCCTGCTCGGCCCGCTCTCCGAGGGGTGGCGCGACGTCGTCGCGGTCGCCCTCGGCGACAAGCGGTCGGTGCCGGGGCGTGTGCTGACGCCGGGCGGCGCCGGTGTGACGGCCCGGTTCGGCGCGGCGGTGCTGGAGCAGGGGAGCCCCGCGTGGACGCGGCGCTTCCGCACCGACGAGGCCGGCGCGCTCCTCACGGGCGTCGCGGCGCACGCGATCTCCCGCCTCCCGTCCCTCGCCGCGGCCGGGACGGCGGTGCTGCTGGCGTCGCTCGGCCACGCGCCGGGCGGCTGGCCGCTGCCGCGCGGCGGCTCCGGCGCGATCGTCGCCGCGCTCGAGGACGACCTGCGCGCCCACGGGGGCGACGTCGTCACGGGCCACCGGGTCGGTTCGCTCGCGGACCTGCCGCGGGCCCGCGCCTACGTGTTCGACACGGCGCCGCGCGTCGTCGCCGACGTGTTCGCGGACCGGCTCCCGCCGCGCGCGGAGGGCGCGCTGCGCAGGTTCCGGCACGGCGACGCGGCCGCGAAGGTCGACCTCGTGCTCTCCGGGCCGGTGCCCTGGGCCGACCCCGAGGTGGGGCGCGCAGGAACCGTGCACCTCGGCGGGACGCGCGCCGAGATGGCGCGCAGCGAGGCCGACGTCGCGGCGGGCCGCCACGCGGCCCGGCCCGTGGTGCTCGTGAGCGACCCGACCGTCGTCGACCCCGGGCGCGGGGCGGGCGGGCTGCACCCGCTGTGGACCTACGCGCACGTGCCCGCGGGGTCGACGCGCGACGTGACGGAGGACGTCGTCGCGCAGGTCGAGCGGTTCGCGCCGGGGTTCCGGGACGTCGTCGTGGCGTCGCGCTGCGTCCCCGCGGCGGAGATGGCGGCGCACGACGAGAGCTACGTGGGCGGCGACATCGCGGGCGGCGCCGTGAGCATGTGGCAGATGGTCGCGCGGCCCACGCCCCGGTTCGACCCCTACGCCGTCGGGCTGGAGGGCGTGTACCTCTGCTCGGCGTCGACGCCGCCCGGACCGGGGGTGCACGGCCTCGGCGGCTGGTACGCCGCGCGGCGGGTGCTGCGACGCGAGTTCGACGTGCGGGAGGCTCCGGAGCTGGGACCGGTCGCGGCGACCGGCGTCGGCACGCGGTAGGGCGCGCGCCTCGTCGCACCGTGCGAGGCCTCGGCGGTCGTCAGCCCGCGGTGCCGTGGGTGTCGAGCTCCACGAGCGCGAGCACGACGAGCGCGGAGCTCCACGACAGCGGCGCGACCGCGGCGGGCGAGCCGTCGGCCAGGACCTTCTCCGGGATCGCGCCGGACGCGGTGCGGTGGTCGTCGACCCAGCGGAGCCACTCCTCGGCGTCGGCGCGGTCCTCGGGGTCGGACGACGACGCCGCGGCCAGCGCGTACAGCGTCGTCTGCGGCGTCCACGAGATGCCGTCCTCGCGCCAGCCGGCGCCCGGCGCGAGCCCGCCCGCCGGGCGCAGCATCTCGGTCACGGACGCGCGCCAGGCCTCGTCCGCCCCGGCGAGCGGCTCCGGCTGGAACGGGGGCAGCACGAACGCGGTCGAGGCGTCGCGCGCGCCCCCGGTGACGTGGCGCGGGTAGCCCTGGGGCCCGAACGAGCGCTCGACCGCCATGCGCAGGCGGGCGGCGGCCAGCGTCGCCTCGTGCGCGCGCCGCGCCTCGCCCGCGGTCGCGTACACGTCCGCCGCGGCCTCCAGACCGGCGAGCAGCGGACCGGCGGTGCCGAGCGTGAGGGACGTGGGCTCGACCTCCCAGTAGTCGCTCGACGGCGGCGGCAGCGGGTCCTCGCCGTCGACGAGCTCGAGCGCGTGGCTCGTCGCGGCGTCGACGAGCGGCCGCAGCTCGGCGGCCACCTCGGGGCGGTCCCCGGCGGGCGTCTCCTCCAGGACGACGTCCGCGGCCCACAGGACCCAGCCGACGCCGTCGGACTGGAGGCCGCGGTCGTCGGGAACCCCCGAGCCGTCGGGGAGGTAGCGCGCGTGGAACGGGCCGTCGTCCTCCTGGACCCGCGCGAGGAAGCCGAGGACGTCGCGCGCATCGTCGACGTGGCCGGTGCGGGCGAACGCCGCCGCGGTGAACGAGGCGTCGCGCGGCCAGACGTAGCGCCACTTGGGTGACGGCGCGGCGAGGGCGGCGCCGTCGTCGAGCGTGAGGGCCCGCAGGTCGAGGAGGGCCGCCTCGCCGAGCGCGGCGAACGGCCCGCCCGCGCCCGGCACGACGCCGGACGCGAGCCACGCCCGCGACGCGGTGGCGGTCTCCTGGGCGAGAGCGGGGTCGAGGAGCGCCGTCGCGTCGAGCGGGGCCCCGGCGACCTGGGCGAGCCGGTCCGCCTCGCCGTCCGCGGGGTCGACACCCGCGGCGAGCGCGACGGGGTCGAGCGACGTCGGGTCGAGCACGCGGCTGCCCTCGAGATAGGTCGCGCCCACGCCGGGTGCGAGACGCAGCACCGCGGCGCCGCCGTCGGGCCCGGTCGTCACCGCGACGCCGTCCTGGTAGAGGTCGATGTGCTCGCCCGAGGGCGCGGCGACCGCGGTCGCGGCGGTCAGGCCGAGGGCAGGGACCAGCACGAAGCCGGCCAGGGCTGCGAGGGGGCGCCACGACGGTGTTGCGCGGATCACACCGCGCATCCTAGGGCGCGTCGCGGGGTGCGCGGTTTCGCCCCTCGCGATACGTGGCGGCGCGGCGTACCGCTGTCTTGCACTCGCACCGTGCGAGTGCCAATAATGGCGTTAGCACTCTCGTCACGAGAGTGACAGAAGTGACCAGCGCAGGCAGCCGCTCACGCGGGTGCGGCGCAACCCACCAGGTCGACAGGTGAGGCCCGCCCTGGCGGCGTGACATGAACGCCGCCGTCGTGGGTCGTCCGTCGCGGGCGCCGGCCGACCGCCATACGCCACCAGCGGAGGATCATTCCCCATGGCCAAGATCATCGCCTTCGACGAGGAGGCTCGTCGGAGCATGGAGCGAGGGCTCAACGTCCTCGCCGACACCGTCAAGGTCACCCTCGGCCCCAAGGGCCGCAACGTCGTGCTCGACAAGAAGTGGGGCGCGCCGACCATCACGAACGACGGCGTCTCCATCGCCAAGGAGATCGAGCTCGAGGACCCGTACGAGAAGATCGGTGCGGAGCTCGTCAAGGAGGTCGCCAAGAAGACCGACGACGTCGCGGGTGACGGCACGACCACCGCGACCGTGCTCGCCCAGGCGCTCGTGCGCGAGGGCCTGCGCGTCGTCGCGGCCGGCGCCAACCCGATCGCCGTCAAGCGCGGCATCGAGAAGGCCGTCGACGCGGTGACCGAGCAGCTGCTCAACGCCGCGAAGGACATCGAGACCAAGGAGGAGATCGCCGCCACGGCCGCCATCTCCGCCGGCGACCCCGCGATCGGCGAGCTCATCGCCGAGGCCCTCGACAAGGTGGGCAAGGAGGGCGTCATCACGGTCGAGGAGTCGAACACGTTCGGCCTCGAGCTCGAGCTCACCGAGGGCATGCGCTTCGACAAGGGCTTCCTCGCGCGCTACTTCGAGACGGACCCCGAGCGCCAGGAGGCCGTGCTCGAGGACCCGTACGTCCTCATCGTCGAGTCCAAGATCTCGAACGTGAAGGACCTGCTCCCGGTCCTCGACCAGGTCATGAAGGCCGGCCGCTCGCTCCTCATCATCGCCGAGGACGTCGAGGGCGAGGCGCTCGCGACCCTGGTGCTCAACAAGATCCGTGGCACGTTCAAGTCCGTCGCCGTCAAGGCCCCGGGCTTCGGCGACCGCCGCAAGGCCATGCTCCAGGACATCGCGATCCTCACCGGCGGCCAGGTCATCACCGAGACGGTGGGCCTCAAGCTCGAGAACGCGACGCTGGACCTGCTCGGCCAGGCGCGCAAGGTCGTCGTCACGAAGGACGAGACCACGATCGTCGAGGGCGCGGGCGACGCCGACCTGATCCAGGGTCGCGTCAACCAGATCCGTGGCGAGATCGAGAAGTCGGACTCCGACTACGACCGCGAGAAGCTCCAGGAGCGCCTCGCCAAGCTCGCCGGCGGCGTGGCCGTCATCAAGGCGGGTGCCGCGACGGAGGTCGAGCTCAAGGAGCGCAAGCACCGCATCGAGGACGCCGTCCGCAACGCGAAGGCTGCCGTCGAGGAGGGCATCGTCGCCGGTGGTGGCGTCGCGCTCATCCAGGCCGGTGCCGTGGCGTTCGAGAAGCTCGAGCTCGAGGGTGACGAGGCGACCGGTGCGCAGATCGTGCGCGCCGCGATCGACGCCCCGCTCAAGCAGATCGCGATCAACGCGGGCCTCGAGGGTGGCGTCGTGGCGGAGAAGGTGCGCAACCTCCCGTCCGGCCAGGGCCTCAACGCCGCGACCGGTGTGTACGAGGACCTCCTCGCTGCCGGCGTGAACGACCCGGTCAAGGTCACGCGCTCCGCGCTGCAGAACGCCGCCTCCATCGCGGCGCTGTTCCTCACGACCGAGGCCGTCGTGGCCGACAAGCCGGAGAAGGCCGCCCCCGCGGGCGACCCGACCGGTGGCATGGGCGGCATGGACTTCTGACCTGCCCCGGCTCCCGTCACCGGGAGCCGTCGGACACCGAAGGCCGTCGGCCGGGTTCGCCCGGTCGGCGGCCTTCGTCGTGCCTGCCGGGAGGTCCCGGCCGGGCGGGGTCTACCGTGCCGTGAACAGGCGCGCGGCCTGCGACTCGGCGTCGGCGTAGGTCTGCGCGGCGGCGCCGAGCGCGGCGGTGATGTCGTCGAGCGCGACCTCGACCTGGGTCTGCGTCGTCTGCCACTGCGCCATGACACCCGTGAACGACGACGCCGCCCCACCGCGCCACGACGCCTGCAGGTCCGTGAGGTGCCGCATCATGGCGCCGACCTCCGCACGGATCGCCGTGACCGACCCGTTCACCGCGGCGCTCGCCTGCGCGACGCGCGCGCTGTCCACCTCGTACCGGCTCATCCGAACCTCCGTCGTCCCTCGGCCCGGGGGCCGCTCCTCGCCCTGGTGGGTACCGGGGCGTGGCGACGACGGTAGGCCGACCTCCCGGGCGCCGGAGGGAGCAGAGGCCAGGCCTGTGGACGGCGGCTCAGGCGCCGGAGGCTGGGGACGCCGTCGACGCCTCCGCGAGCTTGGCCTGCTCCTTGCGCAGGCGCTGGAGCTCCGCGTCGAGGTTCTGCCGCGCGGCCTCCTCCCAGGCCGCGCCGAGCGGGCTCGAGAAGAGCGTGCGCCGGTCCAGCAGCTTCGTGAGGATCGCGATGCGGGCGCGGACATAGTCCGGCTTGGGGATGTGCGCGTACTCGTCGCGCACGTCCTTGAGGTACTCCTTGTAGCGCTGCGGCTCGGCCGCGAGCATCGCGAGGTCGGCGTCGCACAGGACCGCGCAGTCGAAGTCGGAGGCGTCCGGGGCGTGGCGGACGAGCGCGTTCACGAGGTGCGCGACACGCCGCACCGCGGGCTCGGGGACGCCGAGCCGCGTGAGCTCGGCGTCGGCGAGCGCCGCGCTCGCGGACTCGTCCTCGCCGCCCTTGTTGGCGTAGGTCGCGCCGCCCTTCGCGTCGAAGATCGCGCCGTGGTACCAGGCCGCGAGCCGGACGAGGTCGGGGTCGTGCGTCTCCTGCGAGAGCTCGTCGACCCGGCCCAGGACGTCGGCGAGGTGGCGCAGGTTGTGGAAGTGGCGTCCCGGCTGGTCCCAGCGGTCGAGCAGCCCCTGCCCGACGGCGCGGATCTCGTCGTCGGGGGCGGTCGCCCCGGCGCCCCGGGCGCTGCGGACGAACGAGGAGAGGAACCACTGCGGTGCGTCGGCGCTGTTGACGCCCATGAACTTCAGCCTTCTTCGACGGAGACGAGCAGGACGGAGGTCGTCGTCGCCGGGCGTGCTGCCCGGCGCGGAGGCCCCCGCGTCGCCGCGCGGCCTCGTCTTCAGCCTAGGTCTCGCGGGACGACCCGCCATCGTAGCCGCAGTCGGCGGTGCGTCGGGACGCCCCGGGAGCGTCCCGCGCGCCGTCGTGGGCGGGCGCCGACGAACCCGCAGGTCGGGCGGGGTGCGGGCCGTCAGGACCCGAGCGGGAGGTCCACGCGGACCGTGAGCCCGCCGCCCGGCGTCTCACGGACCGACACGCGGCCGCGGTGCGCACCGACGATCGCGGCGACGATCGCCAGGCCGAGCCCGGACCCGCCGGACGAGCGGTTGCGCGACGTGTCCGCGCGGTAGAACCGCTCGAACAGGCGGCCCCGCTGCGTCGTCGGGACGCCGGGGCCGTGGTCGCGGACC
Organism: Sphaerisporangium cinnabarinum; assembly: GCA_003052455.1. Taxonomy (GTDB): domain Bacteria; phylum Actinomycetota; class Actinomycetes; order Actinomycetales; family Cellulomonadaceae; genus Cellulosimicrobium; species Cellulosimicrobium cinnabarinum. The sequence goes on along the minus strand of QAPD01000044.1, from coordinate 39,688 downwards.
TCGAGCACCGCGACGTCGCCGCGCGCGGCATCCCCCCGCGCGAGGTCGCCGCGCGCAGCGTCGCCGCCCCGGGTGTCGCCCGTCGGCGCGTCGTCCGACGGGGGAGCGGGCGCCGCGCCGAGCGCGATCTCCACCGGCGTGCCCGACGGCGTGTGGCGCGCGACGTTGCCGACGAGGTTCGCGAGCACCTGCCGCAGCCGGTCCTCGTCGCCCACGACGCGCAACGACGCCGGAGCGTCCGCGCCCGGCGCGAGCCCGACGACCCGCACGTCGCGGGCCGGGTCGAGCGCGTGCAGGTCCTGCGCGGAGTCCCGTGCGAGCGAGACGAGGTCGACCGGCTCGTGGCGCAGCGGCCGACCCTCGTCGAGCCGCGCCAGGGCGAGCAGGTCGTTGACGAGCGTGCCCATGCGGGTCGCCGAGTCCTCGATGCGGCCCATCGTGTCGTCGACCTTGTCCGGGGTGTCGAGCGCGCCCATCCGGTACAGCTCGCCGTAGCCGCGGATCGTCGCGAGCGGCGTGCGCAGCTCGTGGCTCGCGTCCGAGACGAAGCGCCGCATCCGTTCCTCCGACGCCTCCTGGACGGCGAACGCCTCCTCGATCTGGGTGAGCATCGCGTTGAGCGACGCCGCGAGCGAGCCGACCTCCGTCGTCGTCGGCGCCGGGCGCACGCGTCGCGACAGGTCGCCCGCGGCGATGTCGGCCGCGGTCTCCTCGATCTCGCGCAGCGGGCGCAGCGCACGGTGGACCGCGAGGTAGGCGACCGCCCCGCCGACAAGCGCGATGCCCAGCGCGGACAGCGCCAGCGCCCGGCCGAGCACCTCGACCGTCTCGTGGATGCCCGTGAGCGGCAGGGCGACGAAGACGGTCCCGGCCTGCTGGCCGTCCACGAAGAGGAACCGCCCGACCACGCGCCACTGCGCCGGGTCGGACCCTCCGACGGACCGCACGGTGAAGGGCTCGCCCGCGAGGCGCTCGATCTCCTGGTCGGACAGCGCGGGGATGTCCGGCTTCCCGTACCGCGACACGGTCGCGCCCCAGCCGATGCCTCTCTCGGCACCCGACGACTCCCGCAGCAGCACGAAGTACTCGCTGGGGATCTGGCTCGCGGTCTCAGGGTTGCTGAGCAGCGAGGAGCGGGCGACGGTCGTCGCCGACCCCTGGAGGTCCTGGTCGACCTGCTCGACCAGGTAGCTCGACACCACGGTCGTCGTCACGACCGAGGCCAGGCCGAGCCCCGCGGCGAGCAGGAGCACCGTGATCGCGACGAGCCGAGCCCGCAGCGGCACGCGCGCGAACCAGCCCCACCCCTCGGTGGGGACGGGCCGGCCGAAGGGGCGCCCCGCCGTCGGGCCGCCGGGCGCGGGTGCGCCGGCCTCGTCCGACGCCGCACGGCCGGGCTGCGACGCCGCCCCGGGGGGCGGGGGAGGGGGCGGGACGGGCGGGGACCCGGCCGTCGTGCGGTCGGGGCCGGCCGTCATGACGCCGCGGGCGGCTGGCGCAGCAGGTAGCCGACGCCGCGCTTGGTGTGGATGAGCGGGGGCAGGGCCACGGGCTCGCCGTCCGGGCCGGGCACGGTGAGGTTGTCGATCTTACGGCGCAGGTAGGAGATGTAGGACTCGACGATGTTCGCGTCGCCGCCCCAGTCGTACTGCCACACGTGGTCGAGGATCTGCGCCTTGGACAGCACGCGCCCGGCGTTGAGCATGAGGTAGCGCAGCAGCTTGAACTCGGTGGGGGACAGGTCGATGTCGACGCCGGCGCGCCGCACCTCGTGCGAGTCCTCGTCCATCTCGAGGTCGGCGAAGCGCAGGACGGCGTCGTCGACGGGCTCGGCGTGCGTGCGGCGCAGCACGGCCCGGATGCGCGCCACGACCTCCTCCAGGCTGAAGGGCTTCGTCACGTAGTCGTCGCCGCCCACGGTGAGCCCCGTGACCTTGTCGCGCGTGTCGTCCTTCGCGGTGAGGAAGACGACGGGCGTGTGCTGGCCCTTCTCGCGCAGGCGGCGGGTCACGGTGAACCCGTCCATGTCGGGGAGCATCACGTCGAGCACGACGAGGTCGGGCTCGACGTCGCGCACGAGCCGCAGGGCGCTCTGCCCGTCCGCGGCGGCGTGCACCTCGAACCCGGCGAAGCGCAGGGACGTGGCCAGCAGCTCGCGGATGTTCGGCTCGTCGTCCACGACGACGAGGCGTGCCTCGGGGGTGGTGCTCATGCGTCCAGTGTGCTCCCGCGGTCTGGGAGACGCCTGGGAACGTGCTCGACCGCACGTGGCACCCGGGCGGCACCGGCCGGGCGCCCGTGGGTGGTCCGGGGCAGGATGGCCGCCGTGCGGATCACGGTGGACCAGAGGCGGCGTCGGCTCGTCGCGCAGCAGCTCGCGCTCGCCACGGACCTGCCGGGGAGGCCGGCGGCCCGGAGCCCGGAGGACGTCGTGGACCGGCTCTTCGCGCTGCACGCGACGGACGCCCCGAGCGTCTACCTGTCGGTGCTCGCGCGCGTCCCCGGCCTCGGGCTCGACGACGTCCGGGACGCCGTCTTCCGGCGGCGCTCGCTCGTCAAGGTGCTCGCCATGCGGCGCACGATGTTCGTCGTGCGCCGCGAGGCGGTGCCCGTCGTGCACGCCGCGGCCGCGCTCGCCGTCGCGCGGCGGCTGCGCACCCGCCTGCTCAAGGAGCTCGCGACCCTGCCCACGGACCCGCCGGTCGACGACGCCGCGACCTTCCTCGCCGCGGTCGAGGCCCAGGTCCACGCCGCGCTCGACGAGCACGGCCCGCTCGACGGCGCGAGCCTGTCGCGGGCCGCGCCGCTGCTGCGCACGGCGTTCCTGCCCACGACCACCAAGACGTGGGACGTGCGCCGCACCATGACGTCCCAGCTCCTCGCCCTGTTGTCGGCCGAGGGCGCGGTGGTGCGCGGCGAGCCGCGGGGCACGTGGTCGTCCAACCGGCACGTCTGGTCGCCCGTCGACGAGTGGTTCCCCGGCGGCATCCCCGTGCTCGACGAGGCCGCGGCGCGCACCGCGCTGGCGCGGGCCTGGCTCGACGTGTTCGGGCCCGCAACGGTCGAGGACCTCGTGTGGTGGACGGGCTGGAACCGCCGCGACACGCTCGCGGCGCTCGCAGGTCTCGACGTCGTCGAGGTGGAGGTCGAGGTCGGTGCGCAGGACGGCGAGGACGCCCGCCCCGGCGTCATGCTGCGGGGCACGGACCTGCCCGGCCCGGACGAGGTGCCGATCGAGGGCCACGTCGCGCTCCTGCCGTCGCTCGACCCGACGACGATGGGCTGGACCGCGCGCGACTGGTACCTGGGGGCGCACAAGGCGGCCGTCTTCGACACGATCGGCAACGCGGGCGCGACCGTCTGGTGGGAGGGCCGGATCGTCGGGGCCTGGGTCGTGCGCCCGGGTGGCGAGCCCGCGTGGCGTCTCCTCGACGACGTCGGCGCCGACGGCGAGCGGGCCGTCGCGGCCGAGGCCGAGCGGATCGCGGCGCTCCTCGGGGGCGACGGCGTGACGGCGTCGTTCCCGACGCCGCTGTACCGCGAGCTCCACGCCTGAGCGACGGAGCCCGCGGTACGGGCGGTCAGAGGTAGCGCATCGGGTCGAACTCGTCGAGCGGGATGATCCGCACGCGCGGCAGCACGGCCGTGAACGCGCCCGCGTGGTCCTCGAGGTCGAAGATCTCGAGACCGCGGCCCGTGAGCTCGGTGAGGCGCACGTTGACGAACTCGCGGAACGCGAGCACGCCCACGCGCCGGTCCTTGTCGTCGAGGAGCGTCTCGACCTGGGGCAGGAAGTCGCCGTCGTGGCTCGCGAGGAGCACGTCGCCCGGCTGGCCGGCGATCGCGTCCAGCATGCGCTGGATACCGATGTCGACGACCTTCTCGTTGCTGGATCCCGACAGCGGGATCGGGCGGTAGCCCATCGCGAGCAGCGCCTGCACGAACGACATCGGCATCTGGCCCGACGACGCGTTGAGGAAGAACAGGGGCGTGACGTCCTGGCCCCAGGCCTGGCGCGCGAAGTCCACGATGCGGTCCCAGCGCGGCCGCTCCTCCGGGGCGGGCCGGTGGCCGAGGACGTTCATGCCGAGCGTCGCGTCGATGTTCTCGCCGTCGACGACGAGGTAGGTGCGGCGCGGCGTCGTCAGCGCTCGGCCGTCGGAGGTCTGGAGGTCGGACATGCCGGTCAGCCTATCGGCGCGCGACCCGCCGCGCTCCGTCCGGGTGCGCCCGGCGGCGCTGTCCACGACGTGGGTGTTTGCGTCGTCCCACCCCCGAGTGGGTACCGTCAGGGTTCGTGACCACGCACGACACCGACGCCACGACCGGGACCGGGACCGTCCGGCTCACGGTCGTCCAGAACTCCCCGGACGTCACGCTCGACGCCTACGCCGACCTCCTCGACGCGGAGCTCCGCGTCGTCCGGGCGCACGACGGCGAGCCCGTCCCCGCCGCGGACCGGCTCGACGAGCTCGGCGACGGTCTCGTCGTCCTCGGCGGCCACATGTCCGCGTACGACGACGCGCGCGCCCCCTGGCTGCCCGCGCTGCGCGAGACCCTCGTCGCCGCCGCGACGCAGGGCGTCCCGACGCTCGGGATCTGCCTCGGCGCACAGCTCCTCGCCGTCGCCGGCGGGGGACAGGTGGCGGTCGCCGCACCGCCCGGACGCGAGGTCGGCGCGACGCGCCTGTTCTGGCGTGCCGAGGCGGACACCGACCCGGTGCTGGCGCCGCTCGCGACGGCCGACGACCCGGTGCGCTGCGTGACGAGCATGCACGGCGACGCGATCGTCGAGCTCCCGGCCGGCGCCGTCTGGCTCGCGTCGTCGAACATGTACCCCTACCAGGCGTTCCGCCTCGGGTCCGCGCTCGGCGTCCAGTTCCACCCCGAGGCGTCGCGCGCCGGGTTCGCGGCCTGGTGCGCCGGGTACGACGACGTCGACACCGCGGCGGCGCTCGCCGGGTTCGACGAGCACGCCCCCGCGCTGCTCGACGGCGGACGCCGGCTCGCGGAGTCGTTCGTCACCGCGGTCCGGGTCAGCCGACGACGCGTCCCCGCCTGACCCGGGCCGAGGTCACCAGTCGGTCGAGGGGGCGTCCTGGGTGGTCGTCCCCGGACCGATCGCGGGCGTGACCTGGGTGGGCGACACCTGCGCGGCGGGCGCGGAGCCCTGCTTGAGCGCGGCGAGGCGGGCCTCGATCTCGACGGCCTCGCCCGACGTCTCGAGCTCGGCGAACTGCGCGTCGATGCTCGACGCCGCGACCTCCGCCTGGCCGAGCGCCTGCGCCTCCTCGCGGCGGACGATCTCCTCGTAGCGGGAGATCTCGCTCGTCGGGTCGAGCACGTTGATCGAGCTCAGCGCGCCCTGCACGGTCTGCTGCGCCTGCGCGCTCTTCTGCCGCGCGACGAGCGAGTCACGCTTGGACTTCAGCTGACCGAGCTTGTCCTTCATCATCGCGAGGCCGGACTTGAGCTTCTCGACCGACTCGCGCTGCGACGCGATGAGCGGCTCGGCCTGGCGGACCTCGCTCTCGGCGGCGATCTGCTTGCCGAGCGCGATCTTCGCGAGGTTGTCGAACTTGTCGGCGTTCGCGGCGTCGCCCTGCTGGCGGTACCGGTCGGCCTGGGCCGACGCGGCCGCGGCCTTCTGGCCCCACTCCTGGACGGCGGCGACGTCCTCGTTGTAGTCCTGCTCGGCGAGGCGCAGGTTGCCGATGGTCTGCGCGACGGCCTGCTCCGCCTCGGCGATGTTGTTCGTGTAGTCGCGCACGAGCTGGTCCAGCATCTTCTGCGGGTCCTCGGCGCTGTCCAGGAGCGCGTTGATGTTCGCGCGCGCGAGCTGCGCGATCCGTCCGAAGATGCTCTGCTTCTCCGCCATGGTCGTCCCTCTCTGGTGAGCCGTCTCGTGCTGGTCGTGTGCGTCGTGCCGTGGTGCGGCGCGTCAGGTGCCGCCCGTCCTCAGAAGCGTCCGCCGCGGCCGGAGCGCCCGCCCGAGGACCGGCCGCCCGACCGTCCGCCGGAGCGTCCGCCGCCGAACCCGCCACCCCCGTAGCCGCCGCCGAAGCTGCCGCCGCCGAACCCGCCGGAGCGTCCGCCGCCGCCCCCGCCGCGGAGGATGGAGTCGAGGAGGATCCCGCCGAGGACCATGCCCCCGACGTTGCTGCCGCCACCCCCGCCGAACCCGCCACCCTGGGACGACTGCCAGCTCGACGCGTCCTGCTGCGCGCGCTGGGCCGCGGACTGCGCCTGCGCGTCGGCCTGCTGCGCGCGCTGGAGCGCGGCGACCGGGTCGGTCGGCTGGAGCGCGCGTGCCTCGCCGAGCAGGCGGATCGCCTCCGCGAGCCGGGTCCGTGCCTCCGGGCCGACGGCGCCGCGCCGGGTCTCGATGAAGTCGTTCGTCGCGCGGACCTGCGAGTCGACGCGCGCGAGGGTCTCGCGCAGCAGCGCGTTCGCCCGCGCCGCCTGCTCGGCACGCTCGCGGAACGGGGCGAGGACGGCGTCGAGCGCCGCCTCCGCGTCCGTGAGCCGACGGAGCGCGGCGAGCGGGTCGCCGCCGTCGCGCGCGGCCCCGGCCGCCGCCACGGCGGCCTGCGCCTCCGCGAGCGCCGGCGCGACCGCGGGATCCCCGGGGGCGAGCCGCCCGGCGTCCGCGATGTCGGACGTGATCGACGCGACGCCTCGGTCGAGGCGCGGACCGGACTCGGCGAGATCGGTGCCCGCGCGGTCGACGGCGTCGAGCAGCGTCACCGCCTGGCCGACGGCGTTCTGCGCGGCCCGCGCGAGCGCGACGGCCGTCGCCCGGTCCTTGCCGGCGAGCGCCTCCCGACCGCGCGCCACCGACTCGCGCGCGCCCGTGAGGAGCGCCTGCGCCTGCTCGGGGTTCTGCGCGACGGACGCGAGCGCCGTCGACGGGTACGTGCGCCCGAGCGCCTCGAGCGTCGCGCGCGCGGGCTCCACACGGCCGAGCACCTCGGTCGCGCGCTGGTCGGTCTCGTCGAGCACCTGCGGCGCGCGGGCCTGCAGGTCGCGCAGCTCGTCGAACGTGCGGGACTGGGCGTCGAGCGAGTCCGCGACCTCGTCGCACAAGGTGACGATGCGCGCCATCAGCTGCCGCGCCTGGGGCTCCGTCTCGGGCTGGTCGTCGTCGAGCTGCTGGCGCAGCGCGAACGCCTCCGCGACCCGCTGCCTGCCCTCGGCGAGCGCGGCGGAGAACTGCTGCGTCGCCTCGATCCCGAACTGCGCCTGCGCGAAGCCGAGCTCCTGCTCGGACGTCTTCACGGCGTCGTCGATGGCCACGAGGGCGGCGCTCGCGCGACGGTCCAGCTCGGCCGTGGGCAGCGCCGCGAGCGGGTCGTCCGCCGGACCGACGGCGGTCGCGGCCCGGCGGCGTCGTCCCGCCGCGCGGGCGACCACCACGACCACGATCACGAGCACGCCGCCGACGAGCAGGACCCAGAACCACGACACGCCGCCCGAGCCCTGGCTCGCCCCGCGCGCCACCTCGGCCGCCGCGATGGCCGCACCCGCCCAGTCGTCGGCGCGCAACTCGTCCTCCACCGCGGACGTGATCCGGTCCAGCTCGGCGTCCGACAGCGGGACGTTGTTGTCGTACGACAGCCCGTACCGCCGGTCCTGCGTCCCGACGGCCAGCAGCAGGTCGTCGACCCCCAGCCCCGACTGGTTCGCCGTCGCGTTCGCCCAGTCGACGCCGTCCATGCCGTCGAGGTCGTCCACGTACACGACGAAGAGCTGGAGGTCCGTGTCCTGGGCCAGGCGGTCGAGCGCCGCGCGCACGTCGTCCGTGCGGTCCCCGAGGACGCCGGACGGGTCGGTGATCTCGTCCGTCACGTCCATCGGCGGGACGGCGTGCGCGAAGCCCGGCGTGGCGACGAGGGCGACGCACGTCAGCAGCCCGACGAGCGTCGAGACGACGAGGGCGAGGAACGCGCGGGCGCCGCGGCCCCCGGCCGCGCGGGGGTGCCAGGGACGATCGGCCGTGCTCACGGCCCGATCCTTTCCCAGCCGCCCAGGACCCGCAATCGGTGCCGCGGGGCCCTCTGTCACTGCACGACGCCGAGGTCCTCCGCGTTCTTGGTCGGCCCCCGGCGTCGTTCCGTGCCGGGCGGGTGCCGCGCTCCTGCGTCGCGGGACCCCCACCCGTCACTGCACGACGCCGAGGTCCTCCGCGTTCTTGGTCGGCCCCCGGCGTCGTTCCGTGCCGGGCGGGTGCCGCGCTCCTGCGTCGCGGGACCCCCACCCGTCACTGCACGACGCCGAGGTCCTCCGCGTCGACGATGCGATAGGCGTACCCCTGCTCCGCCAGGAACCGCTGGCGGTGGGCCGCGAAGTCCTGGTCCACCGTGTCGCGCGCGACGACGGCGTAGAAGTGCGCGGTGCGGCCGTCGGCCTTGGGGCGCATGACGCGACCGAGGCGCTGGGCCTCCTCCTGGCGCGACCCGAACGACCCGGAGACCTGGATCGCGACCGACGCCTCGGGCAGGTCGATGGAGAAGTTCGCGACCTTCGACACGACGAGCCGCGAGATCTCGCCCGTGCGGAACGCGTCGAACAGGCGCTGGCGCTCGCGGACCGTCGTCGCGCCCGTGATGAGCGGCGCGCCGAGGTGCTGCGACAGCTCCTCGAGCTGGTCGAGGTACTGGCCGATCACGAGCACCTGGTCGTCCGGGTGCTGCGCGACGATCTGCTCCACGACCCGGTTCTTGCCCGTGGCGGTCGCGGCGAGCCGGTACTTGTCCTCGGGCTCGGCGACGGCGTACGTCATGCGGTCGGACTCGGGCAGCGTGAGGCGCACCTCGACGCAGTCCGCGGGCGCGATGTAGCCCTGCGCCTCGATGTCCTTCCACGGGGCGTCGTACCGCTTGGGCCCGATGAGCGAGAACACCTCGTCCTCCCGGCCGTCCTCGCGCACGAGCGTCGCGGTGAGCCCGAGGCGGCGGCGAGCCTGCAGGTCCGCCGTCATGCGGAAGATCGGCGCGGGCAGCAGGTGCACCTCGTCGTACACGACGAGCCCCCAGTCGCGGGCGTCGAGCAGCTCGAGGTGCGTGTACACGCCCTTGCGCTTCGTCGTCAGCACCTGGTAGGTCGCGATCGTGACGGGCTTGATCTCCTTGCGCGCGCCGGAGTACTCGCCGATCTCGTCCTCGGTGAGCGTCGTGCGCCGCACGAGCTCGTCGCGCCACTGGCGCGCGCTGACCGTGTTCGTCACGAGGATGAGCGTCGTCGTCCCGGACCTCGCCATCGCACCCGCGCCGACGATCGTCTTGCCCGCGCCGCACGGCAGCACGACGACGCCGCTCCCGCCGTGCCAGAACCCGTCCACCGCCTGCGCCTGGTACGGGCGCATCTCCCAGGGCTTCGGCTCCTCGCCCTCGGTGCGCGGCGGCGTCGTCGGGCTGAGCGCGATGGCGTGCTTCTCGCCGTCGACGTACCCGGCGAGGTCCTCGGCGGGCCAGCCGAGCTTCACCAGCACCTGCTTGAGGTGGCCGCGCTCGGACGGGTGCACGACGACGGTCGTGTCGTCGATCCGGTCGCCCACCAGCCCGGCGGTGCGCTTGGACTTGAGCACCTCGGCGAGGACGGCGCGGTCCGTCGCCTCGAGCACGAGCCCGTGCGTCGGGTGCTGCGCGAGCGTGAGCCGCCCGTACCGCGACATCGTCTCCGCCACGTCGATGAGCAGCGCGTGCGGCACCGGGTAGCGCGAGTACTCGATGAGCGTGTTGACGACCTGCTCGGCGTCGTGCCCGGCCGCGCGCGCGTTCCACAGGCCGAGCGGCGTGAGCCGGTAGGTGTGGACGTGCTCGGGGGCGCGCTCGAGCTCGGCGAACGGTGCGATGGCCCGGCGCGCGTCGTCGGCACGGGGGTGGTCGACCTCGAGCAGGAGCGACTTGTCGCTCTGGACGATGAGAGGTCCGTCGGTCATGCGTTCTCCTTGCCGTGGGTGGCCGAGGGTCGAGCGGTCCGTGGTCGGTCCGGGGGCGGTGTCGATGGCGGGCGCGGGTTGTGGTCCGGGGTCAGTCCGGGGTCACGGACGCGATGCGGTGGACCGCGACCGTGAGCTCGGCGTCGCGGGCCGGGTCCTGCGCGCGCAACCGACCGGCGTCGAGCGTGAGGGGCCGCACGCGGCGGCGGTCCGGCGCGCCCGTCGGCCCGACGACCTCGAGCCACACCATGGCGCCGTCCGCGATCGCCTCGCGCAGCAGCCCCAACGCCGCCACCGGGTCGCTTGTTCCCTCGGGTCCGTCGTCCCCGCGTCCCGCCCTGCCCGACGCCGTCCCCCCACCCCGGCGCGACCCGTCGCCGTCCGCGCGTGCCCCTCCGGCCGCGCGGGCCTGGGCCTGCTCCGCCGAGCGCGTGTCCGCGGCGCGCAGCCGGGCGACGAGGTCGGCGAACCGCTGCGCGCCGCTCCCGGCCGCGTCCCGCGCCTCGTCGACGCGCGCCCCGGAACCCGGCACGACGCCGGTCCGGGTGCGGTTCCTGCGCCGTCCGACGACCGACCCGGCCCGTCCTCGCCGGGCCGGGCCAGCGGCGTCGGGCAGGTCGCGCCGGCCCGCACGGTCCGCGACGAGCACGCGCCCGTCCGGGCCCTCCACGACCGACGGCACGCCCCGCGCCCGCAGCGCGTCCTGCAGCTCCCCGGCCGGTGCGCCGGCGGCGAGCACGGTCGGCGCGAGGAGCACCAGGCCGAGGCCGCGCAGCGCGGGGTCCTCCGCGATGCCCGCGAGGAGCACCGGGTCCTCGGCGCGCACGTACGACGACGCCGTCCCGACGCGCACGCGCCCGTGGCGGCGCGCGGTGTCGCGCACCAGGTACTCCAGCGGCTGGGGCACGGGCGTGCGGGAGTGCGACGCGAGCTCGGCGAGCAGCTCGTCGGCCGTCGCGCCCCGGTCGAGCGCGCGCAGCACGGACTCCGGCGTGAACCGGACCGTGGTCGCGGCACCGCGCGACTCGACGTCGGCGGCGACCTCCACGAGCCGCTCGAGCGTGCGCGACGGCCGGCCCGGCACGATGCCCGTGAGATCGCCCTGGAGCAGGAGGTCGCCCACCTCGGGCGGGAGCACGGCCTCGAACGCGGCGCCCAGGTCCACGGGCTCCGCCGACGCCGCGGGGTCGTCGCCCGCGACGAGCGCCCGACCCGGGGGCGCGAGCGCGCCCGCGCCCGTCACCCCGAGCAGCGCGGCCTCGCGCAGCAGCCCCGCGACGGCCTGCTCCGGCGGCACCGCGCGCGGCGTGCGCCAGCGCAGGACCGCGACGACGTCGGACGCGTCGAGCGGCCGGTCGGGCGCGAGGGCGAGCACGTCGAGGACCGAGCGGCGTAGCCGCGGGACCCAGGGCCGCCACAGCTCGGGGTCGAGCGCGGCGCGCAGGGCGCCCTTCTCGTCACGGCTCCCGACGAGCCACGGCGTGCGGCGCGACCGCCACCACCCGCGCGCCAGCGTCGCCCACCGGTCGCCCAGGTCGTCGTCGAGCCAGTCCTCGGCTGTCGGGGTCGGGGCGAACGTGGGCGGGTCGTCGCCGTCGTCGGCCACGAGGCCTGCCGCCGCGGCGAGCTCGACGACCGCGGCCGCCGTCGCGTCGTCGACCTCGAGCGCGAGGGCCGCACGGCGCAGGTCGCGCACCCCGAGGCCCCCCGCGCGCAGGACGCCCGGCGGGTGCTCGGTCCAGTGCGTCACGAGGCGCGCGACGAGGCGCACCGCCTCCAGCCCGGCGCTCGCGGACTCCGCCTCGACCGTCGCCGCAGGAAGCTCGCGCACCTCGGGCACGGGCGGCGTCGTGCGCACGTCGCGGTGGGTGCGGCCGCCGCGCAGCGCGAGCCCCACCTCGCGCGGCAGGACGACGTGCCGCTCGTCGGTCGCGCGGAGGTAGCCGCGCTCGACCAGCCAGGCCGTCGCCCGGCGTGCGGACGGGTCGGAGCGCGGGGCGACGCCGACGGGCGGCCCCCACGCGAGCGCGTCGAGGATGGCGCGCGCGCCCGGGGGTGCGTCGTCGGGCAGGACGGCGGACGGCGCCGGGGCACCGCCCGTGCCGCCGGAGACCGGGCCCAGGCCCGCGGGGTGCGGGCCGAGCACCTCGGCCGTCCCGGGCGCCGGGCGGAACCCGGCCGAGCGCGTGCCGGGCGACCAGACGAGCGCGAGCTCGTCGAGGCGCTCGAGCGCCGCGGTGACCGACGCGCGGTCCACGCCCGTCGCGCGGGCCACCGCGGCCGCCGTCGCGGGGGTGCCCACGGAGTCGAGCACCAGGACCGACTCGAGCACGTGCAGCGTCAGCTCGTCGAGGCCGGCGAGCGCGCGCTCGAGGCTCGTGCGGTTCATCGCGCGCGCCGCGAGCGAGAGCAGCGTCGAGGGGGAGGGCGTGGCGAGGTCGGGGCGCCCCGTGAGCAGGGTGACCAGCGCGTCGTCGTCGCGCTGGCGCAGCGACTCGCTGTACGTCGGAGCCCGCTCGGGCCGGGAGGAGGCCATCCGTCCGATGCTACGCGGGTCGTGGTGACGGTTCGGCACCTCCTGTCGTTGGTCGGCACCTCGAGGTGCCGACGAGTGCTGTGAGTGCCGAACCGCGGCCGGGGTACCGACCGGTCAGCGCAGCGGAGGAAGGTGACGGTCAGGGCGGAGCGACGCGACGACGTCGGGCGGCACCCACCGCAGGACCCGCTCGCCGACGGCGTCGGGCGCGTCCCGCGCGGTGAACCGCAGCACGCGACGTCCGGTCGCCTCGATCGCCTCGTGCCGTCGCTTCTCCGCGACGAGGACGCGACCCGGGTCCTCGCGGGGAGCGAGGCCGTCGCCCGTCGTGCGGTACTTCACCAGCCCGTCGAACTCCAGCAGCAGCCGCCACGGCTCCCACCCGAGGTCCGCGCGGACCCGACCGACCGAGGTGCGGACCGGGACCTGCGTCGACGGGCGGGGGAGGCCGAGCCGGAGGACGAGGTACCGCAGCCACGTCTCCCAGGCGGACTCGGCACCGGCGTCCGCGAGCCGGAGGACGTGCCGGGCGCGAGGTGCCCCGGCAGCCCGGGGCCGTCGCGCCAGGCAGGCCGCGACGTCCTCGCGGGCGAGGCCCCGCGCGAGCGCCGCGTCCGCGACGACCAGCCCCTCGAGCGGGCTCAGGGTGCGCAGGCAGTCGGCGACGGTGCGGGCGGGCGTCGTCACCGGCAGACCACCGACGACGCACCGGTCGACGGCGTCGACGAGTCCGAGGTGCCTCGCGACCGTGGGGTCCGCGCGCCCGGACCGGCGGTAGGGCTGCACCACGTGCACGTCGCGGGGCGCCGTCCACAGACGCAGGCCGTGGACGAGGGCGGCGGTGGTGTGGCTGAGGACGTGGTCCGCACGGAGGGTGCGATGGAGCGCGGTCGCCCGGTCCAGCACGAGGTCGCGCTCGTCGGCTGGCCCGAGCCTCTCGGCGGGCCCCGTCTCGCGGTAGACGCCCCGCCGCACCCGCTCCCAGGACCCGGAGGACGCGGCCTGACGCACGAGCCCGGGCGGGTGCTCGGACGCGAGCAGCAGCGGGGGCCGTCGGGGTGCGCCGGGGGCGCGCGGGTCGTCGTCGTGCACCGGGCGAGCGTGCCCCGTCCGGGAGCTCGCGCGCGTCGCGCCGACGGATCCTGTGGACGGTCTCCGGTCGACGGCACCTGTGCGCGACGGTCAGGCGCTTCGGCAGCGCGGACGCGGGTCGGCAGCGCGTGCGAGGCGTCGGCAGCCCCAGGTGCCGAACGCCGCACGACGTGCCGACCTCACGCGACCGGTCTACCGACCGGTCAGCCGCGGGCGGTCCGTCGGCAGACCTCGTCCCACGGCGTGGGCTCGATGCCGAAGCGGTCGCGGGCCGCGGTGTCGTCGAGGACGTAGGGGCGCTCCCACTGGTAAGCGAGGTCGCGCAGCTCGCGCAGCAGCGGCGAGAACAGCCCGGCGACCGCGAGCCCGGGGCCGCGCAGCGAGCGCACCCGGACCGGTGGGTGCCCGACGCTCGCGAGGACGTCGGTCAGCGCCTCGCGCTGGGTGCGCGGCGGGTTGCTCGGGGTGTGCCACGTGCGACCGAGCGCCCCCGGGTCGGCGGCCGCCGCGACGAGCGTGCGCGCCGCGTCCTGCACGTCGGTGAACGAGTGCGGAAGGTCGGTGCGGCCGATCATCGTCACGGCCCGACCGCGCAGCGCGGCGGGGACGACGCGCGACACGTGGCCGTTGGCGCCGACCCCGGGCCCGACGAAGTCGGAGCTGCGCACCTCGACGACGCGCGCACGGCCGGCGAGGTGCGCGGCGAGGGCGTCGGCCCACAGCCGGGCGCGCAGGACGCCCTTGTGGTCGGTCGCGGCGTCGGGCAGGTCCTCGGTCATGGGTCCGTCGACCGGGCCGTAGGGGTAGAGGTTGCCCGTGATCGCGTAGACGGCGCCCGTCCGCTCGGCCGTGGTGAGCAGCGCTGCGGCGAGCGGCGGCCAGACCCGTTCCCACTGCGTGTAGTCGCCGGGGTTGGCGCAGTTGTAGAGCACGGTGGCGCCGTCCGCGGCGCGGCTCAGCGCGTCGGCGTCGGACGCGTCGAGGGCGAGGTGCGTGACGCCGGCGATCCCGGTGTCGCGTCCGCTGCGGGTCACGACGGTGACGTGGGACCCGCGGGCCGCGAGCTCGGCGGCGACGTGGCGGCCGACCGGGCCGGCGCCGACGACGACGTGCCGGTCGGGGGAGGACGAGGCGCTGGACATGAGGGCTCCTTTCCGAGAGCAGTGCTCTCGTGTCAGCAGCAGCCTGGCACGGCGGCAACGACAAAGCAAGAGCACTGCTCTCGTTGGTGGTCAGCGCTCTCGTCTGCGACCCTGACGGGATGACGGCACCTCGGACGGCGCGCGCCCTGGCGCGCGAGACCCTCACGCGCGAGATCCTCGACGCCGCCCGCGCGCGGCTCGTCGCCGACGGGCCCGCCGCGCTCTCGCTGCGGGCCGTCGCGCGCGACGTCGGCATGGTGTCGTCCGCCGTCTACCGCTACTTCCCGAGCCGGGACGCGCTGCTCACCGCGCTCCTCGTCGAGTGCTACGACGAGCTCGGGGCCGCCGTCGAGGCCGCGGAGGCCGCCGTCGCGCGGGACGACCTGCCCGGCCGCTGGCTCGCCGCGTGCCGCGCGCTGCGCACGTGGTGCGTCGCGCGTCCCGGGGAGTTCGGGCTGCTCTACGGCACCCCCGTCCCGGGGTACGCGGCGCCGCAGGACACGGTCGAGCCCGCGACGCGCGTCGTGCGGGCGCTCGTCCGGGTCGTCGCCGACTCCTGGGCGGACGGCGAGGGCCCGGTGCCCGCACCGCCGTCGGGCGGGGACGCGGCCGCGCTCGTGGCCCCCGCCGTCGCGTACGTGAGCGCCCGCGGGCTCACGACGCCCGACGTCCCGCCCGAGGCCGTCGTGCGCACGCTCATGGCGTGGACGACCCTGTTCGGCACGGTGTCGTTCGAGCTGTTCGGCCACCTCCACCGCACGGTCGCCGACTACGCCGACTGGTTCGACGCCGTCGCGCTGCGGGTCGGGGCGGACGCCGGGGTGGTCCCGCGGTCGGGCGCGCGCTGACGGGGACGACGGCGGGGCGCGGCCGGTCGTCCTGGCTCGACCGGGGCTCGCCCGCGGTATGGATGCGGCTTTGCCGCCGCGTGGCCGGTAACCTGGGGGTTCTGGTTCCTACGAGCACGAACGAGGTCCACGTGCCCACCGGCAAGGTCAAGTGGTTCGACACCGAACGCGGGTTCGGCTTCATCGCCAACGACGACGGCGGCGAGGTCTTCCTGCACGCCTCCGCGCTCCCCGCGGACGCCCCCGCGCCCAAGCCGGGCGCTCGCGTCGACTTCGGCGTCGCGGACGGGCGCCGTGGCCCGCAGGCGCTCGCCGTCACGTTCCTCGACCCGGCGCCCTCGGTCGTCAAGGCGAAGCGCCGCTCGGCGGACGAGATGGCGGTCATCGTGGAGGACCTCATCAAGGAGCTCGACGGGATCGGCAACGGCCTGCGCCGTGGCCGCTACCCGGAGAAGGGCAAGGCCACCAAGGTCGCCGCGGTCCTGCGCGCGGTCGCGGACGAGATCGAGGCCTGACGATGTCCGCCGTGGCAGCCGCAGAGGAGCGCGTCCGAGGAGTCTCCGCACGCGCGGCGCGGGACGCCGTGCTCACGGGCGCGATCGAGCTCGCGCGCGCCGCGGCACAGGAGGTGGCCGAGAGCCCGGAGGACGTGGGCGAGCACCTCGGCACGGTCGCCGAGGCGGACCGGCTCATCTCCCACCGGTTCGCGTGCACGATGCGCGGCTACCGCGGCTGGCACTGGACCGTCACGCTCGCGCGCGTGCCGCGCGGCCGCACGGCCACGGTGTGCGAGGTCGAGCTGCTGCCCGGTGACGGTGCGCTGCTCGCGCCGTCGTGGCTCCCGTGGTCCGAGCGCCTGCGCCCGGGCGACGTCGGCCCGGGCGACGTGCTGCCCTTCCGCGCGGACGACCCCCGCCTCGAGCCGGGCTACGTGCCGACGGGCGACGAGGAGCAGGACGCCGTCGCGATCGAGGAGCTCGCGCTCGCCCGCGCCCGCGTCCTGTCGCCGCAGGGCCGTGACGAGGCCGCGGAGCGCTGGTACCGCGGGTCGCGCGGCCCGACGACGCGCGGCGCCGTGGCCGCCGCGGCCGACTGCGGGTCGTGCGGCTTCCTCGTGCCGCTCCAGGGCAGCCTCGGCCAGGTCTTCGGCGTGTGCGCGAACGAGTGGTCGCCCGACGACGGCAAGGTCGTGAGCCTCGACCACGGCTGCGGCGCGCACTCGGAGACGGACGTCGAGCCGCAGCGCAGCGAGTGGCCGGACCCGGACCCGCTCGTCGACGAGCTGCACGTCGAGATCGTCACGCTCCTCGAGTCCGCGGTCGCCCGGAAGGAGGCGGCTCAGCAGGAGACGGCCCCGACCGGGACCGTCCCGGCGGAGCCTGCCCCGGCGGCGCAGGGCGAGCCGACGCCGGTGGCCGACGCCCCGACGTCGGCCGACACCGCGCCGGAGGCCGCTGTGGCCGCGGCCGTCGAGCCGGACGACGCGGAGACCGCCCCTGACCCCGACGCCACGCCGGACGGTCCCGAGACCGCGCCGAACGCCGTCGTCGACGCCGCGCCGGACGAGCCGCGGGAGTGACGCGGGACGTCTTCGGGACGGCCGCGCTGCGTCGTGCGGTCCTGGAGGCGTGGCGGTCCTCGCCGACGCGCCTGCGCGAGGACGCGAACACCGAGGAGGACCACGCCCACGGGTCGTACCGGGGGCGGGTCGTCGTCGAGCTCGCGCAGAACGCGGCCGACGCCGCCGCCCGTGCGGGCGTCCCCGGTCGGCTCCGGCTGAGCCTCCACGCGCCGTCCGGCCCCGGCGGGCGCTGGGTGCTGCGCGCGGCGAACACCGGCGAGCCGCTCGACGCGGCGGGCGTCGCGTCGCTCGTCGCGATACGGGCCTCGGCCACGGGCCGGGGCGCGGGCGCAGCCGGTGGCCCGCGCACGGTCGGGCGCTTCGGGGTCGGCTTCGCGGCGGTCCGCTCGGTCGCGGACCGTGTACGCGTCGGCGCGGGGGACCGCGCCGTCGAGCTCTCGCTCGACCGCACGCGCGCCGCGCTCGACGACGTGCTGTCGGACCGCCCGGACCTCGCCGCCGAGGTCGCGGGTCGCGGCGACCGGCTCCCGGTGCTGCGGCTGCCCTTCCCGGCGCGCGTCGAGGTGCCGGCGGGGTACGACACGGTGGTCGAGGTCGAGCTGCGCGACGACGCGGCGCTCGACGCCGTACGGGCCGAGCTCACGGACGTGGGTGACCCGCTGCTGCTCGCGCTGCCCGCGCTCACGGAGGTCGTCGTGGGCGGCGACGGCGTCGGGGAGCGCCGGGTCGCGGACGTCGACGAGCGCTGGACGGTGCTGCGACGCGAGGGGACGCTCGACCCCGCGCTCCTCGCGGACCGTCCCGTCGAGGAGCGTGGCGCCGACCGCTGGTCGGTCGCCTGGGCGCTGCCCCACGACGCGGCGGCTCCGACCGTGCTGCACGCCCCCACCCCGACGGACGAGCGGCTCACGTTCCCGGCCCTGCTCCTCGCGACGTTCCCGATCGACCCGGCGCGCCGGCACGTCCGGCGGGGCGCCGTGACCGACCACGTCGCGCACGAGGCGGGTCGCGCGTACGCGGCGCTCCTCGGGTCGCTCGCTGCCGACCGCGGCGCCGACGTGCTCGCGCTCGTGCCGACCGGGCTGCCGGCGAGCGCGGTCGACGAGGCGGTCCGCGCGGCGGCGACGACGGCCCTGGCCCGCACGCCGCTCCTCCCGCTCGACCTGCCGCCCGATCACGCCGACCTCGCGCGGGACGAGCCGTGGGGAGACCTGCCGAGCCTCGCGGAGCACGACGATCACGACGAGGACGGCGTGCCGCACCGGGACGGGCGGCGGCTCCTCGCGCCCGCCGAGGCGCGCGTCCTCGCCGGGGACGTGGGCGACGCGCGCGTGCGTGCCGAGCTCGGGGCGGCGCACCTCGTCGACGTGCCGGGACCGCTGCGCGCGGTCGCGCGGTCGCTCGGGGCGCAGGTCGTCGATCTCGCCGACGTCCTGGACGACCTCCCGCTCGTCGCCGACCCCGCGCGCTGGCGGGCGCTGTACGACGCCCTCGCGCCGCACGCGGGGGACCGGTCGGTGCTCGAGGCGCTGGGCGCGCTCCCGGTCCCGCTGCTCGGCGGGCAGGTCGTGCGCGGGGCGCGCGGCCTGCTGCTCCTCGACGACGGCACGACCGACAGCCCGGACGGCGGGACGCTCGACGCGCGGGACGCCGCCGACCTCGGTCTCCGCGTCGTCGACCCGCGGGCGGCGCACCCGCTGCTCGAGCGGCTGGGCGCACGGGCGACGGACCTGCGCGCGGTGCTCGCCGACGGCGCGGTGCGCGAGCGCGTGCTGGCCGCCGCCGACGCCGCGGAGGCGGACGACGACCCCGCCCCCGAGGTCGAGCGGCTGCTCGCGCTGGTCGCCGCCGCGCTGCGCGACGTGCGGGACCCCGGCGACGCGCTGCCGTTCTGGTGGGGCGAGCTCCCGGTCCCGACGACGGACGGCGGCTGGTCGCCCGCGCGCGGCTGCGCACTGCCGGGCACCTGGGCGGCGGACGCGCTCGACGGGCTCGACGTCGTCGACCCGGGGGTCGTCGCGCGCTGGGGCGAGCCGGCGCTGCGCGCGGTGGGCGCGGCGGCGGGACCGACCGTGCTGCGGGTGCGCGACGTCCTCACGCCGGCGTCGGACGACGACGAGCCCGACCTGGACCCGCACGCGCCGGAGGGCTGGCTCTCGGACTGGGCCGGGTACCTCGAGCACCTCGCGGCGACGCTCGGCCCCGAGGCGTACGTGGGGGACGTGCTCGCCGTCGCGGACCTGGACGCGGTGGCCGACGACGCGTGGCCCGACGTGCTCGCCCGGCTCGCGGGCGACCCCGCGGCGCGGGAGGCGCTGCTCACGCCCGTGCGCGCGGAGGGCGGGCGTGCGACGGCGGCGCGCTCGTACACGGCGTGGTGGCTGCGCGAGGAGCTCGGCGGGCCGTTCGCGCTCGACGGCGGCCCGGCCGCCGCGTTCCTGCGTCCGGCACCGCCCGAGGTGGCCGGGCTCGACGACGCGTCGCTCGCCGCCGTCGGGGGTGTGCACGACCTCGCCGCGCTCGACCCGGAGGAGTGGGCCGACCTGCTGGACGGGCTGCCCCCGGTCGGGTCGCCGGTCGACGCCCGGGCGGCGCTGGCCCTGTGGCGCGCCCTGGCGGCGCTGGCCGAGCGAGGGGCGCGGCTCGACCCGCCTCCCGCGCGGGTGCCCGCGCTGCACGGGGGTACGGTCGTCGTCGCGTCGGCCGACGACGTCGCGGTGGCTCCGGACCCGATGTGGGCGCCGCTGCGCCCGCTCGTGCCCGCCGGACAGGACCTGGTCGAGGACGTCGCGGACCTGCTCGACGTCGCGACGGTCACCGGTACCGCTCCGGCGCCGGACGCCGCCGGGCGCCGGGAGGACGTCCCGGCCGAGGTGGGGGCCGTCGTCGGTGCGCCCCTGCCGCGGACCTGGGCGCGGCACGACGACCTCCGCGTCGACGGGGTCGCGGTCCCGTGGTGGGTCGAGGGTCGTGGGGGAGCGGACGTCGTCGTGCACGCGACCGGCCCGGCCGGGCTCGCGGCGGCGCTCGCCGTGGTCGCGGGACGTCACGGCGCACGGCACGTGCTCGAGGAGGTGCTCCGCGACCCGCGCGGGGCGCAGGGCACGGTGGCGCGGACGGCCTGGGACGACCCTCAGTCGTCGGCGGACGCGCGGTAGCGCGTCCGGTTCCGCCGCTCCCAGACGAGGCCGAGAGCGCCGAGCGCGAGGCCGACGGCGCACGTCGCGACCGCGCGGGGCGCGAGCGTCCCGGTGGCGAGCAGGACGGCGCACACGACGAGCGCGACCGTCCAGAGCGCCATGCCGGCGAGGATGACGACGCGCAGGTCGACCCGCCAGGGCGCCGGGTCGGGGCGCCGGCGTTCGGGGTGGAGGAGGAGGGTCACGACCGAGGGCACCCGAGCATCGTAGCGACGGGCCGCTTTTTCACCCCCACGGCGCGTCACAGGCGTGACCTGCGTCTCTTCTCCTTCGGTGTGAGCACACGTCCGGAGCACCCGCAACCGCGCGCTACGATGCAAGCGGCCCACCACGCTCTCCCGCTCGTGGTCGCCCGTCCAGCTCGAACCGCCCCGGTCTGTGGGTGGGAACTCCCTCACGTCTTCTCCGCACGCTGCGTCGCGTGCTGCGGAACGCCAGACCTGGACACATGTCCAGTGAATTCCTCCGCGACCTGCAGCCGACGTGAGAACCGCAGGATCCTGCGGCTCGGGACCTTCCGGACAGCAGTCGTCCGGAATGCCATCTCACCCGGGTGAAAGCCCTCGTCAACCCTCGTTATCGCACTTTCTCGAAACTAGGATGAGTCGCCATGCAGGGTGTTGAGCCGACCGGAGGTGGACGCATGTCCCACAGCGTCACCGACGACACGAGACGAGGTCTGCGCACCCTTCTCACCGCGTCGCCCGCGGCACGCATCCGTGCCGCACGGGCCGCGTTCGCCGCGCAGGGCTGGGAGGTCGCGTACCGCCGTCGGCTGCTCGTCACCGACACGGTCGTGATCGTCGTGGCCGTGCTGGTCGCCTACTTCCTGCGCTGGGACGCCGTGATCGACGAGCCCGTGAGCCGGGCCCGCGTCCCCTACGTGGTGCTGTCCGTGCTCGTGGGCGTGGCCTGGTCGGTGTCCCTCGTGGCCAGCCGGACGCGCGACCCTCGCGTCATGGGCAGCGGGCCCACGGAGTACCACCGGGTGTTCGACGCGTCGTGGCGCCTCTTCGCGGTGCTCGCCGTCCTCGCCTTCCTGCTGCGCTTCCCGGAGACGCGGGGCTACCTCGCGTTCGCCTTCCCGCTCGGCCTCGCCGGGCTGCTCGCGGGCCGGTACGCCTGGCGCCAGTGGCTGCACCGTCAGCGCGCCCACGGCGGCATGCGGTCCGCGGTGCTCGCGATCGGGCACCGCGACCAGGCCGAGCGCCTCATCCGCGACCTCAACTCGCGCGACGAGTCGGGCTACCGCGTCGTCGGCGTGTGCGTCCCGTCGGGCGGGTTCGGCGCGGGGGAGGAGATCCACGGCGTGCCGGTCCTCGGCGAGCTCCGGCACGCGGGCGAGGTCGCGACCCGCGTGGGCGCGGACGTCGTCGCGGTCTCCGGCTCGGACGCCATCACGGCCGAGGTCGTGCGCCGCCTGGGCTGGGAGCTCGAGCCGTACGGCGTCGACCTCATGCTCACGGCGGAGCTCGCGGACGTCGCCGGCCCCCGCATCACCATCACGCCCGCCGAGAGCGTCTCGCTCCTGCACGTGGACGCGCCCCGCTTCACGGGGCCCAAGTTCGCCGTGAAGTCGGTCGTGGACTGGACGGGCGCGGCCCTCATCACGCTCGTCGCGCTGCCCGTGCTCGTCGCTGTCGCGCTCGCCGTCCGGCTCACGAGCCGCGGTCCCGTCCTCTATCGCCAGGAGCGCGTCGGGCGCAACGGCCGCACGTTCTCGATGTTCAAGTTCCGCTCGATGCGCGTGGGCGCCGACCGCGAGGTCGAGCAGCTCGAGGAGCAGAACGACGGCTCCGGCCTCCTGTTCAAGATGCGCGACGACCCGCGCGTGACGCCCGTCGGACGGGTCCTGCGCCGCTACTCGCTCGACGAGCTGCCGCAGCTCTTCAACGTCCTGCGCGGCGACATGAGCCTCGTCGGCCCGCGGCCCCCGCTGCCGCGCGAGGTGCAGAAGTACGAGAAGAAGGTCCGCCGTCGGCTCCTGGTCAAGCCCGGTCTCACGGGTCTGTGGCAGGTCGGCGGCCGGTCGGACCTGTCGTGGGAGGAGAGCGTCCGCCTCGACGTGTACTACGTGGAGAACTGGACGATGTTCGGCGACTTCCTCATCCTCGCGCGCACGGCGCGCGCGGTGTTCTCCGGCTCCGGGGCCTACTGAGGCCCGGCCGGGACGTCGGGGCGGGCAGGAGGAGGTGCGTCGTGCGGGTCTCGGTCTCGGGAGGCGGTCGGCGCGGCGTCCTGCACGCGGCCTGCCTCGCCGCCGCCGGGCACGAGGTCGTGCTCCTCGACCCGGACCCGCGTGCGCTCGCCGCGCTCCGCGCTGGGCCGGGGACCGCTGAGCCACGGCTGCCCCGGCTCCTCGCGCTCGGCCTCGTGAGCGGGCGCCTGCGCCCGACGACCGACCGCACGGCCGTGGCCGGGGCGCGTGTGCACCTGCTCTGCGTCGGCGCGGGGTCCGCGCCCGACGCCGGGGGTGCGGCGCGCGTCGCGACGCTGCGGGACGCGCTCGACGGCCTCGCCCCGCACCTCGGCCCGGGTGACCTCGTCGTCGGGCGCGCCCGCGTCCCCGCGGGCACCGCCGAGCTGCTCGCCGCGTGCCTCGCCGCGGACGGCGTCCCCGCCACGGTCGCCTGGGTGCCCGACGAGCACCGGCCGGGCCACGCCGTCGTCGACCTGCTGCACCCGGCCCGGGTCGTGCACGGTGTCCCTGCGGGCCCGGCCGGGGAGCGGGCGAGCGCCATCCTCGACGTGCTCCACGCGGTCCAGCTCGCCTCGGGCGCGCCGCGCAGCGTCACCGACCTCGCGACGGCCGAGTCCCTCGGGCACGGCCACGGCGCACCCCGCGCGCACGACGACGGCGCGGCACCCGGGGCGGCGGACGTGGCGTCGAGCACACCCCGGGCGGCGTTCGACGCCGTCGGCGCGGCCTGACGTGCGCGGACGACCCCGACGGGCGATGCCCGACCGTGTCCGGCGCGTTACCGCACGGTCACACGGTTCTGGCAGCATTCTCCCCATGTCCACCCCCACCTCCGTCCGTGAGGACGAGCACGCTCCCGCGCCTGCGCGCGGCGCGATCGACCGCTTCTTCAAGATCACCGAGCGCGGCTCGACGATCGGCACCGAGATCCGCGGCGGTCTCGTGACGTTCTTCGCGATGGCCTACATCATCGTGCTGAACCCGCTGATCATCGGGACCGTCCAGGACGGCACGGGCCAGTTCCTCGGCGGGGGTGCCGAGCCCGACTTCGGCAAGATCGCCGCGGCCACCGCGCTCGTCGCGGGCGTCATGACCCTCGCCATGGGCGTCTTCGCGAACTTCCCCCTCGGCCTCGCGGCCGGGCTCGGCCTCAACGCGGTGGTCGCGTACTCGATCGCGTCGCTCCCCGGGGTCACGTGGGCGGACGCGATGGGCCTCGTCGTCATCGAGGGCCTCATCATCCTCGTGCTCGTGCTGACCGGGTTCCGCGAGGCCGTCTTCCGCGCGGTGCCGCTCGAGCTGAAGACCGCCATCAGCGTCGGCATCGGCCTGTTCATCGCGCTCATCGGCCTCGTCAACGCGGGCTTCGTCACCGCGGGCAGCGGCACGCTCCTCGCGCTCGGCAACCTCGGCACGTGGCCGATCCTCGTGTTCGTCGTGGGCCTCGTGCTGACGATCGTGCTCTGGGTCCGCAAGGTCAAGGGCGCCCTGCTCGTCGCGATCCTCACGGCGACCGTGCTCGCCGTCGTGCTGGAGAACACGCTGCACATCGGCGCGAAGGCCCCCGACGGCTCGAACCCGGACGGCTTCAACCTCAACGCGCCCACGTTCGACGGCGTCGTGCAGGTCCCGGACTTCGGCCTCCTCGGCCAGTTCTCGCTCCTGGGCTCGTTCCAGAACATCGCGACCGTCACCGTGATCCTGCTGGTGTTCTCGCTCCTGCTCGCGGACTTCTTCGACTCCATGGGCACGATGGTCGCCGTCGGCGCCGAGGCGCGCCTCAACGACGCCGAGGGCGTCCCGCCGCGCTCGCGCGCGATCCTCGTCGTCGACTCGATCGCGGCGGCAGCCGGTGGTGCCGGGTCCGTGTCGTCGAACACGAGCTTCGTCGAGTCGACGACCGGCGCCGGCGAGGGCGCCCGCACGGGCCTCGCGTCGGTCGTCACGGGCATCGCGTTCCTGCTCGCGACCTTCCTGTCGCCGCTCGTCGCGCTCGTGCCCTACGAGGCCGCGGCGCCCGCGCTCGTCTTCGTCGGGTTCCTCATGATGACGCAGATCGCCGGCATCTCCTGGAAGAACGTCGAGATCGGCATCCCCGCGTTCCTCACGATCATCGTCATGCCGTTCACCTACTCGATCGCGGACGGCATCGGGGCGGGCTTCCTCGCCTTCGTGCTCATCAAGCTCGCGCTCGGCAAGGTCCGGGCGATCCACCCGCTGATGTGGGTCGCGGCGGCGATGTTCGTCGTGTACTTCCTCCTCGGCCCCATCCGGGACGCCCTGGGCCTCTAGGCTCGGCCCATGACGAGCGCGGCGGACGAGCGGTCGGGGGAGGCGTCGGTGGACGACGCCCTCCCCGGCGCTCGTCCGTCCGCGTTCTACCGGCTGGAGAACACCGTCCAGCGGTACGACTGGGGCTCGACGTCGGCGATCCAGGACCTCCTGGGGGTGGCACCGGACGGTCGTCCGGCGGCCGAGCTGTGGATGGGGGCGCACCCGCTCGCGCCGTCGCGCGTCGTGCCCGACGGCGCCGCCCACCCGGGCGGGAGGGCGGACCCGGGCGCGGGGACGGCGTCGGGCACGACGCTCGCGGACCTGGTGCGCGCAGACCCGGTGGGGGTGCTGGGCCAGCGCGTGCTCGACCAGTACGGGCCCCGCCTGCCGTACCTCCTCAAGGTGCTCGCCGCCGACCGGGCCCTGTCGTTGCAGGTCCACCCCCGCCCGCACCTCGCGCGCGCCGGATTCAACCGCGAGAACCGCGAGGGCGTCGCGCGCGACTCGCCGCTGCGCAGCTTCCACGACGACCAGCACAAGCCCGAGATGGTCGTGGCGGTCTCCCGCTTCGAGGGCCTCTCCGGGTTCCGCCGGCCGGCGCGCATCCTCGAGCTGCTCGACGGGCTCGACGGCGCGCTCGCCGGACGGATGCGCGACACCCTGCGCGCCCGCCCCACCGAGGCGGGCGTCCGCGAGGCGTTCACCCTCGCGCTCCACGCCCGCGCGGAGCCCGACGTCGCGGCCGACCTCGCGCTGACCGTCGCGTCCGTGCGGGCCCGGGCCGAGCGGGAGCCGGCGGTGCCCGCGCCAGGCGGCCGACGCACGTCGCGCCGCGCCGACGCGACCGTCCTCGCGCTCGCGGAGCAGCACCCGGGCGACCCGGGCGCCGTCGTGTCGCTCATGCTCAACCGCGTCACGCTGGAGCCCGGGGAGTCGATGTTCGTCCCCTCGGGGCACGTGCACGCGTACCTGTCCGGGTGCGCCGTCGAGATCATGGCGAGCTCCGACAACGTCCTGCGGGCCGGTCTGACGAGCAAGCTCGTCGACGTCGACGCGCTGCTCGAGTGCGCCACGTGCACACCGGGCCCCGCCGCCCGCCCGCGGCTGGTCGACGACGGCAGCGGCCTCGTCGCGTACCGCCCGCCCGTCGCGGAGTTCGCGCTCCGGGCAGGCCGTGTCGCCGGTTCGGTGGCCCTGCCCGCCGCCGGTCCGCGCGTCGTGCTCTGCCTCGACGGCGCGGTGACGCTCGCGGCCGCGCCCCGGGCGGACGCCGGTGCCGAGCGCCGCGCGGACGCCGAGCCCGAGCCCGGGACGCGGCTCGTCCGTGGGGAGTCCGTGTTCGTCCCGCACGGCACGGGGGCCGTCGTCGTGGACGGGGAGGGCGACGTCGTCGTGGCCTACGTGCCCTGACCGGCGACTGGTCCGGTACCGCCGCAGGACGGGGCACGGCGGTACCATGTGCGCGGCCGGGTTGTGATGTGAGCACCGGCTGAGGTCGGACGAGACGGTGGCATGGACGCACGAGGGGGCTCTCGCATCGATGGTGCGCGCAGGGCGCTCTGGCACCTCCGACGGGGTGGTTTGTCCCAGTTCCGCACATATCTTCGCCGCCGCCGCGTCCCGCGGCCCGCGGGCTCCTCGGGGGCGATCCGCTCCGACCGCGGGGTGACCTTCGAGCCGTGGACCGTCTCGCACCGCGCGCCCGCCCGCCCGGCGCTGCGGGTCGGGGTGATCCTCGACGACTTCTCCCGGCTCGCCCTCGGGTTCGAGTGGGACCAGGTCGTCCTCACCCCGACGTCGTGGCGCGACGAGCTCGACCGCGAGCGCGACGGCCGTCCCGGGCTGGACCTGCTGTTCGTCGAATCGGCGTGGAACGGGAACGGGGGCGCCTGGCAGTACCACCTCACAGGGACGTCGGCCCCGCGTCCGGCGTTCGTCGAGCTCGTCGCCGCGTGCCGCGAGCGCGGCGTGCCCACGGTCTTCTGGAACAAGGAGGACCCGGCGCACTTCGAGGACTTCCTCGACGCGGCGGCGCTGTTCGACCACGTGTACACGACCGACGTCGGGCGGGTGGACGCGTACCGCGAGCGGCTGGCCCACGACCGCGTGGGGGTCCTGGCGTTCGGGGCGCAGCCCGCGATCCACAACCCCGTGCGCGCGCACGGCGACGGGCCCTCGGGCGACGTCGCGTTCGGCGGCATGTACTTCGCGCACAAGTACCCGGAGCGCCGGGCGCAGATGGACCTGCTGCTCGGTGCGGCCGTCGACGTCTCGGCGCGCATGGAGCACGGTCTCGAGATCTTCTCCCGGTTCCAGGGCGGGGACGAGCGGTACCAGTTCCCGGAGCCGTTCGGGTCGCGCGTCGTCGGGTCGCTCGGCTACGACCGCATGCTCACCGCGTACCGCGAGTACAAGGTGTTCCTCAACGTGAGCTCGGTCGTCGACTCGCCGAGCATGTGCGCGCGCCGCGTCTTCGAGATCACGGCGTGCGGCACGCCCGTGGTGACGACGCCGAGCGCGGCGGTCGGCGAGCTCTTCCCGCCCGACGAGGTCTTCGTCGTGGGGGAGCGGGTCGAGGCCGCGCACACGATCCGTGCGCTCGTCCGCTCGCCCGAGCTGCGCGACCGCGCCACGCACCGGGGGCAGCGGCGGATCTGGCGCGAGCACACGTACGGGGCGCGGGTGCAGCGCGTGCTGCACGACGTCGGGCTGGCCGGCTCGGCGACGGTCGCTCGCCCGAGCGTCTCTGCGCTGGTCTCGACCAACCGCCCGGGCCAGCTCGACCACGTGCTGCGGACCGTCGGTGCGCAGCGCGACGTGGACGTGCAGCTCGCGCTCCTCACGCACGGGTTCGACGTGGACGAGACGGACGTCCGGCTGCGCGCCAAGGAGGCCGGCGTCGGAGACCTCGTGCTCCTCACGGCCGGTCAGGACGTGCCGCTGGGGGAGTGCCTCAACCGCCTCGTCGCCGCGTCCGACGGCGACGTCGTCGCGAAGATGGACGACGACGACCTGTACGGCGAGCACTACCTGTCCGACCAGCTCGACGCCCTGGCCTACTCCGGTGCGGAGATCGTGGGCAAGCAGGCCCACTACCTGTACGTGGCGTCGCTCGACGCGACGCTGCTGCGCTTCGCCGAGCGGGAGCACCGGTACACGGACTTCGTCATGGGCCCGACGATCGTCGCGACCCGGCCCCTCGCCGAGCGGGTGCCGTTCGCGTCCGTCGGCCGGGGCGAGGACACCGGGTTCCTGCGGTCGGCGGTCGACGCCGGGGCACGCGTCTTCGCTGCGGACCGCTTCAACTTCGTCCAGGTGCGCTCGGGCGCGGCGCACACGTGGGACGTGTCCGACGCCGAGCTGCTGGCGGGCGGCGAGGTGCAGTTCTACGGGCGGGCCGACCGGCACGCCTTCATCTGAGGGGGAACATGAGCAGCACCAGCGTGTGCGTCGTGGGGCTCGGGTACATCGGGCTCCCGACGGCGGCGATCCTCGCGTCGAACGGCGCGGAGGTCATCGGGGTCGACATCAACGAGCGCACCGTCGAGGCGGTGAACCGTGGCGACGTGCCCTTCGTGGAGCCCGACCTCGCGACGTACGTCGCCGGCGCCGTCACCCAGGGCACGCTGCGCGCGACGACGAAGCCCGAGGCGGCCGACGCCTTCATCGTCGCCGTGCCGACCCCGTTCACCGACGGGCACAAACCGGACCTCTCCTACATCCAGGCGGCGGCCGAGGCGATCGCGCCGCACCTGTCCGCCGAGGCCCTCGTGATCCTCGAGTCGACGTCCCCGCCCCAGGCGACGCAGCAGATGGCGGAGTGGATCCTCACGGCGCGCCCCGACCTCTCGCTCGACGGGTCGGAGGGGCGCGCGCGCATCCACGTGGCGCACTGCCCCGAGCGCGTCCTGCCCGGTCGGGTCATGATCGAGCTCGTGACGAACGACCGGATCGTCGGCGGCCTGACGGCTGACGCGGCCGAGCGGGCCAAGGAGCTCTACCAGGTGTTCTGCCAGGGCGAGATCCTGCTGACCGACGCCGTCACCGCCGAGATGGCGAAGCTCGTGGAGAACTCGTACCGCGACGTCAACATCGCGTTCGCCAACGAGCTCTCGCTCATCTCCGCCGACCTCGGCATCGACGTGTGGGAGCTCATCCGCCTCGCCAACCACCACCCGCGCGTGAACATCCTGCAGCCCGGCCCGGGCGTGGGAGGCCACTGCATCGCCGTCGACCCGTGGTTCATCGTCGACGCGGCACCGGAGCGGGCGCAGCTCATCCGGACCGCGCGGGAGGTCAACGACGGCAAGCCCGAGTACGTGATCTCGCGGGTCAAGGAGCACGCGGACCGCTTCAAGTCGCCGCGGATCGCCGTGCTCGGCCTGGCCTTCAAGCCGGACATCGACGACCTCCGCGAGTCGCCCGCGCTCGAGATCACGGCCCGCCTGGCGGAAGAGATCGAGGGTGCGACGATCTACGCGGTCGAGCCGCACGTCGACGAGCTCCCGCGCGTCCTCGCGGGCCGGCCCGACGTCGAGCTGCGGGATCTCAGCGGCGCCGTCAGCGAGGCCGACATCGTCCTGGTGCTCGTCGACCACACCGAGTTCAAGCAGGCGGAGCGCAAGCCGCTCCGCCTGCGGGAGAAGATCGTGATCGACACGAAGGGGGTCTGGCGGTGACGCAACGCAGCTCCAACCTCATGGGGAGCTCGGCCGCGATGATCGGGACGCTCCGCAACAAGATGGCCGTCCAGGGCCGAACTATCCAGTACGACCTGCTGTCGGCACACCCGCTGGAGTCCGTGCGTGTGACGATCGCCCGCCGAGCCACGGTCCTGCCGCAGCAGTACGTCGCGCTGGGCTGGTACCTGGACCGCGAAGGCAGCCCTTTCGAACCGCACCAGCCGACGTGGGGGCGCAGCACAGTCTTCGACGAGCACTTCTCGTACGTCGGGCCCGGAGACGGCCCGGGTGCGTCGACGCTCCGCGAGTTCGCAGCGGGAGGTGCGTTCTTCGGGATGCGAATCCGCATGCTCCCGTTCGGGGCGGGTTCGGTGCCGCCGCGTGAGATCTTCGGTGCCGCTGCGTTCCGGATACGGGTGTCGCTCTTCGGGAAGGGCCACCGAACACATGATCAGTTGATCGCCGTCAAGGGAAGGCTGTGTCGTGCCGAATCCTGAGGTGTCCGTCGTCATCGGATTCAAGAACTGGGGACTCGAGCGTCTGAGCGTCTGCCTGGCTTCGTTGCGCGCGACGACGTACGAGGGTGGCCTGCAGATCGTGGTGTCGGACTATGGCAGCGATCGTCCCGAGGACGTGCGGAGGGTCGCCGAGGAGTGGGGTGCGGACTACGTGTGGTCGGCGCCCCTCAACGGGTGGTCACGAGCGGGAGCTGTCAACGCGGGGATCAGCGCGACGACCGGCGACATCGTCGTCGCCACGGACGCGGACATGCTCTTCAGGCCCGGGACGTTCGACGCGGTGGCCGAGGCGATCTCGCGCAATCCTCAGGATGTGGTGATTCTTCAGTGTCGTGATCTTCCCCGCGGGTACTCCGACGCAGAGATCGATCCCGCGACGATCGACTGGGAGCACATCTCCGCCGTGGCCCAGATCCGTCCACGGTGGGGGATGGGCGGGTTCATCGCCAGCGCGCGCGAGACGGTCCTTCGTGTTCGCGGCCTGGACGAGCGTCTGCACACCTACGGCGGCGAGGACATCGATTTCGCGACCCGATGCAGGCGCTCGGGATCGAGAATCCAGTGGCTCGATGACGAGCGTGCGCGCATCTACCACATGTGGCACGAGCCGACGCTCGCACCCGGTACCTCCGACCGCGACAGAGAAGTAGCGCGTGCGGTCACGGAGAACCGCAAGATCTACCAGGAGGACCAGACGGTCGTTCGCAACCTCAGAGGGTCCGAGTACATCAGCGCGGTCGCGCTGCCGGCGTGCAGCCTGATCCTTCGCGACAGGACGGGACGGCGGCCGGGCCCGGCGCTCCTGGAGTCAGTGCTCGGCCAGTCCGTCGCCGCGATCGAGGTCCTCGTTCCGTCGTACACCGACACCGACACCGACACCAGCGCCGGCACCGACCCGCGACGGATGGAGGCCTGGTCGCCGGGCGACGCGCGCGTCCGCGAGATCGACATGCCGAGCGAAGGGCGAAGCGCGACCGGCCGCGACGTGAAGGCTCTCGTGGAGCAAGCGCGCGGGGCGTACGTGCTCATCGAGGACGCCGACGCGTTCTACGGCACCCGACGCATCGAGGAGATGCTGGGCGGCGCGGTCGCCGGGATCTCCGCGACGCTCGGGAGCTCGGTGAAGGAAGCGTCCGACGGGGCGTTCGAGCGACTGCCCCTGGGCTTCGGGGACGTCCTCTTCGAACGACGTGCGCTGCTCGCGGCACTGGAGACGCTCCCCGAGGACATGTCCACGGCGAAGGAGCTCGTGGACCACCTCACCCAGAACGGTGCCGCCAGCCTGATGTGCGGGTCGATCGGGCGACTGGTCCGGAGCGTGCCCGACGAGTGTCCGCCGTTGACGTCGTGGGCGCACAGCCTCGGCGTGGACCAGAGTGACGCGCCGCGACCTCTCAGTGACGACGAGGTGGCCTCGGCGGGGGCGATGCTGGAGTCTCTCTCGGAACCTCACGTGTTCTTGTGGGGATCGTCGGACCGCGGCGCCGTGGACTCGATGTCCGAGCTCGTCGCGGCCGGGTCGGTGGGCTCACCACAGTCTCTCGTGGTCCGCGAGCCATCGAGCGGGGTCGAGTACTTCGTGCAGGCATCGGTGGGCACGACCTTCGCAGACGCGCGCCGGATCGTCCGGGCATCCGCGAGCTTGCCGAACGTGCAGGCGGAGATGCTCAGCGGTGACGGCACCATGGGGTTCGACGCTCTGAACGCGGTCGCGGCCCTGCTGAGCGCGACGTACGGGGCTTCTCTCGCGGAGAACAACTGGCTGCTCGTGACCGGCCCCGGTGCTGTGGGCGACCCGGTCACCACCAACCCGCTCGCGGCCGAGCTGGGCGTCGCCAACGCGCTCTCCCGGACGCTCATCTCGTCGACGGTGTCAGAACCGTTCACTCTCTACGGTCCCCTGAGAAAGGAGCAGGAGCTCCGAGCGCTCTTGGTCGCCGCCGAGACGCTGCCTCTCGGTGCGTCGGTACGGCTGCTCGGCCCAGTTCCCGAAGTGCACGAGGAAGAAGGGCGCGTAGCGTGAAGATCGAGAACGTCGTGTCCGAGCTGGGCTCGGACTGGACGGTGCTGGAGGCACAGCCGGAGGAATCCGACGGCTTCCCGCCGGTCGCGTCGCTGATCGTGCACACCGGAACGGTGGCAGCACCGAGCCCGGATCGTCTCGCGGCAGCCGGGTCCATAGCCTTTCACCCCTGGATCTCCGGGGCCGTCCGATGTGGTCGAGAGGTGTCGCCGCTCACGGCGCAGAGGATCTCGCGGTCCTTCGAGCCAGCCTGGACCTCCGTCGAGCCGGTCATGAGGCGCGCGTTCCCCCTGCCGCGCGGCAGGGCCGAGGTCACGATCTCCGCCGTCGCCGCGCGCAGCTCCGAGGCCCCCGTGCTCCGCTTCACTCCGGTGAGCCGCGGCGCGGCGACTCGTTTCGGACCAGGTGTGGTCGACGTACCGTCGAACGCGGCCCTGCTGGAGGCGCTCTCTCCTCCGGGATCCGACTGTCGGGGCGCTGCGATTCTCGCGGCTGCGACTCTCCTCGCCGAACCTGCAGGCGTCGCGTCGTACGTACTGGACGAGTCTCTCGTCTCTCAGCGTGTGGCGTCGCGGTTCCAGCCGCTCTTGGAGGCGGTAGGCCTCGCGATCTCGTGGCGAGCGGCGCCAGCGACGGCGGCGGCGTCGTGAGCGAGCCCGACCTCGTCGTCGCCTACAACTTTGCTCCCTATGCGGACGCCTCGGCGATCACCACCCTGAAGCGCATCGTCGCTCGAGGGCGACCGGTGGACGTCGTGTCGAACCGGCTCGACGGCATACGGGAGACCGACTCCTCGCTGTTGCAGCTGGCGAGTCCCTTCCTGAGAGATCACGCGCTGCTTTCCGAGCAGGTCTCTTTCTCTCAATGGGTGAGCGTTCGCGACTTCACTCAGGCGGGCATCGATGCGGTACGTGAGATGGGGCGGAGCCATCAGTGCGTCTACAGCCGTTCCATGTGGGCTCACTCGCACTTCCTGGCGGCCGCGCTCAAGATCCTCGGGGTGGTGCCGGAGTGGGTGGCTGAGTTCTCTGATCCGCTCCGCAGGACCGTCGACGGGAGCCGAAGGCCTTCGGGGAACGTGCCGCAGGATGCTCTCGCGGGGCTCCTCGTGGCCGGCGTGCACTCCTCAGCGCGGCACGTCATGAGTGCCGAGCGCGAGGTCTTCGACTGGGCGGAGATCATTCCCCTCGCGCTGGCCGATGGTGTCGTGTTCACCAATGAGAACCAGCGTGACGTGGTCTTGGACGGGATCACGAGCCCTTGGCTCCGCGCGCGGCTCAAGGAACGGGCCGAGGTGTCCCCCCACCCGTCGATCCGATGGGATGCGAGGCACGAAGACCCGGCCGCGCACCTGGAGCGAGTCGATGGCACGGTGCACATGGCCTATTTCGGAACCTTCTATGCAAACCGTGGGCTCGGTTCCCTCCTCGAGGTCATGGCGCACTTCAGGAGCATGGGGACGCGCGTGATGCTCGATGTCTACAGCGAGGCGTCCCACGAGTTGCAGGCCGCTTCGTCCGCGGCAGGTGTGCGCGACCTGCTGAGATTTCGAGACCGGGTGCCTTATGCGACCGCGTGCGCACTGCAGAGTCAGTACGACGTGCTCGTGACCAACGATGTCATTGCGCCCGACTTCGGAGGCAGGCAGCCCTTCCTCCCGTCGAAGCTCAGTGACTACAGTGCTGCAGGCGTTCCGGTGCTGGCACTGGTCGAGCCAGGTAGCCCGACCTCGCAGCTCGGTCTGGAGTACGCCGCGCCGCTGGGAGACATGGCGTCCTTGGTGGATGCGGTCGCACGGCTGGTCGCCGACACGAGGTGAGCGCCGCGCAGGCTACCGGTCGAACGCGCTCAAGATCGCCGGCGAGAAGCGTTGCTGGCCGGATTCCTCCAGCACTTCGAGTGCCATGGCGATCTTGGGTCCGGGATCTTCGCGCGGGTACGCGCGCGCAATCCAGCGCGCCCACTCGCTCATGTCCTCGGCCACCGCTGTCTCGAACTCGTCCGGTCGCCACCTGCCGCGGAGGTCGACACCGAGAGAGCAGAGGGCATCGAGGAGTGCGTCCTCGTCCAGCAGGGGGAACGCCTCCCACATCTTGGGGCCGGCCATGTCGAAACGAAATGACAGCGGGATGCTGCAGTGCAGGGCGTCCACGATCGTGAGGCTCGAGCATCGCGGCGAGAGGAAATCGCGGCCGAAGACGCCGCCCTTCCGGCGTTGTAGCACCGCGATCCTCTGATCTACGCGCCCGATCAGCTGACGTCCGTGCATCGAGGAGCCTTCGGAGAAGATCAAGTTCTGCGCCCCCGCGTAGCGGGCGAGCTGCTCTCTCACGCTCAGCGACTCCGGGTGGATGACGGTCACTCCCGCGGCCGCGAGCACTCTGTCGAGGTAGGCCTCGCCGGAAGCACGGTGCCGCATGCCCGATCGAGAGACGTAGACGACTTCTGACCGGATCGGGGCAAGCTTCTTTCGTGCCGTGTTGTCGTCGAGAACGTCGAGATACCGTTCCGAAGGTGTGGTTCCGGGTTGCTCCTGGGCCGGCCACACCACCAGTTCGTGGACGAGCGTCGTCTCTTCTGCGACCACATGGACCCGTTCGGGCGACACTCCGAGCCATTCGAGCACCTCGTAGGCGAACTGAGGGACGCTGCCGCCATACTGCTTGGGTCGCGCCACGAGGATAAATCGGCCACGGGGTTCGAAGCGCTGCGCGTCCGGAACTCTGGACGCATGCTCCGAGACGAAGTGGCCGAAGTGAGCGGTGCCGTAACCAGCGTAGGAAGCACGGTCGATCGTCGCCGTCGGGTGGTCGGGTTCGAAAGACGGGGGCTCGACCACCGCACCGTAGCGGCGCTGGTGGACCCAGCTCGGCGCTCCGGCGGGCCAAGCGACACCTCCGACAGGGAGGTTGTTGGGCTCGGCGCGCGCCGGGCTGACGAGAACATCCCGCAAGGTGGCGGAGTTCGACTCCACCCGGTCTTCACCTGCGGACGGCATCGGCCCACCCCTGACGGCGCGCGGTGATGGCGTGCGAGCACGCGGCGCCCGCCGCCGTCCGGCCGCGTGAGACCCCCGACCGGCATCTCATCGCGCGCCCCTCGCCCTGGTGCTACCGACCGTTCGCTGCAGTTCTGCAATGACCCGAGCAGCCGCGGCACCGTCGCCGTAGGGGTTCGTCGCGGTGGACATCCGGGCGTACGTGGCCGGGTCCTCAAGGAGGTGAGACACCTCGGTGAACGCGCGCTCCTCGCCGGTGCCCACGAGCTTGACGGTGCCAGCGTCGACGGCTTCTGGGCGCTCGGTGTTCTCGCGCA
Source organism: Sphaerisporangium cinnabarinum (assembly GCA_003052455.1). Classification (GTDB taxonomy): domain Bacteria; phylum Actinomycetota; class Actinomycetes; order Actinomycetales; family Cellulomonadaceae; genus Cellulosimicrobium; species Cellulosimicrobium cinnabarinum. The sequence goes on along the minus strand of QAPD01000044.1, from coordinate 4,336 downwards.
TGACGAGAACGGGCTTTCCGAGGCTCGGCGCTTCTTCCTGGACGCCCCCCGAGTCGGAGAGGATGAGGGTGCTGAGCGCCATCAGTCGCGCGAACTCGCCGTAGGGCAGCGGTTCGGTGACGGTGACGTTCTCGATGCCCTCGAGCTGGGGGAGGACGGCCTCCCGCACGACGGGGTTGCGGTGCGCCGGCAGCACGATCTCCACGTCGGGGAACGACCGCGCGATGCGGGCCAGCGCTCGACCTACCCCTTCCATCGCGCCGCCCCAGTTCTCGCGGCGGTGGGTCGTCACGAGGAGGATGCGCCGCCCCGACGCGGCGAGCTCCTCGAGCCGCGGGTCGGTGAAGCGGATCTCCTTGCCGACCGTCGTGAGCAGCGCGTCGATGACGGTGTTGCCGGTGACGACGATCGCGGCGTCGTCGACCCCCTCGGCGAGGAGGTTCGCCCGGCTGGTCTCGGTGGGAGCGAGGTGGAGGGCGGCGATCTGGGTCGTGATCCTCCGGTTCGCCTCCTCGGGGAAGGGGGACCGGATGTTCCCGGAGCGCAGCCCTGCCTCCAGGTGCACGACGGGGATCTGCCGGTAGAACGCGGCGAGGGCGGCGGCCGTCGAGGTGGAGGTGTCGCCCTGGACGATGACCGCGGTGGGCTCCTCCTTCTCGAGGATCGGGTCGAGGCCCTCGATCACCCGCGCGAAGATCTGCGCGAGCGTCTGCCCGTGGCTCATGATGTCGAGGTCGTGGTCGGGGACGATGCGGAAGAGCTCGTTCACCTGGTCGAGCATCTCGCGGTGCTGGCCGGTCACCACGGTCACCGGCTCGAAGTCGGGGCTCTCCTCGAGCGCCTTGATCACGGGCGCGACCTTGATCGCCTCCGGTCGGGTGCCGTAGACGGTCATGATGCGAGCGGTCATGCTTCCCCCTTCTCTGCTGCGGCCACGTCGCGGCCGTTTCCGCGGACGTGCCGGGGGCGGTATCCGCGCCCGGGAGGCTCCTCCACGTGGACGTGCGTCTCGGTCTTCTCGGCGAGGGCGTCCTCGATGATCTTCTTCGCCTCGTCGGGCTTCTCCTTGGAGACCGCCCACGCCCACTTGCGGTAGCGCAGGGCGACGTCCTCGGCCGGGCCGTCGAGCACGAGGCGGCCGTAGTTGAGCCAGATCGCGCGCGTGCACGTCTCCTCGATGGTCTGAGCCGCGTGGCTCACGAGGAACACCGTGCCCGCGTTCTCCCGCAGCCTGTGCATGCGTGCCTCGCTGCGCTCCCTGAACGCGGCGTCGCCGGTGGCGAGGGCTTCGTCGATGAGCATGATGTGCGGGTTCGCCGCGGTCGCGATGGCGAACCGCAGGCGCGCGCCCATGCCGGACGAGTAGGTCTTCATGGGGAGGTAGATCGACTTGCCGAGCCCGGCGAGCTCGACGACCTCGGGGATCGCCTTCTCGGTCTGCTCCGGGGTGAGCCCCATGGCGAGGCAACCCAGGCGGACGTTCTGCTCGCCCGAGAGGTCGGGCACGAGCGCGGCGTTCACACCGATGAGCACCGGCGTGCTCTCCGCGAGCACGCGCCCCCGCGCGGGTCGCTCGAGACCGGCGATGATCCGGAGCAGGGTGCTCTTGCCGGAGCCGTTCTGGCCGACGAGGCCGATCTGCTCGCCCGAGCGGGCGACGAACGAGATCCCCGAGAGCGCCCGCACGAGCACCATGGGCTGCTGCCCGAGCACGGTCTTCGCGGCCCGGACGAGCCGGTGCGATCGCCGACGCTCGGCGGCGTCCGTGGACGGGACGCGGTAGCGCACGTGCACGTCCTGGACCGCGACCGTCGCGGACGCGAACGGGTCAGGCTCGGCCATAGGACTCCTCCCCGTGGTAGAAGAAGAGGAATCCGACGAGGAGCGTCCCGACCGCCCAGGCGCTCAGCCCGAGCCACGACGACAGTGCCGGCGTCACGCCGTACAGCAGGCAGTCGCGGACCATGTTCAGCACCATGAACATCGGGTTCGCCTCCATGAGGGCGAGCGCCGTCGGGTGGTCGATGAACTGGTCGTAGGAGAAGAAGACTCCCGACCCGTAGAGCCACAGCCGCATGGCGAAGCTGATGAGCTGGTTGAGGTCCGGGACGACCGCGACGCACCGTGCCAGGAACAGCGCCATCCCGGTCGTGAACAGCACCTGGAGCGCGAGAACGGCCGGGACGAGCACCACCCGCCAGGTGAACACCTCTGCGGGTGGAAGGACCGCGAGGATCACGACCATCGCGGCGAGGACGGGGATCATGTCGAGCATCCCGCGCAGGATCACCGAGATCGGCAGGGCGGCCCGGGGGAAGGCGAACGCCCGGATGAGGTTGCGTCCGCCCCGGACGGAGTTCGCGCCACCGGTCACTCCCCGTGTCGTGAACGAGAAGAGGAACACCCCGACGATGAGAAAGCCGAGGAAGTTGTCGATCCCCCGCGAGGACTGGAGCAGCAGTCCGAAGATGAGGAAGTACGTCAACCCGTCGAGCACCGGCTTGAGCACGAGCCACACGCTGCCGAGCAGGTTCTCGCGCGTCCCGCTCGTCACCTTCGCGCGGGCCTCGGCCCACAGGAAGTGCCGGCGGTTCCACAGCTGCCCCAGGTACACCCCGAGCGGCGGGCGTGCCCCGACGCGGGTGAGACGGCCCGCGGACACGACCTCCGTCGTCGACGGCGCACCCGCGAACAGCATCGAGTACAGGTCGCCGCGGGGGGACCTGCTCTCGGTGGTGCTCGTCTCTCCGGTCATCGCGGCATCCTAGGATCCCGGCGGTGCGTCCGCGCCCCGTAGGGAGCCACGACCGCGTCGTCCACGCCGACGGCGCCCGGCGCACGACGCGGGAGGGCGGCGGTCATCGCGCTCCCCCTGCCAGTGCTCGGGCGTACACCTCGCGGTACCGGGCCGTGCTCGCGCCCCACGTCCGGGTGGCCGCGAGCTCGCGGCCGCGCGCCAGCATGGCACGGCGGGCCTCGTCGTCGTCCAGGACGTCCGCGACGGCGGCCGCCCACGCGGCGACGTCCCCCGCGGGCACGAGGCGCCCCGCGTCGCCGACGGCCTCGCGCAGCGCGGGCAGGTCGCTCGCGACCACCGGTCGGCCCACGGCCATCGCCTCGACCGGCTTGAGCGGGGTGACGAGGCGGGTCACGCGGTCGTCCCGGCGCGGGACGAGGACGACGTCGAGCGCCGCGAGGTACGTCGTGGCGAGGGTGCGCGGCACGCGCCCGGGGAGGAGCGCGTGCTCGCCGAGGCCCAGCTCCTCGGCGAGGCGGAGGAGGCCGGGGCGGGCGACGCCGTCGCCCACCACGAGCGCGGTCGCGTCGACGCCGTCAGCCCGGAGCGCGGCGACCGTGCGCAGGACGGTGTCGAGGCCCTCGTAGTCGACGACGCTGCTCACCGTGCCGACCACGGGCCCGCGCACCGTGATCCCGAGGCGCTCGCGGGCGGCGTCGGGCGACGGGTGCGTCGTGCCCAGGAGCGACGTCGGCACCGCGTTGGGGACCACCGTGACGCGGGAGCCCGGCACGCCGCGCCCCACGAGCTCGGTCCGCATCGTCTCGCTGAGGGTCACCACGTGGTCCGCGGCGAGCGCGAGCTCGGTCTCCTTGGCCCGGATCAGCGCGTAGCGGCCCGACGCCTCGGCGGCGCGCCGCGTGTCGGGCGTGCGGTGCGACGCGGCCCAGGTCTCCTCGGGCAGGCCGCGCACCTCGTACACCCACGGCACGCCGAGGCGCCGGGCGGCCGCGCGTGCCGCCGCGCCGGTCGTGTGGGGGGTGGTGGCGTGCACGACGTCGGGCGCGAGCCTCCGCGCCGCGCGCACCAGCAGGTCGACCTCGACCTCGGCGCGCCGCGCCGGGTCGCCCCGCAGCACCCACGGCAGCAGCCGTTCGTAGCGCACGCCGTCGACGACGTCCGCGGCGCCCGCGCCGAGCACGCCGATCGTCACCGGGTAGGCGCCGCGCGTCGTCGCGGTCACCGCCAGCCCGTCCTCGTGCTGCGCGCGGAGGATCGCGTGGCTGCGCAGGGTGTACCCGCTCTGGGTGTGGGGGAGCGAGTTCGTCAGGTGGTGGAGCACGCGCGGCTGCCCGACGTCGTCGCGCGCCGGGTGCGGCGCGGTCCGGGTGGCCGGGGGGTCGGGCCGGAGCGCGTCGACCTGGGCGCGGAGCGCGCGGAGGGCGCGACGCTCGCCGCGGCCCGACGCCGTGGCGCGGTCGAGCGCGTCCACGTCGCCCGCCTGCCAGAGCGCGCGCAGCCGTGCGGGTCCGGGGTCGGGGACGCCGTCGAGCAGCTCGGGGTGGCCGACCGCGACGGCGACCTCGGCGGCCACGCGGC
>QAPD01000043.1 GCA_003052455.1 Sphaerisporangium cinnabarinum | reverse complement strand
CGGGGGCGGGGGGTGGGTCACGGCGGGGTTGCGCGGGCGTAGCGGGTGGCCAGGGTGCGCACGTGGTCGACCAGGGCCGGCGGCTCTGTCACGTGGAAGTCCAGGCCCAGCATCCCGACCCACACCGCGACGACCTCGACGCTGTCGCCGCCGGTGACGAGGACGCAGCGGTCGTCGGCGAGCGGCTCGACCGTGCCGACCGTCGGGTTGATGCGCCGCAGCACCTCGTCGGCGGGCGCGTCGACGACGATCCGGGCGTGCACGGCCCAGCCGGCGCGCGCGACCTCGCGCACGACGAAGTCGGTCAGGTCGCCGGGGAAGTCCACCGGTGCGAACCGCCGCCCGCCCGGCACGCGCAGCACGAGCCAGTCGACGCGGTAGGGAGCCCACACGCCCGTCGCCGGGTCGCGCGCGACGAGGAACCAGCGGCGCTGCCACGCGACGAGGCGGTACGGCTCCAGCTCGAGCGGCTCGTCGCGGTAGAAGCAGCGCAGGCCCTGGTGGTCGCGCACGGCGTCGGCCAGGGCGGTCAGGGTGTCCGGGTCGACGACCGGGTCCTCGACGTTCGAGTCCGTGTTCGCGGGGCCGGCGGTGCTCGCGGACCGGAGCGCGGCGAGACGACGGCGCAGGCGGTCCGGCATGACCTGCTCCAGCTTCGCGAGCGCGGACGCCCCGGACTCCTCGAAGCCCGCCGTGCCGGTCGCGGCCCGCAGCCCGACGGCGACCGCGACGGCCTCGGCGTCGTCGAGCAGGAGCGGGGGCAGCCGCGCCCCGGCGCCGAGCCGGTACCGGCCGCCCGGGCCGCGCACCGCGTCGACGGGGTAGCCGAGCTCGCGCAGGCGGGCGACGTCGTTGCGGACCGTGCGGTCGCTGACGTCGAGGCGCTCGGCGAGCTCGGCGCCCGACCAGTCGGGGCGCGACTGGAGCAGGCCGAGCAGCGCGAGCATGCGGGCCGAGGTGGAGGCCACGGGTCCCTCCTGGGGTCGACGGACGACGCGGGAGAACTCCTCCGAGCACAGCCAGAATAACGGAAGGAAGCGTTCCTGAACCCTTCCTAGAGTCGGGAGCAGAGCAGGGCACGAGGCCCCGCCCGACCGAGGAGACCACCATGACCGCGTCCCACCTCTCCCCGTCCCTCGAGCACCGCCCGTTCTCCGTCGCCGTCCCGCAGGCCGACCTCGACGACCTCCGGTCCCGGCTCGAGCGGACCCGGTTCGCGCCCGCGGCTCCCGGCGACTCCTGGGACTACGGGACGCCCGAGTCCTACCTGCGCGACATGGTCGGGCGCTGGACCGCGTTCGACTGGAGGGCCGTCGAGGACCGGGTGAACGCGTACCCGGGCTTCCGCACCGAGATCGACGGCCAGCCGATCCACTACCTCCACGTGCGCTCCCGGCACGACGACGCGACGCCGCTGCTGCTCGCGCACACCTACCCGGGCTCGTTCCTCGACTTCCTCGACATGATCGACCCGCTCGTCGACCCGGTCGCCCACGGCGGCCGGCCCGAGGACGCGTTCCACCTCGTCATCCCCTCCATGCCGGGCTTCGGCTTCTCCACCCCGGTCGTCGGGGACACGGACTGGACGATGGCGCGCGTCGCCCGCGCGTACGACGTCCTCATGCGCGACCTCGGGTACGACTCCTACGGGATCCACGGCAGCGACGGCGGCGCGATGGTCGGCCGCGAGCTCGCGGTCCTCGACCCCGAGGGTTTCCTCGGCGCCCACGTGCTCCAGCTCTTCTCCTTCCCGTCGGGCGCTCCCGGCGAGATGGACGGCTTCGGCGAGAAGGAGCTCGCCGCGCTCGGGCACCTCCAGTGGTTCCAGTCCGTGGGCGCGTACAACACGATGAACGCGTCGCGGCCGCAGACGATGGCCGCGGGCCTCGCCGACTCGCCCGTCGCCGTCCTCGCGTACCACGAGCTGTTCGAGAGCTTCGGCAACGGGACGAGCCTCGTGACCGCCGACCAGGTGCTCGCGCAGGCGACGCTCTACTGGCTGACCAACTCCTACGCGACCGCCGCGCGCTACCACTACGCGGAGCAGCGCTCCGGTGCGGAGCCGGTCGTGAGCCGGGGCCGGATCGGCGTGGCCGTCTTCGCCGACGACTTCCAGACGATCCGCGCGTTCGCCGAGCGCGACAACGCCCGGATCGAGCACTGGACCGAGCACCCGCGCGGCGGTCACTACGCGGCGCTCGAGGTCCCGCTCGACGTCGTCGCCGACCTCCGGGTCTTCTTCGCCTGACGCCCGCGACCGTCGAGAACGGGGTACCGCGCGCTCGACCACGACGTCGCCGTCGTCATCGGCCGGATGACGACGGCGACGTCGTGCTCGGCGCAGAATGGGGCCGTGTTCTCCCGACCCGTGACCCGCCTCGACCTCGTCCCGCGCCGCGTCCGCGTGCACGCCGTCCGGGAGACGTCCGGCGCGCTGCGCCGCCTCACGTTCCGCGACGCCGCCCCGGGCGAGGCCTCGCTCGCGACGCTGCGCGTGCCCGGCCCCGACGACCACGTCAAGGTGTTCCTCCCGGACCCGGCCACCGGCGTCCTGCACGCCCCGACGCTTACCGACGACGGCGCCCTCCAGCGCCCGACGGGCGTCGTGTCGATCTCGCGCGAGCTGACCGTCCGGGCGACGCGGACCGTCGACGGGGTTCCCGAGGTCGACGTCGACTGGGTGCTCCACGGCGGCACCGACCCGGGTGCGCCGCCCACCGGCGAGGGTGGCCCGGCGTCGGCGTGGGCCGCACGGGCGGCGGTGGGCGACGAGGTCGTGCTCGCCGGCCCGACGACGAGCCGCGCCGTGCCGGACGGCGTCGGGCGGCTCCTGCTCGTGGGGGACGAGTCGGGCCTCCCGGCGCTCGCGCGCTGGGTGGAGGCGATCGGGGCCGACGTGCCGGTGACCGCGATCGTGGAGATCGGCGACGACGTCGACGAGGCGTTCGTCGAGGACGAGCTCGGGCGCGCGACGACCGAGCTCCTCTACCGCACCGACGGGCCGGGACAGCTCGCCGAGGCCGTCCGCGCGCTCGGCCCGCTCGACGCCGACGAGTACGTGTTCGCCGCGGGCGAGGCGACCGACCTCGTCGCGGTCCGCCGGGCGCTGCGCGGCTCCGGCGCGCGGCCCGACCAGCTCGCCGTCCACGGCTACTGGCGTCGCGGCGTCGTCAACCTCGACCCCGAGGCACCCCTGGACCCGACCGACCCGGACTGACCGCTCGCCCCTGGGTCAGTCGCCGTGCAGGACGTCGACGGCGAGCCCTCGCCCGGCGACGGCGAGCCGCGAGTCGTTCGTCCACAAGGCTGTGCACCCGTGGACCTGCGCGGCAGCGAGGTGCAGCGCGTCGGGCGTCCGGAGCGACGAGGAGGCGCGCAGGCGTGCAGCCCGCTCGAAGGCCGTGGCATCGAGAGGAAGCTCGACGAACAGGTCGAGCGCGCCCCGGTACCGGTCCTCGAGCTCCGGGTCCCGGGACCGCAGCGGTCCCACGAGGCACTCGAGCCGGACGAGCGCGCTGATCGCGAACTCCTCGTGCCCGTGCCGGGCCAGCAGCTCACGCACGTGCGGACCACGCTCGGCGTCCTCCACCAGGTAGATGACGAGGCGCGTGTCGAGGTAGATCACTCCCAGCCCTCGCGCGCGGCCTCGATGTCGGCGTCGATCTGGCTCGCCGAGCGGGCGGTCCGTCGCGACGGCGGGTGGTCGTCGAGCCACTCGACGATCGCCGCCCCGGTCCCGTGCGCGAGGTCGGCCCGGACCGGCACGAGTCGCACGAGCGGGACGCCACGCCGCGCGATGACCACGTCCTCGCCGGCCGCGGCGCGGCTGACGAGCTGAGAGAGGTTGTTCTTGGCCTCGAGCACGTTGACCTGCATCGCCGCTCCTCGGGTGGGGTGTCCTGGCCAGGATACCTGGCCAGTGTGCTCTGCGGAAGGCTCGCGAGGGTCGTGAGGTCCCCTCCCGCGGCCGTCTGCGGGCGGCGTAACGGGCTGCAAGCGGACCGACGGCGCGCCACAGTGGGCCCATGACCCGACTCCTCGTGCTCGGCGGCTCCGACTTCGTGGGGCGCGCCGTCGTCGACGACGCCCTCGCCCGTGGCTGGGACGTCACCGTCCTCAACCGGGGCACCACGCCCGTGCCCGACGGCGTCCGGCAGCTCGTGGGCGACCGCACCCGGCCCGACGGCCTGGACGCGTTGCGCGCGGACGACGTCCCGCAGAAGTGGGATGTCGTCGTCGACACGTGGTCCTGGGCGCCCGCGGCGGCGCGCGACGCCGCCCGGCTCCTCGCCGGTCGGGTGCCGGGCGACGACCGGTACGTCTACGTGTCGTCGCGCTCGGTGTACCCGTTCCCGCGGCCGCGCGGAGCCGACGAGACGTCGGAGCTGGTCGACGGCGACCCGGACGACACGACGTCCGACGACTACGCGCGCGCCAAGCGCGGCGCCGAGATCGCCGTGACCGACGCGCTCGGCGACCGGGCGATCCTGCTGCGCGCGGGCCTGATCCTCGGGCCGCGCGAGAACGTGGGCCGCCTGCCGTGGTGGCTGCGGCGCGTCGCGCGCGGCGGCCCGGTGCTCGCCCCCGGGCCCGCCGACCTGCCGCTGCAGTACGTCGACGCGCGCGACCTCGCCGCGTTCGCGCTCGACGCGGCGCTCGCAGGCGCGTCCGGGCCGGTCGACGTCGTCAGCGCGCCCGGGCACACGACCATGGGCGAGCTGCTCGCGGCGTGCGTCGACGCGACCGCCGCCGACGCGGCGGCGGCAGGCAACCCGCCCGCCGAGCTCGTGTGGGTCGACCCGGAGGTCGTCCTCGAGGCCGGGATCGAGCCGTGGACCCAGCTCCCGGTCTGGCTGCCCCCGGGCGAGCTGCACGACGCGCTGCACGGTTCCGACACGTCGCGCGCGGCGGCGCTCGGCCTGCACCCGCGCGACGTGCGCGAGACGGTGCGCGACACGTGGGCGTGGCTCCGCGCCCTCGACGCCGCGGGAGCGGCGACGCCGCAGCGCGCGGACCGCCCCGCCGTCGGGCTCCCTCCGGACCTCGAGGCCGCCGCGCTGCGCGCCGCCGGCCGCGGCTGACCGGCTGGCCGGGCCGGGTGGGGGGTCAGCTCTCCGCGAGGAGCTCGCGGACGCGCGGGATCACCTGGGTGCCGTAGAGCTCGATGCTGCGCAGCATCGTCGAGTGGGGGAGCGTGCCGGTCGAGTACTTGAGGTCGAACCGGCCCGCGCCGAGGAGGCGGACGGTGCGGGCGATCTTGCGGGCCACGGTCTCGGGCGAGCCGACGTAGAGCGAGCCGTCGCGCACGTCGTGGGCGAACCGACCGCGGTGGTAGGCGGGCCAGCCGCGCTCGCGCCCGATGCGGTTGTTCATCGCCGCGAAGTGCTCGTAGACCTCCTCCTGGGCCTGCTCGTCGGTCTCGGCGACATGGCCGGGCGAGTGCACGCCGATCGGCAGCACGGGCGTGCCGAGCTCCTCGACCGCGCGGTGGTAGAGGTCCACGTAGGGGCGGAACCGCTCGGGCTCGCCGCCGATGATCGCGAGCATGAGCCCCAGCCCGTGCCGCGCGGTCCGCACGACCGACTCGGGCGAGCCGCCGACACCGACCCACGTGCGCAGGCGCCCGCTCTCGGTCTTGGGCCAGACCTCCTGGTCGGCGAGCCCGGCGCGCGTCGTGCCCGACCACGTGACCGGGCCCTCGTCGAGCAGGTGGACGAACAGGTCGAGCTTCTCCTCGAACAGCACCTCGTAGTCGGCGAGGTCGTAGCCGAACAGCGGGAACGACTCGATGAACGACCCGCGCCCCAGGATGATCTCCGCGCGCCCGCCGGACAGCGCGTCGAGCGTCGAGAACCGCTCGAAGACGCGCACCGGGTCGTCGGAGCTGAGCACGGTCACCGCGGAGCCGAGGCGGATGCGCGACGTCCGGGTCGCGATCCCGGCGAGCACCACCTCGGGCGCGCTGATGGCGAAGTCCGCGCGGTGGTGCTCCCCGACGCCGAAGAAGTCGACGCCGACCTGGTCCGCGAGCTCCGCCTCCTCGACGACGTCGCGGATGGTGCGCGCGCCGCTCGGGAGCACGCCGTCCGCCCCGGCGGTCACGTCGCCGAAGGTGTCGAGCCCGAGCTCGACCGTCGCGGGGTCCGGTCGCGTGTCCGGGCTCGCTCCCGCGGTCGCGCGGTTGTTCGGGGAGGTCGTCTCGTCGGTCATCGTCTGCTCCTGCGGTCGGGCGACCGTCGGGGGACCGGTGCTCTCACCGGCGGCGCGGTCGTGCGCCGTCTCAACGGTGCCCGGCCCGCGGATCTCCCGCGACCCGTGCGCGAACGGCCCCGGCAGGGACGACGACGGCCGCCGCCCCGGGTGGGACGACGGCCGTCGGTGCCGCGCCGGCGGGCCGGCGGGGACGTCAGTACGTCGCGACGTCGCCGTTCGCGACGAGCGCCGCGATGGCGACGATGTAGATGACGAAGCCGATGGCGCCGAGCACGGTGAAGACGATGCTGAGGATGAGGCCCCACTTGGCGAGCTGGTTGTCGAAGCCCGCCTCCTTGCTCTTCTTGCGCGCGATCGCGCTGACGACGATGCCCGCGACCGCGAAGACGAACGCGAGGACGAAGCCGACGATGCCGAGGGTCTTGCCCGGGTCCTCGATCGGGGCCGAGTAGCCGGCGGGGGCCTGCGGGGCGGCGGGGTACTGCTGGGCCATGGTTGTTCTGCTTTCTGGTGGGGCCGACGTGGTCGAGTCCGGACGGGGCGCGGACGGGGTGCCGTCCGCGCGACTGCGGGGCTCATTGTGGGGCATGGCGCATGTGCCTGAACAGGGGGAGTTCTCCCCGGCTGCCGTGAACACAGGACATACCGGACAGGGCGGACGGATCAACCCGCCGTCGGGTCGCTCGGGGCGTACAGGCGCAGCGCCCCGCGCCGCATAGTGAGACGCACCGTGACCGGCCCGCCGGGCGTGACGTCGTCGAGGGAGAGCGTCTCGCCGTCGTGCGCGAGCACCACGGGCGGCGACCCGGGGTGCCCGTGCTCGGTGTCGGGATCGCGGCGCGTCGTGACGGCCTCACCGTCGGGGCCCACGACCGCGCCGCGCGCGGGGAAGCGGAGCTCGAGCGCCGGGACCGACGTCGCGTCCACCACGAGGTGCCCGCGCACCCCGGGCACGCGCCGCGCGACGCGTGTCCCCGCGTCGCCCGCGGCGACCTCGAGGAACGTGCGCAGCCGGCTCGCGCGCCGCTCGGCGCGCGCCGTGCGGACGTCGAGCACGCCGTCGTCGAGGCGGTGCCGCTCGACCGGCGCGAGGCTCTGCGGGTAGTAGCGGTTCACCCCGGCGAACAGCGACCAGTACTCGCCCTCGTGCCCGTCGACGGTCATGCGCACGCGGTGCGCGCGCCGCAGCACGCGTGCCGCTGCGAGGACGGCGGCCGGCCACTTGCCCAGCCGGTGCTCGTGCTTCTCGCGCTCGGTGACGAGCTCCGGGTAGACGCCGGCCGAGAACGTGTTGAGCACAGTGCGGGGCGGCCCCTCGACCCCGTCGACCTCGAGGTCCGCGACGTCGATCGTCACGCCCGAGCCGGTGCGGACCGCCTCGATCGTCGCGCGCATCGACGTGAGGTCGGCCGCGCGCGCGAAGTGGTTGAGGGTGCCGCCGGGGAGCACGGCGAGCGGGAGGTCGTGCGCGCGCGCCGCCTCGGCCGCGGTCGACACCGTGCCGTCGCCGCCGCTGATGCCGAACGCGCGGGCGCCCTGCGCGGCGGCGTCGTCGTACAGGCGACGGAGGTCGTCGCCCTCGGTGAGCACGTGGACGTCGGCGCGCGAGAGCCCGTCGCGGACCGCCGCGAGCGGGTCCTCCTTGAGGAGGCGTCCCGAACCCGCCGCCGGGTTGACGACGACGAAGAGGCCCGCGCCGTCGTCGAGCGCGGGGACGTCCGCGGGCGGACCCGCCGGGACGTCGGGGCGCTGCTCGGCACGGCCGGGGATGAGCACGCGACCCGCGAGCGCGACCCCGACGCCCAGCGCCGCGCCCGCGGCGACGTCCGAGAACCAGTGCGAGCCCGTGTGCAGGCGCGAGTACAGGACGGCCCCGGCGAGCGGCGTGAGCGCCAGCCCGACCGTCGGCCACTCGATCGCGACGCCCGTGACGAACGCGGCGGCCGACGCCGAGTGACCCGACGGGAACGAGGGCGACGTCGGCGGGTCCGCCACACGGCGCCACAGCGGGAGGCCGTCGAGCGACGGGCGCACACCCCCGAACACGGTCTTGCCGACGACGTTCGCGAGGACGCTCGACACGAGCAGCGAGCCGTAGCCGCGCAGGGCGGCGTCGCGCCCGCGCCGCCCGGTGGCGGCGATCCCGACGGCGGCCCCGGCCCACAGCACGCTGTGGTCGGCCCACGTCGAGAGGCGGGAGAGCGCGGTGTCGGCGGCGGGCCCCAGCGCGCGGCGGTTCGTCCAGCGGTTCACGGCGCGGTCGAGGCGGGCGACGCCGGGGAGCGCCTCGTGCGGCTTGACGATCCCGGTGACACGAGGCATCTCGCCATCGTAGGAAGGGTGGTCGAGGACCGCGCGGCGACGGCGCTCCGGTGCCGGCTCGGCCGGGTGGTCGGGCTCAGGCCCCCGCGCGGCTCGTCTCGCCGCGCAGCGTGTCGATGTGCGCCTGCAGGCGCTCCAGCGCGACGGCCACGCCCTCGCCCGCGTCGTGCGCGAGGTCCGTCACGTGGCGGAGCTGGGCGGACGCCGCGTCGAGCGCGACCTGGGCGTCGGCGAGCGCGACGGCCGCGCGACCGTCGGCCGCCTCGTCGTCGTCGGTCGCGCGCTCGAGCGCGGAGCGGGCCTCGTCCGTCGCCGCCTGGACCGACTCCACGGCGTCGAGCACGTCGTTGCGGAGCACGGGGTGCAGGGCGGGGAGCTGGGCGTGCACGCGGTCGAGGTCGTTCCCGATGGTCTCCGTCTGGACCTGCGCGTCGGCGATGAGCTGCTGGACCTCGGCGGCGCTCGCCGTCGAGCACATCGGCAGCATCATGGACAGCGCGAGCAGGCTCGCCGCGGCGAACCGGGCAGACGTGCGCGTGCGCTGCGGCGTCGTGGGCTCGCTCGTCCTCGCTGACATGGCCACAAGTCTCCCGGGCGAACCTGAGAAGCACCAGGGAATCGAGGGCGAATTCATGGAGATTTCGCACACAGCGCACGCAGGAGACGTGGTCCGGCGGCCCGGACCGGGTCCGGGCCGCCGGGCCCGGCCGCTCAGACGCGCGCGAGCCGACGGCGTCGGGCCGCCGCGACCCGCGTCCCGACGAGCCCGTGCCGCGGGCTGAACAGGTACGCGAGCGCGAACGCCACGCCCAGCGCGACGACGACCGTCCCGCCCGACGCCGTGTCGAGGTAGTAGCTGACGTAGATGCCCACGACCCCGCACACCGCCGCGACGAGCGGCGAGATCCACAGCATCCGCGAGAAGCGGTCGGTGAGGAGGTACGCCGTCGCGCCGGGCGTGATGAGCAGCGCGACCACGAGGACCACGCCGACGGCCTGGAGCGCGACCACGACCGTGAGCGCGAGCAGGCCGAGCAGCAGCGCGCCGAGCCGTCGGGGCGAGAGCCCGATCGCGTGCGCGTGCGTCGGGTCGAACGCGTAGAGCGTGAGGTCGCGCCGCTTGAGCACGACGACCGCGAGCGTCACCGCACCCAGCGCCAGCACCTGGAGCAGGTCCGCGCGCGACACCCCGAGCAGGTTGCCGAACAGGATGTGGTTGAGGTCCGTCTGGCTCGGCGTCACGGAGATGAGGACGAGCCCGAGCGCGAACAGCGTCGTGAACACGACCCCGATCGCGGCGTCCTCCTTCACACGGGACGTGTCGCGCACCGCGCCGATGAGGAGCACCGCGAGCAGCCCGAAGACGAGCGCGCCGAGCGCGAACGGCGCCCCCACCACGTACGCGAGCACGACGCCCGGCAGCACGGCGTGCGAGACGGCGTCGCCCATGAGGGACCAGCCCACGAGCACGAGCCAGCACGACAGGACGCCGCACACGATCCCGGCAGTCACCGTGACGGCGAGCGCGGTGCGCAGGAACTCGAACGACAGGGGCTCCAGGAGGGTGGCGAGGAGGTCGGTCACGGGGCCACCTCCACGCCGAACGCGAGCGCGAGGTTCTCGGGCCGCAGGACCTCCGCGGGCGTCGAGTGCAGCAGGACGCGGCGATGGAGCAGCACCGCCTCGTCGGCGAGCTCGGGCAGCGCGTGCAGGTCGTGCGTCGAGACGAGGACGGTCGCCCCGCCGGCCGCGAGCTCGCGCAGCAGCGCGGTGATCGTCGCCTCCGTGCGCTTGTCCACGCCGGCGAACGGCTCGTCGAGCAGGAGGATCGTCGCGCCCTGCGCGAGCCCCCGGGCGACGAACGCGCGCTTGCGCTGCCCGCCCGAGAGCGCGCCGATCTGCCGGTCGGCCAGGTCGGTGAGCTCGACGCGCTCCAGCGCGTGCGCGACGGCGTCGCGGTCCGCGGGCCGCGTGCGCCGCGTGAAGCCCTGGTAGCCGTAGCGGCCCGTCATGACGACGTCGCGCACGCTCAGCGGGAACGCCCAGTCGACGTCCTCGCTCTGCGGCACGTACCCCACCGCCTGGGCGCGCCGGGCGCGCGCGGGGGGTGCGCCGTCGACCAGGACGGTGCCGCGGTCCGGCCGGACCATGCCCATCACCGCCTTGAACAGCGTCGACTTGCCCGAGCCGTTCATGCCGACGAGCCCGCACACCGTCCCCGGCCCGTGCGAGGACCCCAGGGCGAGGGTCGCGCCGTCGAGCGCGAGGACGTCGCCGTAGTGGACGGTGAGGTCGCGCACGTCGATCGCAGGCGTGCCCGACGGCGTCCGGCCGCCCGCGCTCACGCGTCACCGTCCGCGGTGGTGCCGGTCAGGCCCGCGACGATCGTCTCGGTGTCGTGCCGCAGGAGGTCGAGGTAGGTCGGCACCGGGCCGTCGGGCGCGGAGAGGGAGTCGACGTAGAGCGTCCCGCCGAACGCCGCGCCGGACTCGCGCGCGACCTGCCGCATCGCGTCGTCGGAGACGGTGGACTCGCAGAACACGGCCGGGACGTCGTGCTGCTCGACGAACTCGATGGCGCCGACGACCGACTGCGGCGTCGCCTGCTGCTCGGCGTTGACAGCCCACAGGTACTTCTCGGTCATCCCGGCGTCGCGCGCGAGGTACGGGAACGCGCCCTCGCACGTGACGAGCGCGCGGTGGTCCTCGGGCAGCGCGTCGAGCGCCGTCGTGAGCTCGTCGTGCACGGTGGCGAGCTCGGCCGAGTAGGCCGCGGCGTTCGCCGCGTAGTCGTCGGCGTGGGCCGGGTCGAGCTCCGCGAACGCGTCGGCCATGTTCTGCACGTAGACCTGCGCGTTCACGGGCGACATCCAGGCGTGCGGGTTCTCCTTACCCCGGTACTCCTCGGCGGTGTCGTCGCCGAGCGCGATGGGCTCGATGCCCTCGCTGACGACGACGTGCGGCACGTCCAGCCCGTCGACGAACCGCCCGAACCACGCCTCGAGCCCCATGCCGTTGTCGAGGATCAGGTCGGCGTCCGCGGCCCTGCGGACGTCGCCGGGCGTCGGCTCGTAGCCGTGGATCTCCGCCCCGACCTTGGTGATCGACTCGACGCGCAGGTGGTCGCCCGCCACGTTCTCTGCCATGTCGGCGAGCACGGTGAAGGTCGTGAGCACGACGGGCCGGCCGTCGTCGGGCGGGGTCGCCCCCGCGTCCGTGGCGCTCGAGCAGCCGCTCAGCGTCGCTGCGGCGAGGACCGCGACGGCGGCTGCGGCAGCACGGGATACGGACATCCGCGTGGGAAAGTTCGGCACACCGAAAAATCTAGCCCGCGCGCGGGTCCCTCGCAACGCCCCTCCCACCGACCACGGCTCTACCTCGGCGGACCGAGGCTCTACCTCGGGGAGGTCGGGCGGGTCGGGGCGGCCCGGGCGCCCAGGCGGCGACTCACCTCGGCGGCGGCGTGCCCGACGGCGTCGGCCAGCTCCGCGCGGCGGGCGGGCGGGGCGTCGTCGGCCCAGAAGGTGAGGGCGATGCCGGCGACGGGGAGCCCGGTGTGGTCGACGGCCGCGTGCGCGACGGACGCGAGGCCCGGGGTGACCTCGCCGTCCTCCTCCGCCCAGCCGCGCCGTCGGACGCCGCGCAGCACCTCGCGCAGGGCGCCGAGGGTCTGGGGCCCGACGCCGGTGCGGTCAGCGAACGCCGCGGCGCCGGGGAAGAGGGCGCGGACCTGGGCCGCGGGGAGGCCGGCGAGGACGGCGCGCCCGCTCGCGGTGAGGTGCGCGGGGAGGCGCACGTCGACGTCGGTCACGAGCGTGGGGCGGCGCGGCGCGCGCTGCTCGACGAGATAGAGGACCTCGCGCCCGTTGAGGACGGCGAGGTGCGCGCTCTCGCCCGTCGACTCGACGAGGCGCGCGACGACGGGCCGCGCGAGCCGCGCGAGGGGCGCCTGCCGCGCGTACGCCGACCCGAGCGCGAGCGACGCCGTCCCGAGCCCGTAGCGGTGCTCCTCGGGGAGGTGGGTCACGAAGCCCTCGTCGACGAGGACGGACAGCAGGTGGTAGACGGTCGAGCGGGGCAGCCCGAGGCCCTGCGCGACGGCGGCCGCGGGCGACGGCCCCGCCTGCGCGGCGAGGAACGAGAGCACGCGCACGGCCTGGCGCGCGGCGGGGACGTCGCTCGGCATGGAGGCCACGGTAGGCCCGTGGCACGATCGAGGCGTGACGACGATGCCCGACGACCAGCGCCTGCGCGACCTCGCGCGCCTCCGGCGGGTGCGCGACCGGATCGACCGCGAGTACGCGCAGCCGCTCGACGTCACGGCGCTCGCGTCCGGCGTGCACGTGTCTGCCGGGCACCTGAGCCGCGAGTTCAAGGCCGCCTACGGGGAGTCGGTGTACGCGTACCTCATGACGCGGCGCATCGAGCGCGCCAAGGCGCTGCTGCGCCGCGGCGACCTGAGCGTCACGGACGTGTGCTTCGCGGTGGGGTGCTCGTCCCTGGGGACGTTCAGCACGCGCTTCACCGAGCTCGTCGGCGTGCCGCCGAGCGTGTACCGACGGCGTGCGGCCGAGTCCGACGCCGGCTCCCCGGCTGCCGCGGAGTCGCGGGCGGCCGCGGCGGCGGGCACCGCGCGCGGCGCTGCGCCGGGCACTTCGCCCGGCACTCCGCCGGAGGCCACGGCAGGCACCGACCCGGGCGCCGTCCCCGGCGCGGAGCGGCTGGACGGGATGCCGGCGTGCGTCGCCCGGCGCGTCACGCGACCGGTCAGGAATCGAGAAGCGCAGGCCGGACGGCGGTCCTAGCGTCGTTCTCATGAACCTCACCATCAACTCCAGCTTCCTGCCCCAGACCGACCCCGACGCGTCGCTCGCGTTCTACCGCGACGTGCTCGGCTTCGAGGTCCGCAACGACGTCGGCTACGAGGGGATGCGGTGGATCACCGTGGGCCCCGCCGACCAGCCGGACACCGCGATCGTGCTGCACCCGCCGGCCGCGACCCCGGGCCTCAACGACGACGACAAGCGCGCCCTCCTGGAGATCGTGGCCAAGGGCGCGTACTTCGGCGTGAACCTCGCGACGCCCGACGTCGACGAGACGTTCGCCCGGATCGAGGCCGCGGGGGCGGAGGTCGTGCAGGAGCCGATCGACCAGCCCTACGGCGTGCGCGACTGCGCGTTCCGCGACCCGGCGGGCAACGAGATCCGCATCCAGCAGCGCTCCTGACCCCAGCACGCCGCGGGTCCGCCCTGACCACCCGGTGTCGCGCCGCCGTCGTGCACGACGCGATGAGTCCCGACCGCGCGGCCGGTCCTCATCCCCGGGACGTCCACGCACCGCACCCATCCACGCGCCGACCGACCGGCTCTCCGGCAGACTCTCCCCGGGCTGCCGGGAGCGGGCGGTCGGCGCCGTCGACCGGTCGCCCGACCGCGCGACGAGGCTCGACGACGAGGAGACACGCATGAGCACGGCCACGACGACGGGAACGTCGACCTTCGAGCGTCAGGACCCCGACGCGCACGACGTCATCCGGGTCCAGGGGGCGCGGGCGAACAACCTCCAGGACGTGAGCGTCGAGATCCCCAAGCGGCGCCTCACGGTGTTCACGGGCGTCTCCGGGTCGGGCAAGAGCTCGCTCGTGTTCGACACCGTCGCGGCCGAGTCGCAGCGACTCATCAACGAGACGTACCCGGCGTTCCTCCAGGGCTTCATGCCCACGCTCGACCGCCCCGACGTCGACGTCCTCGAGGGGCTCACGACGGCGATCGTCGTGGACCAGGAGCGCCTGGGTGCCAACCCGCGGTCCACGGTGGGCACGGTGACCGACGCGAACGCGATCCTGCGGGTGCTGTTCAGCCGGTTCGGCGAGCCGCAGGTGGGGCCGCCCACGGCGTTCTCCTTCAACATCCCGGCGCGCAAGGCGAGCGGCATCATGACCTCCGCGACGGGCGAGAAGACGATCGTCCGCAACGCGATCTACCACGGCGGCATGTGCCCGCGGTGCGAGGGGCGCGGCGCGGTCTCGGACCTCGACCTCACCGAGATCTTCGACGACTCGAAGTCCCTGCTCGACGGCGCGATCAAGGTCCCGGGGTACACCGCCGACGGGTGGATGGTGCGCGGGTTCGCCGAGTCGGGGTTCTTCCCGGCCGATCGGCCGATCCGGGAGTTCACGGAGCAGCAGCTCGAGGACTTCCTCTACAAGGAGCCCACCAAGATCAAGGCGATGGGCATCAACGTCACCTACGAGGGGCTCATCCCCAAGATCCAGAAGTCGATGTTCTCCAAGGACGTCGACTCGCTCCAGCCGCACGTCCGTGCGTTCGTCGAGCGCGCGGCGACGTTCGCACCGTGCCCCGAGTGCGGCGGCACGCGCCTGTCGGAGTCGGCGCGCTCCTCGAAGATCCGCGGCGTCAACATCGCCGACCTGTGCGCGATGCAGATCACCGACCTCGCCGCGTGGATCCGCGACCTCGACGACCCGCACATGGCGCCCGTCGTCAACGCCCTCGGTGAGAACCTCGCGTCGTTCGTCGAGCTCGGGCTGGGCTACCTCAGCCTCGACCGGCCGTCGGGCACGCTGTCGGGTGGCGAGTCGCAGCGCATCAAGATGCTGCGCCACCTCGGGTCGTCGCTCACCGACGTCACGTACGTGTTCGACGAGCCGACCATCGGCCTGCACCCGCACGACATCGACCGCATGAACGGCCTCCTGCTCCAGCTGCGCGACAAGGGCAACACGGTCCTCGTCGTCGAGCACAAGCCGGAGACGATCGTCGTCGCGGACCACGTCGTCGACCTCGGCCCGGGTGCGGGCACGGCCGGCGGCCGGGTGACGTTCGAGGGCACGGTCGACGGGCTGCGCGCGAGCGACACCGTCACCGGCCGCCACCTCGACGACCGCGCGACGCTCAAGCAGGAGGTGCGCTCGCCGTCGGGCGCGCTGGAGATCCGCGGCGCGGACGCGCACAACCTCCAGGACGTGGACGTCGACGTCCCGCTCGGGGTGCTCGTCGTCCTGACCGGGGTGGCCGGGTCGGGCAAGAGCTCGCTCGTCGAGGGGTCGGTGTCGCGGCGCGAGGGCGTCGTGACGATCGACCAGAGCGCGGTCCGAGGCTCGCGCCGCAGCAACCCCGCGACGTACACGGGCCTGCTGGAGCCGATCCGCAAGGCGTTCGCCAAGGCCAACGGCGTCAAGCCCGCCCTGTTCAGCGCGAACTCCGGGGGCGCGTGCCCCGAGTGCAAGGGCGCGGGCGTCATCTACACCGAGCTCGGCTTCATGGAGACCGTCTCGACCCCGTGCGAGGACTGCGGCGGACGCCGGTTCCAGGCCGCGGTGCTCGACTACACGCTCGGCGGGCTGAACATCGCCGACGTGCTCGACCTGCCGGTCGCGAAGGCGCGCGCGTTCTTCTCGTCCGGCGAGGGCAAGGTGCCTGCCGCCGCGGCGATCCTCGAGCGCCTCGACGACGTCGGCCTCGGGTACGTGAGCCTCGGCCAGCCGCTCACGACGCTGTCCGGCGGCGAGCGCCAGCGCCTCAAGCTCGCGACCCACCTGGGCGACAAGGGCGGCGTCATCGTGCTCGACGAGCCGACGACCGGCCTGCACCTCGCCGACGTGCAGAACCTTCTCGGGCTCCTCGACCGGATCGTCGACGCGGGCAAGTCCGTCATCGTCATCGAGCACCACCAGGCGGTCATGGCGCACGCGGACTGGATCATCGACCTCGGCCCCGGAGCCGGGCACGACGGCGGTCGCGTCGTCTTCGAGGGCACCCCGGCCGACCTCGTGGCGGCGAGGTCCACCCTCACAGGCGAGCACCTCGCGGCCTACGTGAACGCCTGACCCGCTGCCACCCCGCCGCCGCCCGACCCTCTCGCCCCCCGCCCGGTGCCGAACAGGTGATCGTGGCGGGTCCAGGGCGGCTGACGCGCCACGACCGCCTGCTCGGCGGCGGCGGCGTCGGTAGCGGCGGTAGAGGGCCGGCTTCTGTGGTCGGGGAGGGAACAGGCATACCTGTCTGGGATCCCAGACTGAACCCGTCCCAGCGGGCTCCCGGCGCTGGGGCGCACGGTGTGTCCTGGGGGCATGACAGCGACGACGCACTCCCCGGCCGTCTCCGACCCCGCCCGCGCCGCGCGCGTCGTCGTCGTGGGCGACGGCCCGCTGACGATCGACGACGTGGTCGACGTCGCGCGGCACGGCGCGCGGGTCCGGCTCGCCGACGCGGCGGTCGGGGCGATGGCGGCGAGCCGCGCCGTCGTCGAGGGGCTCGCGGACGACGACCGCCCGCACTACGGCGTCTCGACCGGGTTCGGTGCGCTGGCTCGGCGGCACATCCCGGTGGAGCGGCGCGCGCAGCTCCAGCTGAGCCTCGTGCGGTCTCACGCGGCGGGGTCGGGGCCGGAGGTCGAGCGTGAGGTCGTGCGGGCGCTGCAGCTCCTGCGGCTCGCGACCCTGGCGACCGGGCGGACCGGGGCGCGCCCCGTCGTCGCGCAGACGTACGCCGCGATGCTCGACGCCGGCCTCACGCCCGTGGTGCGCGAGTTCGGCTCGCTCGGCTGCTCGGGCGACCTGGCGCCCCTCGCGCACGTGGCGCTCGCGGCGCTCGGGGAGGGCGAGGTCCGCGACGCGACGGGAGCCCTCGTGCCTGCCGCCGACGCCCTCGCCGCGGCCGGGATCGCACCCCTCGCGCTGCGCGAGAAGGAGGGCCTCGCGCTCATCAACGGCACGGACGGCATGCTCGGCATGCTCGCGCTCGCGCTGCACGACCTGCGGTCCCTGCTCACGACGGCCGACGTCGCGGCGGCGGCGAGCGTCGAGGCGCTGCTCGGCTCGGACGCGCCGTTCGCCGCGGACCTCGTGGCGATGCGCCCGCACCCGGGCCAGGCGGCGTCGGCCGCGAACCTGCGCGCGCTGCTCGACGGCTCGCCCGTCGTCGCGAGCCACCGCACGCTCGACGCCGACGGCCGGCCCGAGTGCACGCGCGTCCAGGACGCGTACTCGCTGCGGTGCGCGCCCCAGGTGCACGGCGCCGCGCGCGACACGCTCGACCACGCGACCGCCGTCGCGCGCCGGGAGCTCGCGGCGGCGATCGACAACCCGGTCGTCACGGTGGACGGGCGCGTGGAGTCGAACGGCAACTTCCACGGGGCCCCGGTCGCGTACGTGCTCGACTTCCTCGCGATCGCGGCGGCCGACGTCGCGAGCATGAGCGAGCGCCGGACGGACCGGTTCCTCGACAAGGCCCGGAACGAGGGCCTGCCGCCGTTCCTCGCCGACGACCCGGGCGTCGACTCCGGCCTGATGATCGCGCAGTACACGGCGGCGGGGATCGTCTCGGAGCTCAAGCGGCTCGCGGTGCCGTCGAGCGTCGACTCGATCCCGTCGTCGGCCATGCAGGAGGACCACGTGTCCATGGGGTGGGCCGGGGCGCGCACGCTCCGCCGCGCCGTCGACGGACTGGGCCGCGTCCTCGCGATCGAGCTGCTCACCGCGACGCGCGCGCTCGACCTGCGCTGCGACGCCGGGTCCCTGCACCCGGCGCGGGGGACGGGTGCCGTGCGCGACCTCGTGCGCACGGTCGCCGCGGGACCCGGACCGGACCGCTACCTCGCGCCCGAGATCGAGGCCGTGACCCACCTCGTCGCGACGGGTGCCGTGACCGCGGCGGCGAGCGCCGCCGTCGGGCACCTGGCCTGAGACCCCCACCCGAACCGAACGGAGCGAGACAGATGGTCCACAGGCTCGGCACCCCCGTCCCCGTCCGCGCCCCGCGCGGCACGTCCCTCAGCGCGCGGTCGTGGCAGACCGAGGCGCCGCTGCGGATGCTCATGAACAACCTCGACCCGGAGGTCGCGGAGCGGCCCGACGACCTCGTCGTCTACGGCGGCACCGGCCGGGCGGCGCGCGACTGGCCGAGCTACCACGCGATCGTCCGCACCCTCACGACGCTCGCGGACGACGAGACGCTCCTCGTGCAGTCGGGCAAGCCGGTCGGGGTGCTGCGGACGCACGAGTGGGCGCCGCGCGTGCTGCTCGCGAACTCGAACCTCGTGGGGGACTGGGCGACGTGGCCCGAGTTCCGGCGGCTCGAGGCGATGGGCCTGACGATGTACGGGCAGATGACGGCGGGGTCGTGGATCTACATCGGCGCGCAGGGCATCCTCCAGGGCACGTACGAGACGCTCGCCGCGGTCGCCGCGAAGCGGTTCGGCGGGACGCTCGCCGGGACGCTGACCCTCACCGGCGGGTGCGGCGGCATGGGTGGCGCGCAGCCGCTCGCGGTGACGCTCAACGGCGGGGCGTGCCTCGTGGTCGACGTCGACCGGTCGCGCCTCGACCGGCGCGTCCGGGAGCGGTACCTCGACATGGTCGCGGACGACCTCGACGCCGCGGTCCGGCTCGTCGAGGACGCGCGGCGCGAGCGCCGGGCGCTGTCGGTGGGGGTCGAGGGGAACAGTGCGACGGTCGTGCCGGAGCTGCTGCGGCGCGGGGTCGAGGTCGACGTCGTCACGGACCAGACGTCGGCGCACGACCCGCTGTCGTACCTGCCGGTCGGGGTCGACCTCGCGGACTGGGCCGACTACGCCGCCGCGAAGCCCGACGAGCTCACCGACCGTGCGCGCGAGTCCATGGCCCGGCACGTCGAGGGGATGGTCGGGTTCCTCGACGCCGGTGCGGAGGTGTTCGACTACGGCAACTCGATCCGCGACGAGGCGCGCCGCGGCGGCTACGACCGGGCGTTCGACTTTCCCGGGTTCGTGCCCGCGTACATCCGGCCGCTGTTCGCGCAGGGCAAGGGCCCGTTCCGGTGGGCCGCGCTCTCGGGCGACCCGCGCGACATCGCCGCGACCGACGCCGCCGTCCTCGACCTGTTCGACGACGACCACCTCCACCGCTGGATCCGCGCCGCGCAGGAGCGGGTCGCGTTCCAGGGCCTGCCCGCACGCATCTGCTGGCTCGGGCACGGCGAGCGCGACCGCGCGGGCCTCGCGTTCAACGACCTCGTGGCGTCGGGCGCGGTGCGCGCGCCGGTCGTCATCGGCCGCGACCACCTCGACGCCGGGTCGGTCGCGTCGCCGTACCGCGAGACCGAGGCCATGGCCGACGGCTCCGACGCGATCGCCGACTGGCCGCTGCTCAACGCGCTCACGGCCGCGTCGTCGGGCGCGACGTGGGTGTCGATCCACCACGGCGGCGGCGTCGGCATGGGCCGCTCGATCCACGCGGGCCAGGTGTCCGTCGCGGACGGCACGCCGCTCGCGGCGGCGAAGCTCGCCCGCGTGCTGTCGAACGACCCGGGCCTCGGGGTGCTGCGCCACGTCGACGCCGGCTACGACGACGCGGTCGCCGCCGCCGACCGCGGCGGGCTCCGCGTCCCGACGCGGGAGACGTCGTGACGGGGCGCCGTGCAACAGGCGGGCCCTCGGCGTCCGGGTCGACGCTCCTCACCGGCATCGGCGAGCTGACGACCAACGTCCCGGGCGGCCCCGGCACGCGCGACGGCGACCCGACCGGCCTGGTGACGGACGCCGTCGTGCTGCTCGACGGCGGCCGGGTCGCCTGGGCGGGCCCCGCCCGGGAGGCGCGGGACGCCGTCGGGCACGCGCTGGACGGACGGGAGCCGGACGCGACGGTCGACGCGGGCGGGCGCGCGGTGCTCCCGGGGTTCGTCGACTCGCACACCCACCTCGTGTTCGCGGGCGACCGCGCCGCCGAGTTCGAGGCGCGCATGGCCGGGCGCCCGTACGAGGCGGGCGGCATCCGGTCGACCGTCGCCGCGACGCGCGCCGCGTCCGACGACGTCCTCCGCTCCGGGCTCGCCCGGCACCTCGACGAGGCGGCCCGGCAGGGCACGACCACGGTCGAGGTGAAGAGCGGCTACGGCCTCACCGTCGCGGACGAGGAGCGGTCCGTGCGGCTCGCGCGCGAGGCGACGTCCGAGGTGACGTTCCTCGGCGCGCACGTCGTGCCGGTGGAGTACGCGGGCCGGGCCGACGCGTACGTCGACCTCGTGTGCGGGGAGATGCTCGCCGCGTGCGCGCCGCACGCCCGGTGGGTCGACGTGTTCTGCGAGACCGGCGCGTTCACGCCCGAGCAGTCGCGCCGCGTCCTCGAGGCCGGGGCCGCCGCGGGCCTCGGCGTGCGGGTGCACGCGAACCAGCTCGGGCCGGGGGAGGGGGTGCGCCTCGCCGTCGGGCTCGGCGCCGCCGCGGTGGACCACTGCACGTACCTCGGCGACGACGACGTCGCGGCGCTCGCGGGCTCGTGGACCGGCGGCGAGGCCCTTTCGAGCGGCGCCCCCGGCACCGTCGCGACCCTGCTCCCGGGCGTCGAGTTCTCCACGCGCCAGCCCTACCCCGACGCGCGACGGCTGCTCGACGCGGGCGCCGTCGTCGCGCTCGCGAGCGACTGCAACCCCGGGTCGAGCTACACGTCGTCGATGCCGCTGTGCGTCGCGCTCGCGGTCCGCGAGATGCGGATGACCGTCGCCGAGGCCGTGTGGTCCGCGACCGCGGGCGGTGCGCTCGCGCTGCGGCGGGACGACGTCGGGCACCTCGCCCCCGGCGCCCGGGCCGACGTCGTCCTGCTCGACGCCCCGAGCCGCACCCACCTCGCCTACCGCCCCGGCGTCCCGCTGATCGCGAAGACCTGGAGAGCCGGCCACCCCCACCCCTGACCCAACCCCGACCCCCGCCCCCGACCCCCGACCTCTCGGCCGAGCAGGTGGTCCTGGCGCGTCCGGGTCGCGTGTCGTGCCGGGACCACCCGATGGGCCGGCCTGTATCGCCTGCTCGGCGGAGGCGCCTACGCCCGCACCGGTTCCGGGGTCCGCGGGTGGAGGGCTCGGCCCGCCGCGAGCTCCAGGACGCAGAGCGCGGCGAGGCGGACGGTGCGGCCGTCGGGGGCGTCGGCGGTCGCGTCGACCTCGACGACGTCGGCGGAGCGGAGCCGGTCGTCGCGCGCCGCGGCGCGGACGAGGGCGCGCAGCTCCCACGCCGCGATCCCGCCGGGGACGCTCGCGGGGCAGCCCGGGGCGACGGAGCGGTCGCACACGTCGACGTCCACGTCGAGGTGCACCGGGCCGCCCGCGGCGCCCGCGACCTCCATGGCCGCACGCATCACGCCCTCGGGCCCGCGCCGGCGCAGCTCGTCGACGTGCACGACGGTGATCCCCAGCTCGACGGCGCGGCGTGCGTACTCGGCGGAGTTCGCGAAGTCCGCGATGCCGACCTGCACGACCCGCCGCGGGTCGAGCCCCGCCTCGACCAGCCGCCGCACCGGGGACCCGTTGGACACGCCGTCGCGCAGGTCGTGGTGGGCGTCGAGCGTGACGAGACCGGCGGTGGGGAGGTCGTCGCCCCACGCGCCGAGCGCGGTCGCGACGGTCACGGAGTTGTCGCCGCCCAGCGCGACGAGCAGCCGTGCGCGCTCCAGCGCGGCGCGGACCGCCGCGCGCGTGCGGGCCTCGCCCTCCGCGCCGTCGGGCTCGTCGACGTCGCCGAGGTCGGCGAACGTGAGCTCCGCGAGGTCGACGGGATCGGCCCGCCCTCCCAGGCCTCGAGCGCCGACGACGGCGGGCCGGACGCGGGCGGCGGGGCCGCCGTCGGGCAGGGGGCGGTCGGGGACGAGCGCGGGGCTGAACCGGCGCAGCGCGGCGCGCACCGCGGCGGGCGTCGCGTGCGCGCCGGTCGGCGAGAGCGACGTGCGCCAGGCGGGGACGCCGAGCAGCGCGACGTCGACGGCGTCGCCCGTCGGCCCGGGCCAGTCGCCCGCCCGGGGCCACGACGGGTCGTGCGGGAGGGGCTGCGCGTCGTCGCTCACGGTCCCGACGCTAGCGGCCCGACGGCCGCCCCGCCCCGCGCGCGGCCCTAGTCCCGCGCCGCGTGCACGACGGCGACGGGGTGCGTCGCGTGGTGCAGCACCTCCTGGCTCACGGAGCCGAGGAGCATGCCGCGCAGGTCGCCGCGGCCGCGCGACCCGACGACGGTCAGCGCGGCCCCCGCCGCGGCCTCCCGGAGGGCGACGGACGGCTCGCGGTCGACGACGAACGTCTCGACGAGGACGTCGTCGTGCTCCGCGGTGCGCACGCGCCCGAGCGCGGCCTCCACGGTGCGCGACGCCTCGGCGCGCGCGTCCCGCTCGGCGGCGGTGTAGAACGCGGGGTTCTCCTCCCACAGCGGCCCGGCGGGCAGCCGCCAGGCGCACACCGCGACGACGCGGGCGCGGGTGCGCGCGGCCTCGTCGAGGGCGAACCGGAGCGCGGCGTCGCCGTGCACGGACCCGTCGACGCCGACCACGACGTCGGTGGTGCGCTCGACGTGCTCGACGGACGGCGGCACGACGACGACCGGCACGGGCGCGCGGGCGGCGAGCCGGGTCCCGACGGACCCGAAGAACATCGACCCGACGGACCCGAGCCCGCGCGACCCCACGACGACGAGGTCGGCGTCCTTGGCCTCGTCGAGCAGCGCCTCCGACGGCGGGCCGGAGCGCAGCAGGGTCCGCACGGGCACCGACGCGTCCACGCGCGCGGCGCGCTCCGCGGCGGCCGAGAGGATGGGGCCGGCGATCTCGCCGAGCTCCTCGACGCTCGGGTAGTACGCGCCGCCGACGAACGGCGTCGCGACGACGGGCACGTACGCGACGTGCAGCACGCGCAGCTCGGCGCCCCGGCGGGCCGCCTCGTGCACCGCCCAGTCCAGGGCCTTGCCGCTCGTCGTGCTGCCGTCCACACCGACCAGCACGACCTGCTGCGTCGATCCGCTCACCATGACCACCTCGGTCCTCGATCCCCTTCGTGGCGGTCGTCCCGCCACCTGCCACATCTCCTGGATACCTCGGACGGGCGGTCCGCCGCACCCGGCGACCGCCCCGGACGCGCGGGTCGCACGGCACGACGCACCGGGACGAAGGTCCCGCACCTGCGGCACGACGGGCTCGCGCGCGCGAGAATCCCCCTGCGACCGGCTACGTTGAGGGCATGGGCTCTCCCCACCCGATCCGCGTGTTCCTGCTCGACGATCACGAGGTGGTCCGCCGCGGCGTCGCCGCTCTCCTCGAGGCCGCCGGTGACATCACCGTCGTCGGCGAGGCCGGCACCGCCGCCTCCGCGCTCGCCCGCATCAAGGCGACGCGCCCCGACGTCGCGATCCTCGACGTGCGCCTGCCCGACGGCTCGGGCGTCGAGGTGTGCCGCGAGGTGCGCTCCGAGCTGCCCGAGGTCGGCTGCCTCATGCTCACGTCCTTCGCCGACGACGAGGCGCTGTTCCAGGCCGTCCTCGCCGGGGCGTCGGGGTACGTGCTCAAGCAGATCCACGGGTCCGACCTCGTCGGCGCGGTCCGCACGGTCGCGGCGGGCGGGTCGCTCCTCGACCCGGCGAGCACCGCGCGCGTCCTGGAGCGCCTGCGCCACGCCGCGGACGAGACGCCGGACCGCCTCGAGGGCCTCTCGCAGCAGGAGCGCCAGATCGTCGCGCTCATCGGCGAGGGTCTGACGAACCGCGAGATCGGCAAGCGCCTCTACCTCGCGGAGAAGACGGTCAAGAACTACGTCTCGCACGTCCTCGCGACGCTCGGCCTGCAGCGCCGCACGCAGGTCGCGGTCCTCGCGACCGAGATGCGCCAGGAGGAGTCGTCCCGCCAGGGCGCCCCGGGTGCGGGCGGCGCGGCCGGGGACCGGCAGCACGGTGGCCCGGCGCAGCGTCCCTGACGGGCCCGGCCCGCGGGACGGGGCGGGGCCCGAGGGCTCGCCCGCGCACGGACCGGGGACCGGCGCCCCGGGACCGGGCGACCGCGCGGCGTCGGGACCTTCGGCACTCCCGGATCTGACACCGCGGCGCGACGATGTGGAGATGGACACAGTCGAGCGGACCGGGACAGGGGCACCGGTGGGGAGCGGGGGGCTCGCGACGGCCGAGCGCCCGCGCGCCTCGGCAGGGCTCGCGGAGCTCACGCCGGAGGAGAGCTACGCGCTCCTCGCGACCGTCCCCGTGGGCAGGATCGTCTACACCGACCACGCGCTGCCGGCGATCCAGCCGGTGAACTTCGTGCTCGACGGCCCGGACGTCGTGTTCCGGACCGCGGAGGGCTCGAAGCTCGCGGTGGCCGCGAGCCGCGCCGTCGTCGCGTTCGAGGTCGACTCGTTCGACGCCGACGCCCGCTCGGGGTGGTCCGTCGTGCTCGTCGGCCGCACGTTCGAGGTCACGGAGCCGGTGGAGCGCGCGCGGCTCCTCGCGCTCCCGCTCGTGACCTTCGTGCCGGGCACGCGCGACCGCGTCATCAAGGTCGTGCCCCGCATCGTCACGGGGCGGCGGATACTGCGCTGACCCTCAGCCGAGCGGCACCCACCACTCGAGGCGCGTGCCGCCGTCGGGCTGGGCGGTCGCGGTGCTCGACCCGCCGAGCGCGGCGGCGCGCGCCTGCATGTTCCGCAGGCCGGAGCGTCGGCCGCCGGGCTGGATGCCCACGCCGTCGTCGGAGACCGTGAGGCGCGCCTCGTGCGCGGTCACGGCCAGGTGCACGACGACGCGGCTCGCCTGCGCGTGCCGGGCGACGTTGGTCAGGGCCTCGCCGAGCACGACGACGAGCTGGTCGGCGACCTCGGCCGGCAGGCTGGGGCCACCGTCGGTCACGCCCGCGCCGGACCCCTCGGACGCCACCTCGACGTCGACCTCGGGCGCGAACCCGAGGACGGTCGTCGCCGCCTCGGCCTGCGCCCGGAACCGGTCCTCGATCGAGGGCGCGTCCGGGTCCGTGGCCGTGTGCAGCGCGAAGATGGTGGAGCGGATCTGCCGGATCGTCTCGTCGAGGTCGGAGACGGTCTCCTCGA
Organism: Sphaerisporangium cinnabarinum; assembly: GCA_003052455.1. GTDB lineage: Bacteria > Actinomycetota > Actinomycetes > Actinomycetales > Cellulomonadaceae > Cellulosimicrobium > Cellulosimicrobium cinnabarinum. Next base: position 13,232 of record QAPD01000043.1, on the reverse strand, counting down.
TGCGCGTGCGCGCGTCCGGGTCGCTGACGAGCGGCTGCACGCTCATGAGCGTCATCGCCGACGCGAAGAGGCGCTGGATGACGACGTCGTGCAGGTCGCGCGCGATGCGGTCGCGGTCCTCCAGGACGCCCACCTGCTTCGCGCGGCCGTAGAGCCGCGCGTTCTCGATCGCGACGCCCGCGGCGGCGGCGAGCGCGATCACGGCCGCCTCGTCCTCCGGGGAGAACTCCTCGCACCCGCCCCCGGGGACCTGCTTGTCGGTGAGGTAGAGGTTGCCGAACACCGTGTCGCGCACCCGGACCGGGACGCCGAGGAACGTGTGCATGGGCGGGTGCCCCTCGGGGAACCCCGCCGAGCGGACGTCGTCGGCGATCTCCGGGACGCGGATGGGCGCCGGGTGGTCGATGAGCTCGCCCAGCAGCCCTTCGCCGTGCGGCCAGTGGTCGATCGCGGCGACCTCGTCGTCCGAGAGGCCCAGGGGGATGAACTGCGCGAGGCGCTCGCGCCCCGACGCGTCGAGCACCCCGAGCGCGCCGTACCGCGCGCCCGTGAGCTCCATCGCCGCGTCGACGATGCGCCGCAGCACCTGCGGCAGGTCGAGGTCGCTCGTCACCGCCACGACGGCGTCCAGCACACGTTGCCCGGCGCTGCCCGGCAGGTCGGTCGTTCCGCTCACCTGATGCAGTCTCCCAGACGCCGGCGGTCGGGGGGCACCCGGTCCGCCCCGGGGGTGTGACGTGGGCGACACCGCCGCGCTACTGTGCGTCCACATCTCGGGACGTCCGACGCCGTCCTGCCGCCGGCCGCACGTCGCCGTCGCGCAGGTCCGGACCACCGGGCCGTCGACGCAGGGGGCCGAAGGGACGCGGTGCCGCATGCCGACCACCGACCAGGGCGCGGACGTCGCGCCGCGCTCCGGAGCGCCCGCCGAGGCCGCGGCGCTCGCCGACCTGCGGTCCGCCGTCGGGCACCTGCACCCCGACGACCCGGCCGAGCTCGTCGCGATCGCCGACGACCTGCGCGCGCTCGGCAGCCCGGCTGCCGCGGTCCCGTTCTACGAGGCGGCCGTCGAGCAGGGCGTGCCCGGGGCGGTGTACCGGCTGGGCGTCGCGCACCACGAGGCGGGCGACGCCGCGGAGGCGTTCCGCTGCTTCGAGCTCGCCGGTCTCGCGGGCGACGCGCTCGGGGCGTTCATGGCGGCGCAGGTCGCCACGGAACGCGGGGACCTGCACGCGGCCCGCCGCTGGTACGAGCTGGCGCAGGGCGTCGAGGGCGCGGCCGTGCGGCTCGCGCAGGTGCTCGCCGAGCTGGGGGAGCGCGGCGCCGCCGACGGCCTCCTCGCGGCGACGTCGGGCGAGAGCTGGGAGGCGGCGGTCGAGCTCGTGCGCAGCGGCGCCCTGAGCCCGGACGACGCCGTCGCGCTGCTCGAGGGGTGGGCCGGGACGGGCGAGGCGCGCGTCGCCGCGACGCTCGCGGACCTCTACGTGCGCGCGGGGCGCGGGCCCGACGCCGAGGACCTGCTCGAGCAGGCGGCGCTCGCCGGCGAGCCGACCGCGCGCACGAGCCTCGGGGTGCTCCGGCTCCGGGCGGGCCGCGTGGCCGAGGCGATGGCCCTGTGGCACGAGGCCGCCGCCCAGGGCGACGCCCAGGCGGCGGAGCTGCTGGCCCGCTTCGGCTGACACCGCGCCGCGCACGCAGAAAGGCGCCCGGCGGGCGACCGGCTCCGTCGAGCTGTCGGTCGCCCTGCCGGGCGCGGAGGGCGGGACGTGCGGGTGGTCTCCCCACCGCCCGCACGCCCCTCTTCCCCCGGGAGCGACTCCCTGCAGCGACGGCCTCAGATCGTCGCGCGGCATCGGTCGCCCCGTGGCCCGCCGCACACGGCGGGCGGTCGAACCGTCAGACCAGCCAGGCGTTGCGCTGGACGAACGGGATCTTCTTCCACGTCTTGCCGAGCCCGACCACGCTGCCCGCCCCGAGGAGGGTGAGAGCGATGATCGTGAGCGACATCGTGATGTGGTCGTCGATGATCGGGTTGGTCACGAGCGGGAGCTCGGCCAGGTACATGAGCAGGAGCAGGAGCGTGCCGCTCACCGCGGCGATCCGCATCCCGATGCCCAGGATCAGGGCGAGCCCGATGCCGAGCAGGCCGACCATGAAGAGCACGTCGATGAACGCGTTCCCCGCGAGGCCGCTGAAGAAGCCCGAGAACGTGCCCTCGAGGTTCGACAGGAAGCCGGTGGTCGGGCTGTTCCCGTTGATCCACGACCGCTCGGCGGGGGTGGCGAACCCGAGCCCGAACGTCTTGTCGAGGAAGGCCCAGAGGAAGTAGAACCCGATCGTGATCCGCAGGACGCCGAGGACCACCTGGGTGGGCCGCGTGGCGCGCTCCGCGAGGCTGAGGGTCTCCGGCTCGGTGCCTTCGACCGTGGGGAGCGGCGCGTTGGCGTTCCGCTCGATCGTCCCCTTCATCACTGTCCCCTCTCATCGACCCGTCCGGTGCGGTCGGGCTCCTGAGACCAAGCAAACCCCTGTGAAGGAAGGGTGGACGTCAGGCAAAAGTCGCCGGGCCCGGGGACCTAGGTCCCCGGTGCGGACGAGGGCCCGGGGGTACCGGGCGCGTGCCGATCGCGCGCGGCCCGCCCGGTCAGGAGCCCGAGGCGTCCTCGAGGTCGGTGCGGAGCTCGTCGACCCGGGTGCGCAGGCTCTCGATCCCGTCGCGCACCGCGGCGTCGGCGCCGGAGAGCGAGTCGGCGACGTCGCCCAGCTCGGTGGACGCGTCGTCGAGCGCGGCCTCGGCGTCGGCCAGGCGCTGCTCGGCCTGCGCGCGCGTCTCGTCCGTGGCGGACGCCGCCTCGTCCGCCGCGGCGCGGGCCTCGTCGGCGGCCTCCTGCGCAGACGCGACGGCCTCCTCGGCGCGGGCGCGCGTGTCGTCCGGGAGGGTGCCCAGGTCGTCGGTGAGCGACCGGACGTCCTCGCCGATCGTCTCGACCTGGGAGCGCGCGTCGTCGAGGAACTGCTGGACCCCGTCGCCCGTCAGGGTGAATTCCGGCACGCTCACCGAGCCGTCCTCGGCGCACCCGCCCAGCGCGACGGTCGCGGCGACGGCTGCCCCGAGCGCGAGCGCGCGAGACGTTGACCTGCGGTGACGTGTCGGTGAACTCATGGGGCGATTGTCCACCGCGAACATGAGACGGGGGTGAGAGCCTCGTGGAGGCGGTGTACGGTAGGCGGACGAGGGCACTGTGGCGTGCAGCACACCGATCGTGGGCGCGCGCAGCCGTGACGTCGGGCGCGACGACGCGCACATCCGGCGTGCGGGACCGCAGGTCCGTGGCAGGGCACGAAGCACGGGAGTGAGCGGTGAGCACCACGGCGGAGCACGAGGGCGCGGACGACGCGCCCGTGACGCCCGAGCCCGCGCCCGCCGCCGGTGCGGTGGGCCCGGAGCCGTTCGGACGGCGCGCACGCGCCGTCTCGCACGTCCTCATCTCCTCGGCGCTCGCCATCACGCTCGCCGCGGCCCTCTCCGGCAGCGTCCAGCCGCGCCCGGGCGCGTCGTTCTTCGCGCAGGAGGCCGCCACGGCGACCCAGGTCGCGGCGCTCTCGAGCACCCTCGGGGCGGGCCTCGACGAGGACCAGCAGCTCGACGGCGCGATCGAGGTCCTCGCGACGGCCAACGCGCTCGACGACGGCCACGTCTCCCCGCCCGTCGAGCAGGCCCGCGCGGAGCTCGGCATGCTCCTCGCCACCTATCTCGCGCAGCAGGACGCGGCCCGCCGCGTCCCGGCTCCGCTCGTGCCCGACGGCGACCTCGACCTGGACGAGTCGCTCGACGACGCGCAGGTCCCCGAGCTCCCGGAGCCGCTCGGCCCGGGCGCCGGTGCGGGCCCGGAGACGGGCACGGGCGACACCACGACGGGCCCCGACCGCGAGGCGCAGGACCCCGCGACCGACCTCCCGGCGCAGCAGCCCGCGACGGTCGACGCCGCCGGGGACGCCGTGGCGGACGCGGTCCGGACCGCGGCGGAGCGGACCGCGCCCTCGCCGAGCCCGACGAGCAGCCCGTCCCCGAGCGCGTCCACCAGCCCCGCGCCGGACGACACCCCGAGCCCGGCACCCGGCGCGAGCACGCCCGTGGACCCGTCCGCCCCCGGCGGCGCAGGGTCCCCGGGCGACGCGGGAGCACCCGGCGACCGGACGCTGCCCGAGGACGAGGTGCCCGCGCCCGACGGGGTCGCCCCCGGCGAGCTGGACGGATCCCAGGACCCGGCCGACGGCTCGGCTGACAGCGGTGACGGCGACCATGCCGAGGGCGACGACCACGCGCACGGTGACGTGACGCTCGAGGACGTCCTCGCCTCCGCGACGACGCTCGCCGAGCTGCTCGGCACCGACCTCGTGCCGGTCGGCGTCGTCCCGGCCGCCGGGGCGACGGCGCTCGCGGGCACGACCCTCGCGGAGCGGCTCGCCGAGGTCGTCGAGCGGTACGCCGGCTCGACGGCGCAGTACCAGAACGGCCGCATCCCGCCGGAGGCGCTGTGCGCGCTCGACTTCGCGCCGGGCAAGACCCTGCGCTGCGACGCCGCGGAGCAGCTCGAGGCCCTCGCCGCGGAGTTCGAGAAGGAGTTCGGGTACGCGCTGAAGATCACCGACGCGTACCGGCCGTACGACGAGCAGGTGCGCCTCAAGGCGGTCAAGCCGTACCTCGCGGCCGTGCCCGGCACGTCGCAGCACGGGTGGGGCCTCGCGATCGACGTCGGCGGGAACGTGCCGTCGGGGACGTCGCTCGAGTACGTCTGGCTCCGCACGCACGGCCCGGACTACGGCTGGGACAACCCCGCGTGGGCGTGGCCCAACGGGTCCAAGCCGGAGCCGTGGCACTTCGAGTTCTTCGCGGCGGGCAAGATGCCGACGCGGTACACGCCTGCCGAGGGCAGCGCGCCGTCCACGCCGCAGAAGCCGACGGCACCGAGCGCGCCCGCGCCGAAGCCCACCCCGACGACCCCGCCGGCGCCGCAGCCCCCGGCACCGACCCCGACGCCGACGCCGACGCCGACGGACCCCCCGCCGACGAAGCCCACGACCGTCGCCGTCCCGGCGGACCTCGTCGGCAAGCAGCAGGCCGCGGTCGAGGCAGCGCTCCAGGGTGCCGGGCTCAAGGTCAGCGTCACGACGAAGACCGATCCCGCCGCAGCCGGGACGGTGCTCTCCGTCGCGCCGGGCTCCGGCACCCAGGTCGCTCCGGGGAGCACGGTCGCGATCGTCGTCTCGTCCGGCCCGGCGCCGGACCCGGAGCCAGAGCCGGAGCCGACCGAGCCCGAGCCGTCACCCGAGCCGACGGACCCGGCGCCCGAGCCCACGACCGCGCCGACCCAGGCCCCGACGGCCCCCGGGACGGAGCCGACCGCTCCCTGAGACGGGGGACGCCGTCAGGCGTGGGGCGGAGCCGCGGTGGTGCCCGGTTCGCGGGCGCCACCGGGACCGGTCTCGTGGCGCCGCCGGAAAATGCCGTGCGTCTCCGGTCCCGGCGGCGTAGCGTCGGGCGCGATGTGATCCTCACCTGCCCCGGCCGCTCCGTCCCGTCGAGCCCGTCGCCGTGGCCCCCGCCGCCGTCCGCGGCGAGCGCGCGCCACCCGGGCACCTGGTAGGTGATCACCCATGGCACGTCCCACCCCTGTCCTGCGCGCGTCCGACGTCCGCGTCTCCTTCGCGGGCCGCGCGGTCCTGCGCGGCGTCGACCTCGCCGTCGACCCCGGCCACCGCACGGGTCTCGTCGGCGAGAACGGCGTCGGCAAGTCCACGCTCCTGCGGGTGCTCGCGGGCACGCTCGCGCCCGACGACGGCACGGTCAGCCGGCCCGCGGACCTCGGGTTCCTGCACCAGGAGTTCCCGTACCCACCGACGACGACGGTCCGCGCGGTCGTCGACGACGCGCTCGTGCGCGTGCGCGGGATCGAGCGCGAGCTCGAGGAGGCGGCGCTCGCCCTCGCCGGCGACCCGGGAGGCGAACCCGTCCCCGGTGCCGAGGAGGCATACGCGCGCGCCCTCGCGCGCGCCGAGCTCGCCGACGTCTGGGACGCCGACGCGCGGGCCGCGCGCACGCTCGCGGGTCTCGGCCTCGACGTCGACGGGGTCGTCGGCCGCGAGGTCGGGTCCCTGTCCGGCGGCCAGCGCACCCGGCTCGGCCTCGCCGCCCTCCTCGTGCGCCAGCCCGGCGCGATGCTGCTCGACGAGCCGACGAACCACCTCGACGACGCCGCGGCGGAGTTCCTCGCCGCGGCGATCCGGGCCCTCCCGGGCGCCGTCGTGCTCGCGAGCCACGACCGCGTGTTCCTCGACGAGGTGTGCACCGAGATCCTCGACCTCGACCCGGTCGCGGAGCCGCTCCGAGGCGCGGGCGACGCGGCGCGCGCCGGGGGAGCGGGGACCCTCTACGGCGGCACGTACGGCGACTACCTCGAGGCCAAGCGCGTCGAGCGCGAGCGCTGGGAGCAGCGCTTCGAGGCGGAGCAGGCCGAGCTCGCGGAGCTGCGGCGCGGCGTCGCGGTGACGGCCCGGGACGTCTCGAAGAACCGCGAGCGGGGCAACCAGGCGAAGATCCTCTACGACTTCAAGGGCGAGCGGGTCCAGAGCCAGGTCGCGCGGCGCGTGCGCAACGCGCAGCAGCGGCTCGACGCGCTCGAGCGCGACCAGGTGCGCAAGCCGCCCCCGCCCCTGCGCTTCGCGCCGCCGAGCGGGGGGACCGGCGTCGCCCCGGGCGGCGGCGACGTGGTCGCGTGGGCACGGGGCGTCGTCGTGCACCGGCCCGGGCGCGGCGGGTCCGGGGCCGCCCCGGGCGAGCGTCCGGACCGGCTCGACATGGCGGCGTCGGGCGTCCCGTCGGTCGAGGTCGCCCGGGGGAGCCGGCTGCTCGTCACCGGGGCCAACGGCGCCGGGAAGTCCACGCTGCTGCACGTGCTCGCGGGCGACCTCGTGCCCGACGCCGGCACCGCGGCCCGGGCGCGCGGGGTCCGGGTGGGGCTGCTCGAGCAGGACGTGCACCTGCACGACGACGACCGCACCCCGCGCGAGCTGCTCGCCCTCGCGCAGGGCGTGGACCCGGCGGACGCGCGCGACGCGGCCGTGGACGCGCACGGCCTCCTCGCGCCGCGCGACCTGGGGCGGCGGCTCGCGGAGCTCTCCGTGGGGCAGCGCCGGCGCGTGGTGCTCGCGATGCTCGTCACGCAGGCGCCCGACGTGCTGCTCCTCGACGAGCCGACGAACCACGTCTCGCTCACGCTCGCGGGCGAGCTCATGGAGGCCGTGGAGGAGTGGCCGGGCGCCGTGGTCGTGGCGTCGCACGACCGGTGGCTGCGGCGTCGCTGGCAGGGCGACGCCGTGCACCTCGACTGACGTCCCCACCGCGCCCGCGGGGTCCGGGCGCGGGGCGGGGCACCGAGGCGCGAGGGGTCCCGGGGACGCGGTGGCCGCGCGCGGCGCGGCGTGCGTAGGGTCGGGCGGTGGACGAAGACCGGACGGGTACCCCGGTGCCCGACAACGCGTGGAAGCAGGTGGTCGCGTCGCTCGCCGACGCGGGGCGCCTCGAGGTGCTCGCGCGCGTCGTGCGCGAGGGCCCCGCGGAGGCCGTGCTGTCGCCCGACGAGCGCCGTCGGCTCGCGCCGCTCCTCGCCGCGGGCGTCGTCGTGCGGGAGGAGACGGGGTTCCTGCGGGCGGCGCCCGAGCGGTTCGCGGAGCTGCTCACGACCGTCCCCACGCCGCGCCCCACGGGACCCGACCGCTTCCTCACGGACGGACGCCTGCTGCGCATGCCGAAGCGGCTGCGCGACCGCGAGCTCGTCGTGCGGTACCTCGCGGCGCAGGTGCTCCCGCTGGAGGACCCCGTCACCGAGCTCACGCTGACCAGGCGGCTCGCGGCGCGCGCGGCGGACCCGGTGTCGCTGCGGCGCGCGATGGTCGACGCGGGCCTCGTGCACCGCACGCGCGACGGCGCGGAGTACTGGCGCACCGTCGTGACGGAGTTCGACGACGTCTGAGACGACGTCCGACGGGCGGCGGTCCCGCTACGGCAGCCCGTGCGTCGGGGGCGAGGGCTAGGGTCGGTTCTCATGAGCAGCGAGCGCGCCGTGGCGGCGCTGGAGGCGTCGGGCATCGACTTCACCCTCACCCGGCACGGCCGGGTGGGGTCGCTGGAGGAGGCGGCCGCCGCACGCGGCGTGGACCCGGCGCGCGTCCTCAAGACGATCGTCGTGCGGCGCGCGGAGGACGACTACCTGTTCGTGCTCGTGCCGGGCGACCGGCAGATCTCGTGGCCCAAGCTGCGCGCGCTGCTCGGGGTGTCGCGCCTGTCCATGCCGGACAAGGAGGTCGCGCGCGACGTCACGGGGTACGAGCGCGGCACGATCACGCCGTTCGGCGCCACGCACCCGTGGCCCGTCGTGGCGGACGTGCGCGTGGTCGCCGTGCGCGGCGAGGACGAGGTGGACGTCGCGGGCGACCTGGCCGCCCAGGAGGCCCCGGGCGGCGGGGACCACCTCGTCTCGATCGGGGCGGGCGAGCACGGCGTGGCCGCGACGGTCGACGGGCAGGCCCTCGTGGCGGCCCTCGGGGCCCAGGTCGCCGACGTCACGGACCCGCTGTAGCGGGTCCTGCGGCGAGCCCTGCGGCGAGCCCTGCGACGGTCCGGGGCGCGTGCGCTCGCGGTGCGCGCGGGCGCGCGGGAGGTGCGCGCGGGCGCCCGCGCGGTCCGGGTTGTGTGGGTTCGGAGGAAGGTCGCGGACGACCGCCGCGCGGGCTGGTGTGCGCCCCGCGCCGGGTGCAGACTCTGGGGTGCTCCGGTCACGGTCGCCGGTCCGAGCCGCCGCCCGACGGCGACGGCGAGCGGCCGGACGGAGTCGATGAGGTGCGCAGGGAACAGGTCACCTCCCCCGGACGTTGTCCGGAGGGGCGGCCGACAGCAGGCAGGACGACTCGAGAGAAGCGGGAACCGTGGACACAGGCAGCGCGATCGACCGGACGAGCGGGATCGTCTACGCCCCGGCGGACGGCGGCGTGGTCGTGACGATGTGGGGAGAGGTCGACGCGGCGCTGCGCGACCGTGCGAGCGAGGCCATGTCCTACGTGCTCGACACCCGCGGACGCGTCGTCGTGGACGTCGCCGACGTCACCTTCATCGACTCCTCGGGCATCGCGTTCATCATCCAGCTCTACATGCTGGGCGAGGAGGACGGCCGCGAGGTCGTGCTGCGGGACCCGTCCCCGAGCATCGTCGAGCTGCTCGACATGATCGGCATGGGCGGGCGCATCCCCGTCGAGCGCAGCGGCGCGTCGACCGGCCCGATCCAGGTCGTCAGCGCCGTCTGACACCCGCGCGCCCGCCCGCCGCGTCGGGTCCCCGAGGGTGTGGGAACCGGCCGGTACGGTGCGGGCATGCGCATCCTGCACACCTCCGACTGGCACCTCGGGCGCACGCTGCACGGGGTCGACCTGCTGGAGCACCAGGCCGCGCACCTCGACCACCTCGTCGAGCTGACGCGCTCCGAGGCGGTCGACGCGGTCGTCGTCGCGGGCGACGTCTACGACCGCGCGATCCCGCCGGTGGACGCCGTCTCCCTCCTCTCGGAGGCGGTGACGCGGCTCGCCGAGCACGCGCACGTCGTCGTCACGCCGGGCAACCACGACTCCGCCGTCCGGCTGGGGTTCGCCGACCGTCTCCTGCGCCCGGGCGTCCACGTGCGGGCGCGCCTGGCCGACGTCGGCGCTCCCGTCGTCCTGGGGCCGCGCCCGGGTGCGGCGGGCGGTGACGGCTCCCCGCTGCTCGTCTACGCGCTCCCGTACCTCGACCCGGACACGGCCCGGCACGTCCTCGCGGACGCCGCGGACGCGTCGGACGCTCCGGGCACCGAGGGGGTGGGCGGTGCCCCGGTGAGGCAGCGGCCGCTCGCGCGGTCCCACGAGGCCGTCATGGGGGCGGCCCTGCGCCGGGTGGCCGCCGACCTCGCGCGGCGCCGCGCCGCGGACCCGGAGGTGCGGGCGGTCGTCGTCGGGCACGCGTTCGTCGTGGGCGGGCTGGCGTCGGACTCCGAGCGGGACATCCGCGTGGGCGGCGTGGACGCCGTCCCGGCCGCCGCGTTCGCGGGCCGCGGGGTGGACTACGTGGCGCTCGGCCACCTGCACGGGCCGCAGCGCGTCACCGTCCCGGACGTCGGCGGCGGCGCGGCGACCGTCGCCCGCTACTCGGGCTCGCCCCTCGCGTTCTCCTTCTCGGAGCTGCACCAGCGCAAGTCCACCGCGCTCGTCGACGTCGACCGGCTCCGCACGGACGCGGACGCGGCGGTCGAGCTGGTCCCCGCTCCCGTCCCGCGCCGCCTCGCGGAGGTCACCGGCACGCTCGACGAGCTGCTCGGGGAGGCGGGCGAGCCGCACGTCGACGACTGGCTGCGCGTCGTGGTGACGGACGCGGTCCGGCCCGCCGAGCTGTACGCCCGCGTCCGGTCCCGGTTCCCGCACGCGCTCCAGGTGACGCACCGCCCCCCGCGCCTCGCCGAGCGCGAGGTCGTGGCCGCCGTCGGGCCGGGGCACGACCCGCTGGACGTCGCCCGCGACTTCGTCGAGCACGTCTCCGGGCACGCGCCCAGCGAGGCCGAGGTCGTCGTGCTGCGCGAGGCGTTCGAGCTCGCCCTCGCCGAGGAGCGCAGCGCCTGATGCACCTGCACTCCCTCACCTTCCAGGCGATCGGGCCGTTCGCGGGCCGTCACCACATCGACCTCGCGGCGCTCGGCGCGTCCGGGATCTACCTCCTCGAGGGGCCGACGGGCGCCGGCAAGTCCACGATCATCGACGCGATCGTGTTCGCGCTCTACGGCAAGGTCGCCTCGGACGCCGCGAGCGACGACCGCCTCCGCTCCGCGTTCGCGGGACCGGACGTCGAGTCGTACGTCGACCTCGTGCTCGAGGTCCCGGCAGGGGTGTTCCGGGTCCGGCGCACGCCCGAGTACCGCCGGCCCAAGAAGCGCGGCACCGGCACCACGACGCAGCAGGCCTCCGTGCGGCTCTGGCGGCTCGCCGAGGTGCCGCCCACGGACGCGCCGGGCGCGGTCGAGGACGCCGCGGGGGAGCTCCTCTCCGCGCGGCTCGACGAGGCGGGGGACGAGATCCGCCGGCTCGTCGGGCTCGACCGGCGCCAGCTCGTCCAGACGGTCGTGCTGCCGCAGGGCGAGTTCGCGACGTTCCTGCGTGCGAAGCCCGAGGACCGGGCCGTGCTGCTGCAGAAGGTGTTCGGCACGGAGCTCTACCACCGCGCCGCGGCGCGCCTGGCCGAGCTCGCGCGCGCGGCGCGCTCGCGGACGGACGCCGCGCGGCAGGGCGTCGTGGGCGCGGTGGAGCGGTTCGCGGGAGCCGCCGGGCTCGCGTCCGACGACGCACGACGGCTGCGCGAGGCCGCGGACGACGACGACCGGCTGCGGCGAGCCGACGAGGACGACGTCGCCCGGGCGCTCGCCGGGGCGTCGGTCCCGCTCGGGGTGGACGAGCCGTCGGTCTCGCTCGCGGTCCCGGCCGCGGAGGGGGAGGTCCTGCCGGAGGTGGACGAGCCGGTGGCCCCGGCCGCTGCAGAGGCGGTGCCGGGCGTGCACGCGCTCGCCGTCGCGCACGTCGCGCGCCTCGACGCCGAGGCCACGGCGCTGGCAGAGCGTGCGGCGGGTGCCGACGCGACGCTCGCCGCCGTGCGCGACCAGTTCGAGGGTGAGCGCGCGCGCCACGACGCGCTCGAGCGGCGTGCCCGGCTGCGGACCGAGGCATCCCGGCTCGACGCTGAGGAGCCCGCGGTGGCCGAGGACCGCCGTCGGGCGGACGCGGCGGCGCGCGCCGCGGTCGTCGCCCCGGCGGCCCAGGGCCTCGCGCGGGCCGAGCAGACCCTGCGCGCCGCGCTCGACCGGCTCGCGCTCGCGCGGACCGGGGCGCCCGCCGTCCTCGCGGACGCCGACCCGTCGACGCTCGAGGCGCTGCGTGCCGACGTCGCGACGGCGGCCGTGCGCGTCACGCGGCTCGTCCCGGTGGGCGAGTCGCTGCCCGGGCGCGAGCGCGAGCTCGCCGACGGCCGCAAGGAGATCGCGCGGGCGACGGAGGAGCGCGGTCGCGTGCTGGCGGAGCTCGACGGGCGCCCGGCGCGCCGGGACGCGGTGCGAGCGCGCGTCGCGTCCCTCGCGGAGGCCGCGGGCGTGCTCGGGGTGCTGCGCGAGCGCGCGGACCGCGCCCGGGTGGTCGAGGAGGCGGCACGCCAGGCGGCGGCGCTCGAGACCGAGGTGGCCGCCGCGCACGCCGAGCGGTCACGGGTCGCGGCGCGCGCGCACGAGGCGCTGGAGCGTGAGAGCCGGCTCCGGGGCGCGCGCATCGCGGGTCTCGCCGGAGAGCTGGCCGCGGGGCTCGCGGCAGGTGAGCCGTGCCCGGTGTGCGGCGGGGCCGAGCACCCGCACCCGGCGCCACTCGCCGAGGACCACCCGACGGCCGAGGACGTCGAGCGCGCCGAGCGGGCGCGCGCGGACGCCGAGCGCCTGCTGCACGACGTCGCGGCCCGTGCCGAGGTGCTCGCCGAGCGTTGCGCGGCCCGCCGTCGGGACGCCGACGGCCTGACCCCGCGGTCGGCCGCCGAGCAGGTCGCGCAGGCGGAGGAGCTCGTGGCCGCCGCGCGCGACGCGGAGCACGAGCGGGCCGAGGCCGAGCGGGAGCTCGAGGAGCTCGACGCGCAGACGCGCGCGCTGCAGGCCCGGGCGGCGGAGCTCGCCGAGGCGGTCGCGGGCACGACCGCGCGGCTCGAGGAGGTCGAGGCGGCGCTCGCGCGCGACCGCGCCGAGATCCGCGCGGAGCTCGACGCGGCCGGTCCGCTCGTGGAGCTCGTGGACCTTCCCGACCCGCTCGCCGACGAGGGCGGTCCGCGCAACCCCGTCGCCGTCCTCGCGGCCGCGCTGGAGGACGGGGTGCGCACGATCGACGCCCTCGCGGACGCCGGCAGCGCGGTTGCCGCGGCACAGCGGTCGGCCGAGGAGCGCGTGGCCGAGGTCGCCGCGCTCGTCGCCCGGTGGGGGTTCGCGGACGCGGCCGAGGCGCTCGCCGCCGTGCTCGACGACGCCGAGCGGCACGCGCTCGCCCGGCGCGTCGCGGAGCACGACGCCGCGCGCACCGCGACGGCGACCGGCCTCGCGGACCCGGCGGTCGCCGACCTGCCCGAAGACGCGCGG
>QAPD01000042.1 GCA_003052455.1 Sphaerisporangium cinnabarinum | reverse complement strand
CACCGCCGCGGCGGCCTTCGCCAACGGGTCGGCCCCGTCCGCCACGACGGACGCGACCGGCGCGACCCCGGGCGACGCCCCGACGTCCGGCACCGCCGTGGCCCCCGTGGCCCTCGGCGCGCCCGCCGACCTCGCGACCGCCGACCCGGCGACCGTGGAGGCGGCGAGCGACGTGCTCGTCCGGGCCCAGTTCCTCACCGGCGAGGGCGCCGCGTCGCTCACGCCCGAGCAGGTGGCCCAGATCGAGGACGCGCGCACGCGCCTCAGCGAGGCCGTGACCGAGGCGTCCGCGCCCGAGGGCGCGGCGCTCCTCGGCTCCCCCGCCGGGTCGGGGCTCGCGAACCCCGACGACGCCACGGCGTCCGCCGAGGCCGCCGACGAGCCCGCGACCGACGACGCCCTCACCGCGGCCGAGACGCTCGGCGCGAGCGTGCCCGCGCTCGACGGCCGCGCCGACGACCGCGCGAGCCGGTCCTCGGCCCGCACGCCGCTCGACGAGCTGGGTGCCGCCGTCACGACGCTCGACCCGGCGACACCCGACCTCGCCGGGTCGGCCGACGACGCCGCGCCCGGGACGGACGCGGCCACGCCGTCGGCCGACGCGGACGCGGCGACCGAGTCGCCCGAGGAGGACGCGGCGGCCGCGGACACCGCCACCGACGCGCCCGACCTCACCACGGGCACGGCCGACGCGGCCGTCGACGCCCCGGCCGAGGGCGCGCCCGACGCCGGCGAGGCGCCGGCCGACCCCGCGGCTCCCGTCGGGACCGGCGGCACGGAGGAGATCGCCGCGCTGACGGCGGAGCTCACGACCCTGCTCGACGCCGCCGGCTCGGGCGTGACCGTCCAGGTCGTGCCCGGACCGCCGTCGCCCGAGGAGGTCGCCGCCCAGCTCGACCAGTGGGCCGCCTCCACCGCGGGCTTCGGCAACGGGCAGATCCCCGCGAGCGCGCTCTGCGAGCTGTCGTTCGCGCCCGGGGAGCAGCTCCGCTGCGACGCCGCCCACCAGATCGAGGCCCTCAACGAGAAGTTCCGCGAGACGTTCGGCGCGAACCTCTCCGTGACGGACTCCTACCGCTCGTACGCGTCCCAGGTCGCCGTGAAGGCGTCCCGCGGCTACTTCGCGGCGCCGCCCGGGATGTCGAACCACGGCTGGGCGCTCGCGCTCGACCTCGGCGGCGGCATCCAGAGCTACGGCACCGCGCAGTACGAGTGGATGCGCGCCAACGCGCCGGCCTACGGCTGGGACAACCCCGAGTGGGCCCGCGCCGGCGGCTCGAAGAACGAGCCCTGGCACTGGGAGTACGGCGACATCTCCTGACGAGCCGCACCACCACGACGACGGCCCCGGCACCGCGACGACCTCGCGGACCGGGGCCGTCGTCGTCCCTGTCCGCCGACGCGGGCCCGTCAGGTGAGGGCGTCCGCGAGGAGCAGCATCGTCACGAGGAACCCGGTGACGAGGTTGAGCCACAGGAACGCGCGCCAGCCCGCGTTGGCGCGCTCGCAGTCGTCGTCGCGCACGTCGCGGAAGCGCAGCACGTTGACCGCGTACGGCAGCGGGAGCAGCGCGGCGAGGACTCCGGGCCACGGGAGCACCGCGAGCACGACGGCCGCCCCGACGTACGCCGCGGCAGCGGCGAGCACGGTCGCGTGCGCGCCGATCGCCGTCGCGACGGACGCGATGCCCCCCTCCCGGTCCGCGCGCACGTCCTGCACGGCGCCGAACGCGTGCGACGCCATGCCCCAGAGCACGAAGCCGACGAGCACGGGCCAGACGGAGCGCGCGGAGAGGTCCGCGTCGACGAGCACGAGCGCGTACAGGAGCGGGCCCGCGAAGTGCATCGCGGAGGTGAACGAGTCGAGGAACGGGCGTTCCTTGAACCGCAGCCGAGGCGCTGAGTAGGCGACGACGCCGAACACCACGAGCGCGAGGACCGCGCCCGCGAGCGGGTCGCCGAGGAGCAGGAGCGCGACGAGGAACGGCACGTTGGTCGCGACGCACGCGCGCAGGATGCGACGGTGCGTGACGCGCGCGGTCGCCGGGTCCGCCAGCGCGCCCTCGATCCCGCCCTTGCGCGGGTTCCGCAGGTCGCTCGCGTAGTCGAAGACGTCGTTCACGCCGTACATGAGCAGGTTGTACGGCACGAGGAAGTAGAGCGTCCCGAGGACGAGCGCGAGGTCGACGCGCCCGCCGGTCGCGACGAGGTACCCGGCAGCGAACGGGTAGGCCGTGTTGATCCAGGAGAACGGCCGCGAGGCGGCGAGGACGTCCTTCACCGGCCGTCCTCCGCGGCACGCCCGCGCCCGCGCCCGCGGCCCGCGCCGCGGTCGCGACGGCGCGCGCCGAGCACGGTCCACAGCACCGGCATCCCGAGCGCGGCGGCGAGCGCGTACGCGAAGTCCTCGAGCGGCGCACCCCACAGGTAGACGCCGAGGATCTTGTCCGGGTGGTAGACGTACAGGTCGGCGGCGATCATCAGCGTGTCGAACACGAGAGTGAGCACGCACATCACGACGGCCGTCCACACGAGCGGCCCGGGTCGCAGCCGACGCAGCACGCGCCACGACACCACGACGAGCACCGCGATGACGATGACGTTGAGCACGATGTTCGTCACGCGTCGTCCTCCCCGGCGCGGCGGGCCGCGAGCACCCGCTCGGCGCCCCGCCAGACGAGCAGCGCGTTGTAGCACAGGAGCGTCAGGAACACCGCCTCCTCGACGGGGAGGTCGGGGGCGAGCAGCAGCCCGGTCATCCACGGGCTCTCCCCGCGCGCGAAGATCCCGAGCGCGAGGCCCGCGACGTCCCACGCGAGGAACCCGACGACGCCGAGACCGACCGTGAGCGCCGCACGCCGGGGGTCGGACCAGAACGCGAGCCGGAACCGGCGGTCGAGCACGGCGAGGCCGCCGAGCGAGACCGCGAGCGCACCGAGGTAGGCGAGGCCCGTCACCGGCGGACCGCCACCGGCCGGTCCGCCGGCCGGAGCCGTTCGGGCCGGCGGCTCGCGGCGAGGAAGCCCTCGCGCAGCGGCTCGGGCAGCGGACGCGCGGACGTCTCGCCGAGCAGTCGCTTGGCGACGAGCTCGGCGCTGATCAGGCACATCGGCAGTCCCACGCCCGGGATCGTGCCACCTCCGGCGTGGTAGAGCCCGTCGACACGGCGGGACGCGTTCCCCGGGCGCCACAGGGCGGACTGCCGCAGGGTGTGCTCCATGCCGAGCGCGCCGCCGCGCCAGGCCGAGAGCTCGGTCGCGAAGTGCGCAGGCCCGAGCACGCGCCGCGTGACGACGCGCCCCGGGAGGTCCTCGACGCCCGCCCAGCGCCCCACCTGGGCGAGGTAGCGGTCGGCGAGCCCGTCGAGCGTGCGCCGCGACGGCTCGTCCCCGCCGAGCGTGGGGTCGGCGGGGAACGGCACGAGGAGGAACAGGTTCTCGTGGCCGGGCGGCGCTGCGGGCGCGGCCGACGTCGGCCCGTCGGTCGCGCTCGTGCGCGACACGTAGAGCGAGGCGGGCTCCGGCACGCGCAGGCCGCGGGGGTCGCTGCGACGGTCCGGGCCGAGCACCGCGTCGAAGTTGGCGGGCCAGTCCTTCGTGAAGAACAGCGAGTGGTGCGCGAGCTCGGGCAGCTCGCCGCGGACGCCCGCGAGCACGAGCAGCGCGGAGATGCCCGGGCCCTTGTCCTCCCACGCCGCGGCGGGGAGGTCGGCCCAGCGGGGCTCGAGGAGCGCCGTCTCCGTGTGGTGCCGGTCGGCGGCCGAGACGACGACGTCCGCCTCGACGAGCTCGCCCGACGCGAGGCGCACGCCGGTGACCCGACCGCGGCGACCGCCGCCGGGCACGACCTCGATCCCGGCGACGTCGGCGCCGGTGCGCACCTCGGCGCCCGCGTCGCGCGCGAGCCGCTCGACGGCCTCGATGAGCGTGTACATGCCCCCGCGGGGGTACTGGACGCCGTCGACGAGGTCGAGGTGGCTCATGAGCGAGTAGAGCGCGGGCGCGCGGTAGGGCGACGACCCGAGGAACACGGCGTGGTACCCGAGGAGCTGCTGGAGCCGCGGGTCCTCCACGGCGCGCGCGGCGCGGTCGGCGAGCGACTCGCGCAGGAGCGCGGCCAGGCGCGGCAGCCGGCGCAGCACCGCGGGCGAGAGCGCCCGGTCGGGGCGCTCGAACGTCGTGTAGAGGAAGTGGTCGAGCGCGAGCCCGTACGCCTCGCTCGCGTCCTCGGCGTACGCGGCGATCCGGCCTCCGGCACCCGGCTCGATCGCGTCGAGCCGCGACCGGTTCACGCCGGGGTTGCCGGACAGCTCGAACGTCGACGCCGCGCCGTCCGCGCCCGGCTCGAAGAAGACCCGGTACGCCGGGTCGAGCGGGACGAGGTCGAGGTGGTCCTCGACGCGCGCGCCGAGCAGCCCGAAGAAGTGCTCGAACACCTCGGGCATGAAGTACCAGGACGGGCCCGTGTCGAAGCGGAAGCCGTCCACCTCGAGCGTGCCGGCCCGGCCGCCCACCTCGTCGTGCCGCTCGAGCAGCGTGACGCGGGCGCCGCCGCGCGCGAGCAGGGCGGCGGTGGCGAGCCCGGCGATCCCGCCCCCGACGACGACGACGCGCGGAGCCCTCACGCGAGCACCTTCCGCGGGCGCGGGGACCGGGCGGACGCCACCTGGCCGAGGAGCTGGCCGCCGGCGGCGCGCGCCGCGAGCGCGACCTTCATCGTGTCCGGGATGCGCACGCGCGCGCGCAGGATGTCCTCCGGCGGCGTCGCGGCGAGACGTGCGAGGAGCCGCTCGTAGACGGCGACGGTCGCGGCCACGGCGATGCGCGGGCGCACCGGGAGGCCGGGCAGCGCGGCGCGGGCCGCGGCGAGGTCGCCCTCCACCTCGCGGCAGAACGCCTCGACGTCCCGGCGGCGCAGGCGGCCGGGGACGACGCCGGGCAGGTACGCGCGCCCGAGCTCGTCGTGGTCGGTGCGCAGGTCGCGCAGGAAGTTGATCTTCTGGAACGCCGCGCCGAGCGCGCGGGCGCCCCGGACGAGCACCGGGTCCGGGACGCGCAGCGGCTCTCCCGGTCGACGGCGCGCGTTGAGGAACACCGCGAGGCACATGAGGCCGACGACCTCCGCCGAGCCGTAGACGTACCGCTCGTAGCTCTCGCGGTCGTGCACGCGGACCGTGAGGTCGGTGCGCATCGAGGCGAAGAACGGGTCGACCTCGTCGTGCCCGAAGCCGCAGCGGCGGGCGGCGCGCGCGAACGAGTGGACGACGAGGTTCGTCGACCAGCCGCGGTCGAGCGCCCGCGCCGTCTCCGCCTCGAGCTCGTCGAGGAGCTCACCCGCGCCGTCGCCGCGGCGCGTGTCCACGACCTCGTCCGCGATCCGCACGAGCCCGTAGACCGCGTCGATCCCGTCGCGGGTCGGTGCGTCGAGCAGGCGTGCGCCCAGCCCGAACGAGGTCGAGTACGCCGCCAGCACGACCCGGCTCGTGCGTGCGGCGGTCAGGTCGTACAGCCGTGCCGGGTCGCTCTCGTCACCCACGTCGTCGTCCCGCCTTCCGTCGCCGGGGCACCTCCCCGGTCAATCCTCAGCATGCTGAGGGATGTAGGGTCGCACGGGACGCCGGATTTCACACCTCGGAGGCGGCCTCGCGCGTCGTGTCGATGCGGCGGGGCCCGGACTGCCAGGCCTCCCACGCCGACGCGATGATCTCCGGCAGCCCGTTGGTGGCGCGCCAGCCGAAGAGCTCGTTGATGCGACGCGGGTTCCCGACGAGCTGCGGCGGGTCGCCCGCACGGCGCGGCAGGACCTCGGGCGTGACGTCGAGCCCGCTCACGCGCCCGATCTCGTCGATCACCTCGCGCACCGAGGAGCCCTCGCCCGTGCCGACGTTGAACACGTCGAACGGGCGCTCGTCCACGTCGAGGTACTCGAGCGCGGCGAGGTGGGCCTGCGCGAGGTCGAGCACGTGGATGTAGTCCCGGATGCACGTGCCGTCCGGCGTCGGGTAGTCGTCCCCGAAGATCTTGGGCCGCTCGCCGCGCTCCAGGCGGTCGAGCACCATGGGCACGAGGTTGAGCACCGCGGGGTCGCCCAGGTCCGGCCAGCCCGCACCGGCGACGTTGAAGTAGCGCAGCGCGACGAACCGCAGCCCCCACGCGCGGCTCGCGGCCCGGCCGAGCCACTCCCCGACGAGCTTGGTCTCGCCGTAGGGGTTGATCGGCTCGGCGTGCAGCTTCTCCTCGACCAGGGACACCGACGGCATGCCGTACGTCGCCGCCGACGAGGAGAAGACCAGGCGGTCGACGCCGGCCGCCTGCATCGCGGTGACGAGGTTCGTGAAGCCCCCGACGTTCTGCTGGTAGTACCAGGCCGGCTTCTCGACCGACTCCCCCACCTGCTTGCGCGCCGCGAAGTGGACCACCGCGCGCACGTCGTGCTCGGCCATCGCGCGCGTGAGCACGTCCACGGCCTCGGGCGACGCGACGTCGACCTCGACGAGCACCGCGTCGCCGACGCGGTCCGCGCGTCCCGTGCTCAGGTCGTCGACGACGACCACCTTCTCGCCGCGCTCCTGCAGGAGGCGCACCACGTGCGCGCCGATGTACCCGGCTCCGCCGGTCACGAGGATCGTCATGGCACCACCCTAGTGCGCGCGCCCCGCGCGGCGGCGGGGTCGTCCCCAGGGCGTCGGGTCGCCCGCCGCGGGAGGTACGACGGCGCCCTCAGGCGTGGCCGTGCGCCTCGCGGTCGCGCAGGGCCGCCGTCTCGAGCTGGAAGGTCGAGTGCTCGACGGAGACCGGGAAGTGGTGCGCCACGCACGTGCGCACGCGCTCGACGATCTCCAGCGCGTGCCCGTCCCGGAAGCACGCGTCGTCCACGACGACGTGCGCCGAGATGGTCGGGAGCCCGGTCGCGACCGTCGACGCGTGCAGGTCGTGCACGTCCTCGACGTGGTCGAGGGACAGGATGTGCCGGCGGACGTCGTCGAGGTCCAGCCCCTCGGGCGTGAACTCCATGAGGACGGCCGTCGCCTCGCGCAGGAGGCGGAACGCGCGGGGCACGATGAGGACCGCGATGAGCAGGCCGGCGATCGCGTCGGCCCGCTGGTAGCCGGTCGTGGCGATCACGACGGCGGCGACGATGACGCCGACGGAACCGAGCGCGTCGTTGACCACCTCGAGGAACGCCGCGCGCAGGTTGAGGTTCGCGCGCCGCCCCGACGCGAGGACCGCGATGGCGACGAGGTTCCCCACGAGGCCGACGATCCCGAACACGAGCAGCTCGGAGGAGGGCACCTCCGGCGGCTCGAGCAGGCGCCGGACGCCCTCGACCGCGGCGTACGCGCCGACCGCCAGGAGCAGGGCCGCCTGCGCGAGCGCCGCGAGCACCTCGACGCGGCGGAAGCCCCACGTGCGGTGCTTGGTCGCCGGGCGCAGCGCGAGCGACGCCGCGACGAGCGCGACGGCGAGCCCGACCGCGTCGGTGAGCATGTGCGCCGTGTCCGTGAGGAGCGCCAGGCTCCCCGTGAGCACCGCGCCGACGGCCTGGGCCGCGAGGATCGTCGCGGTGATGCCGAACGCGACGGCGAGCCGCCTGCGGTGGTCGGGCGCGTCGAGGCCACCTGCGCCGTGGTCGTGACCCGCTCCCATCGATCCTCCATTCATCGGTGAATAACGATGTTATCGGTGAACACCGATGTTTTCCAGGCGGAGTGCACCGTGACGCGCGCCACGCGCAGGGGTCAGGGTGCGAGGGCGACGTGCTCCGCGTCGGCGAGGAGGTGCGCGACCTCGGGCCGCACGAGCCGGTACCAGGACGACCGCCCCTCCCGCCGCACCGCCACGACCCCCACGTCGCGCAGCGTGGTGAGGTGCGCCGAGACGGTCGACTGGGCGAGCCCGAGCTCGCGCGTGAGGTCGACGACGCGACGCTCGGAGCCCGTGAGCAGGTGCACGATCGCCAGGCGGCGCGGCTCGGCGAGCGCGTGCAGGAGGCGCGCGACCGCCTCGTGGTCGTGCGCGCCGTCGTGCCGGGGGTCGCTCGCGGCGCTCGTCGTCACCCGCCGATCCTAGCGATCGGCACCCGCGGACCGCCCGGGCTCAGCCCCAGCCGAGCTCGTGCAGCCGGTCGTCGTCGATCCCGAAGTGGTGCGCGATCTCGTGGACGACGGTCACCGCCACCTCCTCGACCACGTCCTCCCGCGTCTCGCAGATGGCGAGCGTCGGGTTGCGGAAGATCGTGATGCGGTCGGGCAGCGCACCCGCCGCCCACATGTGGTCCCGCTCCGTGAGCGGGACCCCCTCGTAGAGCCCGAGCAGCTCGGGGTCGTCGTCGGGCGCGTCGTCCTCGACGAGCACCACGACGTTGTCCATCTGCGCCGCCAGGTCCTCGGGCACGAGGTCCAGCCCGTCGCGCACGGCGTCCTCGAACTCGGCCCGCGTCATCTCCACCACCCGCCCATCCTCCCCCGCGCGGGAGGCAGAACCGACGCGGAGCCCCGGGCGGTGCCGCTGTACACTGGCCGACGTTCCTGAGCCCCCATCGTCTAGCGGCCTAGGACCCCGCCCTTTCACGGCGGTAGCACGGGTTCGAATCCCGTTGGGGGTACGCGAGATCGCGTCGGGACCGGTGGTCACCGGCGGATTTACGGATCGGCGCACCGGTACGGTACGATCCTCTCGGTTCGAATGCGGGCCACCACACCACCAGGATCACTGGTGAAAATCACCGGGTTCCCTGGTGCTAAGGTGTGTCTCGCGAAGAACAGCAAGGCCCTGTAGCGCAGTTGGTTAGCGCGCCGCCCTGTCACGGCGGAGGTCGCGGGTTCAAGTCCCGTCAGGGTCGCGTGAGGCGAAGAGCCCGGTCGGCATCGGCCGGCCGGGCTCTTCCCCCATGGCTCTGTAGCTCAGTTGGTAGAGCGTTCGACTGAAAATCGAAAGGTCACCGGATCGACGCCGGTCGGAGCCACCGAGAGACCCCCGCCCGGGATTCCGGTCGGGGGTCTTCTGCGTCCCGAGCCGGTGCTGCGCCCACCGCGCGCCCCCCTCGCCCCGCGGCACCGCGCGCACCCCCCGGGAAGTTGCGCGCCGACCCCGGTGCCGGTTGAGTGGTGGGGGATCACCTGCGGAAAGGCTGAGAGATGAGCGACTGGATCGACGGGCGCGTCCCGCCCGAGGAGCAGAAGCCGACGGTCGGACAGCTCGTGGAGCGCCTGTCCGAGCAGGCGACCCGGCTCGTCCGCTCGGAGATCGCCCTCGCGAAGGCCGAGCTGACGACGAAGGCGAAGCACGCCGGCATCGGCATCGGCCTGCTCGTCGTCGGCGGCGTGCTGGTGCTGTACGGCCTGGGCTTCCTGCTGCACTCCGCCATGGAGGGCCTCGCGACCGCGATGCCGCTGTGGCTCGCGGCGCTGATCGTCGGCGGCGTCCTTGTCCTGGTCGCCGGTACGCTCGCGTTCGTCGGCGTCAAGCAGCTCCAGCGGGGGGTGCCCCCGACGCCGACCGGCGCGGTCGAGAGCATCAAGGAAGACGTCGCGACCATCAAGGAAGGACTGCGCCCGTGAGCGGAAACGGCGAGACCCCCGACCCTCAGCTCTCCCCGTCCCAGCTCGAGGACGAGATCGCCCGGACCCGCAAGGAGCTCGCGGGGACGATCGACGAGCTCACCACGCGGCTCGACCCGCGCGTCCAGGCCAAGGCCGCCGCGCAGCAGGCGAAGCAGGCGGCGAGCGACACCGGGGCGTTCCTCTCCGGCAACGGTCTGCCCGAGGAGGACCCGGACCGGTCCCGCAACGTCAAGCTGCTGCTGGGTGCTGCCGTGGTCGGCGTCGCGCTGGTGGCCGCGGCCATCCTGCGCCGCCGCTCGTAGCGAACCCGTCGACGAACGCCGTCGACCCCGCGCCGATGCTCCATCGGACGCAGGGTCGGCGGCGTTCCGGCGCGCGGGAGGTGTCCGTCGCGCGGGACGTCCGGGATGTTCGACGACGCACGCGACCGGGGCGCGGCCAGCGCGCGGCGCGAGGGCGCGCGTCGTGCCGGCATCCGTGCGGCGTCGTGCCGCCGTGCGAGAGCCGTGGGCGCGCCCGCGCCGGGTCAGGACTTGTCGTTGCCCTCCGCGGGCTCGCTCGCGGCACCGAGCAGGGCCCGGACCTCCGACTCGCGGTAGCGCCGGTGGCCGCCCAGGGTGCGGATCGACGACAGCTTGCCCGCCTTCGCCCAGCGGGTGACGGTCTTGGGGTCGACGCGGAAAAGGCTGGCGACCTCGGCGGGCGTGAGCAGAACCTCGGACTCCCCGTGCATGGACATCACGACACCTCCTCCTGGTACGCGCTGGTCCGGCAGATACCCCGGATCACGACGACAGCACGACGCCAGTACCTTCCATTGTCGCAGCATGCGGATTTCGGGCGACTTGACGGACGGGTGAATTAGGCGCTCTATGGTCGGATCGGCCGGATAGGCGCTCCTGCGGCATACGAGAGCGTTGCCGCAGGTGGTCCGCAAGGGCTCTCCCGACCCCCGGACCCGGTCCGGGCGAGGCCGCGCGGTGGAGACTGTGTGACGGTAGGCACGTCCGCGGCTCGGCCGGGGTCCCTGAGTGGATGGAATAGGCCCTGAGCATGTACCGTTGGACCCTGAACAGACGAAACTACACCCCGGGGCCGCACGTCTGAGTACGTTGCCGCCCCGCTTCTACGTTGAGGGGGTCGGAGCCATGGGCCGCGGCCGTCAGAAGGCAAAGCAGACCAAGGTCGCTCGCGCGCTGAAGTACTACAGCCCCGAGACGAACTACAGTGCGCTCGAGCAGGAGCTCACGGGTCACAGCCGTACGGATGTCGTGACGGACTCGCGCTTCGGCGCCGAGCCGGACGACCTCGAGCGCTACGACCAGCGCTACAACGACTGGTCCGACGACCGCTGACGGTCGTCCGCGACACCCCCTCCGCCGTCTCGCACGGACGCATCTGACCTCGACGGCGCCGCCGCCTGCCCGCAGGCGGTGGCGCCGTCGTCGTGCGTCCGTGGCGTCGACGACAAGGCACCCCACCGCGACGTCCGCGACGGACCACCCCACCGCGACGTCGCGCCCGCGGGCGCGCAGCCCTGGCCGGGCCGGACGCCGCGGGACCCGCGCGCCGACCCGACCGGGCGGTGATCAGGACCGGTAGTCCCCGACGAGGCGCACCGCGCCCGCCTGGACGCCCTTGGTGCCGGCGACCAGGTCGCCGTCGGCCAGGTCGCGGGCCGCCCCCGGGTCGAAGGCCTCGACCGTGCCGAGCACCCACGCGGGCACGCCGAGCGCGGCGCACCGCGCGAGGGCTGCGTCGACGCCGTCCGCGCCCACGACCGCGACCATCCCGACGCCGAGGTTGAGCGTGTTCTCGAGGTCGCCGCGCGGGACCCCGCCCAGCTCGCGCACGAGGCGGAAGACGGGCGGCACGTCCCAGCTCCCCCGGTCCACGACGCCGACGAGCCCGGCCGGGAGGACGCGCGCGAGGTTCGCGGCCAGACCGCCGCCCGTGACGTGCGTGAACGCGTGGACCTGGGCCGCGTCGTCGGCGGCCAGGGCGAGGCAGTCGCTCGCGTAGACGCGCGTCGGGGTGAGCAGCTCCTCGCCGACGGTGCGGCCGAGCTCGTCCACGTGCCGCTCGAGGCCCCAGCCCGCGTGCTTGAGCACGGCGCGCACGAGCGAGTAGCCGTTCGAGTGGAGACCCGACGACGCCATGCCGACGAGCACGTCGCCCTCGCGGACGCGGTCCGGGCCGAGCAGCGCGTCCGCCTCGACGACGCCCGTGGCCGCGCCGGCGACGTCGTACTCGTCCTCGCCGAGCAGGCCCGGGTGCTCGGCCGTCTCCCCGCCGACGAGCGCCGTGCCGGCGACCTCGCAGGCGGCGGCGATGCCCCGGACGATGCCCGCGATGCGCTCGGGCACGACCTTGCCGCACGCGATGTAGTCGGTCATGAACAGCGGCTTGGCGCCCACCACCACGATGTCGTCGACGACCATGCCGACGAGGTCGAAGCCGATCGTGTCGTGCACGTCGAGGGCCTGCGCGATCGCGACCTTGGTGCCGACGCCGTCGGTCGACGTCGCGAGCAGCGGACGGCGGTACGCCGCGACCTCGGAGAAGTCGTAGAGCCCGGCGAACCCGCCGACGCCACCGAGGACCTGCGGCCCGTGGGTGCGGCGCACCGCGTCCTTCATGAGCTCGACGGCCTTGTCACCGGCCTCGGTGTCGACCCCCGCGGCGGCGTAGGTGAGGCCCGTGCGGGGCGAGTCGGCAGTCATGGTGTCGGCTCCAAAGGTGTCTCGCGGCGCGCGCGCCGGTGGTGCGGAGGGTGCGGGTCAGGGGTGCTGGAGGGCGCCGGCGCCGCCGGCGGTCACCGAGAGGCTGCGCAGCCCGTCCTCGGGCGCCCCGAGCGGGAGCTCGGCCTGCTCGAGGAGGTGCTTGCCGAGCTGGTCGTCGGGCGGCAGCTCGATGGGGTACTTGCCCGTGAAGCACGCCGTGCAGAGCTGGGACGACGGCTGCTCGGTCGCCGAGATCATGCCCTCGGTCGAGATGTAGCCGAGGCTGTCGGCACCGAGCGACTGGCCGATCTCGTGCGGCGAGAGGCCGTTCGCGATGAGCTCGGCGCGCGAGGCGAAGTCGATGCCGTAGAAGCACGGCCACTTCACGGGCGGCGAGCTGATGCGCACGTGCACCTCGGCGGCGCCGGCCTCGCGCAGCATGCGCACGAGCGCGCGCTGCGTGTTGCCGCGCACGATCGAGTCGTCGACCACGACGAGCCGCTTGCCGCGGATCACGTCGCGCAGCGGGTTGAGCTTGAGGCGGATGCCGAGCTGACGGAGCGTGTCCGACGGCTGGATGAACGTGCGACCCACGTAGGCGTTCTTCGTGAGCCCCTGGCCGAACGGGATGCCCGACTCGGCGGCGTAGCCCACGGCGGCGGGCGTGCCCGACTCGGGGACCGGGATGACGAGGTCCGCCTCGACCGGGTGCTCCCGGGCGAGCTGGCGGCCCATCTCGACGCGCGCCGCGTGCACCGAGCGGCCGTTGATGCTCGTGTCCGGGCGGGCCAGGTAGACGTACTCGAAGACGCAGCCCGCGCGCTCGATGGGCGCGAACCGCTGCGAGCGCAGGCCCTCCGCGTCGATCGCGATGAGCTCGCCGGGCTCGACCTCGCGCACGAAGGACGCGCCCACGATGTCGAGCGCGGGGGTCTCGCTCGCGACGACCCAGCCGCGCTCGAGACGGCCGAGCACGAGCGGGCGCACGCCCTGCGGGTCGCGCGCGGCGTAGAGCGTGCGCTCGTCCATGAAGACGAGCGAGAACGCGCCGCGCAGGCGCGGGAGCACCTCGAGCGCCGTCGCCTCGAGCGTGTGGTCGGCGTCGCCCGCGAGCAGGGCGGTGACGAGCGCGGTGTCCGTGGTGTTGCCGCGCGCGAGCTCGCCGCGGCGCTGGCTGCCGTAGCGCTCGGCGACGAGGTTGACGAGCTCGGCGGAGTTGGTGAGGTTGCCGTTGTGCCCGAGGGCCACGGTCCCGGACGCGGTGGCGCCGAGCGTGGGCTGCGCGTTCTCCCACGTCACGCCGCCCGTGGTCGAGTAGCGGCAGTGCCCGACGGCGATGTGCCCCGTCAGGGCGTTGAGGGCCGTCTCGTCGAAGACCTGGGAGACGAGGCCCATGTCCTTGTAGACGAGGATCTGCTCGCCGTTGCTCGTCGCGATGCCCGCCGACTCCTGGCCGCGGTGCTGCAGCGCGTAGAGCCCGAAGTAGGCGAGCTTGGCGACCTCCTCGCCGGGCGCCCAGACACCGAAGACGCCGCAGGCGTCCTGGGGGCCTTTCTCGCCGGGCATGAGGTCGTGGTTGAGAAGTCCATCTCCGCGGGGGGCCACGTACCTCAGTGTCCCACAGCGTGCGAGCGAGGGCTGAAGCGGACGACCAGGCGGACGGCGGCCCGCCGTCGTTCACGGTGGCGTTACGTCGTCCCATCTGTCGGTCGGGGGTTTCGCTGCGTGGGAACGCCGCGCTTGAATCTCGACTTACCGGACCGAGCGAGTCAAGTATCGCCACCGCGCCGGGCCCGCACCACCACCGTTCCCGGCTCCCGGGACCCGACGAAGGACGACACCATGCGACGCCTCCGGACGACGATCACCCTCGCGGCTGCCGCGGCAGCCACCGCCCTGGTCCTCACCGCCTGCGCGCCGACCGCCGTCGACGGGTCCGGCGGGGGCGACGCGGGCGGCGACGGGGGCTCCGACGTCGAGCCCACGACGCTCTCGCTCGTCGGCTTCGCCGTGCCCAAGGCGGGCAACGACGCGGCGCAGGAGCTCTGGGGCGAGACCGAGGACGGCCAGGGCGTGACCTGGGAGACGTCGTACGGCGCGTCCGGCGACCAGAGCCGCGCGGTCGCCGACGGGCTGGAGGCCGACTACGTGCACTTCTCGCTCGAGGGCGACGTGACGCGCCTCGTCGACGCGGGCCTCGTCGCCGAGGACTGGGACGCGGGCGAGAACCAGGGCATCGTCAGCCAGTCCGTCGTGGTCCTCGTGGTCCGCGAGGGCAACCCGAAGAACATCCGGAGCTGGGAGGACATCGTCCAGCCCGGGGTCGAGATCGTCACCCCCAACCCCGGCTCGTCGGGCTCGGCCCGCTGGAACATCCTCGCCGGGTGGGGCAGCGTCATCGCGAACGGCGGCTCCGAGGAGGACGCGACCGAGTACCTGCGGAAGTTCTTCACCAACGCGGTGGCGCTGCCCGGCAGCGGCCGCGACGCGACGACGGCCTTCACGTCCGGCACCGGCGACGTCCTGCTCTCCTACGAGAACGAGGCGATCCTCGCGCGGCAGAACGGCGAGACGTTCGACTACGTGGTCCCCGACCAGACGCTCCTCATCGAGAACCCCGCCGCGGTGACGGTCGACGCCGACCCCAAGGCGCAGAGCTACCTCGACTTCGTCCTCACGCCCGAGGGCCAGGAGGCGTTCGCGCACGTGGGCTTCCGCCCGCTCACCGGCGACGTCGACTTCGAGGTCGAGGGCGCGAACGACCCGAGCGACCCGTTCCCGACCGTCCCCACCCTCCTCACCATCGCCGACGACTTCGGCGGCTGGTCCGCGACCAACGACAAGTTCTTCGGTGACGAGGGCCTGGTGACGAAGATCCAGGCCGAGACCGGGAAGCAGTGACCCGTGGCCTCGACCCTCGCTGAACGACCGGGCCGGGCGGCGCGCGAGCGCCACCCGGCCCCGGCCGCGCCGCCCGGCCGCCCGCGCCGTCGGGCGCCCAACGGCCCCTACCGGCTCACGGCGACCTCGGGCCTCGGGCTCGGCGTCGCGCTCGTCTGGTTCTCGGCGCTCGCCCTCGTCCCGCTGATCGCGGTGCTCGTCGAGACGTCCGTCGGCGGCTGGCCCGCCTTCGTCGCCGCCGTGACGCAGCCGCAGACCGCCGCGGCGCTGACCCTCACGGTCACGCAGGCGCTCGCCGTGACCGCCGTCAACGTCGTCATGGGCACGCTGATCGCGTGGGTCCTCGTGCGCGACCGGTTCCCCGGCAAGCGGCTCCTCGAGGTGCTCATCGACATCCCGTTCGCGCTCCCCACGATCGTCGCCGGACTCGTGCTGCTCGCGCTGTACGGGCCGTCGGGGCCGCTGGGGATCGACGTCGCGAACACGCGCGCCGCCGTCTTCCTCGCGTTCCTGTTCGTCACGCTGCCCTTCGTGGTGCGCAGCGTCCAGCCCGTGCTCGCCGAGCTCGACCGGGACGTCGAGGAGGCCGCCGCGTCGCTGGGCGCCACGCGGGCCACGACCTTCCGCCGCGTCGTCCTCCCGGCCCTCGCGCCCGCGATCACCGCGGGGGCCGCGCTGTCGTTCGCGCGCGCGATCAGCGAGTACGGCGCGCTCGTGCTGCTCTCCGGGAACCTGCCGATGCGGACCGAGGTCGGCTCCGTGCGCATCCTCAGCTACCTGGAGAACGGCCAGCCGGAGCAGGCGGCGGCCGTCGCGTCGGTGCTCCTCCTCGTCTCGCTGCTCGTCATCGCGACGATCCAGCTCCTCCAGCGCAGGGTGGCCCGTCGTGGATAGCTCTCCCTGGGTGCGCCGCACGCTGCGCGCCGTCGTGGTCGTCTACCTCGTGCTGCTCGTCGGGTGGCCGGTGTCCCTCGTCGTGCGCGGCGCGTTCGCCGACGGGCTCGAGACGTTCCAGCGGGCCCTCGCCGACCCGTCCGTCGTCTTTGCGCTCCAGCTCACCGCGGCCGTCGCGGTGCAGGTCGTGCTGATCAACACCGTGTTCGGCGTCGGGATCTCGATGCTCATCGTCCGGTACGACTTCCCGGGCAAGGCCCTCCTCAACGCCCTGCTCGACCTCCCGCTGTCCGTCTCCCCGATCGTCGTCGGGCTCTCGCTCGTCCTCGTGTACGGGAAGAACGGCTGGTTCGGCGGCGCGCTCGAGGACGCCGGGCTCCAGGTGATCTTCGCGCCGCCGGGCATCGTCCTCGCCACCGCGTTCGTGTGCCTCCCGCTCGTCATCCGCGAGGTCGTGCCGGTCCTCACGGAGCTCGGCACCGACGAGGAGCTCGCCGCGACGAGCCTCGGGGCGAGCCGCCTCCAGACGTTCCGGCGGATCACCCTGCCGGCGATCCGGTGGGCCGTCGTCTACGGCGTCGTGCTCACGCTCGCGCGCGCCCTCGGCGAGTTCGGCGCGGTCAAGGTCGTCTCCGGCAACTTCGAGGGCCGCACGCAGACGTCCACGCTGCTCGTCGAGCAGCGGTACCAGGACTTCGAGCAGGGCACCGCCTACGCCGTCGCGTTCCTCCTCGCGTCGGTGTCCGTGGCGTGCATCGTCGCCGTGACGTTCCTGCGCTCCGACGACGCCGCCGGCCCCCGGCCCCGCCGCTCCGCCCGCACGGCGAGCTCCCCCCGCACCCTCAGGTCCACCCGCCCCGCCGCCCCCACGGAGGCCGACGCATGAGCATCGAGATCCGCAACGTCCGCAAGACCTTCGGCGACTTCGTCGCGCTCGACGACGTCTCCGTCTCCGTGCCGACCGGCCGCCTCACGGCGCTGCTCGGCCCGAGCGGCGGCGGCAAGTCCACGCTGCTGCGCGTCGTCGCCGGGCTCGAGGTGCCGGACTCCGGCCAGGTCGAGATCGAGGGCCGCGACGCCACGAACCTGCCCGCGCGTCGTCGCAACGTGGGCTTCGTCTTCCAGCACTACGCGGCCTTCAAGCACCTGACCGTCGCGCGGAACGTCGCGTTCGGGCTCGAGATCCGCCGCACGCCGAAGGCCGAGATCGCCGAGCGCGTCGACGAGCTGCTGCGGCTCGTGCACCTCGAGAGCTTCGCGCACCGGCTGCCGTCGCAGCTCTCCGGCGGGCAGCGCCAGCGGATGGCGCTCGCTCGCGCGCTCGCGATCCGCCCGAGCGTCCTCCTGCTCGACGAGCCGTTCGGCGCGCTCGACGCGAAGGTCCGCAAGGAGCTGCGCGACTGGTTGCGCCGCCTGCACGACGAGATCCCCGTCACCACGGTGTTCGTCACGCACGACCAGGAGGAGGCGCTCGAGGTCGCGGACGAGATCGTCGTCGTCAACGAGGGCCGCATCGAGCAGGTCGGCACGCCCGACGACCTCTACGACCGTCCCGCGAACGACTTCGTCATGGGCTTCCTCGGGCCGGTGACCCGCCTCGGCGGCGTCCTCGTGCGCCCGCACGACGTCCACGTCGAGGTGCTGCCCGACGGCGGGCCCGGGCTCGAGCGGTCGGCGCACCAGGGCGTGGCGCCCGGGGCCACGGCGGACGCGGCGAGCGTGACCGGCGTCGTGACGCGCACGACGCGCGTGGGCTTCGAGGTGCGCGCCGAGGTGACGGCGGGCGACGAGGTGGTGTCCGTCGTCGTGACCCGCGCGGAGGCGCGGACGCTGGGCCTGGCGCCCGGCGTGGCGGTGCGGCTCTCCCCCGCGGCCGGTGCCCCGACCGGATCGGCGCCCGAGCCGACGGCCCGGCGCGTGGCCGAGCCGCTCGCCCGCTGAGCGGTCAGCGGCGCCCGCGCAGGCTGCGGCGGTCGGCGACGACGGCCCACACGCCCGCGACCGCGGCGCCGAGCGCCGCGCACGTCACGAGGATGACCGTGAAGTAGACGCCGGGCTTGAAGACCGGCGCCGCGGCGGGCGACTGGAGCCACGCACCACCGAGGCCCAGGCCGAGGACCGTGCCGAGGAGGATGCCGACCGTGAAGAACGCGCGGTAGCGGGGGGCGCGACGGACCGTCGCCGGGTCGACCACCGACTCGATCTCGACCTCCTCGCCACCCGCGGAGGCGGCGTCGTCGGACGCCGCGCCGGGCGTCTCGTCCGCCCCCGTCTCCTGCCCGGCGGTCCCGGGCTCGGCGGCTTCAGACCCGGCCTGGGGGCGCGCGGCCTCGGGCACGACGGTGTCGGGCGCGGCGGACGGGTCGGGGGCCGTGCCGTCGGGCACGCGGGACTGCTCGGAGCTCACGGGCACGACCCTACCCGCGCTTCCTGGGACTCCCCGCAGAGTCCTCGCCCCGGACGCACCGCGACCCGGGCCCGTCGGACGGGACCCGGGTCGCGGGACGTGGCGTCGCCTCCTCGGCGGCGCCGCACGGCGTCAGGCAGGCGTCAGCCGCAGGTCTGCCCCTCGAAGGGGATCTCGTACTCCTGCGTCACGCCGTCGAGCGTCGCGGTCACGGTGACCGTGCCGCCCTCGACCGACGTGGCCCGGGTGTTGAACGACTGGTAGGCGTTCTTGCCCGGCTGGAGGTTCGGGAACCGCTTCGAGCCGTAGGGCGCCTGGAGGACGACCTCGACCGGCACGTCCTCGCCGTTGGTGGCGCGGACCGCGACGTGGACGAACTTGCCGGTGCAGCGCGCGGTGGCCTCGAGGTTCACGAGCTCCACCGTCGGGGCCGCGGCCTCGACCGTGACCGGGATGCGCGCCGTCGTGCCGCTCGGCGACGCGACGAGCCACAGGTCGTACTCGCCCGCCGCGGCGTCGGCCGGGACCGTCGCCGTCAGCGTCGCCGCCCCGCCCGTCACCGTGGCGGTGCCCGCCGCGGTGCCCGGGTTCGCCGGGTCGAACGTGGCGTCCGCGGCGACCAGGTACCCGTCCACCGCCGTGTTCGCCGGCGACCCGAGCGACGTGAGGTTCAGGCCCGAGAGCCCCACGCTCACGTCGGAGCCCGCCGTCACGGTGCCGGGGAGCTCGTCGACGACCACGCGCGAGCGGTCGAACGACGGCGACACCGGCGAGCTCTGCTGCAGGTACGCGATCCACGCGTCCCGGTCGACCAGACCGGAGTCGCGCGGGTCGGTGCCGTCCGTGAACACGCGGAAGTTGTCGCCCCCGGTGGCCAGGAACGAGAACGTCGCGACGCGGTACTCGCCGGCGGGGTCGATCGGCTCGCCGTCGATCGTGACCGACGAGACGTTGCTCCCCGGCGCCGCGTTCGGGTCGGCCGTGCTCGCCGTCCACGACACGTTGTCCGAGAGGCCCAGGGCGAGGT
Organism: Sphaerisporangium cinnabarinum; assembly: GCA_003052455.1. GTDB lineage: Bacteria > Actinomycetota > Actinomycetes > Actinomycetales > Cellulomonadaceae > Cellulosimicrobium > Cellulosimicrobium cinnabarinum. The sequence goes on along the minus strand of QAPD01000042.1, from coordinate 73,479 downwards.
ACGGGCGCGACGGGCGGTTGCCGTTCGCGTCCGTCTGCCACTGCTGCTCGAGCATCTCGACGACCTGCTCGCCCGTGAGGGTCACGGTCCACAGGTTGTTGACGAACGGCAGGACCGCGTTGGCCTCGGCGTACGTGATGACGCCGTCGTCGCCGTGCAGGAGCTCGGCGCGCAGCCCGCCCGGGTTGACGACGCCGATGTCCGCACCGCCGCGCGCCGGGTCGGAGAGCGTCGCGAGGAGCGAGTCCGCGACGAGGTTGCCGAGCGTCGACTCCGAGGCGCGGTCGTCGCGCCCGGACGTCGGGTTCGGGCCGGGGCCCACGTACGTCCCGCCGGGACCCGTGTACGAGCCGCCCGCGAACGCGGTCGTGATGTCCGCGGTGACCTCGCCGATCGGGGTCGCGCCGATGACCTCGGCCTGCTGGAGCGCCGCGTCGACGATCGTCTTGACCTCCGCGACGCGCGGGTACGTCGCGACCAGGGTCGCGTCGTCCGTCGTCGTGCGGGCGACGTTCTGCGCCGTGTACGCCGTGACCTCGTGGGTCGCGGTGTCCACGGTGAGCGACACGTGCCCGATGAACTCGCCGTAGTTGCCGGTCTGGACGATCGGGCGGGTCTTGCCCGGGGCGCCCGGGACGGGCGCGTCCCACGCGTACTGCTTGTGGGTGTGGCCCGTGAAGATCGCCGCGACGCGCGCGTCGGTCTCGTCGACGATGTCCGCGAAGGCGCCGCCGGCGGCGACCTCCTCCTCGAGCGTCGCGCCGTCGGGCGTGCCCGCGGACGCGCCCTCGTGGACGAGCCCCACGACGACGTCCGCCTCGCCGTTCGCCGGGTCGCCGTCCTGGAGCTGGGCGGTGACGCGGTTGAGCGCCTCGACGGGGTCGCCGAACTCGACGTCCGCGATGCCCGACGGCGTGACGAGCGTCGGGGTCTCCTCCGTGACGACGCCCACGAAGCCGACGTCGAGGCCGTCGATCTCGACGACCTGGTACTCCGGCAGCGCCGGGTTCGTCGTGCCCTTGTCGTAGACGTTCGCGCCCAGGTAGGCCCAGTCCGCCTCGTCGGTGACACGACCCGTGAGGTCGTCCATGCCCTGGTCGAACTCGTGGTTGCCCACCGCGGACGCCGCGAGGTCGAGCGCGTTCAGCACGTCGATCGTCGGCTGGTCCTCCTGGAGCGCCGACGCGAACAGCGAGGCGCCGATGTTGTCGCCCGCCGAGACGAAGGCCGTCCCGTCCGGGTTCGCCGCGCGCAGCTGCTCGATCGTGCCCGCGAACTTCACCGTGTTGGCGTCGATGCGACCGTGGAAGTCGTTGATCGCCAGCAGGTCGAGCTGCGTGGTGCCGGGCTCGGCGGCGCCGAGCTGGAGGCCCACGAGGACGGGGTCGTGGTCGGACGACCGGAACGGCGTCGTGTCGTAGAGGATCGACGCGTTGTAGTTGTACCGGCTGTACTCGTTGGCGATCGGCTCGACCGAGTTGATGTTCCACACGTCGGTGCCGGTGACGGCGTCCGCCGCGGCCGACGACGCGAACACGTGGTCGAGCGACCCGACGTACCCGTCGAACAGGTAGGTGTGCTCGCCCGTCGACGCACCGAGGTCGGTGTAGCCGGCGTCCTTGAGCACCTGCAGCGGGTCCTCCTGCTCGTAGGAGTTGAAGTCGCCCGCGAGCAGGACCTTGTCCGTCCCGGCGTCGGCCGCGACGTCCTCGGCGAAGGCGACGAGCGCCGTCGCCTGGCCCACGCGCGCCTTGTTGTACGCGCCCTGGCCGTCGCCCGTGTCCTTCTGGTCGGCGGGCGCGGTGTCGTTGCCGCCCTTCGACTTGAGGTGGTTCGCCACGACGAGCACGTCGTCGCTCGCCGCGTCGTCGCCCTCGCTGATCCCGCCCGCGGGCTGGAAGACCTGGGCGAGCGGCTCGCGCGCGTTCGAGAACGCCGGGTCGTCGAGCAGGATCACGGAGTCGCCGACCGGCTCGGCCTCGGCCACCTGGTAGATGTACGCGAGGCGGATGACGTCCTCGTCCGTCGGCACGGCGGCCGGCGACGGGACGAACGCCCACTCCTCGGCGCCCGCGGCCGCGTTGAGCGCGTCCACGAGGTCCGACAGCGCCTGGTCGCGGTCCTTGCCGAACGGCTCGGAGTTCTCGATCTCCATGAGCGCGACGACGTCCGCGTCGAGGGCGTCGATCGCCGCGACGATCTTCGTCTGCTGCCGCTCGAGGTTCGCGGCGTCCGCCGCGCCGCGCGCGTCGCAGCCCGTGCGGACCGTGATCGGGTTCCCGGCGCGGTCCGTGTAGAACTGGCAGCCCGCGACCTGGTCACCCGTGGTCGTGAAGTAGTTGAGCACGTTGAACGTCGCGACGGAGAGGTCGCCCCCGACCTCGGCCGGCGCGTCCTCCCGCGTGTTCTCGAACGTGACCGGCTGCACCGTGGCGGCGTTGCCGCCGTCGCCCGCGGTGAGCTGCGTGCGCGGCTGGAACGTCCAGGCGTCGAACCGGTAGTCGAGGATGACCGGCGTCGTGAACGACACGGCCGCGCCCACGCGTGCCGGTGCCCCGCCCGTGAGGTACGGGAGCGGGACGCCCTTGTTCGCGGTGTTGTTGAAGTTCGTCGTGGCGCCGTCGTCGAGCACGACGGCCCGCGCCGCGCGGTCCGCGACGGCGGCCGCCGCCTCCGCGCTGCCCGGCCGCCCGGCCGTCGTCGGCTGGAGGAACGGGTCCGTCCCTGCCGCGAGCACGAACGACCCGTAGTAGTTCGTGTCGTAGTTGTCGGCGACGACGTAGTCGCCCGCCGGCTGCACGAGCATGCCCTCGAGGACCTCGCGCTCGGCGTCGGTCGCCGGGAACGCGACGTTCGCGGGCTTGACGTCCTGCGCCGCCTCGTCGAGGACGGTCCAGCCGCCCGCCGCGGGCGTGATCTGGGTGAGCGTGAAGTACTCCGACACCGCGCCGGTCACCTCGACGTGGTCGCCGACCTCCACCGCGGCCGCGCCGGCCTTCGAGTAGACGAAGATCGCGTCCGACGCCGTGTGCGACGCGTCGAGGTCGCCACCCGTGCCCTCGGTCTGGAGGTAGAAGCCGTCGTAGCCGCCCGTGGGGTACGTCGCCGTGACGACGCCGCGCGTCGTCACCGTCTGCCCGACGAGCGGGCTTGCCGCCCCCGTGCCCTGGATCTCCGCGATCGGGACGACCTCGCCCGGCTCGGGGCCCGGACCGCCGCCGTCGTCGCCGCTGTTCTGCGGCGTCACGGTGCTGGAGAGCGTGAGGTCCTTGCTGTTGTCGTCCGTGTCGGCGTACCCGGTCCGGTTGGTCGAGGCCGGCACGTTGTTGGCCGACGGCGCGGGGCCCACGGCCGTCTCGAACGTGTTCGAGGTGCCGTACCCGATCAGGTCGACGACGTTCGCGGCGCCCGCGACGTTCCCCGCCGGCAGCGTCACCGGGGAGGTCGACCGCACGAGCGCGAGGGTGCCCGTCGTGCCCGACGGGTTGAGACCGCCCGTCGCGTCGGGCGTGGGCAGCGCGGCGCCGTTCGAGCCGTTCGAGCCGCCCTGCACCAGGTAGTAGCCCCCGGGCGCGACCGAGCCGGTCAGGGCGGTCACGCCCGTGAAGGCGCCCGTGCTCGTCGCCGAGCGGTACTGCAGCGACATCCCGGAGAGGTCGATCGCCGCCTGCGTGGGGTTGTACAGCTCGACGAACTTGTGGGTGTACGGGGCGTTGGCGCTGCCGCCGCTGAGGTAGGCCTCGTTGATGACGAGGCCCGACCCGTCGGGCGCCGCGCTCGCGGCGGTGGCCGCCGCGACGGAGAACGGCACGGCGAGGGCCACGGTCAACGTGCCCGCCACCACCCTCCGTCGCCGCAGGTGCTGGTGGTCGGTCACGCTGACTCCTTCATCTCGTGCGGACGGCCGGGCAGCAGCTCGCGCGTTCCCGGGGGTCGGGGACGAACCTCGGACGGCACGACGCCCTGCCTCCGCGGGACATCGCACCCCACCTGGATGAACGGGCGGTTGCTGCCGTGTCACCGCCACGAGAACGCCAGCGCACGTCGTCGTGCCGCGAGCGCCCGCGCGGACGGCGGCCGGTCATCCTGGGACGCTAGTCCCCCGCTCGGCGCTCCGCCAGACCTGACGCCGAGAACGTTACGCACCGGTAACACGCTCGCCGCGCGCGAGCGGGCGCCGAGATCGGTCCCGGAAGGGTCAGCGGGGGCGGGCCGCCTGGAGCGGCAGCAGGAAGGAGATGTCGGAACGCTTGCCCGACGCGCGGACCCGCCCGTCCGCGACGGCGTCGGCCCAGGCGACGGCCCCCGTCACGAGGCCCAGCCAGGTCTGCGGGTCCGTCTCGACGACGTTCGGCGGTGTCCCCCGCGTGTGCCGCGGGCCCTCGACCGCCTGGACGGCCCCCGCGGGCGGCACGCGCACCTCGACCGTGTGCCCGGGCGCGACGTCGGCGAGCTCCTCGAGCGTGAACCGCACCGCGGTCGTCACGGCACGGCGGTCGGTGGGGTCGTCGCGCCACGTCGCCAGGGCGAGGCGGCCGGCGGCGGGATCGGTACGGCGTCGGGCAGGCACGGGGACCAGCCTAGGCCGGGTGGTACGGCCTCAGCCGACCGTGAACCGGACACGGCGCTCGGGCACCGACGCCTCGCGCAGCGTGGCGCGGACCGGGTCGCCGAGCGGGAGGTCCGTACCCTCGACAGGGGCGCGCACCGCGGGGTCGGCGAGGACCACCTGGCCGCGCCGCGTCCCGCCCGCGCCGTCCCCGCCGTCGCGCTCGAGGCGGCGCTCACGCTCGCGGTCGTCCTCGATGTCGACCACGACGCCGTCGAACTCCTCGCCCTCGCGCCCGCTGAGCAGCGCGGCCTCGACGACGTCGACGATCGCGCGCTCGTACGCGCTCGCGCGCTGGCCCGTGCGGGCCATGGTGCGCGGCAGGCCGGGCAGGGCGTCGAGCACCCACCGCGGCACGTCCTCCCCTGCGCACAGCGCGAGGCACGCCTCCGTACCGTACCGGTCCACGAGCCGGCGCAGGGGCGCGGTGACGTGCGCGTACTCCGCGCCGATCGCGGCGTGCGCCGCGTCGTCGGGCACGCCGGGCTCCTGGCCCGTGCCGCCGAACGCCTCGTACGACGCGCCCCGGAACAGCGACGTGGCCTCGTTGAGGAACGCGGCGTGGCGCGGGACGCGCGAGTCGAGCGTCGGGACGAGCTCGGCGTACGGCGTCTCGCGCGGCCAGTCGATGCCGAGCGCGCGGGCCGTGCGGCGCAGGCGCGCGAGGTCGCGCGGGTCGGCCTCGGGCAGCGCGCGGAAGACGCCGACGCCTCCCGCGCGCATGATCCGCGCCGCCGCGATGCCCGTGAGGAGCGACACCTGGGCGTTCCACGCCTCCGCCGGGAGGGTCGAGCGGAACTCGAGGCCGAACGAGCCGTCGTCGCGCGTGACGATCTCCTGCTCCGGGACCTCGAGCGACACGCCCCCGCGCTCGCGCTCGCGCGCGAGCCGCAGCTCGCCCACCTCGCGGAGCAGCAGGAGCGCGTCCTCGGCGTCGTCCCCGGCGCTCCGAGGGTCGGTCCGAGCGTCGATCCGGGCCTGCGCCTCGTCGTAGGTGAGGCGCTGCGTCGACCGCACGACGGCGCGTCGCACCGTCGCGTCGAGGATCTCGCCGCGGGCGTCGAGCACGACGCGCCAGGCCGCGGCCGGGCGGTCCTCTCCCGGCAGAAGGCTCGCCGCGCCCTCGGACAGCACGGCCGGGTGCAGCGGGGTGCGGCCGTCGGGCGCGTAGAGGGTCGTGCCGCGCTCGTGGACCTCGGCGTCGATCGCACCGCCCGGCACGACGAACGCGCCGACGTCGGCGATCGCGTAGTGCACGACGAACACGGCGCCCGCCGGGTCGTCCGGCGCTCCCCCGGCCCGCTCGAGGTGCAGCGCCTGGTCGAGGTCCATCGAGCCCGGCGGGTCGATCGTGAGGAACGGGACGTCGCGCAGGTCGACGCGCCCGGGACCGGGCACCGCGCGGTCCTCGCGCACGACCTCCTCAGCCTCGGCGAGCACCGCCTCCGGGAAGGTCTCCGGCACCTCCATCTCGCGGCGCAGCGCCGCGAGCGCGTCGCTGACCAGCGCGGTGGTGCTCGGGGCGGAGGGCTCGGGTCGCGCGAGGCGCAGGTGACGGGCGGGCACGAGCCCGACCCTACCCACCCGTCGCCGGAGGCGTCCTGCGTGGCGGGACAGGCGACGACGGACGGGGCGAGCGCGCGGGCCAGGGCGTCCGACAGACCTGGCCCGCGCGACGCGCACGCGTCACCACCGACGCGTGCGTCCGGGCAACCCCCGCTGCCCGGACGGTGAGGGGACGGGCGACGCCCGTCTCACATGCCGCGTGTGCCGAAGCGGTCGCGGGCGACGGCGTCGTCCCCGCCCGCCGCGGCCGCGGCGAGCTCGCGGCGCACCTCCTCGCGGAGGCGGCCGTGGTTCTGCGGCTCCGGCGCCGCCCCGAGGAGCAGCTTCGTGTACTCGTGCTGCGGGTCGAGGATGACCTGGTCCGACGGCCCGCGCTCGACGACGTTCCCGCGGAACATCACGAGGATCTCGTCGCTGAAGTGCCGCGCCGTCGCGAGGTCGTGCGTGATGTAGAGGACGCCGAGGTTCTCCTCGCGCTGCAGGCGCGCCAGCAGGTTGAGGACCCCGAGCCGGATCGACACGTCGAGCATCGACACGGGCTCGTCCGCGACGAGGAACCGCGAGCCGGGCGCGAGCGCGCGGGCGATCGCGACCCGCTGGCGCTGGCCGCCCGACATCTCGTGCGGACGCTTCTCCGCGAACGTCGCCGGGGGCGTGAGGTTGACGCGCGTGAGGAGCTCGTCGACGGCCGCGTCGAGCTCGGCGTCCGTCTTCGCGAGCCCGTGGATCCGCAGCGGCCGCTCCAGGTGGTGGCGGATCGAGTGGAACGGGTTGAGCGACGCGAACGGGTCCTGGAACACCATCTGGACGTCGTGCCGGTACGCGGACAGGGCGCGGCCGCGCCGGGCGGACGGGACGCCGTCGAGCAGGATGTCGCCGGACGACGGCGTCTCGAGCTTCGCGATCATGCGCGCGACGGTCGACTTCCCGGAACCCGACTCACCGACGATGGCGATCGTCTTGCCCGGCTCGAGCGTGAACGACACGTCGTTCACCGCGCGCAGCCGCGACCGCTTCCACCCGTTGCGGATGACGAAGTCCTTGGTGAGGTTCCGGATCTCGAGCGTGCCCATCAGGCCACCCCTCCCGTGCTGTCGGCGGCGTCCTCGCCGGACCGGACGAACCCGCCACGGTCACCGGTCAGGCTCGGGAACGACCCGAGCAGCCGGCGCGTGTACTCGTGCGCGGGCGCGCGGTAGATCTCCTCGGCCGTGTTGAGCTCGACGATCTCGCCGCGGAGCATGACCGCGATCCGGTCGCTGATCTCCAGCAGCAGCGGCAGGTCGTGCGTGATGAAGACGACGGCGAAGTCGAACTGCTCGCGCAGCCGCATGATCTCGCGCAGGATGCCGCGCTGGACGACGACGTCGAGCGCCGTCGTCGGCTCGTCCATGATCATGACCTGCGGCTGGAGCGCGAGGGCCATCGCGATCATGACGCGCTGGCGCATGCCGCCGGAGAGCTCGTGCGCGTAGCTGTCGAGCCGGTTCGGGTCGACCCCGACGAGCTCCAGCAGCTCCCGGCTGCGCGCGAGCTTGTCCTTCGCGGACATCCCCGGGCGGTGGGTCGCGAAGACGTCGAACAGCTGGGCCTTGATGCTGATCACGGGGTTGAGGGAGTTCATCGCTCCCTGGAAGACCATCGAGACCTTGTCCCAGCGGAACGCCCGCAGCGAGTCGCCCGACAGCGCGGCGACGTCGATGTCGTCGCCGTCCTTGTCGTGGAGGACGATCTCCCCGCTCGTGCGCAGCGCGGGCGGCTTGAGGAGCTGGTTGAGCCCGTACGCGAGGGTCGTCTTGCCGCAGCCGGACTCGCCCGCGAGGCCGAGGATCTCACCCCGGTGCAGGGTCAGGGACACGTCCTTGACGGCCTGCACGACCGGGTTCACGCGGTACTCGATCGAGACGTTCCGCGCCGTGAGCACGGGGATCGCGCCGGGCGGGGCCCCGAAGTCGCCCGCGGCCTTCGCGGTGAGGGTCGGTGTGCTCATGACTGGACCTTCTCGTCGTCGCGGGCCGGGGTGCTCGCCGGGTCGGCTGCCGCGGCGGGAGGGACGGTGGCCGACGTGGCCGACGTGGCCGACGCCGCACGCTTCGCGCGCTGCTTGCGGGCGAGCCGGACGTTCTTGACCGCGGCAGGCGCCGTCCGCAGCCGCGGGTTGATGATCTCGTCGATGCTGAAGTTGATGAGGGCGAGCCCGCACCCGAACAGCGCGATGAGGAGACCCGGCGGCACGAACCACCACCAGCGTCCGTAGGCCATCGCGTTCTGCGTGCTCGCCTCGTTGAGGATCGTGCCCCAGGTGACCGACCCCGACGGCCCGAGGCCGAGGTACGAGAGGCCGGCCTCGCTGAGGATCGCGAGGAGGACCGCGCCCAGGAAGTTCGCGGTGAGGAGCGGCAGCAGGTTCGGCAGGATCTCGACCAGGATGATGCGCGGCGCCTTCTCGCCCGCGACCTTGGCCGCGTAGACGTAGTCGCGGCTCCGCAGCGACTTGGCCTGGGCCCGCAGCACGATCGCCGCGCCCGCCCAGCCGGTGATGCCGAGGATCAGCGCGACGAGGAAGAGCGAGCGGGACTCCAGGTAGGCCGAGATCACGATGATCAGGGGGAGCCCGGGGATCACGAGCATGATGTTCGTGACGAAGGACAGGATCTCGTTCGTCCAGCCCCCGACGTAGCCGGCGAGGATGCCGAACAGGAGCGAGAGGACCATCGCGATCACGCCCGCGAGGAGGCCGACCGTCAGCGAGCCGAGGCCGCCGTGCGCGACCTGGGCGAAGATGTCGACGCCGATGTTGTTCGTGCCGAGCAGGTGCTCGGTGCTCGGCGGCAGGTAGGCCGGGTTCGACGTCGCCCGCGGGCTCTGGCTGAACAGCGGCGTCACGACGGAGAAGAGCACGATCCCGAGCGTCAGCACGAGCCCGACGACGAGCTTGCCCGAGCGACGCGGGAGCATCGCACGGAGGCCGCGCTTCGGCGCGGTGCTCTCCGGGACGGGCTCGCCCGCGACGACCGCCTCGGGCGGAGCGATGGGCACGTCCGGCACGATGCCGGCGGTCCGGTTCTCGGGCGGGAGGCCGTCCACCACCACGGAGGCGGCAGGAGCGGCGTCGGCCGCAGGCGTCACGGTCTCGGCGTCACGGGTGGGGTCAGCCATTGTTCCGCGTCCTCGGGTCGATGATGCCGTTGATCAGGTCCATGAGGAAGTTCGCCGCGAGCACCACGACGGTGATCACGAGGAACGCGCCCTGCATGAGCGCGTAGTCCTTCGCCTGGACCGCGGTGAAGAGCAGCTTGCCGATGCCGGGGTAGCTGAAGGCCTGCTCCATGACCACCGACCCGGCGACGACGAAGCCGAGGGCGATGCCGAAGCCCGTGACCGACGGCAGGACCGCGTTCCGCGTCGCGTACGTCAGCGCGACGCGGAACGGACGCAGACCCTTGGCCTCGGCCGTCGTGACGTAGTCCTCGGCGATGGTCGAGACCATCATGTTGCGCATCCCGAGGAGCCAGCCGCCCATCGCCGACAGGATGATCGTCACGGCCGGGAGGGTGCCGTGGTAGATCACGCTGCCCACGAAGTCCCACGACCACTCGGGACCGCTGTCGAACTCGAAGATGTCGTACGCGCCCACGATGGGGAACCAGCCGAGCGACACCGAGAAGATCGAGATGAGGACCAGGGCGAGCCAGAAGTACGGCACGGCCTGGAGGAAGGTCGACGCCGGGATGATGTGGTCGACCCAGGTACCGCGCTTCCAGCCGACCCACGCGCCGAGGCCGACGCCGAGCAGGAACGCGATGATCGTCGCCAGCCCGACGAGGCCCACCGTCCAGGGGAGGGCCTCGCCGAGCAGCTGGCTGACGGGTGCCGGGAAGTACAGGACCGACGTACCGAGGTCACCCGTGAAGATGTTCTTCCAGTACGTGAGGTACTGCTCCCACAGGGTGGCGTCGTCACTGCCGAAGAGGACGTCGACGCTCTGGATGAGACCAGGGGTCAGCTCGCCGTTCTTCCGGAGCATGGTGTCGAGGTAGATCTGCTTGGGGTCTCCGGGGATCGCCCGCGGCAGGAGGAAGTTGAGCGAGACGGCGGCCCAGAAGGTGACCACGTAGAACGTGATCCGCCGTGCGTAGTACCTCATGCGACTGACTCCTCGTTCACCCGAGCTCCTCTTCGGCAGTGCGACATCAGCTCGCGGGCTCGAGCTGGGAGAGGATCACGCCGTTGCTGATCGTGGCCCACGACGGCGGGAAGGCGTACATGTCGTCCTCGGACGGCCAGCCGGTGTAGTTCTTCGTGTTGACGAACGACATGGTCGGGTTCACGACGAGCGCGATGTAGGGGAGGTCGCGGGCGATCTCCTTCTGCACCGTGGCGTACGCGGCCTTCTTCGCGTCCTCGTCGTTGGTGCCGGCGGCGGTGGCCACGGCCTCGTCGACGAGCGGGTTCGAGTAGCGCGGGAAGTTGAAGCGGCCGGCCTCGATCGTCTCGCCCACCGGCGTCGTGTACTCGGTCGTGAGCCACTGGCGGTAGATGGCGAACGGGTCGTCGAGCGAGGTGCCCGTGATGCCGCTGATCATCATCTGGTAGTTGCCGCTGGTCCGGGCGTCGGACATCTCCTGCTGCGTGATCTTCACGTGGTTGATCTGCACGCCCGCCTCGAGCGCCTGCTGCGCGATGAGGTCACCGGCGGCGTTGTGGTCGCTCCAGCCGTCGACCGAGATGAGGTCGACCGAGAGCTTCTGGCCGTCCTTCTCGAAGATGCCGTCGGCACCCTTGGTGTAGCCCGCCGCCTCGAGGACCTTGGCGGCCTCGGCCGGGTCGCCCTCCTGCGGGCTCTCCTTCTCGATCTCCGAGGAGATCCAGCGGTCGTCACGACCGACGAGCGCGAGCGACGGCGACGCGACGGCCGCGTGGCCCGAGAACGCCTTCTCGTTGATCTCGCCGCGGTCGACGAGCAGGTTGACCGCCTGACGGACGGCGAGGTCCGTCTGCGGGCCCGCGCAACCGAGCGCCGCGTTCGAGCACGACATGATCGTGGTCGGGTCCTGCGGGGTGTTGAGCAGCGAGACCTGGCCCGCCCCGGTGACCGTCTCCGGGTCCGCGATGAACATCGTGGTCCAGTCGATCTTGCCCGTGGCGAGGAGGTCCTGGGCGCTCTGGTTCTTGTCGAGAGCGAGGAAGCGGACCTTCTCGAGCTTCGGCTCGCCGCCCCAGTAGTCCTCGTTCGGGACGACGGTGTAGGTCGCGTTGGTGATGGTGTCGAGCGTGAACGGACCGGTGCCGACGGGCTCCTCGTTCGTGTACGTGATGAGGTCCGGCACCTCCTTGAAGAGGTGCTCGGGGACCATGAGCGTGGTGCCGAGGATCTGCACGGCGCTCGTGAACTGCGCGCCGTTGAAGGTGAACTTGACGGTCGACTCGTCGACCTTGTCGATCGTGTTCAGGTAGTCGCGCTTCGCCGCGTCGTTGGTGTACGAGAAGATGACGTCCTCGACCGTGAAGTCCTCGCCGTCCGACCACTTCACGCCCTCGCGGATCGTGACGGTCAGCTCGGTGCCGTCCTCGCTCCACTCGTAGGACTCGCCCAGGCGGGGCGTCGGGTCGCCGGCCTCGGCGCGGTTGTAGAAGAACAGCGGCTCGTAGATGCCGCCGTTCGTCACGTGCAGCGGGTTGGGCGCGTACGGGTTGAAGTTCGCGACCATGGGCGTCTGGGTCCCGGCCCAGACGTTGAGGACGCGAGCCTCACCGCCGCCGTCACCCTCACCCTCGCCGCTGCCCCCGCCGGTGCAGGCGCTCGCGAGCAGCGAGACGCCCGTGACGAGTGCCGCCGCCGTGAGCAGACGCTTGCGCGCCGTGCTTCGAATCATCTTCGGTCCTTTCGCAGGGACGACGCGTCCTCACGTCGTTCTTCGGCGCCCGCAGGCGTGTGGCAGGAACACTAACTAATAGCCACCAGCCCTCCTACGAATACGACAGGAAAGTTACCTAACTGAGACCTCGATACCAGAACCGTCCCAGGACGAGCCCGGCCGGGCCCCACGGAGCGAGGCCCGGCCGAGGTGCCGTGCGAGGTCAGAGGCGGTGCGGGAGCAGTTCGTCGGCCGGTTCCGGTGCGACCGCCGACGCGGCGAGCACGGCCTGGGGACAGGGACGACGGCGGTCAGCGGCGGGTCGCCGGCAGCGCCTCCGGCCGGTCAGCGGCAGCGTCTGCGGCCGGTCAGCGGCAGCGTCTGCGGCCGGTCAGCGGCAGCGTCTGCGGCCGGTCAGCGGCAGCGTCTGCGGCCGGTCAGCGGCAGCGTCTGCGGCCGGTCAGCGGCAGCGTCTGCGGCCGGTCAGCGACGGCGTCAGCGCGCGGCGTCCAGCGCGGCGCGCGCGGCCCGGGCGACCTCGGGGTCGGTGACCTCGTAGCCGGCGTCGCCGCCGCCACCCGGCCCGGCGTCGTCCGCGACGACGCGCTTGGCCGAGAGGTGCACGGCGTCCACGCCAGCGGCCACGAGCGCCCCGACGTCCTGCGGCCGCACTCCCCCACCCGCCATGACCTGGAGACGCCCACCGAGCGCGTCGCGCGCGTGGGCCGCCATGGCGCGCAGCCGATCGACGCCGTCGATGCTGCGCGACGCCCCGCCCGAGGTGAGCACGCGCACGACCCCGTCCCCGGCGAGCGCGTCGAGCGCCGCGAGCGGGTCGGCCACGACGTCGACCGCGCGGTGGAACGTGACCTCGCGCCCGTCCGCCGCCTCCACGAGGGTGCGGACCGCGGCGACGTCGACCAGTCCGTCCGGGGTGAGCGCACCCACGACGACACCGCTCGCCCCGGCCGCCACCGCGGCCCGGACGTCGCGCACCTGGACGTCGAGGTCGGTGGGCGTGAGGACGAAGCCGCCCGGGCGCGGCCGGACGAGCACGTGCACCTCGACGCGCGGACCGGGGCCTCCGGCCTCCGCCGCCGCGGCGACCGCGGCCTCGACGAGGCCGGCGCTGGGGGTGAGCCCGCCCGTCGCGCCGAGACCGACGCACAGCTCGACCCGGCGGGCACGCACGGCTGCGGCCACGCGGACGCCGTCGGGGTCCTGGACGGCGAGCTCGAGGGCCACGTCGCGGGCTGCGGTGCCCTCGGGGTCGGTGGTCGTCATGGCGCTCTCCCGTCGTCCGGTCCGGCGGCCGTCGCGTCGCACGACCCGCACGACGGCGGCCGTCGGCCAGGGTAGACGACTCCGGGCAGCGCGTCGGGCGCGCGCGCTCAGGCCGGCGTCGGCCGTCCCGCCGCGACGGCGGCGAGGCACGCGGACCGCAGGGTCGCGGCCACCTCGTCCGGGTCGCCGAGGTACCCCGCGACCATCGCGCCGTCGCGCAGCATCATGAGCTGCGCCGCGGTCGCGTCGGCGTCCGCGACGCCGACCGCCGCCGCGAGCCGCGCGAACACGTCCCGCGTCCAGCGCCGGTGGCGGTCGACGACGACGCGCACCGGGTCCTGCGGGTCGGGCGTCTCCGCCGCGGCGTTGATGAACGGGCAGCCGCGGAAGCCCGGCACGCAGCTCACGGCGCCGATGGCGCCCGCGAGGGCGCTCAGGGCGTCGAGCGGCTCGGTGTCGCGCAACGCCTCGTCGACGACGGCGCGGTCGCGCGCGGCCTGCTGCTCGAGGTACGCGACGACGAGGTCAGACTTCGTGCGGAAGTGGCGGTAGAACGTGACCTTGGTGATGCCGACCTGCTCGATGATGCGGTCGGCGCTCGTCGCCCGGATGCCCTGGGCGTAGAAGAGCGCCGAGGCGGCCTCGAGGATGCGGCGGCGCGTGTCCGCCGCGGTGCCGCGGCCCGTCGCCCCGGACGTCGGCGAGTCGTCGACCATGGCCCCCTCCTTCTCTCCGCCCCTTGCGCGCGGTCGGCCGCCAGTCTAGGTTCCTTGATGTAGACGTACTAGTAACTCTACGTCGCACCACGACTCTCGAAAGGCACCTCGATGGCTGACACCCTCTACACCGCCGTGGCCACAGCGACCGGCGACGGCCGCGCCGGAGGCCGCGCCGTGTCCGACGACGGCCAGCTCGACGTCACGCTCGCCGTCCCGCGCGCGATGGGCGGCCCCGGTGGCGGGACCAACCCCGAGCAGCTGTTCGCGGCCGGGTGGTCGTCGTGCTTCCACTCGGCGCTGAAGATGGTCGCGGCGCAGCGCAAGGTCCCCGTGACGGACTCGGCCGTCGTCGCCGAGGTCGACCTCGTCCCGAACGGCGACGGCGGCTTCTCGCTCGGCGCGACGCTGCACGTCGAGCTCGGGGGCGGCGTCACCCAGGACGTCGCCGAGGAGCTCGCGGAGGCCGCGCACGCCGTCTGCCCGTACTCGCTCGCGACCCGGGGCAACATCCCCGTCACGGTCCGCACGACCGTCGCGTAGGAGACCCGCGGCACCACCGCCCGGGCCGGCTCGCGGATCGGTCCCGCGGGTCGGGCCGGCGGTTCAGTCCAGGCAGAACTCGTTGCCCTCGACGTCCTGCATGACGATGCAGGACTCGTTCTCCTCGTCGGCGACCAGCACGCGCACGCACGTCGCGCCGAGCGCGACCAGCCGGTCGCGCTCGGCCTCGAGCGCGGCGAGGCGCTCGGCCCCCGCGAGCCCGGTGCCGACGCGCACGTCGAGGTGCACGCGGTTCTTGACGACCTTGCCCTCGGGGACGCGCTGGAAGTACAGGCGCGGCCCGACCCCCGTCGGGTCGCTGCAGGCGGACCAGGCGTCCCGCTCCGCGGCCGGGAGCGCGGCCTCGGCGTCGTCCCAGGTGGCGAAGCCCTCCGGGGGCGACGCGGGGACGTAGCCCAGCACCTCGCACCAGAACCGGGCGACGCGCCGTGGCTGCGCGCAGTCGAACGTGACCTGGACCTGCCTGACCGTCGCCATCCGGCCACCCTAGGCGCCCGAGCCTTCTCGGCCGGAGGGCTTTTCGCGGGCGCACCACGGCCGCCGGTGCCACCGCTCTGCGCGGGGCACCGACGGCCGTCGTCGTGCGGCTCGGGTCAGATGACGCCGAGCGCGAGGATCGCGTCGGCGACCTTGGTGAAGCCGGCGATGTTGGCGCCGAGCACGTAGTTGCCGGGGGTGCCGTACTCGTCGGCCGTCTCGACGCAGCGGTCGTGGATGCCCGCCATGATCTGCGCGAGGCGGTCCTCCGTGTACTCGAAGGACCACGCGTCGCGCGACGCGTTCTGCTGCATCTCGAGGGCCGACGTCGCGACGCCGCCCGCGTTCGCGGCCTTGCCCGGCGCGAAGAGGACGCCCGCCTCCTGGAGCAGCGCGACCGCGCTCGGCGTCGTCGGCATGTTGGCGCCCTCGGCGACCGCGACGACGCCGTTCGCGACGAGCTGCTTGGCCGCCGCCTCGTCGAGCTCGTTCTGCGTCGCGCACGGGAGCGCGACGTCGCACGGCACGTCCCAGATGGACCCGTCGGTGACGACGCGGGCCCCGGGCCGGCGCGCGGCGTAGTCGGCGACGCGCCCGCGCTCGACCTCCTTGATCTGGCGCAGGAGCTCGAGGTCGACCCCGGCCTCGTCGACGACGTAGCCCGACGAGTCGGAGAACGCGACCACGTTCGCGCCGAGCTGCTGCGCCTTGGCCGTCGCGTAGATCGCGACGTTGCCCGAGCCCGAGACGACGACGCGGCGCCCGTCGAGCTCCTGCCCGCGCGTCTCCAGCATGTTCTGCGCGAAGAGGACCGTGCCGTAGCCCGTGGCCTCCGTGCGGACGAGCGAGCCGCCCCACGAGATGCCCTTGCCCGTGAGGACGCCGGACTCGTACCGGTTGGTGATGCGCTTGTACTGCCCGAAGAGGTAGCCGATCTCGCGGCCGCCCACGCCGATGTCGCCCGCGGGGACGTCCGTGTTCTCGCCGATGTGCCGGTAGAGCTCGGTCATGAACGACTGGCAGAACCGCATGACCTCGCCGTCGGACCGCCCGCGCGGGTCGAAGTCGGAGCCGCCCTTGCCCCCGCCGATGGGCATGCCCGTGAGCGAGTTCTTGAAGATCTGCTCGAAGCCGAGGAACTTCACGATGCCGAGGTAGACCGACGGGTGGAACCGCAGGCCGCCCTTGTACGGGCCGAGCGCCGAGTTGAACTCGACGCGGAAGCCGCGGTTGATCTGCACGCGCCCGGTGTCGTCCACCCACGGGACCCGGAAGATGATCTGGCGCTCCGGCTCGCACACGCGCTCGAGGACGGCGGCCTCGACGTAGCGCGGGTGCTTGCGCAGCACGGGGCCGAGCGAGTCGAAGACCTCGCGCACGGCCTGGTGGAACTCGGCCTCGCCGGGGTTGCGACGCAGGACCTCGTCGTAGACGGACTGCAGTCGGCTGTCCATGGGTACTCCTCGTCTGACGCGGGCGGAACTCCTGCTGACGGTACGCCTGTGCCAGAAGCTCCCGTCACACCGTCTCACTCCGCGCGCACCGGCACGGGCGGCCGCGGGGCCGGGTCGGCCCGCACGAGGCGGCACCGGGCGGCACGAGGGGCACCGGCGACGACACATCCGTCCACCCACTGAGAAACCCTACCGATCCGGTGCAGTTTCCCGAGGCGGTTGCTATACCCGTCCCCAGGTCACGAGCGCCAGCGCCAAGCCCCGGCTCGCTGGCCGGCAACCCCCTGTCACGGCGGGGTGCTCCGGGAGATGACCAGGCCGGGCCCGGCCTGCCTCGCCACCGGCGAGGACGGCCCGCACGGCAAGCGTGATCGACGACTACTGCGAGGTGCACATGACCCACCACCCCACCCACCCGACGGTGCTCGCCGTCTCGGGCAACCCGCGGCCCGGCTCGCGCACGCTCGGCGCCGCCGAGACGGTCGCGCGCCGCGTCGCCGACGTCCTCGGCACGGCCGACGTCGCCACGGTCGACCTGGCGTCGTTCGCCGCCGAGGTGCTCGCCGCCGACCACCCGGCGGCCGACGTCGCCCGCGCGCACCTCGCCCGGGCGACGGTCGCCGTCGTGGCGACCCCGGTCTACAAGGCGTCGTACACCGGGCTGCTCAAGGCCTTCCTCGACCTCTACGGCCCCGACGGGCTCGCGGGCGTCGTCGTGGTCCCGCTCGTCGTGTCGGGGAACCCGGCGCACGCGCTCGTCGGGGAGGTGCACCTGCGGCCCGTGCTCGTCGAGCTCGGCGCCGTCGTCCCGACCCGGTCGCTCACGGTCACCGAGCCGCAGCTCGCGGACCTGGGGCCGGTCGTGGACGCGTGGCTCGCGCGCGAGGGCGACGCCCTGCGCCGCGCCACGGCACCGCTCCCCCCGGCGGGGAACCTCCCGTCGGCCCGCACCGACGAGGCCGTCGCGGACGCGTTCGCGGGGGTGGCCCGATGACCGCCGAGCTCACCCACCTGGAGGCCCTCCTGGCCGAGCAGGACGAGCCCCAGCTCTCCCCCGACGAGTACAAGGCCGTGTTCCGCGGCCACCCCGCGGGCGTCGCCGTCGTCGCGCTCGAGCACGGCGACCGCCTCGTCGGCTTCACCGCGACGTCCGTCATCTCCGTCTCGGCCGCGCCCCCGCTGCTCGCGTTCTCGCTCGCGTCCACGTCGTCGTCGTGGCCCGCGGTCTCGACGGCGCGCACGCTGACCGTGAGCTTCCTCGCCGACCACCAGGACGATGTCTCGGCCCGGTTCGCGACGAGCGGCATCGACCGGTTCGCGGACGGCGGCTGGTCGCGCCTGCCGACGGGCGAGCCCGTGATCGACGGCGCGCTGTCGTGGGTGCGCGGGCGGGTCGTCCAGCGCACCCCGGTGGGCGACTCCTACCTCGTCTCGCTGCGCGCGCTCGCGTCGAGCGTCGGCGCCGCGCCCGGGGCGCCGCGGGGGGCGGCGGCGTCGCCGCTCGTCTACCACGACCGCACCTACCACCGGATCGGCGACCACTCCGCGCTCTGAGGGCGCGGACGGGCGAGGGGCCCGACGGCGGTCGTCCCGCCGTCGGGCCCCTCGCCCGTCCCGTGCCGCCCCTCACGGGTGGTCCGTCACCAGCTCCAGCCGCGCGCGCTGAGCTCGAGCTCCTCGCGGAACCGCTCGTCGTCGCCGGTGCGGAAGCCCGCGCGCAGGGGCGCGTCCGCGACCGGGAGCCCGGTGAGCCGGCAGGCCTCGCGCAGCAGCGCGTCGTAGGCGCCCTGGACCGCGAGGTAGTGGTGAGCCCGCGCGTAGACGTCCGGGTCGGCCTCGATGCGCCGGAGCTCCGCGGCGAGCGCGGTGAGCCGCACCTGGAGCGCGAGCGTCGTCAGCGGGTCCGGCGCCGCGGCGGCACGACGGCGCGCGCCCGCCCGGTGGCTCGGAGGTCGCCCGGCCCGGCGCAGCACCCACCACGCGGCGGCGGCCGTGCACGCCGTCACGCACCAGATCATGAGCAGCCACGACATCGGAGCCGACCTCTGCGCGGGGAGACCCACAGGACCTCTCCAGTCTAGGTCTCCCCGGCCCCGCAGGGCAGGGCGGGTGCCCCTGTCCTCGATGCCCGGCGGTCCCCGCCGGGGACGGCGGCCGGTCCCGAGCGGCCCGCGCCGCGCGTCGGGGTCAGCCGTCGAGGAGGTCCGGCTGCGGGTGCCGCACGCCCTGGACGGCCGCGCGCGGGATCGCCGCGCCGATCGTCGCGACGTCGTCCGGCGTGAGCTCGACCGCGGCCGCCGCGACGTTCTGCTCCAGGTACGCGACGCGCTTCGTCCCCGGGATCGGGACGACGTCGTCGCCCTGCGCGAGGAGCCACGCGACCGCGAGCTGTGCGGTCGTGACGCCGTGCTCCGCGGCGAGCTGCTCCAGGGAGCGCACGAGGCCGCGGTTGTGCTCGAACGCCTCGCCGGCGTACCGGGCGTGGGCGCGGCGCACGTCGTCCTCCGCGAAGCCGTCGGTGGCGTCCACGGTCCCGGTGAGGATGCCCCGGCCGAGCGGCGAGAAGGGCACGAAGCCGACCCCGAGCTCGCGCAGCGTCGGCAGCACCTCGTCCTCCGGGTCGCGCGTCCACAGCGAGTACTCGCTCTGCACGGCCGTCACGGGGTGCACGGCGTGCGCGCGGCGCACGGTCGCGGCGGACGGCTCCGAGAGGCCGATGCCGCGGACCTTCCCGGCCTCCACGAGACCCGCGAGCGCGCCGACCGTGTCCTCGATCGGCACCTGGGGGTCGACACGGTGCAGGTAGTACAGATCGAGACGGTCGGTGCCGAGGCGACGCAGGCTCGCGTCGACCGCGGCACGGACGTACTCGGGGCGACCGTCGACCGGGCGCCCGTCGGGGTGGCCGCCCGCGGGCGGGAGCCCGAACTTCGACGCGAGGACGATCTCGTCCCGGTGCGGCCCGAGGACCCGGCCGAACAGCTCCTCGTTGCGGCCGTGGCCGTAGACGTCGGCGGTGTCGAAGAGGGTCACGCCGAGCTCGAGCGCGCGGCGCAGCACGGCCTCCGCCTCCGTGGCGTCCGCAGGGCCGTAGGCGTCGGTGACGGACATGCCGCCGAACCCGACGGCGGAGACGGCGAGCGCCGCCTCGCCGGTGCCGAGCGTGCGCGACGGGAGGGTGCCGAGGGCGGAGGTCCGGGAGGTGTCGGTCATGGGCCCAGCGGACCACCGCGCGCCGCCCGGGGCAAGGGCGGACGCCGTCCTCTCACCTGGCGAGAGGACGTGACGCGTCGTGCCGCGGCTCGGCGCGCGACGAGCCCCGCCGCAGGTCAGGCACGCCTCTCCTTGCTGGCGAGCGCGCGGAATGCGACCTAGTCTGGAATCGTTCAAGTGAACGGCACCGACGGAAGCCGGGTGACCGCCGCACGATTCCGGGCGACCCCCGAGAGAGCGAGGAGCACCATGTCCGCACCCACCATCCACCGCACGACGGCCCGCTTCGAGGCGTCGGAGAAGCTCCGCGCCCACCTGCAGCGCGTGCTCGTCGCGCTCGTCGACCTGCACGTCCAGGGCAAGCAGGCCCACTGGAACGTCACGGGCCGCGGGTTCCGCGACCTGCACCTCCAGCTCGACGACGTCGTGGACGCCGCGCGCGAGCACAGCGACACCGTCGCCGAGCGCATGCGCGCGCTCCAGGTCGTGCCCGACGGCCGCACCGAGACGGTCGCCACGACGACGGACCTCTCGCCGTACCCGGCGGGCCTCGTGTCGGTCGGCGACACGGTCGACGCGGTCGTCGAGCGCATCGCGCAGACGGTCGAGGTCGTCCGCGCCGTGCACGACGACGTCGACGCCGAGGACCCGACGAGCGCCGACATCCTGCACGAGATCATCGCGGACCTGGAGAAGCAGGCCTGGTTCCTGTCCTCGGAGAACCGCGAGGCCTGACCCGGCCCGCCCCCGCGAGGTAGAACGGCCCGTCGCGAGGTAGAGCACGTCGTGTGCTACCTCGCGACGGGCCGTTCTATCTCGCGGTGCGCTCCTGGAGCGCGCGGCGGCCGGGGATGGCCGCGACGAGCTCACGCGTGTACTCCTCCTGCGGGTCGAGCAGGATCTGCTCGGCGTCGCCCTGCTCGACGACGCGGCCTCGGTGCATGACGCCGACGTGGTCGGACACCTGCCGCACGACGGCGAGGTCGTGCGAGATGAACAGGTACGCGAGCCCGTGCTCGGCCTGCAGCCGCACGAGCAGATCGAGGATCTGCGCCTGCACGGACACGTCGAGCGCCGAGACGGGCTCGTCGAGCACGACGAGCGCCGGGTTCAGGGCGAGCGCCCGCGCGATGGCGACGCGCTGGCGCTGCCCGCCCGAGAGCTCGCGCGGTCCCCGGCGGAGCACGTCGGGCGGGAGCGCGACGTCCTCGACGAGCGCACGCGCCCGGTCCGCCCGCTCGGACGGCGACCCGACCCGGTACGCCCGGAGCGGCTCGGTGACGATCTGCTCGACGGTGAACCGCGGGTCGAGCGACGCGTACGGGGACTGGTAGACCACCTGGAAGCCGCGGCGCAGCGACCGCAGCCGCTCGCCGCGCGCCGTCGTGATGTCCTCTCCGGCGAGCTCCACCGTGCCCGCGGTGGGCCGCTCGAGCCGGAGGGCGAGGCGCGCCGTCGTGCTCTTGCCCGACCCGGACTCCCCCACGAGCGCGTACGTCTCGCCGCGCCCGACCGCGAGGCTCACGCCGTCCACCGCGACGAGCGTCCGGTGCGCCGCCCCGCGCGGCAGCGTGAACTCCTTGCGCAGGTCCCGCACCGCGAGGACGGGCGCACCCGCGGTGCCCGGGCCGGCGCCGTCGGGCACCGCGGTCCCCTGACCGTCAGCGCGGCTCGCGACCGCGGCGCGGCTCGCGTCGGCGCGCGGGACGACGCCGTCGCCCGGCGCCGTCCCCGGGGTGCTGCCCGCGACGAGGCGCGAGCTCGCGAGGCTCGGCGCCGCCGCGATGAGCTGCTGGGTGTAGGGGTGGCGCGGGTCGTGCAGCACCTGCTCGGCGGTGCCCTCCTCGACGACGACCCCGTGCTCCAGGACGACGATGCGGTCGGCGCGGTCCGCCGCGACGCCGAGGTCGTGCGTGATGAGCAGGACCGCGGTGCCGAGGTCGCGCACGAGGCCGTCGAGGTGGTCGAGGATACGGCGCTGGACCGTCACGTCGAGCGCGCTCGTGGGCTCGTCCGCGACGACGAGGCGCGGCCGCGCCGCGACGGCGATCGCGATGAGCACGCGCTGGCGCATCCCGCCGGAGAGCTGCGACGGGTACTGCCGCGCGCGGGCCTCCGGGTCGTCGATCCCGGCCTGGCGCAGCAGCTCGACCGCGCGCTCGCGCGCCTCCTTGCGCCGCGCGAGCCCGTGGATGACGAGCACCTCCGCGACCTGGTCGCCCACGCGCGTGACGGGGTTGAGCGACACCGTCGGGTCCTGCGGCACGAGCCCGACGTCGCGGCCCCGCACCTGCTGCCACTCCTTCTCGGAGAGCCGCCCGACGTCGCGGCCGCCGAGGCGGATGGTCCCTGCCGTCACCTCGCCCCCGCGCGCGAGCAGGTGCAGGGCCGCGTGCGCCGTCGTGCTCTTGCCCGACCCGGACTCGCCCACGAGCGCGACGACCTCGCCCGCCCCGACCGTGAGGTCGACGCCGCGGACGGCGGCGTACGAGCCGCCGTCGCGCGTGCGGTAGGCGACCTCCAGACCGCGGATCTCGAGCGCGGGCGCCTCGCCCGACGTCGGGCCGGGACGCTCCTGGGTGGTCGGCGTCGTGACGGTCATGCGTCCCCTCCGGTGCGTTCCAGGGCCCGCGCGACGCGGTTCGCCGACAGCACGACGGCGACGATCACGAGGCCCGGCATGGTCGTGAGCCACCACGCGGTGGCCAGGTAGTCGCGCCCGCCCGAGACGAGCGACCCCCACTCGGGCGCGGGCGGCGGCGTCCCGTAGCCGAGGAAGCTCAGGGCCGAGATCGCGAGCACCGCGGTCCCGAGCTCGAGCGCGACGAGCGCGAGCACCGGTCCCGTCGAGTTGGGCAGCACGTGGCGCCCCAGCACGCCGTACCAGCGCACGCCCGACGCGCGGGCCGCCTCGACGTACACCGACGTCGAGGTCCGCAGGACCTCGGCCCGCATGACGCGCGCGAACGTCGCGACGCTCGTGATGCCGACGGCGATCGCGACCTTGACCGTCCCGAACCCGAGCGCCGTGATGATCGCGAGCGAGAGCAGGATGCTGGGGATCGCGAGCAGCACGTCGACGAACCGGCCGACGACGTCGTCCACCCACCCGCGCACGAACCCCGCGAGCAGGCCGAGCAGCGACCCGGCGACGAGCCCGACCGCGACCGCGATGACGGTCGCACCGAGCGAGGCCGACGCGCCGTGGACGACCCGCGCGTACACGTCGCGTCCCAGGTGGTCGGTGCCGAACAGGTGCGCGCCCGACGGCGGCTGCAGCCGGTCGGCGGGCACGCCCGTCAGCGGGTCGTACGCCGTGAAGAGCTGCGGGACGACGGCCCACGCCGTGACGAGCAGCACGACGAGCACCGCGACGACCAGCCCGGGACGCCGCACGGCGTACCGCGCCCCGCGTCGCCACCGGCCCGCCGTGCCCCGGGTCCGCACGCGGCCGTGCCGGAGGATCGCGCGCGCGTCCTCGCGGTCCTCGACCTCGATCTCCGCGGGCGTGCGCCCCGCGGGCGCGTCGGCGGGCGGGGCGTCGGGGGCGAGCGCGCCCGACGGCGGGGCGTCCGCCGCCGCGGCACGGTCCGCGACCCGGGCCTCGTCCCGGAGCACGATGCGCACTCCCGGCCTGGTGCTCATGCGGCCACCGCCTTCTGTCGTGCGTCGATCCGGGGGTCGAGCAGGGGGTAGAGCAGGTCGACCACGAGCGTGACGACCACGAACACGAGCGCCGAGAGGACGACGACCGCCTGCACCACGGGGATGTCCTGCGCGTCCACCGACGTGACCGTGAGCCGTCCCAGGCCGGCGCGCGAGAACACCGTCTCCGTGACGACCGTGCCGCCGAGCAGCCCGCCCACGACGACCCCCAGCACGGTCAGGGCGGGGATCGCGGCGTTGCGCAGCGCGTGGCCGAAGTGCACGCGCGCCCGGCTCGCGCCCTTGGCACGCGCCGTCTCGACGTACGGCTCGCCGAGCGTCCCGCGCAGGCTCCGCGCGAGCACCTGGGCGAGCGCGGCGCTCGCCGGGACGGCGAGCGTGATCGCCGGCAGCACGAGGCTGATCGCGCCCTCGTTGCCGATCGCGGGGAACACCGGGAGCTGGAAGGAGAACCACTGCAGGAGCAGCAGGCCCAGCCAGAACGGCGGCAGGGCGACGCCGAGCGGCGGGAGCGACGCGAGCGCGTGGCGCAGCCAGGCCGCGCGCGGGAACGTGCTCGCGATCGCGATGCCGGCGCCCGCCACGACGGCGAGGACGAGCGCCGCGGCCGTGAGCCGCAGCGTCTCCGGGAGCGCCTGGAGCACGAGCTGCGTCGCGGGCGCCCCGGACGCGTACGACGTCCCGAAGTCGAGCCGCAGCGCGTGCCACAGCGCGTCGGCGTACTGCACGAGCAGGGGCCGGTCGAGGCCGTACTGCGCGCGGAGCGCGTCGAGCAGCGCGGGGTCCACCTGGTCCGCCTCGCCGCCGCCGCTCGCCATGAGCGCGGCCGGGTCGCTGGGCAGCAGGTAGAGGACGAAGAACGAGATCGTGAACGCCGCCCAGAGCACGAACAGCCCCTGCCCGGCGCGACGCAGGACGTACCGGCCCATGGTCGGCCTCCTTCCGTGGGGGATGCCCGCCTGCCCGACGCCGCGGCGTCGGGCAGGCGGGCCCGGCGGGTCAGCCCTGGGTGACCCAGGCGTCGTAGAAGTCGAGCCGCGACGACGCCTCGAACGTCAGGCCGTGGACCGTGTCGGCGGCCGCGATGGTCGTCGAGAGCTCGTAGACCGGGATCGCGTGCCCCTTCTGGACCAGGAGGCGGGACGCCTCCGTGACGAGCTCCTGCCGCTCGGCCGGGTCGGTCGCCGCGGCCGACGCGTCGAGCAGGCCGTCGACCTCCTCCGCGTCGCGCTGGTTGATGTTGCGCGCGTTCGCCGAGAAGATCGTCCGCAGCACGTCCGGGTCGGAGCGCGTGAGGTTGTAGTAGTCGAAGTCGAAGTCGCCGCTCTCCTTGATCGCCTGCGACTCCGCGACGGTCACGTGCTGGAGCTGGAGGTCCACGCCGATCTGCGCGAGCTGCTGCTGGACGAGCTCGAGCGGCTCCGGCACCTGCCAGAACGTCACGGTCGTGGAGAGCTTCTGGCCGTCCTTCTCGCGCACGCCGTCGGCGCCCTCGACCCAGCCTGCGTCGTCGAGGATCTTCTTCGCGCCCTCGGGGTCGTAGGCGAGCTCGTCCGCGACGCTCTCGTAGAGCGGCGTCGAGTGCGACAGGACGCTCGTGGCCGGCTCGTCCTGCTCGCTGAGCACGGTGTCCGCGATCTGCTCGCGGTCGATACCCCGCAGGATCGCCGTCCGCACGGCCTCGTCGCCCGCGAGCGGGCTCGACTCGTTGGGGAAGAGGTTGAACACGACGCCCGGGTTCGCGCGGTACTCGAGCCAGAACCCGTTCCCGTCGAACTGCGGGAGGTCGACTGTCGAGATCGCGGCCGTCGCGTCGATCTGCCCGGACTGCAGGCTGCCGCTGCGCACGCTCGCCTCGGGGATGACCTTGAACGTCACCGTGTCGAGGTAGGCCTCGCCCTGGTGGTCGTTGGCCTCCGAGCCCCACGCGTAGCCCGCGACCTTCTCGAGCACGATCTCCTGGTCCTGCGTGTAGGACTTCACGGAGAACGGCCCGGAGCCGACGAACTTGCCGGCGCAGCGGTCCTCGACGCTCAGGTCGGCCGAGGACGGGGCGAGGAGGCCGAGCGAGAACGTCGACGTCGCCTGGAGGAACTGCGCGCTCGGCGCCGCGAAGTCCACCGTGAGGGTCTGCGGGTCGGTGACGGTCGTGCCCTCGTAGCCGACGAGGTACTGCGACCCGAGCGACGCCGTCGCGCCGAGCGCGACGATCGCGTCGAGGTTCGTCTTCACCGACTCGGCGTCGATCGGCGTGCCGTCGGCGTACGTCGCGTCGTCGCGCAGGTGGAACGTGTAGCTCGACGCGTCGTCGTTCACCTCCCAGCTCTCCGCGAGCCACGGCAGGATCTCGCCCGTCTCCGGGTCCTGCGCCGTGAGCGACGCGACGGTCTGGCGGGCCGCCGCGATGGCGTCGTTGTTGCCGACCTGCTGCGGGTCGAGGCAGTGCGAGTCGACCGTGATCGCGAAGGTCAGGTCGCCGCCCGCGACGGGCTCGCCGGACGGGCTGGGCGACCCGCCGTCGTCGGACGTGCCGGACCCGCCGCCGCACGCGGCGAGCAGGAGGCCCGTCGCGGCGGCCGCCGCCACGACGGTCAGGGACCGGCGTCGGTGAGGTGTGGGGATCATGTCGTGCTGCTCTCCTCGGTGCCGGCTGAGGACCGGCGGTCGTCCGGCGCCGGTGGTCGACCGCGCCGGGCCCAGGGCCGGCGCGGCGGGGGGTGCCCACCGGTGTGCCGTGCTTACCGCGCCGCGGGAGCGGCGCGGTCAGGTCGTTCCCGGAGCACCCCGTCACGTCGAAGGGTTGCTGGTCAGCGAGCCGGGCCTGCGTGCTGACGCTCGTCACCTGGGAGCAGGAAAGACAATCTCGACCAGGTGAGTCAAGTATCGAGACGGCCGTCCCGCCAGGCGGACGGTTGTTTCCTGCTCCGCGACGTCGTGACCCGTCGGCGGGGCCGTCACGAGCACGGCGAGGGCCCGCCTCGCCAGGCGAGACGGGCCCCTCCGGTCCGGCGGGCTCGCTCAGGCCGCGGTGAAGCCCGCCGCGCGACGGGCGTCGGCCACGCTCCAGAGGTCCGTCTTCACCTCGGCCCGCACGACGGGGACGACCTCCTCCGCGAACCGACGCAGCACGTCCTCCTGCTGCGCCGCAGGGATCAGGTGGTTCACCGAGACGGACTGCAGGTCGTGCCGGTACGAGGCGTGGTAGTCGAGGATCTTCTCCGCCACGCGCTCCGGCGACCCCACGAGCGCGGGCCCGCGCTCGACGGCGTCCTCGACCGTCCGGAAGCTCGGTGCCTTCCCGACGGCGTCCGCCCCGTAGCCGCGACGTGCCGCCGCCGCGACCTGGCCCTCGTAGATCGGGCGGTACTGCTCGATCGCCTCCTCCGTCGTGTCGGCGAGGAACAGCCCGCCCGAGCCCGACCCGACGAACCCGTACGCCGGGTCGTGCCCGTGCGCCGCGTACCGCTCGCGGTAGCGGTCGATGAGGACCTGGTAGTTCTCGCGCGGCTGCAACGCGTTGGCGCTGACGATCGGGTCCCCGTACCGGGCCGCGAGGTCCACCGCGAAGCGCGACGTCGCCGACCCGTGCCAGATCCGGAACGGCCCGGCGAACGGCCGCGGCAGCGTCGTCGCGTGCTCCAGCGCGTGGCGGTGCCGCCCGCTCCAGCTGACGTCCTCCTCCGACAGCAGCAGGCGCAGCAGCTCGTAGTTCTCCTGGAGGTACTCGTACTGCTTGTCGATGTCCAGCCCCAGCAGCGGGTACTGCAGCACCTCGTTGCCCTTGCCGATGACGATCTCCAAGCGCCCGCGGCTCAGCTGGTCGACCGTCGCGAGGTCCTCGGCGACGCGGATCGGGTCGAGCAGCGACAGCACGGTGACACCCGTGCTCAGCAGGATGCGCGACGTCCGCGCCGCGACCGCGCCGAGGATCACCGTGGGTGCCGACGACAGCACCTCGCCCGCGTGCCGCTCCCCCACCGCGAACGAGTCGAACCCGAGCTCCTCCGCGAGCACCGCCGTCTCCACGACCCGGTTCAACCGGTCGGACGGCGCGACCGCCTCCCCGGTCACGGGGTGGGGCGGGTTGAACACGATGTCGAGTACCTGGAACCGCACGGTCCTGCTCCTTGCTGTCGGTGTCGTCGTTCGGGGGTCCGGTACCGGCGCGTTCGGCAGCTCCGGTCGGGTTCGGCACGCGCAGGTGCCGAACCCGACCGGAGCTGCCGACCCGGGGCGGGGTTGCCGACCTCTCAGGCCGCGGCGGCCTCGGCGGCGGCGGCGTCGCGCTTCGCGACCTCCTCGCGGACGATCGGGATGACGTAGCGGCCGAAGTCGACCGCGTCGTCGAGCAGGTCGTAGCCGCGGGCCGAGATGACCCGGACGCCGAGGTCGTAGTACGCGAGGAGCGCCTCGGCGACCTGCTCGGGCGTGCCGACGAGCGCGTTGGAGTTGCCGGCGCCGCCGGTGGCCTTCGCGGTCGCGGTCCACAGCGCGGTGTCGAAGCGCTCGCCCTGGGCGGCGATCTCGAGCAGGCGCTGGGAACCCGCGTTCTCGGGCTTGTCGATCGGGTGCCGACGGCTGAGCTGACCCCCGGCGGCGGCCTTGCGTGCCTCGATCCGGTCGAGGATGCGGTGCGCCTTCTCCCAGGCGAGCTCCTCGGTCGGCGCGACGATCGGCCGGAACGCGGCGTGGATGCGCGGCGGCGTCGTCCGGCCCGCGGCGGCGGCCTCGGCGTGCACGCGCGCGATCTGCTCGGCGGTGCGGTCGAGGGGCTCGCCCCAGACGGCGTAGATGTCGGCCTCGGCCGCACCGACGCGGAACGCGGCGTCGGACGACCCGCCGAACGAGATGGTCGGGGTGCGGCCCTCGAACGGCTTGGCGTCGAGCACGAAGTCGTCGAAGTCGTAGAACGGGCCGTGGTGGTCGAACGGCTCGGCGCTCGACCAGGCCTGCTTGACGATCTGGATGTACTCCTGGGTGCGCGCGTACCGCTCGTCCTTGGTCAGCGTGTCGCCCTCGCGGCCCTGCTCGTGGTCGTTGCCGCCGGTGATGAAGTGGACGGAGAGCCGCCCGCCGGAGAGCTGGTCGAGCGTCGCGAACGTCTTGGCCGCGTACGTCGGGTAGGACACGTTGGGCCGGTGCGCGAGCAGGAGCTCGATCGACTGCAGGCGCGCGGCGGTGTAGGCGGCGAGGGCGGCGGGCTCGGGGCCGGAGGATCCGTACGCGAAGAGGACGCGCGTCCAGCCGTTGTCCTCGTGCGCGCGCACGAGGCGCTCGAGGTAGGCGGGGTCGAACGCAGCGGTCGTGCGGTCGGTGGTCTCCGACGCGTCGTTGGTCGTGGCGATGCCGAGGAACTCGACGGGCATGAGGGTCTCCGTGGTGTCGGTGCGGGTGGTTCGGGGTGGGGTGGTGCGGGTTCGCGGACCGGACGTGCGCGGCGGCGCACGGGTGCCGCTCAGGGGGCGGCGGGCGCCGTCGACCTCGAGGGCACCGTCGGCTCCGCGGACGACGTCGGCCCGGAGGACGGAGCGGGCCCGTCGACCGGGTCGGACGCCGGGAGCCCGGCGTCCTTCCACGCCGGGAACCCGCCGTCGACGTGCGAGACGTTCGTGTACCCGCGCCGGGCGAGGGCCTCGGCGACGGGCCCGGAGCCGTCCGGCGACCCGCACACGACGACGACCGGCGTGTCGAGCGAGACCACCGGGGCGTCGGCGGGGCCGAACAGCGCGTCGAGATCGTGGCGGTCCGCGAGCGTGGCGCCGGGGATCTCGCCGTGCGCGGCGCGACCTCCGGCCGAGCGCACGTCGATCAGCAGCGCGCCGTCGGCGACCTGTGCGGCGGCGTCGGCCGCGGTCCGGAGGGGCGGGGTCGTGGTCATGGGTGTCTCCTTCGGGTGAGGTCGCGAGATCGACCCGCACGTCCGAGGCCGACCCTCCGCGGGTCGCTCGGGAGACGCGCGGTCGATCCCGCGTCAGCGGGTGGTGGCGAGGGCGGGTGCGACGTCGGGGGTGGCGATCGTGGCCGTGGTGTCGCCGCTGCCGGAGGCGCCCGCGAACCACTGCTCGGCGAGCAGCGCGAACGAGCGGCGCGCGTCGTCGGCGTCGTGGGTCGCGGTGGTGACGAGCAGCTCGTCAGCGCCGGTCGCGCGGCGCAGGGTCTCGAGCCGCCGCACGACGGTCTCGGGGTCACCGACGATGCGCGTGTCGACCCGGTCCGCGACGAGCGCGCGCTCGGACTCCGGGCGGTCCTCCCACGCGGGCGACGTGCCCGGCTCGGGGTAGGCGATCGCGCCGTCGGCGCCGCTGCGGATCGAGAGCACCCAGTCCGCGAACGGTGTCGCGAGCTCGCGGGCCCGTTCGATCGTGTCGGCGACGAGCACGTCGGCGGACACGACCACGTAGGGCTCGTCGAGCACGCCCGGCCGGAACGCCTCGCGGTACGCGGCGACGGTGTCGAGCGTCGCCGACGGGGCCACGTGGTAGTTCGCGGCGAGCGGCAGCCCGAGCTCGCCCGCGACGCGCGCGCTCTCGCCGGCGCTCGACGCGAGGACCCACAGGTCCCAGTCGGCGCCCTCGACGGGCGGGCTCACGTACGGCGTCCCGCGCTCGTCGCGGTAGGTCCCGGCGCGCAGCCCGAGCACGAGCTCGAGCTCGTCGCGGAAGCTCGCCGGGGTGCGCGACGCCCCGACGATCCGCTTCTGCGCGAGGATCCGCTCGCGCAGCACGGAGTCGTTCACGTCGGCGGGCGGCGCACCGGGCACGTACAGCCCGTCGACGACGCGGGGCCCGGCGGCGGGCCGGGCCCGCCGCGGCGGCGCCCCGGCCCCCTTCTCCCCCGTCGGCGGCGTGAACGCCCGGCCGAGCCCGAGGTCGACGCGGCCCGGGTGGAGCGCGGCGATCGTCCCGAACTGCTCGGCGGCGACGAGCGGGCTCGTCGTGCTGAGCAGCACGGCACCGCTGCCGACGCGGATGCGCTCGGTCCGGGCCGCGACGGCGGCGGCGAGCACGGCGGGCGACGCCGAGCCGACGCCGGGCGACAGGTGGTGCTCGGCGTACCAGACGCGGTGGTAGCCGAGCCGGTCGAGGTCGCGTGCGAGCCCGACGGCGCGGCGCACCGCGTCCTGGCCCGTCGCCCCCTCGGGGACGATCGCGAGGTCGAGCACGGACAGCGGGACGCGGCCGGACGCCGGTCGCGTCCCGCCGGGGGCGGCGGTCGGGTGCGGGTGCTGGTGGGACATGGCTTCCTCTGGTGGGTGCGGTGGCTCGGGGCGACGCGGTCTCGCGCGGGGTCGCCGGGCTACTTGGACGGGAACCCGAGCGCGGCGAGCGTGGTGCGCAGGTGGGCGCGCCCGCGCAGGGCGCCGGGGACGCGCAGGCGGTCGACGACGCGGTCGCGCCAGCCGCCGTCGAGCCCCTCCTCGCGGTAGAAGGGCGCGATGCGCTCCTCGTACGCCGCGACGTGCTGCTCCTGGCCGGCAGCGCGGTAGCGCTCGGCGTGCAGGACGGCCGCCTGCGGCAGCCGCGGCTTGACGCGTTCCCCGCCCGCGGGGTCGGGGTGCCCGACGACGAGCCCCACGACCGCGACCACGCCCTCGGGCAGGCCGAGCTCGGCCGCGACCTGGGCGGGGTGGTTGCGCAGCGCGCCGATGTACACGGTGCCCAGACCGAGCGACTCCGCCGCCACGACGGCGTTCTGCGCGGCGAGGGCGGCGTCGAGGAACGCGACGACCGTCGTCTCGAGGTAGTCGGTCGCCTCGAGCCGGACGCCCTCGCGCTCGCCGAGGGCGCGGGCCCGCGCGACGTCGGCGAGCCAGACGAGCAGCAGCGGCGCGGTGCGCACGTGCTCCTGGTCGCCCGCGAGCGCCGCGAGCCGCGCCTTGCGCACGCGGTCGGTGACGGCGACGACGCTCCAGAGCTGGAGGTTCGACGACGTCGGGGCCGACTGCGCGGCGGCGACGAGCGTCGGCACGACGTGGTGGGCCAGCGGGTCGGTGAGGTAGCGGCGCACCGTCCGGTGCCGGAGCTGCGTCGCGAGGACGGTGCCGGGACGGTCCACGGCGGGTGCCAGGGCCGCGGTCGCGCCGGGCGCGACGTCCTCGACCGCGGCGGGGTCGACGCCGTACCGCGCCGCGAGCGCGGCACGGGCCCCGCCGGTGTCGTGCGTGGCGTGCGTCTCGGGGCCCGCGGACGGAGCCGGAGCGTCCGCGGCGGCGGGTGCGGGAGCGATCGTCATGAGGCGGTCCTCTCGGGGAGTGCGGCGAGGCGGGCGAGCGCGAACCGCTCGGCGGCGGTGCCGCCGTCGGGCAGCGAGCCGGGGGCGGTCGCGAGGTCGGCGAGCACGCGCCCGACGGCCGGGGCGAACTTGAAGCCGTGGCCGGAGAACCCGGCGCCGACGACGACCGGGCCGCGGCGGTCGAGCACGAAGTCCTGGTCGGGCGTCGTGGTGTAGGTGCAGCTCACGGGGACGTAGGCGTCGGGGTCGAGGCCGGGCAGCCACGTGCGCACGTAGTCGCGCAGCGCGGCGAGCTGGCCCGGCTCCGGCCGGTAGGAGCGCCGGTCGGGGTCGACGACGGGGCCGACGCCGTGGAAGCCGACCTTGACGCCCTCGCCCGGGGTCGCGAGCCCGTAGACGCCGCTCGGCCACGTGGTGCCGGGACCGACGTCGTGCGTGAACGCGGGCCACCCCGCGGGTGACGTCCCGGGGGCGAGCGCGAAGTGGGCGGGCTGCTCCTGCGTGACGACGAGCGGGAGCTCCTGCCCCAGCAGGCCGCCCGCCGGGGAGCCGAGCAGACCCGCGCTCCACGCCCCGACGGTCACGACGACGACCCGCGCGACGACGTCGGCGCCGTCGGTGACGACGCGCACGCCCTCGGGCACGCGCTCGACGTGCCGGACGGCCACCTCGTGCCGCACGTCGGCGCCCCGCGCGGCCGCGGCCCCCTGGAGGGCCGCGACGGCGCGGTCGGCGTGGAGCCGGCCGGCCGTCGCGACCTCGTGCAGCACCCGGCCCTCGAACCGCAGCCCCGGCCAGCGCTCGGCCGCGGCCGCGGGGTCGAGCCACTCGTGCTCGATCCCCCGGGCCGCGAACGCGGCGCCGATCGCGTCGGCGCGACGCTCGGCCGCGCCGTCGCGACGCCCGTGGCTCACGCCGCCGGTGACGTCGAGGAGCGCGGTCCCGGTCTCGTCCTCGATCTCGCGCCAGAGGCGCAGCGCCTCCTGCGCGAGGTCGAGGTACTCGGGCTCGGCGTAGGTCGTGCGGTAGATGCGCGACGTCCCGTGCGAGGCGCCGTGCGCGTGCCCGGGAGCGAAGCGCTCGAGCAGCACGACGTCGCGCCCGCGCCGCGCGAGCTGCCACGCGGCGGCCGAGCCCATGACGCCGCCCCCGACCACGAGGTGGTCGACGTGCTGGGTGCTGGTGGTCATGCGCGGGTCACTCCGTCTTCGGCAGACCGGGCGGGTTGGTCTGCGACTCCTCGACGGCCTCGGACTCCAGGCCCCACCGCTGGAGCACCTCGAGGTACGTGCCGTCCTCGATGGCGTGGTTGATCGCGGCGGTGATGGCCGGGGCCGCCTCGTTGCCCTTCTTCGTGGCGACGGCGATCTGCGCCGTGTCGGGCCAGCCGCCGTTGAGCGTGCCGACGACCTTGAAGTCCTGCGGGGAGATCGCCGCCTGGTACGCGAGCGACGCGTTGGGGCCGACGTACGTCTCGATGCGCCCGGACTGGAGCGCGAGCAGGACGTCGGAGAACTGCTCGTAGTACTCGGGGCCCTGGACGGGCTCGAGGCCGTCCTCCTGGTTGAGGCGGTCCCACTCGAGGACGATCTTCTCCTGGTTCGTCCCGGAGCCGACGGCGACGACCTTGCCCGCGATGTCCTCGCGCTTCGTGATCGACGTGATGTCGGAGTCGGCGCCCACGAGCCAGCCGAGCTCGTCGTTGCGGTACGTGGAGAAGTCGATGGTCTCCTTGCGCTCCTCGGTCACCGTGACGTTGGAGATCACGGCGTCGACGTCGCCCGAGCCGAGCGCGAGCGGCCAGTCGGCCCAGGCCTTGACCTCGAGGCGCAGGTCCTTGCCGAGCGCGTCGGCGACGAGCTGCGCGATGTCGGTCTCGTTGCCGATGGGCGTCTCGTCGTCGTCGGCGAGGAAGCCGAGCGGGGGCGCGGAGCCCGCGGAGATCGCGACGACGAGCTCGTCCTTGTCCTTCCAGGCGTCCGGGAGGAGCGCGACGGCCTCGGCCGACTCGGTGGTGCGGATGCGGTCCTGGTCGGGGCTCGTGCTCACGTCGAGGGCGTCCGAGACGGACGTCGTGCTCTCCGTCGTGCCGTCGGAGGACGCCGCGCCCTCGTCCGCGGCGGCCGGGGCCTCGGTGCTCACCCCGGAGCAGGCCGCGAGCACCAGCAGGGGCACGACGGCGAGGGCGGCGAGCGCGCGGGGGGCGCGGGCGCGGGTGGTCGTTGCGGTCACGGGTGTCCTACCTCTCGGGTGGTGCGTCGGGGTGACGCGGGAGTGCGGGTGTGCGGGACGGCCGGACGGCCGGTCGCGGGTGACGACGGCGGGCGTCGGTGGACGTCGGTGGTTCAGAGGACCTTCTGGAGGAAGGCCCGGGTGCGGTCGTGGCGCGGGTGGTCGAGCACCTCGGCGGGCGTGCCCTGCTCCACGACGACGCCGTCGTCCATGAACACGACGGTGTCGGCGACCTCGCGGGCGAAGCCGATCTCGTGCGTGACGACGACGAGGGTCGTGCCGGTGCTCGCGACGTCCTTGATGACCTCGAGCACCTCCCCGACGAGCTCGGGGTCGAGCGCCGAGGTGGGCTCGTCGAACAGGAGCACCTTGGGCCGCAGCGCGAGCGCGCGGGCGATGGCGACGCGCTGCTGCTGCCCGCCGGAGAGCTGGCGCGGTCGGGCGTCGGCCTTGTCGGCGAGCCCCACGCGCTCGAGCAGCGCGCGGGCCTCGGGCTCGACGTCCTCGCGCCGGCGGCGCTGCGCGGAGACCGGCGCCTCGACGACGTTCTCGAGCGCGGTGAGGTGCGGGAACAGGTTGAAGCTCTGGAAGACGAACCCGATCTGGGTGCGCTGGCCGAGGATCTCGCGCTCCTTGAGCTCGCGCAGGGTGCTGCCCTTGCGGCGGTACCCGATGAGCTCGCCGTCGAGCGAGATGAACCCCTTGTCGACCTTCTCGAGGTGGTTGATCGCGCGCAGCAGCGTCGACTTCCCGGAGCCGGACGGGCCGAGCACGACCGTCACGGACCCGGGCGGGACGGTGAGCGACACGTCGCGCAGCACCTCGAGCGTGCCGAAGCTCTTGTGGACGCCGTGGATCTCGACGAGCCCGGCGGTCGCGACGTCGGCGGTCATGCCGCACCTCCCGAGGTGCGGGCGGTGCGGGTCAGCACGCCCACCCGGGCGCGGGCCGCGTACGCGGGCGGGACGGCGTCGGGCACGGGGCGGCCGGACAGCCGCGAGGCCCAGACGAGCACGGTCCACCGCGCCTTCTGCAGCGGGGTCGGGGGCAGCGTGCGCACCGCGCCCTTCGCGTAGTGCCGCTCGACGTAGTACTGCACGACCGTGATGAGCGTCGTGAGCACGAGGTACCAGATCGAGGCGACGATGAGCAGCGGCACGACGCGGCCGTTGCGGCCGTAGATGACGCTGACGATGTAGAAGAGCTCGCCGTACGCGAGGACGTAGACGATCGACGTGCCCTTGAGGAGCCCGATCACCTCGTTGACGGCCGTCGGGATGATGGAGCGCATCGCCTGCGGCAGGATGATGCGGCTCACCTGGCGCCGCTTGGGGATGCCGAGCGACGCGGCGGCCTCCTGCTGCCCCTGGTCGACCGAGAGGATCCCGGCCCGCACGATCTCGGCCGAGTACGCGGCCTGCGAGAGCCCGAGCCCGAGGATCGCGGCCCAGAACTTGTCGATCACGGACAGCGTGTCGAAGTACAGGAGCTCGGGCCCGAAGGGGATGCCGACGCTCAGGTACGGGTACAGGTAGGCGAGGTTGTACCAGAGCAGGAGCTGCAGCAGCAGCGGCACGGACCGGAACACCCACGTGTACGTCCACGAGACCGACTGCAGGAGCGGCGAGCGCGACAGCCGCATGAGCGCGAGCACGGTGCCGAGCGCGAACCCGACGACCGACGCGACGAGCGTGAGCCGGATCGTCGCCCACGCCCCCTCGAGGATCGAGGGCCACGTGAGGTACTGCGCGACGACCCCCCACTCCCAGCGGTCGTTCGTCACGAGCGAGCTGACGACCATGGCCAGCAGCACGGCCACGCCGGCCGTCGCGACCCAGCGGCCCGGGTGCCGGGCGGGGACGATGCGCAGGCTCTCGAGCGGCAGCGCGTCCTCGACACCGCCGCGCGGGTCGGCGGGGTGCCGGCCCGACGGCGGTGCGAGCTGCCGGGACTCGTCCTGCGGGAGCGACACGGTGCTCATGGCGCGACCTCCAACCACTTCTCGAAGGCGAGCGGGCCGATCTCCTCGGGATCGGTCCCGGTGTCGAACAGGGGCGTGTAGCCGGTCGCGAGGTACAGCCCGGCGGCCTCGGGCTGGCGCGGGCCCGTCGTGAGGTACACGCGCCGGTAGCCGCGCTCGACGGCCCGGCGCTCGAGCTCGGCGAGCACGAGGCGAGCCAGCCCGCGGCGCCGGTGCGCCGAGTGCGTCCAGATCCGCTTGAGCTCGGCGGTGCGCACGGCGGGCGTCCCGTCGGCGCGGCGCGCGGCCGGCCGGGCGAGCCGCCCCGGGTCGCCGAGCTCCGGCTCGGCCCGACGGCGGAACGCGCCGCCCGCGACCGGCCCGCCGTCCTCCAGCACCAGCACGAGCTCGCCGTGCGGCGCCGCGAAGTCCTGCGCGGGGTAGTGCTCCATCTCGGCGCGGAGCTCCTCGGCGCTGAGCACGCGCTGGTACCGCGTCCAGTACTCGTGGGAGAGCTCGTCGAGCAGCGGCCGCACGAGCGGGTCGTGCATCGCGACGGACCGGACCTCGCGCGCCCCGCTCACCGTGGCGGGGCGCGCCGCGACCGCGGTCACCGGGGTGCCCTCTCGCCCGCGGTGACGGCGAACGGCACGTGGTTGCCCTCGACCGGCGCCGGGCACGTCCCGAAGTCGCTGAACGCGTACGGCAGGTTGACGGCCCGGTTGAGGTCGAGGCGCACGCTCCCCGCGGTGCCGGGCACCGCGTCGGCGTCCACGCGCAGGACCCGCCAGGGAGCGACGCCGTCCGCCTCGTCGCTGAAGAGCAGCGTCACCGCGCCGCCCGGCGCGCCGGTGAGGGCGAGCGTCGCGCTGCGCCGGGCGCCGTCGCGCTCGACGACGAGGTCGACCTCGCCGACCGTGCGCACGTGGTGCACGAGGCCGGGCCGGGCGGCGCCCACGACGACGGGCCGCGGCGCGTCGTGCCAGCGCACCGCCGCGTCGACGACCCAGGCGGGGTCGTGGGCGAACGTCGGGACGCCGTCGAACCCCGTCCGGGCCGGGGCGAGCGGGTCGCGCACGCGGACGGCGTAGCGGCCCGTGCGGCGCACGACCTCCACCGCGACCTCGCGCGTCTCGCCGCCGTCCGACGGGTCGCCCGCGTCCCGACCGTCCGGGAGGAACGTGCCCGCGAGCGTCGACCCGCCCTCCGCGACGACGACGGTCCCGACGGCGCTGCCCGTCGTCGTGCGGACGGCACCGCCCTCGTCCGCGCGGTGGTGCGCGCCGTCGGCGTCGGCCCACCAGAGCCCGGGGATCCCCGGGAGGGCGGCGGGCTCGGCCGGGAGCGCGTGGTACGCGACGAGGCTCAGCCAGCCGTGCGGCGGGCGCAGCCCGTCCTCCCGCTCGGCGTGCCAGGCGGCCCACGCCGCGGCGTCGGGCGACGCGGACGCGGCGGGATGCGCGGGTGCGGTGGCCACGGCGCCCGTGGCGGTCGGCGTGCTCGTGCTCATGGGTCCTCCGAGGTCGGTGCGGGTGGTCGGTGCGATCGCTGCGGTGTCGGCGACGGTCAGCCGACGAGCTCGGCGGGGTGCGCCGCCGTCGGTTCGTCGTCGCCGCGCGTCGTCGTGCCGGGGCGGGCGAGGTCGAGGTGCTCGCGCAGGGTCGTGCCCGCGTACTCCGTGCGGAACGAGCCGCGCTCCTGGAGCAGCGGGACGACCTGGTCGAAGACGTCGTCGAGCCCGCCCGGCGTGAGGTGGGGCACGAGGATGAAGCCGTCGGAGGCGTCCTCCTGGACGTGCCGGTCGATGTCGTCCGCGACCTGCTGCGGCGTGCCGACGAACCCGCCGCGCGACGTCACCTGGATGACGAGCTCGCGGATCGACCAGCCGTTCGCCTCGGCCTGCTCGCGCCACGCCGCGGCGACCGCCGCCGGGTCCTTCGCGTGCCGCACCCGGCCGCGCGTGATCGACAGGTTCTCGGTGTCGGGGTCGACGTCGGGCAGCGGGCCCTCGGGGTCGTACGCCTCGAGGTCGCGGCCCCAGACCTGCTCGAGGAACGCGATCGCCGTCGGGCCCGAGACCTGCTGGAGCCGGATCTCTCGGGCGCGCTCCTCCGCCTCGGCGGGCGTGTCGCCCAGCACGACGACGGTCGCGGGCAGGATCTTCAGGGAGTCGCGCTCGCGCCCGTGGGCCGCGAGCCGCCCCTTGACGTCCTCGTAGAACGCGCGCCCGGCGTCGAACGTCGAGTGCGCGGAGAACACGACGTCGGCCGTCGCGGCGGCGAAGTCGCGCCCGTCGGCCGAGTCGCCCGCCTGGAACAGGACGGGGTGGCCCTGCGGGCCCCGCGGCGTCTCGAACAGCCCGACGACGTCCGCGTACGTCCCGTGGTACGCGACCGGCCGCACCGCGCCGGGCCGCAGGAACTCGCCCGCGATCCGGTCGGCCAGCACGGCGTCGTCGTCCCACGAGTCCCACAGGGCGCGCGCGACCTCGACGACCTCGGCCGCCCGCGCGTACCGCTCGGGGTAGGGCAGGTAGCCGCCGCGGCGGAAGTTGGCGCCCGTGAAGGCGTCGGGGCTCGTCACGAGGTTCCACGCCGCACGGCCCTCGGAGAGCAGGTCGAGCGTCGCGAACTGCTTCGCGAGCTCCCACGGCTCGTTGAACGTCGTGCTGATCGTGCCCGCGAGGCCGAGCCGCTCCGTGACGGCCGCGAGCGCGGCGAGGACGGGCAGCGTGTCGGGGCGGCCGACGACGTCGAGGTCGTGGATGCGGCCCTTGTGCTCGCGCAGGCGCAGGCCCTCGGCGAGGAAGAAGAAGTCGAGCTTCGCGTCCTCGGCACGGCGCGCGAGGTGCTCGAACGACGCGAAGTCGATCTGGCTGCGCGAGCGGGGGTCGCTCCACACGGTGGTGTTGTTGACGCCCGGGAAGTGGGCGCCGAGGTGGATCTGCTTGCGGGGTCGGGTGCTCATGTCGGGTCCGTCCGGGCTCAGGCGATCGCCGCGTAGCGGTTCGCGGGGTGCGGGAGGCCGAGCGTGTCGCGCAGCGTCGTGCCCGGGTACGCGGTGCGGAACAGGCCCACGCCCTGGAGCAGCGGCACGACCCCGTCGACGATCGCCTCGAGGTCCGTGCTCAGCGACGACGGCCGCAGCAGGAAGCCGTCAGCGGCGCCGGCGTGCGCCCACTCCTCGACCGTCGCCGCGAGGTCGCGCGCCGTGCCCACGTGCGTCAGCGAGTCCGTGTCCCACGAGACGCCCTCGAGGTCCTCGAGCAGGTCGAGGCGGGCCTGCGCGCTCGCCCGCGTGTCGCCGACGACGACGTAGGCGTCGACGAGGACCCGGAGCGTGTCGGGATCGCGCCCAGCGTCCGCGGCCGCGTCGCGCACCTGCGACCGGATCGCGGTGGCCTCGTCGCGGGTCGCGGCGCGGACCCGCACGACGTCGGCCCGGCGGGCCGCGAGGTCGAGCGACGCCGGCGTGCTCGCCCGCACGACGACGGGCGGCTGGCCCTGCGGCGGGCGCGGGGTGATCGACGGTCCCTTGACCGCGAACCGGATGCCCTCGTGGTCGACGTAGTGCAGCTTCTCGCGGTCCACGAACCGGCCCGTCGCGACGTCGCGGATCTCGGCGTCGTCCTCCCACGAGTCCCAGAGCCGCGTGACGACCTCGACCGCCTCGTCCGCCTCGGCGACGGCGTCGGGCTCGTCCTGGGCGCCCTTGCGCCCGAAGGCCGCGGCCTCGGCCGGGGTCGTGGACCACCCGACCTGCCACCCCGCGCGGCCGGAGCTCACGTGGTCGATCGTCGCGACCGCCTTGGAGACGTGGAACGGCTCGGTGTGCGTGGTCGTGACGGTCGGGACGAGGCCGATGCCCGCGCTGCGCGGAGCGAGCCGGGACGCGACGAGCGCGGCGTCGAGCCGGCCGCGCACGGACCCGTTGCGGCCCGGCTGGAGGGTGAACGCGTCGTCGAGCGTGACGAGGTCGAGCAGACCGCGCTGGGCGGTGGCGACGAGCTCGACGAGGCGCTTGGCGTCGAACAGGCGCTGGGCCTGGGAGCCCACGGTCCGCCAGGCGGCGGGGTGCGCACCGGCGTCGGTGAGGTCGACGCCGAGGTGGACGGTGCGGGCGGGGCGGGGGTCGGGCATCGCGAGGATCCGTTCTGGGACAGGCGCCGACCGCACGCTCAGGGCGCGGCGGGGTGCCAGGGGGTGGGCAGGGTCGCCCCGCCGCGGGGCGGCAGGGCGGGGCCGGGGAGGCCGGAGGGAGGCCCGTCAGGGCGTGCGCACAGGCGCGCGCGGCGTCAGGAGCGGGGCGTCGTCAGCGACAACAGGTGACGCGCGCGGGGGCGCCGACCGGACAGGAGACGGCGGCCGCACCGCGGACCGGACAGGGGCACGTCGGCGCGTGCGGGGTGCTCACCGCGGTGCTCGACTCTCGCCGGTCCATCGTCCGTCTCCTTCGTGCCCGTCGCCGGGCGCCGCGTCGTTGCCCCGCACCGCGCAGGTCGCGCGTCGCGGGACCTGGTCCTCACCCGGGGCACCCCGCCGCGCGGGAGGGTTGCCGTCCGACGAGCCGGGGCTTGGCGTCGGAGCTCATGACCATGTCCTGTGCCGAGGTCCGTGGACCTCGGTTGCGCGGGAACTTACGAGCGGGCACGGAGGGTGTCAACGCACCGCCGGGACCTTCCCACATACTGGACTTGATCGGTCAACTTTGAGCGCCGACGGCTCTCGTTTGCACCGAGTGCATCGATGCACCTAGTGTCAAGAGGTGCCTCCCCTGCCCGGACCCGAGCGCCCGACCGCGCCCGTGACGGACGCCGCCGACCTCGCCGCCCCCGGCCCGGACGCCCCCGCTCCGGACGCCGCGGCTCCCGACCGCCGCGCGGCCCTGCGCGCGCGCCACCGCCGCGCGATCGTCGCCGCCGCCGCGACGCTCATGGAGGAGAAGGGCGGCGCGCGCTTCACCGTCGACGAGCTCGCGGCACGGGCCGACGTCGCGCGCCGCACGATCTTCAACCACTTCGCGTCGCTCGACGACGTCGTGGTCGAGGTCTGCGAGGACGTGCTGGGCTCGGTCGTCGAGACGCTCGGGGCGAGCGCGGCCGAGCCGGGCACCGACCGCCCCACGCCCCTCGACGACGTCACCGCGGCGCTGCGCGGCACGGACCTCGTCGGCCCCATGGCCTACCTCACGCGCGCCCTCGGCGGCACCGCGACCGAGCCCACGCCGCGCGTCACGACGATGGTCGTGCGCACCTTCACCCACCTCGCCGAGCGCCTCGTCGCGGCCACCACGCGCCGGCACCCGGACGTCGACCCGCTCGAGATCGAGATGCTCGTGGGCGCGCTCATGGCCGGGGTCCTCGTCATCCAGCGTCGCTGGTGGGCCGAGACCGGTGCCGCCGACGACGACGCCTCGCGCGAGGTCTGGGCGGGTCTGCTCGACCGCCTCGTCGAACGGATCCGCGCCGGCTGGGCGGACCCCGCCTGACGCGACCCGCACCCTCCCCGCCCCCGCGACCACCTCTCCCGCAGCCCCAGACCCGACCTGCCATCCCGGGCACTCCCGCCAGACCCCGGACCGGACTCCCACCGAAGGACCCTCATGGCTGAACTCCTCTACCGCCTCGGCCGCGCGTGCGCGCGCCGCGCGCGGACCGTCCTCGCCGCGTGGCTCGCGGTGCTCGTGCTCGCCGGGGCGGCGTTCGTCGCGTTCGGCGGCACGCTCGCGAGCAGCTTCTCGATCCCCGGCACCCCGACCGCCGACGTCACCGAGCGCCTCCAGACCGCGCTGCCCGAGGCGTCGGGCGGGAGCGGCACGATCGTCCTCGCGACGGAGGACGGCGCGCCGTTCACGCCCGAGCAGGAGGCGGCGATCGCGGACCGCTTCGCCGCGGCGGAGGAGGTCGACGGCGTCGCGTCGGTCGTCGACCCGTTCGCGACGCAGGAGGAGCTCGCCGACCAGCGGAAGCAGATCGACGACGGCCGCACCCAGATCGCCGCGGGACGCGAGCAGATCGAGGACGGCCGCGCGCAGCTCGCCGCCGCGCAGGAGCAGGTCGACACCGCCCGCGCCCAGCTCGACGCAGGCCAGGCCCAGCTCGACACGGCGCGCGCCCAGGCCGAGGCCGCGGGCGCGCTGGAGCAGGCCGCGCCGCAGCTCGACGCGCAGCAGGCCGAGCTCGACGCGGGCCGCGCCACGCTCGAGTCGCAGGCCGCGACGCTCGACCAGCAGGTCACCGCGCTGGAGGACCAGAGCGCGACGCTCGAGGAGCAGTCCGCGCAGCTCGAGCTCTCCGCTCCCCTGCTCGACATGGCGTCCGACATCCGGCTCGTGTCCACGGACGGGAGCGCGGCGGTCGCGAACGTGACGTTCACCGAGCCGAACATGAGCATCGACCAGCAGACGAAGGACGACCTCGTGGCCGTCTTCGCCGACGACCCGGTCGACGGCGTCCAGACCGACTTCTCGTCCGACATCGCCCAGGGCGTGCCGCAGGTGTTCGGCGTGGGCGAGGCCGTCGGCCTCGTCGTCGCGGCGATCGTGCTCGTCGTCATGCTCGGGACGCTCGTGGGCGCCGGCCTGCCGATCCTCACGGCCCTCATCGGGGTCGGGATCGGCGCGCTCGCCGCGATGTCGCTGTCCGGGGTCGTGGAGATGTCGTCGGTGACGCCGGTGCTCGGCCTCATGCTGGGGCTCGCCGTCGGGATCGACTACTCGCTGTTCATCGTCAACCGGCACCGGCGCCAGCTCAAGCAGGGCGACGAGCTGCACGAGTCGATCGCGCTCGCGAACGGCACGTCGGGCAACGCGGTCGTGTTCGCCGGGGCGACGGTGCTCATCGCGCTGCTCGCGCTCAACGTCACCGGCATCCCGTTCCTCGGCCTCATGGGCACGGTCGGCGCGCTGTGCGTCGCGATCGCCGTGCTCATCGCCGTCACCCTCACGCCGGCCCTGCTCGGCATGATCGGCCCGCGGATCCTCAGCCGCCGCGAGCGCGCCGCGCTCGCCGGTCCCGCCGCGTCGACGGGTGTCGCCTCGACCGGTGCGGCGACCGGCGCGTCGACCGGGAGCGCGGCGTCGGAGCCGGGCGCCGCGGGCGGCCTGCCCGCCGCGGAGCCCGTGCGCCCCATGTCGACCGTCCGCGCGGTGGGCACGGCGCTGCTCGCCGTCGTCGCGCTCGGCGTGATCGCCCTGCCCGCGCTCGACCTGCGGACCAACCTGCCCGACGGCTCGTCCGAGGCGCACGACTCGACGCAGTACCGCGCGTACTCGACGATCGCCGAGGAGTTCGGCGAGGGCACGAACGGACCGCTGCTCGTCGTCGCCGACCTCCCGGGCGAGCCGACCGAGGCCGAGGCGCTCGAGTACCAGGTGGGCGTGGCCGAGGAGCTGTTCGCGCAGGACGACGTCGTGGCCGTCGCCCCGATCGGGACGTCCGAGGACCGCACGGTCGCGGCGTTCCAGGTGATCCCGGCCGAGGGTCCGACGAGCGAGTCGACCGAGGAGCTCGTGCACGCCCTACGCGCCCTCGAACCGCTCGACGGGGACGTGACGCTCGGCGTCGCGGGCTCGGCCAGCGGCAACATCGACATCTCGGAGAAGCTCGCGCAGGCCCTGCCGATCTACCTCGCGGTCGTCGTCGGGCTGTCGCTCGTCATCCTCGTGCTCGTGTTCCGGTCGATCTTCGTGCCGGTCGTCGCGACGCTCGGGTTCATCCTGTCGTACTTCGCCGCGCTCGGCGGTGTCGTCGCGATCTACCAGTGGGGCTGGCTCGCGGGGGTGTTCGGCGTCGAGACGCCGGGCCCCATCCTCAACTTCCTGCCCACGATCCTCGTCGGCATCCTGTTCGGCCTCGCGATGGACTACCAGCTCTTCCTCGGCTCGGGGATGCGCGAGGCGTACGCGCACGGCGCCCCCGCGCGCGTCGCGATCGTGCAGGGCGTCCGCGCGGGCCGGGCCGTGGTGACGGCCGCGGCGATCATCATGATCTCC
This sequence comes from Sphaerisporangium cinnabarinum, assembly GCA_003052455.1. Classification (GTDB taxonomy): domain Bacteria; phylum Actinomycetota; class Actinomycetes; order Actinomycetales; family Cellulomonadaceae; genus Cellulosimicrobium; species Cellulosimicrobium cinnabarinum. The sequence goes on along the minus strand of QAPD01000042.1, from coordinate 29,656 downwards.
GTCTTCGGCGGGTTCGTCTTCTCGCACAGCGCGATGATCCGGCCCATCGGGTTCGCGCTCGCGTTCGGCGTGCTCGTCGACGCGTTCGTCGTGCGGATGCTGCTCGTCCCGGCGCTCATGCACCTCGTGGGCGACAAGGCGTGGTGGCTCCCCCGCTGGCTCGACCGCGTCCTGCCCGACGTCGACGTGGAGGGCGCCGCGCTCGAGCGTCGGCACCCGCACCACCTCGACGGGCCGGCCGACCCGGCTGCCGAGGGCGCCGCGCCCGACGACGGCACCGACCCGGGCACGACCGGCCCGGACGCGGCCGAGCCGGAGCCCGCGCGCGGCTGAGACCGCGGAGCCCCGCACCGGACCCCGTGCCACCGGTCGACGAGCGAGCCCGCTCGTCGACCGGGGGCGCCGGGTCCGTCGTCGTCAGGGGCGAGGCACGTGCACCGTCGCGACGATCGCGCGGTGGTCGCTGCCCACGACGTGCAGGGAGTCGACGTCGGTCACGACGTTCTCGCGGTCGGTCACCACGTGGTCGAGGTTCAGCACCGCCGGCACGACGCCGGGGCGCGGCGACCACGACAGGTCGAGCCCGCCGCCCGAGGCGCGCGTCGCGTCGTGGAACCGGTCGCCCAGCAGCCGCCGGAACGTCGCGTGGTCGTGGGTGGAGTTGAAGTCCCCGACGAGCACCTGGGGCAGCGGGTCGCCGTGCGCGCGCTCGGCGAGGGCGTCCGTCTCCTCGTGCCAGATGTCGACGTACTCCGGGATCGGCGGGATCGGGTGCACCGCGGTGACGCGCACCGGCACGCCGTCGACCTCCACCGTCGCCGACGGCATCGCGTCGTTCGAGAACGGCTCGACGTCGACGTCGCGGAGCGGCAGCGCGCTCCACAGCCCGCTGCCCATGGCGCCGCGCCCGACCTTGCCGTCCGCGCTGTACGGCAGCACGTCCTCGATGCCCGCCGCGACGAGCCGCTCGCGCAGGTCCGTCGTGAGCTCCAGCACGGCGAGCACCTGCACGTGCTCGGTGCGGACGAGGTCGACGAGCGCGTCCGCGTCCGCCGCGCCGTACCAGGTGTTGGCACCCATCACGCGCAGCGTCACCGCGTCGTCGGGCTGGGCGGGGCCGGGCACGAACGCCGGGACGAGCCACACCGCCTGGACGGTGACGCAGACGGCGAGCAGCGCCGCGAGCAGCCACCGGCGCGCGAGGAGGGTGAGCACGAGCCCGACGACGGCGCCCAGGGCGACGAACGGCGTGAACCCGACGACCTGCGCGACGGGCGTCCACGCGTCGTCGGGCAGGGCGCGCACGAGCGTGAGGAGGAGCACCGCGACGGCGCCCGCGGCGAGGACGACCGTGAGGGGCAGCCCGCCCGGTCGGCGCCGCGTCGTGACGCGCGCGGGCGGGAGGCGCGTGGTGGCCGAGGTCATGCCCGGACTCTCGCAGCGCCCACCCTGCCGCCGCGACCCGCCCCACCGGCCCGCCCGGCGATCTCCACCGAACCCGCCCACCCGCCCGCGACGACGACGCCCCGGCCACCACGTGGTGACCGGGGCGTCCGTGGAGCGGGTGTCAGCCGAAGATGGCCGGCAGCGTGCCGCGGAAGGCCGCGTCCGCCTCGCTGAGCGGGACGGTGAACAGGCCCGCGACCTCGAGCGCCTCGCCCGACTCGGCGGCGGCCCCGGGCTCCGTGCCGGTCTCGCCGATCTTCAGGACGGGGACACCGCGCGCGACGCACGCGTCGACGAGCTTGGACTCCTCGCCGCGGGGGACCGCGACGAGCGCACGGGCGGTCGACTCGGAGAACAGCGCCTCGAACGGCGTGACGCCGTCGCGCTCGGCCAGCGCGTCGAGCGACACGGTGGCCCCGACGCCGAACCGCAGCGACGCCTCGAGGAGCGCCTGCGCGAGGCCGCCCTCGGAGAGGTCGTGCGCGGCCGACACGAGGTCGTCGCGGCTCGCGTTGACGAGGACGCCGGCGAGCGCCTTCTCGGCCGCGAGGTCGACCTGCGGGGGCACGCCGCCCAGGTGACCGTGCTCGACGTCGGCCCACGCCGAGCCGTCGAGCTCCGCCCGCGTGGTGCCGAGGAGGTAGATGCTCTCCCCCGTCTCGCGCCAGCCCGACGGCGTGGCGTGCGCGACGTCGTCGAGCACGCCGAGCACGCCCACGACCGGGGTCGGGTGGATCGACGAGTCGATCTGCCCCGGCTCGCCGGTCCCGTTGTAGAGCGACACGTTGCCGCCCGTCACGGGCACGCCGAGCTCGCGGCACGCGTCCGCGAGGCCCTCGATCGCCTCGACGAGCTGCCACATCGAGTCCGGGTCCTCGGGCGAGCCGAAGTTCAGGCAGTCGGTCACGGCGAGCGGGCGGGCGCCCGTCGTCGCGACGTTGCGGTACGCCTCGGCGAGCGCGAGGCGTGCTCCCGTGCGCGGGTCGAGCTTGCCGTAGCGGCCGTTCGCGTCCGTCGCGAGCGCGACGCCGAGGCCCGTGCTCTCGTCGACGCGGACGACCCCCGAGTCGTCGGGCTGCGCGAGCGCGGTGTTGCCCTGGACGAACCGGTCGTACTGGTTCGTCACCCACTCCTTGGACGCGAGGTTCGGCGACGCGAGGAGGCGCAGGGCCGTCGCGCGGAGCTCGTCGCCCGTCTCGGGGCGGGCGAGCGCGTCGGCGTCCACCGTGCGGGCGTTGAGCCCGTCCTGCCAGGCCGGGCGCGCGTACGGGCGGTGGTACACCGGGCCCTCGTGCGCGACGGTCCGCGGGTCGACGTCGACGATGCGCTCGCCGTGGTGGTCGATCGTCAGGCGGCCGGAGTCGTTGACCTCGCCGATGACGGCGGTCTCGACGTCCCACTTGCGCGTGATCGAAAGGAACTCGTCGAGCTTCTCCGGCGCGACGACCGCCATCATGCGCTCCTGCGACTCCGACATGAGGATCTCGCCCGCGTTGAGCGTCGGGTCGCGCAGCAGGACGTCGTCGAGCCACACGTGCATGCCGCCGTCGCCGTTCGAGGCGAGCTCCGACGTCGCGCACGAGATGCCGGCGGCGCCGAGGTCCTGGATGCCCTCCACGACCTGCGCCGCGTAGAGCTCGAGGCAGCACTCGATGAGGACCTTCTCCATGAAGGGGTCGCCCACCTGGACGCTCGGGCGCTTGGCGGGCACGCCGTCCTCGAACGTCTCCGACGCGAGGATCGAGGCGCCGCCGATGCCGTCGCCGCCCGTGCGGGCGCCGAAGAGCACGACCTTGTTGCCCACGCCCGAGGCGTTGGCGAGGTGGATGTCCTCGTGGCGGAGCACGCCGAGGCACAGCGCGTTGACGAGGGGGTTGCCCTGGTACGACGAGTCGAACACGAGCTCGCCGCCGATGTTCGGCAGGCCCAGGCTGTTGCCGTACCCGCCGACGCCGCTCACGACGCCGTGCACGACGCGCGCCGTGTCCGGGTGGTCGACGGCGCCGAAGCGGAGCTGGTCCATGACGGCGACGGGGCGCGCGCCCATGGAGATGATGTCGCGCACGATGCCGCCGACGCCGGTCGCGGCGCCCTGGTAGGGCTCGACGAACGACGGGTGGTTGTGCGACTCGACCTTGAACGTCACGGCCCAGCCGTCACCGATGTCGACGACGCCCGCGTTCTCGCCGATGCCGACGAGCAGGTGCTTCTTCATCTCGTCGGTGGTCGCCGCGCCGAACTTCGACAGGTGGACCTTGGAGGACTTGTACGAGCAGTGCTCGGACCACATGACGGAGTACATCGCGAGCTCCGCGGCCGTGGGGCGGCGCCCCAGGATGTCGCGGATGCGCTGGTACTCGTCCGGCTTGAGGCCGAGCTCGGCGTACGGCTGGACCTCGTCGGGCGTGGCGGCGGCGTGCTCGACGGTGTCGAGCGTCGGCGCGGCGGGACGAGCCTCGGAGCGTGCGGAAGCCTGGGGTGCGGGGGCGGTCATCGTTTCCCTCGGGTGGGCGCTGAGCGGGGAGCGCACGACGGCGCGCGGCCAGTCTACCGGCGCGCGCGGAGAGGCTGTCCGGGCGTCTCGCGTCGCGGGCGGCCGAGAAGTGAGACGAGCGTCTCGCCGTGCGGAAACTCCGTTTCCGGGTTCCGATGGAGGGGTGACCACCCTTCTCGAACCGACGTCCGGCACCGCGCGCAGCACGACCAGCGACCTCCTCGACCCGCACCTGGAGCGTCTCGGCCACGAGCTCACGCTCGTCGAGCGCCAGCTCAACGGCTACTCCCGGCGCACCGGCTCCTACGTGGGCCACGGGGCGGTCGAGACCGTCGAGCCGGCGGAAGGGCGCTACCGGGACGAGCTCGAGGCCGAGCGCGAGCGCATCCTGTCGCGCCTCGAGATGCTCAGCGCGATGCGCGTCGCCGCGTCCTGCTGACCACGACCCCGACCGCGACGCCGAGCGCGGCCACCGCGGCGCGCGGGACGGCTCAGAGCGTCAGCCCCAGCACGACGCCCAGCACGCCGAGCGCGGGCGGCACGAGCTGGACGAGCGCCGCGCGCGCCTTCGACGGCGACGAGAGGATCAGCACGAGCCCCGCCGCGACCATCGACCCGGCCCCCGCGACCACGAGTGTCAGGCCGACGTCCTGCCGGTCCGCCGCGTACAGGACGATGCCGAGCACGACGAGCACCGCGAGGAACAGGTTGTAGAACCCCTGGTTGAAGGCCATCTCGCGCGTGGCCGCCGCCTCCTCCGGCGACGTGCCGAACGTGGCGCGCGTGCGGGCGCTCGTCCACGTGAGCGACTCCATGACGAAGATGTACACGTGGATCGCCGCGGCGACCCCCGCGAGCGCCAGCCCGAACCCGATCATCGTCGGCCCCTCCCGGTCCGCGAGGCCGCACGGTGCGCGGACCCCGGCGTGCCGACCGGGTGTCGCTGCCTCAGCGCTCCTCAGCGTTCCACAGGAGCGGCTCCGCCGCCGCGAGCGCCACGGCCAGCGCGCCGACCGCGAGCCCGACGCGCGTGTGCGGCAGACGCACGCCGCGGTCGCGCAGCCGCTCCCCGCGCCGGTAGACCCACTTCTCCCCCGCGACCACGAGGGTCGTCGCGAGCGCGAGCCCGGCCGCCGTGCCCGCGACGGCGACGCCGGCCGGCACCGGCGCGGTGTCGTCGTCGGTCGTCGCCCAGGTGTTGTCCTCCCGCGGGGCGCCGTCGGCCGTCGTGGTCCCGGGCGTCGCATCGGCCCCGTCCGCGTCCGCCTCGCGAGCGGCGTCGCGCAGGGAGCGCAGGCCCTCGCGCGCCTCGGTCCCCTCGGTCGTCGAGGTGAACGTCAGCACGACGGCGGCCGTCGCGACCGCGGTCTTGACGAGCGCGCGCGCCCAGCGCGGGCGGACGACGTCGGGCACGGCGTACCACGCCACGGTGGACAGCCCCGCGATCGCCACGGTGCGCGGGTCGGCGACCCGTCGGGTCGGCGCGTGCTCGGTCATCGTGCCCCTTCGTCGGCAGGTGTGCTCGGGGTTCCTAACGGCCCGCGACCGTGCCGAGTTCCTGCGGCGCGGAGGCGTTCGCGCAGGTAGCGCACCGCGGGGGCGTCGGTCATGGTCGCGCGCCACACGACCGTGACCGGGCGGGTCGGGACGGGCTCGCGCACGGGCACCGCGACGACGTCGGCCGGCAGCGGGCCGCGCCCGAGGCGCGGCACGAGCGCGACGGCGAGGCCCTGGGCCACGACCTCGACCTGCGACGCGAACTCGAGGCACCGGAAGTCGATGCGCGGGACGCGCGGCTCGCGCGCGAACATGTGGCAGAACCACTCGTAGCAGATGGTGCCGTCGGGCGTGCAGACCCACGTCTCGTCGAGCAGGTCCGACGGCGTGAGCGCCTCCCGCCCCGCGAGCGCGCTCGACGCGTGCACGAGCACGTCGGCCTCGTCGCGGAACAGCTCCTCGGCGCGCAGGCTCGGGGGCAGCGCGAGGCCGACCCCCTCCCAGTGGTGCACGAGCGCGAGGTCCAGGGTGCCCGCCGCGACGGCCGCGACGGCGTCCCACGGCTCGGTCTCCTCGACGACGAGGCGCAGGTCCGGCACGTCGTCCCGCACCTGCGCGAGGAGCGGTGCGACGACGCCGCGCACGGCCGTCGAGAACGACCCGAGGCGCACGGTCCCCGTGGGGCGCGCCCCGGCGTCGTGCAGGCGGGCCCGCAGCGACTCGACCTGCTCGCGCAGCGCGCGACCCTCCTCGACGACGCGCCGCCCCGCGGCCGTGAGCACGACGCCGCGGCCCTCGCGGTCGAGCAGGCGCGCGCCGAGGTCGCGCTCCAGGCGCTTCACCTGCTGCGAGACGGCGGACGGCGTGTACCCGAGGTCGCGCGCGGCGGCGTGCACGGTGCCGGTGCGCTCGACGGCGAGCAGGGCGTCCACGGCGGCGAGGTCGATCATGCGACGGATGCTATCCGGAAGTGACGCTACCGGGAACCGTGCACGACTGTGCGCTGGACGTTCACGGTGCGACGGGCGCACCCTCGATGCCATGCCGCTGCGCCCGTCTCTCCTCGCCGTCCTCGTCGCCGTCGTCTGGGGCGTGAACTTCGTCGTCATCGACCTGGGGCTCGGCGACGTGCCGCCGACGCTGTTCGTCGCCCTGCGCTTCCTCGTCGTGCTGGTCCCGGCGGTCTTCCTCGTCCCGCGGCCGCGCGCACGGTGGCGGGACGTGCTGCTGGTCGGCACGTTCATGAGCCTCGGCCAGTTCGGCCTGCTGTACACCGCGCTCGCGCTCGGCATGCCCGCCGGGCTCGCGTCGCTCGTGCTCCAGGCCCAGGTCGGGCTCACCGTGCTGTTCGCCGCCGCGGCGCTGCGCGAGGTCCCGACGCGCGCGCAGCTCGTCGGCGTGCTGGTCGGGGCGGCCGGGCTCGTCGTCGTCGGCGTGGGCCGCAGCGCCTCGACGCCCGCCCTCGCGTTCGTCGTGACGCTCGCCGCCGCGGCGTCGTGGGCGGTCGGCAACGTCGTCGCCCGACGCGCCGGGAGCCGCCGTGACCAGGGCTCTACCTCGCCTGACCTGGGCTCGACCTCGCGCACCCAGGGCTCTACCTCGCCTGACCAGGGCTCTACCTCGGGTGACCTGGGGTCTGCCTCGGCGGGGCGGAGCTCCTCCCCGCGGCCCGGGCTGGAGGGGCTGTCGATGACGGTGTGGTCGGCGCTCGTCGTGCCGGTCCCCATGCTCGGGCTGTCGCTCGCGCTCGACGGGCCGGACGCCGTCGGGCACGCGCTCACCCACCTCACGCTCGCGCCGGTCCTGTCGACCCTCTACACCGCCTGGCTCGCGAGCCTCGTGGGCTACGGGATCTGGAACACGCTCCTCGCGCGGTACCCGGCGTCGGCGGTCGTGCCGTTCACGATGCTCGTGCCGCCGGTCGGGATGCTCGCCGCGTGGCTCGTGCTCGACGAGGTGCCGAACGCGGCCGAGGTGGTGGGCGGCGTCGTGCTCCTGCTGGGCGTCGCGACGACGACGGGCGTCCTCGGCCGGCGGCGCTCGCCGGGCGCCGCAGCCGGTCGTCCCGACGCGGTGGCGCCCTCCGTCGCGGCGGGCCCGACGCCCGCACCCGACCACCCCGACGCGACCGCGACCGGCGGCCCGACCGCGACACGCGCCCGCTCGCGCTGACAGGACGCCCGCGCGGGGGTTCCATGGGAGTCCGGGACGTCCGAGACGCGAGGGAGCCTCTCATGAGCGAGACCGCGGGCCGCACGGAGGAACGTCAGCAACCCGAGCTCAAGCGCGTCATGGGGCCCAGGCTGCTGCTCCTGTTCATCGTCGGGGACATCCTCGGCACGGGCGTGTACGCGCTGACCGGACAGGTGGCGGGCGAGGTCGGCGGGGCGGCGTGGCTGCCGTTCCTGCTCGCATTCGTCGTCGCGACGATCACCGCGTTCTCCTACCTCGAGCTCGTCACGAAGTACCCGAGCGCGGCGGGCGCCGCGCTCTACACGCACAAGGCGTTCGGCATCCACCTGCTGACGTTCGTCGTCGCGTTCATGGTCATGAGCTCCGGGATCACCTCGGCCTCCACGGCGTCCAACGCGTTCGCGGGCTTCGTCTCCGACGGGTTCGGGCTCGAGCTGCCGACGGGCGGGGACGGCCGCCTGCTCATCGCCCTCGCCTTCATGGCCCTCGTCGCGCTCGTCAACCTGCGCGGGGTCGGGGAGAGCGTCAAGGCGAACGTCGTGCTGTCGCTCGTCGAGCTGTCCGGCCTGCTGCTCGTCATCTTCGTGGGGCTGTGGGCGACGACGCAGGGCCGCGCCGACTTCTCGCGCGTCGTCGTGTTCGAGAGCGCCGACGACAAGAGCGTGTTCCTCGCCGTCACCGCCGCGACGACGCTCGCGTTCTTCGCGATGGTCGGGTTCGAGGACTCCGTGAACATGGCGGAGGAGTGCAAGAACCCCGTGCGGGACTTCCCGCGCATGATGCTCACCGGGCTCTCGATCACGGGCGCGATCTACGTGCTCGTCGCGATCACCGCCGTCGCGCTCGTCCCCGTGGGCGACCTCACCGACGACGCCAAGGGGTCGGCGCTCACCCAGGTCGTCGCGGCGGGCGCGCCGAACCTGCCGTTCGACACGATCTTCCCGTTCATCGGGATGTTCGCCGTCGCGAACTCGGCGCTCATCAACATGCTCATGGCGTCCCGCCTGCTCTACGGCATGGCCAACCAGGGCGTGCTGCCGCGCGCGTTCGGCCAGGTGCACCCGTTCCGCCGCACGCCGTGGGTCGCGATCCTCGTGACGACGGCCATCGCGTTCGCGCTCATCGTGTACGTCGTGCGACAGTCCGGGACCGCGGCGGGCACCAACGCGATCGCCCTGCTGGGCGGGACGACGTCGCTGCTCCTGCTCGTCGTGTTCACGATCGTCAACATCGCGCTCCTCGTGCTGCGCCGCGACCGCGTCGACCACGAGCACTTCCGCACCCGCACCTGGCTCGCGGTGCTCGGCGCCCTGACGTGCGCGTACCTCGCCGGGCCGTGGGCCCGCAGCGCCGAGCAGCAGGAGCAGTACGTCATCGCGGGCGCGCTCGTGGCCCTCGGGGTCGTGCTCTCGTTCGTCACGTGGCTCTACAACCGCTCGGTGCGCCACCGCCGGATCGCGTTCTCCGACGTGTCGCGCCTGGAGGACGACGTCGACGACGACGGCCCGGGGCGGTGACCGTCGTCGCGCATGATGGGTCCATGCAGACCCGCGTCGCCGCCTACGCCGTGGTCGTCCGCGAGGACGGCCGGATGCTCCTCCCCCACTGGAGCGAGGGGGACCACGGCGGCTGGACGCTCCCCGGCGGCGGCATCGAACCGGGCGAGGACCCCGCCGCCGCGGCCGTCCGGGAGGTGCGCGAGGAGACCGGCTACGACGTCGAGCTCGACGGCCTGCTCGGCGTCGACAGCCTCGTGGTCGACGCCGCCGACCGCATCCGGCCCGAGGACCGCGACCGGTCGCTGCACGCGATCCGCATCGTCTACCGGGCCCACGTGGTGGGCGGCGAGCTGCGCGTCGAGGAGGACGAGTCGACCGACGACGTCGGCTGGTTCACGCCCGACGAGGTCGAAGCGCTCGACCGCGTCGGCCTCGTGGACGTGGCCCGTCGCTGGGCCGGCCTGCTCCCCGTACCGTCGTGACCCGCTCGCGCCGGGCGGCCGGCGGGCGGCGCGGGGCGACGGTGCTGGGCGCGCTCGCCGTCGCCGTCCTCGTCACGGTCGCGCTCGCCGCGTGCACGTCCGGCACCCCGCCGCCGGACCCCGACACGGTGACGTCCGCACCGGCGCAGGTCCCGCCCCCCGGTCCCGGCGCCACCACGGAGGACGGCGGCGCGGCGGACGATCCGAGCGGCGACCGGAGCGGCGACGCCGAGCCTGCGGCCGTACGCGTGCCCGTGGGGACGGCGACGGTCGAGATCGCCGCGCTCCTGCCGGTCGGGGCGGCACCACCCCAGGTCGCGGTCGACGCCGAGGGCGCGTCCGACGTCTCGCTCGCCCTCGCGGGCGGCCCGGCCGTGGTCGCGGTGGAGGGCGGCTCGCTCGTGCGCCACGCGGACGGCACGCTCACCGTCCTGGACGACGGCGGTGCACCCGTCGGCGGGCTCGGCGCCCCGCGCGTCGTGGCCCGGCACAGCGAGCCGGGCGCGAGCGGCGCGGAGGACGCGAACGGGTCGGAGGGCGCGACGACCGACGGCACGGACGTCGACCCCACGGCGGGCACCCCCGCGCCCGGGACCCCGCGCGTCCGGGTCGCGCTCGTCGACGCCCACCACGCGGAGGTGACGCTCGTGGGGACAGCGGCCACAGCGGGCACAGCGGGGACGGCGGGCACGGCGTCGGGCGCGGACGACGCGGCGGGCGCTCCCGCCGGGGACGCGGGCGGGACGCCGGACGACGCGGCGGCGTGGGACGTCGTCGTCCCGCTCGGTACGCGCGCGGTGCGCAGCACCGACTGGGGCGAGCGCGAGGGCGGCCGGTCGCTCGCCGTCGACCCGACCGCGTGGGCCCGCGCCGCGGGACAGGCGGGCCGGGAGCTCGTGTGGGCGCAGGTCGTCGCGGCCGAGCCGGAGGCCGACACCCCGACGATGCACGACCAGCTCGTGTGCCACGCCGTCGGCGCCCCGGACAAGGCGACGTGGAACCTCGAGCCGTGGCGGCCCGACGTCGGGCTGCTCGCCACGATGTCCGCGCGCTGCAACCCCGCCTGAGCACTGGCCACGGACGGCAACGGCCCGGGCGGCACGACGGCTGGTGGGCGTCGTGCCGCCCGGGCCTGACCCTCGGCAGCGGTACCGCTCCGCCTGCAGCGCCGAGGACGTTCCGGGTGGCGCCGAGGACGGCGCCGGGGTGGTCAGCGGGCCTGCGGGCCGCCCTTCGCGGCCTTGCGCAGCGACTTCTCGCTCCGCGGCTCGTCGCCGCTCGCGCGCAGGCGCCGGTAGTAGTCGCGCGCCTCGTCCTGGCGCTCCTTCTCGATGCCCGTCGCGATCGTCGCGCGCAGGTGCTCGGGGCCGTAGCCCCAGGCGTCCACGAGGTCCTGCGCGTGCGGACGCAGCCGGTCGATGAGGCGGTCGAGGTAGCTCGTCACCGTGCGCGCGCGCTGCGTCGAGAGGCGGCCGTTGAGCAGGTACCAGGCGAGGTGGCGCTCGACGAGGCTCAGGCCGTACAGGTCGCGCACCGTGGTGAGGACCTCGCGCGTGCCCGCGTCCTCGATCGTGCCGAGCGCCTGCGTGAACGCCTCCCAGCGCAGCAGCTCCGCGTGGGCGCGGGCCGCCTCGACGAGCTCGACCTGGTGGGCGTTGAACAGGTTCGTCGCCGTCTCCGGGTCGGCCTTCTGCGCCGGGCGCAGCGCCTGCGCGACGTCCGCGACCATCGTCTCGACCCGGTCGGTGAGGAGCGCGCGCTGCGTCTCGGGGTCGCGCAGGTGGCCGGCGGCGCGGCGCGGGTCGCCGACGTCCGCGAGCGCCTGCGCGGCCCGCTTGAGCGGCGTGCGGTGCAGCGCCATGTCGCCCGCGCGCTCGACGACGACGCGCGCCATCTGGCCCGGGGTGATGCCCTTGAACTGCTTGCCGTAGTCGGCGAGCAGGCGCTTCGCGACGAGCTGGAGCAGGACGGTGTTGTCGCCCTCGAACGTCGCGTACACGTCGAGGTCGGCGCGCAGGCTCGTGATGCGGTTGGTCGTCAGGAACCCGGCCCCGCCGCACGCCTCGCGCGTCTCCTGGAGCACGTCGAGCGCGAACCGCGTGCTCGTCGCCTTGAGCGCGGCCGCCGTCGTCTCGAGGTCCTCGCGCTGCTCCGGGGTGTCCTCCTCGCCCGAGAACACCGAGTGGAACAGGTCGAGCAGGCGGTCGTGCGCGAAGTGCGCCGCGTACGTCTCGGCGACGGGCACGATGAGGCGGCGCTTGTGCGTGCCGTAGTCGAGGAGCACGACCTCCTCCGTCGGCGTCGCACCCGTGAACTGGCGGCGCTCGTTCGCGTACCGGACCGCGATCGCGAGGCCGAGCTTCGCCGCGGTCACCGCGGCGCCGTCGAGCGACACGCGACCCTGGACGAGCGAGCCGAGCATCGTGAAGAAGCGGCGCCCGGGGCTGTCGATGGGGCTGGAGTACGTGCCGTCGGCGTCGACCGAGCCGTAGCGCGCGAGCAGGTCGGTGCGCGGGACCCGCACGTGGTCGAAGTGCAGGCGCCCGTTGTCGATGCCGTTGAGCCCGCCCTTCTGGCCGTCGTCCTCGCCGCCCACGCCGGGCAGGAAGGGCAGCCGGCCGAGCTCGTCGCGCTCGCCCGCGGTGTCGCGGATGGGCACGTAGAACGCGTGCACGCCGTGGTTGACGTTCTTCGTGATCAGCTGCGCGAACACGACGGCGGCCACGCCGTGCACGCCCGCGTTCCCGAGGTAGTCCTTCCACGCCCCGCGGAACGGGGTGTGGATGACGAACTCCTCGGTCTCCGGGTCGTAGGTCGCCGTGGTGGCGATGCTCGCGACGTCGGACCCGTGGCCGATCTCCGTCATCGCGAACGCGCCGGGCACGGAGAGGTCCATGGCGCCCGGCAGGAGGCGGTCCTGCTGCTCGGGGGTGCCGAGGTGCAGGATCGCCGAGCCGAACAGCCCCCACTGCACGCCCGCCTTGATCTGCAGCGACGGGTCGGCCGCGACGAGCTCCTCGAACCCGGCGAGGTTGCCGCCCGCGTCGTCCGCGCCGCCGAGGCGCTCCGGGTACCCGCGCCACACCTGGCGCTTGCCCACGAGCAGGTGCATCTGCTCCAGCACGCGCTCGCGGTGCTCGCGCAGGCTCTGCCCCTCGATGCGCTGGAACGCCTCCTCGCCCGCGGTCGCGCGCGCCGCCGCGCGCAGGTCGGCCCACCGGCCGAGCAGGAGCTTCTCGAGGGCGGCGACGTCGACGCGGGCGTCGCCGTGCGGCGTCGGGCCCGCGTCGCCGGTGCTCGTCGTGCGCGGTGCGAGCGCGGGACGGTCGGACGTGGCGGTCATGGCTTCTCCTTGAGGTCTGAGGCGGTCGCCGGGTGCGGAGGGCGGTCGGTGGGGACGCGGACGGCGTCGGGGCGGGTCGTGCCCGGGTTGTGCGAGAGGACGCCGACGGGGCCGGCCCACAGCCACGCGGCGACGCGCTCGGTGAGCTGCTCGCGGTCGGGGACGTCGGCGCGGTCGCGGTGGGCGAGCCACCACTCGCCGGCGCCCCGGACGAACCCGACGGCGCCCGCGGCCCACGCCGCGGCGTCGGCCGGGGAGACGTCGGTGACCCGGGCGAAGGGCTCGGCGACGAGCTCGATCACCGAGTCGAGGAACGCGGCGAGCGGGGCGCGGTCGGCACCGCCCGCGCCCTGGGTGAGGCCGCTCGCCGCGATCTGGGCGGCGGGCTCCTCCGTCCCCGCGACGGCGCTCGTCCGGGTGACGAAGTAGTACACGTTGGGCGAGCTCTCGATCATCTCGAGGTACACCCCGACCATCGCGCGCAGCGCGCGCTTGGGCGTCTCGGCGGCCTCGGCCGCCTGGGTCAGGGCGTCGTGCATCTGCCCCACGACGGCGGAGCCCAGGGCGACCTGGAGCCCGGTCTTGTCGTCGAAGTAGCGGTAGATGATCGACTTCGACGTGCCCGACGCCGCCGCGATCTCGTCCATGGAGACCCCCGGGCCTCCCCGGTGCACCGCCTTGCTCGCCGCCCGGATGAGCTCCGCGCGGCGCGCCGCCCGGTGCTCGTCCCAGCGGGTCGACCGACCGTCCACCGCCGCGACCGGCTGCACCCGCCCTCGGGTGACCGGTCGCGCGTCGGCACCTGCGTTCACGTCGTCCTCCGTTGCGCCCGACCTCGCTGTCGTCGGCACCTCGTCACGGGTGCCGAGCCGGGGCAGGGCACGGCCCTGTGACCCGACTCACGAAACTGAGAGTATCAGGTACTCTTGGTATTGGACACCAGCCGGCCCTCTCCCCCGTCTCGCGCACGCCGTGCCGAGGCGCTCTCCCGGGCCGGGACCGAACGCAGCGCAGCGAGCACGGACAGGAAGTGAGGCACAGTGGCCACCAGCACCAGCCCCCGCCCGACCCCCGAGCAGTCCCCCCGAGAGAGCGCCCCCGCGGGCGCGCCCCGCGACGCGTGGGTGGTCGGCGGGAACCGCATCCCGTTCGCCCGCGCGGGCAAGAAGTACGCGTCCGCGAGCAACCAGGAGATGTTCACCGCCGCGCTCGACGGGCTCGTCGCACGCTTCGGGCTCCAGGGCGAGCGGCTCGGGGAGGTCGTCGGCGGCGCCGTGCTCAAGCACTCCCGCGACTTCAACCTCGTGCGCGAGTCCGTGCTCGGGTCGTCGCTCTCCCCGCAGACCCCCGCCTACGACCTCCAGCAGGCGTGCGCGACCGGGCTCGAGGCGACCATCGCCGTCGCGAACAAGATCCGTCTCGGCCAGGTCGAGTCGGGCGTCGCGGGCGGCTCCGACACCGTCTCCGACGCCCCCATCGCCGTGAGCGAGGGCCTGCGTCGGGCGCTGCTCGAGGCGAGCCACGCCAAGACCTTCGGCCAGCGCGTCAAGGCGTTCGCGAAGGTCCGCCCCGCCGACCTCGCGCCCCTCACGCCCGCGACCGACGAGCCGCGCACCGGCCTGTCGATGGGTGAGCACCAGGCCATCACGACCGCCCGCTGGGACATCTCGCGCGAGGCGCAGGACGAGCTCGCGCTCGCGAGCCACGAGCACCTCGCGGCCGCGTGGGACGCCGGGTTCTTCGACGACCTCGTCACCCCGTTCCGCGGTCTCGTGCGCGACGACAACCTGCGCGCCGACTCGTCGCTCGAGAAGCTCGCCGCGCTCAAGCCCGTGTACGGCAAGCGCCTCGAGGGCGTCACGCCGACCATGACGGCGGGCAACTCGACCCCGCTCACCGACGGCGCGTCGACCGTCCTCCTCGCCTCGGCCGAGTGGGCGCGCGAGCGCGACCTGCCGCTGCTCGCACGCGTCGTCGACGCGGAGACCGCCGCCGTCGACTTCGTGCACGGCCACGAGGGCCTGCTCATGGCCCCCGCGCACGCCGTCCCGCGCCTGCTCGCGCGCAACGGGCTCGCGCTCGGCGACTTCGACCTCTACGAGATCCACGAGGCGTTCGCGTCCACCGTGCTCACGACCCTCAAGGCCTGGGAGGACGACGAGTACTGCCGCACCGAGCTCGGGCTCGACGGCGCGCTCGGCTCGATCGACCGCTCGCGGCTCAACGTCAACGGCTCCTCGCTCGCCGCGGGCCACCCGTTCGCCGCGACCGGCGGGCGCATCGTCGCGACGGCGGCCAAGCTCCTCGCGCAGCGCACCGCCGAGACCGGGGCGCCCGCGCGTGCGCTGATCTCCGTGTGCGCCGCGGGCGGGCTCGGCGTCGCCGCGATCCTCGAGTCCGTCCCCGCGACCGACGCCCCCGCCTGACGGCCCCCGACGACCCGAGAGGAACCACCGTGACCGACTCCTACGTCCAGGCCGTCAACTCCGGCTTCACGAAGACGCTCGCCAAGAAGCTCGGCCTTCCGCGCCCGGCGGTCCTGCGCCGCTTCCGCGCGGGCGACCCGCTCACCGTCGGGCCCGTGCTCGTGCTCGGCGGCACGCCCGGCGTGCGCGACGACGCCGACCTCGTCGCCGAGGCCCTGCTCGCCTGGGACCTCGACGTCCGCCAGACCCCGGACGACACGACCCGCTGGGGCGCGGTCGTCGTCGTGCTCAGCGGGATCGAGCGGCCGCAGGACGCGTCCGCGCCCGTCATGGCGCTCTCCGCGACGCTCCGCCGCCTCGCGCCGAACGGCCGCGTCGTGACGATCTCGCGCGCCCCCGCCGACACCGACTCCCCCGAGCTCGCCGCCGCCCGCGAGGGCGTCGACGGGTTCCTGCGGTCCGTCGCCAAGGAGCTGCGCTACGGGGCGACCGCCAACGGCGTCCAGGTGACCGACGACGCCCCCGTCGACAGCCCGAGCGTCCTCGCGACCCTCCGCTTCTTCCTGTCCGCGAAGTCCGCGTTCGTCGACGGCCAGCTCCTCCGGGTCGGCCCGAGCGCGTCCGACAGCGCCTCCGCCGACCTCGACCACCCGCTCGCCGGCAAGGTCGCGGTCGTCACGGGTGCGGCCCGCGGCATCGGGGCGCAGGTCGCCCGGACGCTCGCGCGCGACGGCGCGAGGGTCGTCGTGGTGGACGTGCCCGCGGCGGGCGAGGCGCTCGCCCGGGTCGCGAACGAGATCAAGGGCACGGCGCTGCAGCTCGACGTGACCGCCGACGACGCGGGCGCCCGGATCCTCGAGCACGCCCGCGCACGGCACGGCGGGCTCGACGTCCTCGTGCACAACGCCGGCATCCTGCGCGACAAGCTGCTCGCCAACATGTCCCCCGACAAGTGGGACGCGGTGGTCGCGGTGAACCTCGCCGCGCAGCTGCGGATCACGGAGTACCTGCTCGGCGCGAACGGGTTCTCCTCCGCGCCGCGCGTCGTGTCGCTCGC
This sequence comes from Sphaerisporangium cinnabarinum, assembly GCA_003052455.1. Lineage (GTDB taxonomy): Bacteria > Actinomycetota > Actinomycetes > Actinomycetales > Cellulomonadaceae > Cellulosimicrobium > Cellulosimicrobium cinnabarinum. Next base: position 13,219 of record QAPD01000042.1, on the reverse strand, counting down.
CTCGACGAGCGGCATCGCGGGCAACCGCGGCCAGGCGAACTATGCGTTCTCGAAGGCGGGCGTCATCGGGCACACGCGCGCGTTCGCCCGTCTGCTCGCGGCACCCGGCGGTCCGGGCGGGACGGCGAACGCCGTCGCGCCGGGCTTCATCGAGACGGACATGACGGCGTCGATCCCGTTCGTGCAGCGCGAGGTCGCGCGTCGCGTCGCGTCGCTCCAGCAGGGCGGCCAGCCCGTCGACGTGGCCGAGGCGATCGCGTTCCTCGCGTCGCCCGCGGCCGGGGGCGTCAACGGCCAGGTGCTGCGCGTGTGCGGGCAGAACGTGGTGGGCCGGTGACGGCGCCTGCGGGCGCCCCGGCGCGCGTCGAGACGCTGCCCGCCGTCCCGGGGCTGGGCGGCCTGTACGTGCGCGGGCTCGCGGCGTCGGGCCGGATCGCGGCGGCGCACCGGCTCCCCGTCCGGGGCGGCCCGACGGAGCTCACCCTCCCGGACGTCATGTACCGGGTCGCGGCCGTCCCGACGGGCGACGACGCGGCGCCGGGCCACGTGGGCAGCGCCGCGCACCTCGCGCGGTACGCGCGGCTCGTGGGCGAGGCGCCGTCGGACGTGCTGCCCGCCGGGTACCTGCACGTGCTGGGGTTCCCGCTCGCGACGGCCGTCATGGTGCGGGCGGACTTCCCGCTCCCGCTGCTCGGCATGGTGCACCTCGCGAACTCGGTGTCCGTGCTGCGTCCGGTGCGGCTCGGGGACGCGCTCGAGGTCCGCGCGTGGGCGCAGGACCTCCGCCCGCACCGCCGCGGTGTCCAGGTGGACCTCGTCACGGAGGTCTCGGTGCTGCGCACGGACGACGAGCGCGCCGCGGGCAGCGGGCTGGCCGCGACGACGCTCGCCTACCGGGGCGTCTCGACGTACCTCGCGAAGGGCGCGTCCCTCCCGGGCGGCCCCGCCCCGGCCGACGCCGAGGGACCGGCCGCGTTCGTCCCGCCCCTGCCCACCGCGCGGTGGGCGCTCGGCGCGGGGACCGGCCGCGCGTACGCGGCCGTGTCCGGCGACCGCAACCCGATCCACACCTCGGCGCTGGGCGCCAAGGCGTTCGGGTTCCCGCGGGCCATCGCGCACGGCATGTACACCGCCGCGCGGGCGCTCGCCGAGGCAGGCCCCGGTCGCGGCGACGCCTACGACTGGACCGTCACGTTCGCCAAGCCGGTGCTGCTGCCCGGCACGGTCGACGTCGCGCTCCGCCCGGCGGGCGACGTGCCCGCCGAGGTGCGGGACGCCGTCGGGCAGGTCCCGGCGGCCGTGCCCGACGGCGCGGGCGACCCCGGCACGGGCGTCGCCTACCAGGCGTGGGACGGCAAGGGCCGCCTCCACCTCGCGGGCCGCGTCACCCCGCGCCCCTGACGGTCCCGCTGCCGAGCACGGGGTCGGTGTCGTCGTCGAGCGCCTGACGACACCGACCCCGTGCTCGACGCCGCGCAGGCTCGTGGTCGACGCGCCGGCCGGTCAGGACAGGCGGGCGAGCAGCCCGTCGCGGACGGTCGGCCACTCGTCGCGGAGGATGGAGAAGTAGGCGGTGTCCTGGCGGGAGCCGTCGGGCGCCACGCGGTGGCTGCGCAGCACGCCCTCGGGGACCGCGCCCAGGCGCCGGATCGCCCCGAGGGACCGGCTGTTGCGGGCGTCGGCGCGGAGCGCGACGCGCGCGACCTCGAGGTCCTCGAACGCGTGCCGCAGCAGGAGGTACTTGCAGGCCGGGTTCGTCGTCCCGCCCCACCACCCGCGCGCGTAGAACGTGGACCCGAGCTCGACCCGACCCTGGGACGGCACCCACTCGTAGAGCGACGTCGAGCCGCGGACCGCGGCGTCGGCGGGCTCGCCGTCCGCACCGGGAGCACCGGGAACGCCCACGACCGCGAACGCGAGCCGGCCCGGCGCGGCGACCGCGTCGCGCACGTAGCCCTCCATCGCCTCCGTGCCGCGCGGGACGGCGCTGGACATCCCCGCCCAGATGCCGTCGTCGACGAGGGCGCCGAGCGCCGGCGCGTGGGTCGCGGCGAGCGGTTCGAGGCGGACGCCGAAGCCTTCGAGGACGGTGTCGTGGTGCACCCGCACATCCCACCACACCGCCGGTGCCCCGACCGCGTGCGAACCCGGCCGACCGTGGTTACGGTCGAGAGGTACCGACGAGAGGAGCACCCATGGGACTCGGAGACAAGGCCAAGCACGCCGCCGAAGAGGCGGGTGGCAAGCTCAAGGAAGGCGCGGGCAAGCTCACGGACAACGAGCGGCTCGAGGCCGAGGGCCAGGCTGACCAGGCCAAGGCCAACGTCAAGCAGGCGGGCGACGACGTCAAGGACGCGTTCGACCGCTGACGTGCTCCACCGTTCTGCTCACGAGGGCTCCGCTCCGGCGGGGCCCTCGTGGCGTCTCCGGGACCGTTCGCCCGGGACGCGACAGCCTGGAGTCGCGACGGCCGGAGCCGCGGCGGTCAGGACGCGGCGAGCGGCCGGACGTCGGCCGACGCCGCCGGGACGAGCACCGGGACGACGCGCGGGGCGGTGATCCGCGCGAGGAGGCCCACCTCGACCCCCGGCCACTCGGGCGCGAGGATCGAGAACAGCACCGAGTCGGCGCGCGTCCCGTCGGGCGCGGTGCGGTGGCCGCGCATGACGCCCTCCTCGTGGGCGCCGAGACGGCGCATGGCGCCGAGCGAGCGCTCGTTGCGCGTGTCGACGCGGAAGCCGACCCGGTGCACGTCCCACGTCTCGAACGCGTGGCGCAGCAGGAGCCACTTGGTCACGGGGTTGACGAGGCTCCCCCACGTGGACCGCGCGTAGAACGTGCGGCCCACCTCGACGCGGCGGTCGACGAGCGACAGGTCGCGGAACGCCGTGCTGCCGAGCACGGCGCCGGGCGCGCCGTCGGGGTCGACGGCGCGCACGACGAAGCCCGTGAGGTCCGGGGCCGCGCGCGTCGCGGCCACGAGATCGGCCATCCCCGCCACCCCGTAGGGCAGGGGGATGCTCATGCCTGACCACATCGCCTCGTCGACGAGGCCGGCCAGCGTCTCAGCGTGCTCCAGGGCCAGCGGTTCCAGGCGGAAACCGTGCCCCGAGAGGACGACGTCGTGCAGCACAGCGCATATCAGAGCACACGCGGAACACCGCGCCAAGAGGGTCCGGCGACGCGGTGGACAACGCTCGGCGACGGGCCGGTGAACGGGCTCCCCCGTCGGCCGCCGACGACGGTCAGACGGCCGGTCCGCAGCCCGCGGCGTCGGCGAGGAAGCCCGCCGCGGCGGTCGCGAAGAGACCCTCCAGCCCGGACCCCGCGGGGACCGGGCGAGGGTCGTCGACGACGGCCCAGCAGCCGTCGACGACCTCGTACCGGGTCGTCGGGCCCTGCTCGACGTACGCGCGCACGGCCTCGACGAGGCGCACGACGTCCGCGCCCGTCGTCCCGACGCCCACCGAGGCGCGGATCGCGCCCGCGTCGTAGCCGAGGCGCGCGAGCAGCGGGTGCGCGCAGAACCGGCCGTCGCGCACGCCGATGCCGTGCTCGGCCGAGAGGTAGGCGGCGACGAGGCCCGGGTCGTGGCCCTCGACGGCGAACGTCACGACGCCGACCGGGTCGACGGCGTCGTCCCAGACGCGCACGACCCGGACGCCGGGGACGGCCTCCAGGCCCGCGACGAGGGCCGCGCGCAGCGCCGCCTCGTGCGCGTGCAGGTCGGCCGGGTCGAGCGCGGCGAGCGCGTCGCACGCCGCCGCGAGCGCCGCGGCACCCACCACGTTCGGCGACCCGGCCTCGTGGCGCGCGGGCGCCGTCTGCCACTGGGTCCCGGTCACCGCGACCTGGCGCACGGCGCCGCCGCCCGCGAGGTAGGGGGTGCCCGCGTCGAGCCAGTCACGACGCCCGACGAGCGCGCCCGCGCCGAACGGCGCGTAGGTCTTGTGCCCCGAGAACGCGACGTAGTCGGCGCCCGACGCGGCGAGCGAGAACCCGCGGTGCGGGACGAGCTGGGCGCCGTCGAGCACGACGCGCGCGCCGGCGTCGTGCGCGGCGCGGACGACCTCGGTGATCGGCAGGGACTCGCCCGTGACGTTGGACGCGCCGGTCACGGCGACGAGCGCGTACGGGAAGCGCGCGAGCTCGGTGCGCAGGCCCGAGAGCGTCTCCGCGACGGACGCGCCGCCCGCGAGGACCGTCGCGCCGCCCGTGCGCTGCCACGGCAGCAGGTTCGCGTGGTGCTCGACGTCGAGGACGAGCACGCGCCCGGGCGTGCCGTCCGCGTTCGCCGGGACGCAGCCCGCGAGCAGGTTGAGCGAGTCGGTGGTGTTGCGCGTGACGACCGTGACGTCGTCCTCGCGCGCGCCGACGAACGCGCCGATCGTGCGGCGCGACGCCTCGTAGAGCGCCGTGGAGACCTGCGACAGGTAGCCCGCGCCGCGGTGCACGCTCGCGTAGAGCGGCAGCACCTCGGTCACGCGGTCCGCGACCGAGCGCAGCGCCGGGGCCGACGCCGCGACGTCGAGGTTCGCGTACGGGACGCTGCGGCCGTCGACGAGCGGGACGAGCGTGTCCCCGCCGACGACGGGCAGGAGCGCGGGCGCGTCGGCGAGCGCCGTGAGGTCAGGGGCCGGGGCGTCGGTGGGACACGAGACCTCCGCGAGAGCAGTCATGGCACAGTCCTCCAGGGTCGTCCGGGGAGAACCTCCCCGCGCTTGCCGCCCGCCGGTCGGCGTGCGGCCTGGTCGTCACCCGGGGCACCCCGCCGCGAGAGGAGGGTTGCCGGCCAGCAAACCGGGGTTTCGCGCTGGCACTCATGACCTGTCGACCAGGATGTCCGTGAGCACCGCAGCGTGTCAACCGGTGGTCACGGCGTCTCGGATGGCGGGACACGCCGCGCGGGGCCGGGGCCTGCGGCCGGGGCCGCGCGGCGTGGGGACCCCCCGACCCGACGCCGGTCCCCGAGACGGGCGTTCCGCGCGTCGGACGCGTGGCGTACGATCCGAGCCAACCATCCGGAGCGGCCGAGTGACGTGGCACGTCGACGCCGCAGCAACCCCCCGGACCGCCTCGGCGGCCGGGCGCAGGGTGCTACTGCCACGATCGATGGAGGAGGACTCTCATGAGCGACCAGTCCCAGCAGGCGTCGGCAGCGGGGTCGGCGCTGCCCGACGCACGACCCGCCGTCGGCTACGCCGGCGACCTCACCCCGCAGCAGGCGTGGGACCTGCTCGCGCACGACGAGCGCGCCGTGCTCGTGGACGTCCGCACCGAAGGCGAGTGGCGCACCATCGGCGTGCCCGACGCCACGGACCTCGGCCGCGACGTCGTGTTCGACGAGTGGGTCACCCCGGCGGGCCCCAACCCGCGGTTCCTGGACCAGCTCGTCGAGGCGGGCCTGACGCCCGGCGACGAGCGTCCCGTCGTGTTCCTGTGCCGCTCGGGCCAGCGGTCGATCGGCGCGGCGCGCGCGGCCACGGCCGCCGGGCTCGGGCCGTCGTACAACGTGCTCGAGGGCTTCGAGGGCGCCCAGGGGTTCTCGGGCCTGCGGGACGTCGAGGGCTGGAAGGTCCGCGGGCTGCCCACCACGACGTTCGACGAGGCCGCCCGGTGAGCGCGGCCGTGCCCGGGAGCGTGCCCGGCGGCTCCGGCCGCAAGCCCCTGCCCGCGAGCGCCCGCCCCGCGACGCTCGCCGTGCGCGGCGGCCACGCGCGCACCGAGTTCCAGGAGACGTCCGAGGCGCTGTTCCTCACCCAGGGCTACACCTACGACCGCGCGGCGGACGCCGAGGCCGCGTTCAAGGGCGAGCTCGACCGGTTCGTCTACTCGCGCTACGGCAACCCCACCGTGCACACGTTCGAGGAGCGCCTGCGCCTCCTGGAGGGCGCGGAGGCCTGCTACGCGACGGCGTCCGGCATGTCCGCCGTGTTCACGGCGCTCGCGGCGCTGGTGCGGTCCGGGTCGCGCATCGTCGCGGCGCGCGCGCTCTTCGGGTCGAGCCTCGTCATCTTCGACGAGATCTTCGCGAAGTGGGGCGTGCGGACGGACTACGTCGACGGCCACGTGCTGTCGCAGTGGGAGGAGGCGCTGTCCACCCCCGCGGACGTCGTGTTCTTCGAGACGCCGTCCAACCCCATGCAGGACATCGTCGACGCGCGGCGCGTGAGCGAGCTCGCGCACGCCGCGGGCGCGGTCGTCGTGCTCGACAACGTGTTCGCGACGCCGCTGCTCCAGAAGCCGCTCGAGCTCGGGGCCGACGTCGTCGTGTACTCGGCGACCAAGCACATCGACGGGCAGGGCCGCGTGCTCGGCGGCGCGATCCTCGGGACCGAGGAGTACGTCACCGGCCCGGTGCAGACGTTCATCCGCAACACCGGGCCGTCGCTCTCGGCGTTCAACGCGTGGGTGCTGCTCAAGGGCCTCGAGACGCTGCCCGTGCGCGTCGCCGCGCAGAACGCCGCCGCGGCGCAGGTCGCGGAGGCGCTGGAGCAGCTCCCCGGGATCGGCCGCGTGCGGTACCCGTTCCTCGCGTCGCACCCGCAGCGCGAGCTCGCGCGGTCGCAGCAGAGCGGCGGCGGGACGGTCGTGACGTTCGACCTCGCCGTGCCCGAGGGCACCGACCCCGAGACGGCGAAGAAGCGCGCGTTCACGTTCCTCGACGCGCTCCAGGTCGTCGACATCTCGAACAACCTCGGCGACGCGAAGTCCCTCGTCACGCACCCGGCCACGACGACCCACCGCAAGCTCGGCCCCGAGGGCCGCGCCGCCGTCGGGATCGCGGAGACGACCGTGCGCCTGTCGGTGGGCCTGGAGGACCCGCAAGACATCATCGAGGACGTCGCCCAGGCCCTGAACTCCTGACCCCAGCCCCCCGCCGAACAGGTGGTTGTGGCCCGTCCCGGCCTCGGGACGGACCACAACCACCTGTTCGGCGGGCAGCGGGGGCCTGGTCGGCAGCGGGGCTTCCCGGAATCGGGTGGACCGAGCGCGCCGTGCCTTCGTAGCGTCGTCGGGTGCCCGACGCGATCTTCGACGACCCCCGGCTCGCCGCCCTCTACGACCCGCTCGACCCGGACCGGTCCGACCTCGACACCTACGTCGCGATCGTCGACGAGCTCGGCGCGCGCCGTGTGCTCGACGTCGGGTGCGGCACCGGGACGTTCGCGTGCCTGCTCGCGCAGCGCGGCCTCGAGGTGGTCGGCGTCGACCCGGCGGGTGCGTCGCTCGACGTCGCGCGCACGAAGCCGGGCGCCGAGCGCGTGCGCTGGCTGCACGGCGACGCGACGACGCTGCCCCCGCTCGAGGTCGACCTCGCGACGATGACGGCGAACGTCGCGCAGGTGTTCCTCACCGACGACGCGTGGGCCGCGACGCTGTGGGGGGTCCGCGACGCGCTCGTGCCCGGCGGGTGGCTGGTGCTCGAGACGCGCGTCCCCGCCCGCCGGGCCTGGGAGGGGTGGGTCCGCGAGGCGACGACCACGCGCGTGGAGGTGCCCGACGTCGGCCCGGTCGAGTCCTGGACCGACCTCACCGACGTGTCGCTCCCCTTCGTGTCCTTCCACGACACGACCGTGCTGCCCGACGGCACCACGCTCCACTCCGACTCGACGCTGCGCTTCCGGGAGCGCGACGAGGTCGAGACGTCGCTCGTGGCGTGCGGGTTCGAGGTCGTGGACGTCCGGGACGCGCCCGACCGCCCGGGTCGCGAGTGGGTGTTCGTCGCACGGCGCGACTGAGCCGCGCAGCGCCCCTGCGCGCGTCAGCCGCGACGGTCGCCCAGCACGACGACGTCCTCCGGGCGTCCGCCCGACCGCACGACGTGCGACCGGACCGCGTCCAGCTCCTCCGGGAGCAGGAGGAAAGTCACCGACGTCCCGGTGTCGTTCACGTCCCAGAGCAGCGTCCCGTCCTCGTCGAAGCCCGAGCCGCAGATCGTGAAGGGGGCGACGGCGAGGGCGAGGTCGAGCTCGCGGTCGTCGCGCGGGTCGAGCTCGAGCGAGATCGAGGGCTCCCACCCGAAGCGCCGGGCGAGGCGACCACGCCCCGCGCGGCGGAGCTCGTCCAAGGACTGCACCGCCTCGGCGGCTTCGGGTGGCCACGGGTCGTCGGAGTACACGTCGACCTGGAGCCTCGCGACCCGGTGGCGCACCGCCAGGAGCGCGCCGCGGCACGCAGCCGCGACGGCACTCGACGCCGCGCCGTCGGCGATCGTGTACCGCACGGCCGTCGTCCTCCGCTGCCGCATCGGGCCTCCCTCGGGTGCCGGTCCCGCCGCGGCGTCCGCGCGCGTGCGGTGCGGACACCGTAGTCCCCGGGGCGCCTGTGGACGGCGGTTCGACGGTGTGGGTCGCACCTCGTAGATTCCTCGTAGCGCATGGCGACCGGCCGGCGCGTGACCACGCCACCACACCGACAGGGGTCCTCTTGCTGCACGTGCACCGCTCCGAGCGTGCCGAGGCCCTCGTGGCGCCGCTCGCCGCCGTGCTCGCGGAGGTCCCGTCGGACCCGTTCACGCCCGACGTGGTCGCGGTCCCGACGCGCGGGGTGGAGCGGTGGCTCGCGCAGCGGCTCTCGCACCACCTGGGCGCGGGCGAGACGGCGGGGATCTGCGCGAACGTGGACTTCCGGGGCCCGCGGCGGCTCGTCGAGCAGGTCGTGGCCGACCTCACGGACCTCGACCCGGACGACGACCCGTGGCGGCCCGAGCGGCTCGCGTGGTCGGTGCTCGAGGTGCTCGACGCGCACCTCGCCGAGCCGTGGGCGGCGCCGCTCGCGCGCTACGTCGGCGACCCGGGCGACGAGGTGCGGCGGGGCCGGCGGCTCACGCTCGCGCGGCGGCTCGCGGACCTCCTGGTCGACTACGCCCGCCAGCGGCCCGAGGTCGTGCTCGCGTGGTCGGCCGCGTCACCGGTGACGGGGACCGCCGTCGCGCCGGACGACCTCGCGTGGCAGCCCGAGCTGTGGCGCCGCCTGGTGGAGCGCGTCCCGGCGACGGACCCGGCGCGGCGCGTGACGGAGGCGGTCGCGGCGCTGCGCGCGGACCCGACGGCCGTCGACCTGCCGCCGCGGTTGTCCGTGTTCGGACCGACGCGGCTCCCCGAGGACGAGCTCCGGGTCCTGCGTGCGCTCGCCGAGCACCGCGACGTCCACCTGTGGCTCGTGCACCCCTCGCCGGCGCTGTGGGCGACGGTCGCCGCGTCCGACGGCGGCCCGGCTGCGGGCAGCGCGGACCCGGGCACGGACCGCACCGGCGCGCCCGTCCGGCGTCGCGCGGACCTTCCGACGTTCGCGCGGCACCCGTTCCTCGCGTCCACCGGCCGGGACACGGTCGAGCTGCAGCTCCGGCTCGCCGCGGGCGAGACGCACGAGGCCCACCACGAGGCCGCGCCCCCGCCGCCGACCCTGCTCGGCGCGCTGCAGTCCGCGCTGCGGGCCGACGAACCGGACGGCGCCCACGTGCTGGACCCGACGGACCGCTCCGTGCAGGTGCTCGCGTGCCACGGGCGCGCCCGGCAGGTCGAGGTGCTGCGTGAGACGCTCGTCGGCCTGTTCTCCGCCGACCCGACGCTCCAGGCGCGTGACGTCATCGTGCTGTGCCCCGACGTCGAGACGTTCGCGCCGCTCGTCACCGCGACCTTCGGTGCCGTCCCCGAGCTCGGCGACGACGCGCACCCCGGCCAGCGACTGCGGGTCAGCCTCGCGGACCGCGGCGCCGGGACCACCAACCCGGTGCTCGCGCTGCTCGCCACGCTGCTGCGCCTCGCCGACGGCCGCGTCACCGCGTCCGAGGTGCTCGACCTCGCGGCGAGCGGGCCGGTCCGCCGCCGGTTCCGCTTCTCCGACGACGACATCGACCGCCTGCGGCAGTGGGCCGTCGAGGCGGGGGTGCACTGGGGCGAGGACGGCGAGCGTCGCGCCCGCTTCGGGATCGACGAGCACGTGCGGCAGGGCACGTGGGACGCAGCGCTCGACCGCATCCTGCTCGGCGCGGCGATGGCCGACGAGGACGCGCGGTTCGTCGGGCCCGCGCTCCCCCTAGATGACGTCGGCTCGACGGACGTGGACCTCGCGGGCCGGCTCGCGGAGCTCGTCGCGCGGCTCACGGAGATCCTGCGCGGTCTCGACGGCGTGCACCCGCTCGCGCACTGGCTCGACGCCCTCGACCGCGCGCTGACGCTCCTGGCGGAGGCACCGCCGACGGAGGCGTGGCAGATCGGCTCCGCGCGCCGCGTGCTCGGCGACGTCCGGGCGGCGGGTGCCGCGCACGGCGGGGTCGCGCTGCGGCTCGCGGACGTGCGGGCGCTGCTCGACGACCGCCTCGCCGGGCGCCCGACGCGCGCCGGGTTCCGCACGGGCGCGCTCACCGTGTGCTCGCTCGAGCCGATGCGCTCCGTGCCGCACCGGGTCGTGTGCCTCCTCGGGCTCGACGACGGCGTGTTCCCCCGCACCGCCGCGCCCGCGGGCGACGACCTGCTCGCCCGGCACCCCGAGATCGGCGAGCGCGACGCGCGCAGCGAGGACCGGCAGATCTTCCTCGACGCCGTCGCCGCGGCGGGCGACCACCTCGTCGTCGTGCACACCGGTGCCGACGAGCGCACCGGGGCGCCGCGCCCGCCCGCGGTCCCCGTGGCGGAGCTGCTCGACGCGCTGGACCGGGTGGCCACCACGGCCGACGGGCGCCCCGCGCGCGAGCACGTCGTCGTGCAGCACCCGCTCCAGACGGTCGACGAGCGGAACTTCACGCCGGGCGCGCTCGGCGTCCCGGGGCCGTTCAGCCACGACGACGCCGCGTTCGCCGGAGCCCGCCAGGCGCGCGAGAAGCGCGAGCCGGTCGGGGCGCTCGTCGGCGCACCGCTCTCGCTGCCGACCGGTGCCGCCGTCGGCCCGGCGGAAGCGCAGGGGTCGCCCACGGCGGCGGGGGGGCGCGCCGACGTCGAGCTCGACGACCTGGTCCGCCTGCTCGAGAACGCACCCCGCTGGTTCGCGCAGCACACGCTCGACGTGGGTCTCGTGCTGGAGGAGGAGGACGTCGAGGACCGGCTGCCCCTCTCCCTCACGGGGCTCGCGGGCTGGGGCGTGGGCGACCGCGTGCTGCGGGCCGCGCTCGCGGGCGTCGACCCGAACCGCGCGATGCAGGCCGAGTGGCGCCGTGGCCAGGTCCCGCCGCGCGAGCTCGGCCGGTCTGCGCTCCAGGAGGTCGTCCGGGCCGTGGGACCGCTCCGGGTCGCGTCCGTCGAGGCCGCGCGCGAGGCCGACGTCGCGGCCGGTCGTCCCGTGAGCCAGGACGTGCTGAGCTCGGCCGAGACGGTCGACGTTCGAGCCACCCTCCCGGGCGGGGGCACGCTCGTCGGCAGCGTCCCGGGCGTGCACGGCGCCCGCGTGGTGCGCACGGAGTACTCGCGACTCGGGCCGAAGCACCGGCTGCGCGCCTGGGTGCAGGCGCTCGCGCTGCGCGTGAGCGACCCGGACCGTCCGTGGGACGCCGTCGCGATCGGCCGGTCACCCCGCGGCCCGGGTGTCGCGTGGTCGACGCTCACGCCGCCCGACCGCGACACGGCGGCCGCCGTGCTGGCCGACCTCGTGGCCCTGCGCGACGAGGCCGCCCGCGAGCCCCTGCCGCTGCTCCCCGAGGTCGCGCTGCGCTACGCCGAGGAGCGCCGCACCACCGACGCTCGCGACGCCCTGATGCGCGCCGGGTGGGCGTGGAACAAGGGCTTCGAGCGCAAGGACCCGTACGTCGTGCTCGCGTGGGGCCAGGACCCGGCGCTGCCCGACCTCGCGGGCCACGCGACGACGGCCGACCTGGGTCGCTTCCCCGACGACCCGACCCGCCTCGGGGCGCTCGCGCGCCGCGTGTGGGACCCCCTGCTGGAGCACGAGCTGCGAGGTGCGCGATGAGCGGCCCGACGTCCGCACCCGCCACGCCCGCCGCAGCGTCCGGACCCACCGCACCTGGGTCCGCGGCGCCTGGGTCCGCGGTGCCCGGATCTTCCGCGGGGAGCCCGCGGCGCTTCGACCCGTTCGGCGACCTGCCGCGCGGGACGGTCGTGCTCGAGGCGAGCGCCGGGACGGGCAAGACGCACACCATCGCGACCCTCACGACGCGCTACGTCGCCGAGGGCGTCGCGGCGCTCCCGGAGATCATGCTCGTGACGTTCGGCCGGGCCGCGACGTCGGAGCTGCGCGACCGCGTGCGCGAGCGCCTCGTCGCGACCGAGCGCGCGCTGCGCGGCCCCGAGCCGGCGCACAGCACCGACGAGCTCGTCGCGTTCCTCGCCGCCGTCGACGCCGACGAGCTCGCCCGCCGTCGCGAGCGCCTGCGTGTCGCGCTGTCCCAGCTCGACGCCGCGACCATCACGACCACGCACGGCTTCTGCCAGCAGATGCTCACCGCGCTCGGGACCGCGGCCGACGTCGACCTCGCGACGAGCTTCCTGCCCGACGTGGCCGACCTCGTCGAGGAGGTCACGGACGACCTGTACGTGCGGCGGTTCGCCGACCAGGGCGAACCGATCCTCTCGCCGCGCGACGTGCGCGAGGTCGCCCGCGCGGCGGTGAGCGACCACGGGGCGGTGGTCGCGCCGTCGGACGCGGCCGAGGGCTCGGTGGCCGCGGCGCGGTACGAGGTCGCCGTCGCCGCGCGCCGGGAGGTGGAGGCGCGCAAGCGCGCGATGCACCTGCTCGACTACGACGACCTCCTCGTCCTGCTGCGCCGCGCGCTCACCGACCCGGAGCACGGCGAGACCGCGACGCAGCGCGTCCGGTCGAGGTTCCGCGTCGTCATGGTGGACGAGTTCCAGGACACCGACCCCGAGCAGTGGGCGATCCTGCGCACCGCGTTCCACGGGCGGTCCGACGAGCACAGCGCGCTCGTCCTCATCGGAGACCCCAAGCAGGCGATCTACGCGTTCCGCGGCGCGGACGTCGTGACGTACCTGCAGGCCGTCGAGGATGCGACGGACACCGCGACGCTCAGCACGAGCTGGCGCAGCGACGGCCCGCTCCTCGCGGGCCTGCACGCGCTGCTCGGCGAGACGGCGCTCGGCGACCCGCGCATCGTCGTGCGCCCGGTCGACGCGGCGCACCCCGAGGCGCGGTTCTCCGGCGGCGCGCCGGTGCGGCTGCGGCAGGTGACGCGTCGCGCGTACCGGTTGGGCGCGTCGTCGGCGCCGTCGGCCCCGGACGCGCGCGGCCTGCTCGCGAAGGACGTCGC
>QAPD01000041.1 GCA_003052455.1 Sphaerisporangium cinnabarinum | reverse complement strand
CAGCTCCATGATCCGCCCGGAGATGTGCGGCTCGAGCGCACCGTAGTCGTAGGACAGCTCGGGCAGGGTGTAAGCGGGCATCCGGATGTACCTCCTGGTACGGACCGCCGGAGGTCGCCCGACGGTCCCTGGGTCGTGAGCTGACGGTGTCCCTGCCGCCTCACGCGGGCGCTGCAGCGCCCCCGGGGCAGAGACGACGATGACCCGCGACCTGCCCACCAGGAAGAGGGGGCTGGTCGCGGGTCATCGTCCTACTGTGCAGGAACCTCGGGGTCAGCGCTCGTCGGCGCCCTTCTCCGGCTCCACGAGGTCTCGACCGCCGCCGACGGGGGCGGTGCCTGCCTCGATCTGCTCGCGGCTGGTGCTCTCGAGGGCGTCGTGCTCGCCGTGCGAGTGCGCGGCGGCGAGCTCGGCGGGCGTCACGGGCTCGATGCGGTCCTCGTAGAAGAACCGCGACAGGCGCTGGAGGCGCTTGTCCTTTTTGTAGCCCTTGCGGCGCACGCCGCGGGAGTCCGTCGCCGGCTCGATCTCGAGCGGGGCGTGGGCGGAGTAGTTGACCCGCAGCCAGCGCTCCTGCTCGTCGAGCGGACGGTGCACCTCGATGTACTCGCCGTGCGCGAACCGCACGATCCGGCCCGTCTCGTGGCCGTGCAGCACGAGCTCGCGGTCCTTGCGCTGCAGGCCGAGGCAGATGCGCTTCGTGACCCAGAACGCGAACCAGGGACCCACGAAGATCAGGATCCGGAAGGCCCACGTGATCGTGTTGATCGACATGTGGAAGTGCGTCGCGATGAGGTCGTTCGACCCGGCGAGCGCCAGGATGATGAACGCGGTGAGGAAGGCGACGCCCAGGCCGGTGCGGACGGGCACGTTGCGCGGACGGTCGAGGACGTGGTGCTCCCGCTTGTCCTTCGTCACCGCGGACTCGAGGAACGGGTAGACGAAGAGGAAGGTGAACAGCAGACCCGGGACGACCACCGCGGGGATGAGGACGTTCAGCGACAGCGTGTAGCCGCCGATCACGAACTCCGTCTGCCCCGGCATGAGTCGCAAGGACCCTTCGAGGAACAGCATGTACCAGTCGGGCTGGGCTCCCGCGGATACCGGGGACGGGTCGTAGGGGCCGTAGTTCCACACGTTGTTGATCGCCATCGTGCCGCCCATGAGGGCGAGGATGCCGAACACGACGAAGAAGAAGCCGCCGGCCTTCGCGACGTACACGGGGAACAGCGGGAAGCCGACCACGTTGGTGTCCGTGCGGCCGCCACCGGGGTACTGCGTGTGCTTGTGCAGCACGACGAAGAACAGGTGGAGCGCGACGAGCGCGAGGATCAGGCCGGGCACCAGGAGGATGTGGACCGTGAAGAGCCTCGGGATGATGTGCTCGCCCGGGAACTCGCCGCCGAAGATGAAGTACGACATGTACGAGCCGATGAGCGGGATCGCCTTGACGACGCCGTCGGTGATGCGCAGGCCGTTGCCCGACAGGACGTCGTCGGGCAGCGAGTAGCCGGAGAAGCCGGCGGCGAGGCCCATGATCATGAGCAGCATGCCGACGAGCCAGTTGACCTCGCGGGGCTTGCGGAACGCGCCCGTGAAGAACACGCGCATCATGTGCGTGACGATCGACGCCATGAAGATGAGCGCGGCCCAGTGGTGGATCTGCCGCATGAGCAGGCCGCCGCGGACCTCGAACGACATGTGCAGGGTCGACGCGAACGCGTCGGACATGAGCACGCCGTCCATGGACGCGGGCTCGCCGTGGTAGGTCACCAGGGACATGCTCGGGACGAAGAACATCGTCAGGAAGATGCCGGTGAGGATCAGGACGACGAACGAGTAGAGCGCGATCTCGCCCAGGAGGAACGACCAGTGGTCGGGGAAGACCTTGCGCGCGAACTCCTTGACCGCGACACCGATGCCGGTGCGCTGGTCGAGGTAGTCCGCGGCCTTCCCGGCGGGGGTCGTCGGCGCGGCTGACTTCGGTGCGGCCGCCCGAGGTGCGGCGGTTCCGGTGCTGGTGGTCACTTCAGACGCTCCCAGAAGCTCGGGCCGATGGGCTCGTGGAAGTCGCTCTGCGCGACCAGGTAGCCCTCGTCATCAACGGTGATCGGCAGCTGCGGCAGGGGCCGCTTCGCGGGGCCGAAGACCACCTTGGCGCTGTCGGCCACGTCGAACGTCGACTGGTGGCACGGGCACAGCAGGTGGTGCGTCTGCTGCTCGTAGAGAGCGACGGGGCAGCCGACGTGCGTGCAGATCTTGGAGAACGCGACGATGCCGTCGTACGACCAGCTCTCCCCGGCGGGGGCCTGCTCGGACACGATGTCGCGCGGGTCGAGACGGACCAGGAGGACGACGGCCTTGGCCTTCTCCGTGATCCACTCGTGGGACTGCATCTCCTCCTGCGAGGCCTCGGGGATGACGTGGACCACCGAGCCGATGGTGACGTCGGCGGCCTTGATGGGCCGGCCCGAGGGGTCGATCGCGAGGCGCGTGCCCCGCTGCCAGAGGGTGTGCTTGAACTTGGAGACGTTCCAGTCGCCGCCGACGCTCCCGACGAGCGGGACCGCGATGGTGAGCGGGAAGAGCGCGAGGGCGGAGATGACCGCGCCCTTGAGGACGCCGCGGCGGGCGATGCCCGAGTCCTTGACGCCCGCGTCGAGCTCGGCGAGCGCGGCGGTGCGCGTCTCGGGGTCGCTCGCGATGGGGTGGCGCTCGTCCACCTTCTCGTGGTCGGACATGAGGACCTTGGCCCAGTGCACCGCGCCGAGGCCGATGCCGAGGAGGGCGAACGCGATGGCGACGCCGAGCGTCACCGTCGAGAGGCGCACGCCCGCGGTGGTCCCGTCCGGCGGGATCACGAAGTAGACGACGAGGGCCGCGATGGTGCCGATGACGGAGATCCCGAAGAGGGCCGCGACCTGACGCTCGGCGCGCTTCGACGCCTTCGGGTCGCGGTCGGCCATCCGGCTCTTGTGCTCCGGCAGACCGGGGTCCGGGAACGTGTCGAGGGTGCCGTGCTCCTCGCGGTGCCCGACCTCGCGGTGCGAGGACTCGGACGAGCGGGGGCTCTGGTAGTCGCTCACGAGGACTTCGCTCCGATCCACACTGCGGCCCCGATGAGGAGGCCCATTCCGACGATCCAGGCCCACAGGCCCTCGCTGACGGGGCCGAGGGACCCGAGCGACAGGCCGCCGGCCGAGCCGTCGCGCTGCTCGGCGAGGAAGGCGATGACGTCCCGCTTCTCCTCCGGCGTCACGGTGGCGTCGTTGAAGACCGGCATCGACTGCGGACCGGTGAGCATCGCCTGGTAGATGTTCCGCTCCGAGGTGTCCCACAGCGGGGGAGCGAACTTGCCCTCGGAGAGGGCACCGCCCGCACCGATCGCGTTGTGGCACATCGCGCAGTTGGTGCGGAAGACCGCGGCACCGTTCGCCGGGTCGCCGAGCGCGGCGTCGACCTGCTCGTCCGTGGGGATCGCGGGGCCGGCGCCGAGCGACGCGACGTAGGCGGCGAGCTGCGCCGTCTGCTCCTCGTCGAACTGGCGCGGCTTCTGGATGGCCTGCGGACCGTCCATCTGCATGGGCATGCGGCCGGTGGACACCTGGAAGTCGACCGACGCGGCGCCGACGCCGACGAGCGAGGGCGCGGTGGCCGTGCCCTCGGCGTTCGGGCCGTGGCACGTGGCGCAGTTGGCCTGGAACAGCTTCTGGCCGGTCTCGATGTCCTCGGTGCTGGCGGTCTCGGCGTTGGCCGAAGTCGGGGCAAAGGCGGCGTAGACGCCACCGGTGACCAGCAGCGCCAGCAGCAGCAGCACGACCGGCGCGAAGCGGTGGTGTCTGCGGGCGGCGAGTGCCTTCACGAAATGATCCTCGTCTCGCAGGTGGGGGAGCAGGGGGCGGGTGGGCGGTCCGGGGCGGACCCCGGGCGGGTCGTCAGCGCAAGATGTAGATCACGAAGAAGAGCGCGATCCACACGACGTCGACGAAGTGCCAGTAGTAGGACGTGACGATGGCCGTCGTGGCCTCGTGGTGCCCGAAGTTCTTGGCCGAGAACGAGCGGCCGAGAAGGAACAGGAAGGCGATCAGGCCGCCGACGACGTGGAGGCCGTGGAACCCGGTCGTGATGTAGAAGACGGAGCCGTAGGGCGTCGAGGAGATCGACACGCCGTGCTCGACGAGCTCGGCGTACTCGAAGATCTGACCACCGATGAAGAACGCGCCCATGAGGAACGTCAGCGTCATCCACTCGTTCATCCCCCAGCGGTTCACCTGGAAGATGGATCCGGTGCGCACGGGCTGGAAGCGCTCGGCGGCCCACACGCCCATCTGGCACGTCACCGACGACAGCACCAGGACGGTCGTGTTGATCGCCGCGAAGGTCAGGTTGAGCTTGTCCGCCTCGAGGGCCCACTCGTCGGCGGGCATCACGGAGCGGACCGTGAAGTACATGGCGAAGAGGCCGGCGAAGAACATGAGCTCGCTGGCCAGCCACACGATCGTCCCGACCGAGACGGGGTTCGGTCGGTTGACGCTCACGTGCTGATGGGCGTGGGGGGCAGCCGTTGCGGTCGACACAGGAGCCATTATGGCCGACGAACCTCAGCTTCGCGGCACGCAGACGGCCGCCCGGAGGCGGTGAATCTCACAATGTCTCCAGAACTTCCCACGGAGACCTGCACTTGGTGACGGAAACCGTCCGAGTGCCATGAAACCGGTGTGCCCGCCGCACGGGCCAGGGCCCTTGGTCCCCGGTCCGGCGCCGGTCGGCGCGCGACCCGCCCCAGGGGTGCTGCGAAGCCCTCCGACGTGCCAAGATGCCAGTCGGGACCTGCGTCCGCCACACGCGGCGGCACGCGCTCCCGGGCCCATCCCAGGGAACGACGAAGGCGACGGTGACGACGATGACGACGACCGTGACGACGACGCACGGGGGCACGGACGTGACCCCGCGCGCGCCGCGCATCCTGCTCTACAGCGACGACGTGACCGTGCGCGAGCAGGTGCGGCTCGCCGTCGGGCGATGGCTGGGCGCGGGGCAGCCGGAGATCGAGTGGCACGAGGTGGCCACCCCGGCGGCGGTCGTGGCGTCGGCGGACGCCGGCGGGTGGGACCTGCTGGTCCTGGACGGCGAGGCCGACAAGGCCGGGGGCATGGGCCTGTGCCGCCAGCTCAAGAACGAGATCTACGCCTGCCCGCCGGTCCTGGTCCTCACCGGCAGGCCGCAGGACGGTTGGCTAGCATCGTGGTCGCTCGCCGACGACGCGGTGCCCCGGCCGTTCGACGCGGTCGCGCTCCAGCGTGCCGTCGCCGACCTGCTGCGCGCCTCCGGCACGCGGTAGCCGACCAGGAGACCGACCAGCCGAAGGGCCACCCGTGACCGCCACCCCGCATCCTGCCGCCTCGACCACGAGCGACTCGACGGGTGCGGGCCTCACCTGGCCCGGGCTGCTCACCGAGCTCGTCGCGGGGAACGACCTCGACGCCGAGCGCACCGCGTGGGCCATGGACCAGGTGATGTCGGGCGAGGTCTCGCCGGTGAAGCTCGCGAGCTTCCTCGTCGCGCTGCGGGCGAAGGGCGAGACGGTCGCCGAGCTCACGGGCCTCGCGGACGCGATGCTCGCGCACGCGAGCCGGTTCTCCGTGGACGGGCCAGCCGTGGACGTCGTGGGCACGGGCGGCGACCGCGCCCACACCGTGAACATCTCGACCATGGCGTCGCTCGTCATCGCGGGCGCGGGCGTGCGCGTCGTCAAGCACGGCAACCGCGCCGCGACGTCGTCGTCGGGCGCCGCGGACGTGCTCGAGGAGCTCGGCATCCGGCTCGACCACGGGCCCGACCGCGTGGCGCGCATCGTGCAGGAGGCGGGGATCACCTTCTGCTTCGCCATGGTGTTCCACCCGTCGATGCGGCACGCCGGCGTCGCGCGCAAGGAGCTCGGCATCCCGACCGCGTTCAACGTGCTCGGCCCTCTGACGAACCCGGCGCAGCCGCGTGCGGCGGCGATCGGCGTGGCCGACGCCCGGATGGCGCCGCTCATCGCCGGCGTGCTCGCCGGGCGCGGCACGTCGGCGCTCGTGTTCCGCGGCGACGACGGCCTCGACGAGCTCGCGGCGACCGGTGGCGCCACGGTGTGGGAGGTGCGCGACGGCGTCGTGACGGAGCGCCGCCTCGACCCCGTCGCCGAGCTCGGCCTGACGCCCGTCACGGTCGAGGACCTGCGGGGCGGGAACGCGGCGCACAACGCCGACGTCGCGCGGCGGTTCCTCGCGGGCGAGCCGGGCGCGGTGCGCGAGACGGTGCTGCTCAACGCGGCGGCGGGTCTCGTCGCCGACGGCACGCTGCCCGGGACCGCGGAGGGGTCGCTCGTCGAGCGGCTCCGCGCGGCCTACGACGTCGCGGCCCGCAGCGTCGACTCCGGCGCCGCGCGCGCGGCGCTCGCCCGCTGGGCGGAGGCCGCGGCGCGCGACTGACGGCCGGTCAGTCGTCGAGGCCGAGCGCGAACGCCTGCTCGAGGTCGACGTTCGAGTAGGCGCGGAACGCGATGAACGTCTCGGTGCGCACGACGCCCTGGACCTTGCTGATCCGGTCCGCGATGACGTCGGCGAGCTGGTCGTGCTCCTGGACCCGCACCATCGCGACGAGGTCCGCCTTGCCCGTCACCGAGTAGACCTCGCTGACGCCGCGCAGGTCCGCGACCTCCGACGCGACCTCGGGGATGCGTGCGGGGTCGGTGTCGATCAGGACGATGGCGGTGAGCATGGTTCCTCCGGGGACGGGTCGTCGTCAGGCGACCACTCTACGGTCGGCCCGGCGGTCGCGTGCGCCAGGTCGGCGCCGTTCGCGGGGTCCGCGTGGCGCGCGACGTGGCGGGCCGTGGCCGCGAGGTCCACGTGCGACCCGGCCGAGCGGACCGGGCACGCCCACGGACCCGTGACGTCGACGATCCGCACCCCGGGCTCCTGGAGCCACGACAGCAGGATCTCGGCCTCGTGCGGGTGGCTCGCGGGGGCCGGCGGCACGGGCGGTGCCACGGTCTCGGCCGTCGCGACGAGCGCGTGCACGAGCGGCCACGGGTCCGTCCCGGGCGCGCTGACACCCGTCGCGGCGAGCCGCGCGTGCCGCACGACGACGACCTCCCACCCGCCGGCGTCCGTCGGGCGCGCGGCGACGAGCTCGGCGCACGCGGCGAGCGGGGCGAGCCGCTGCGCCCGCGCCGCGCCCGTGAGGAAGGCGCGCAGGCGCTGGGTGAGCTCGCCGGCCTGCTCGAAGCGCTCGTCGCGCGAGAGGGCCACGATGCGGCGCCCGAGCTCGGCGACGACGCGCGACGGGTCGCCCTCGAACGCCTCGCGCACGCCCGCCGCGACGTCCCCGTAGCCGGTGTCGCGCTCGGCTGTCGTGCACGGGGCCGAGCAGCGGCCCATCTCGGCGAGCACGCACGCCGTCGCGCCGGGCGAGGCGACGACCGGGAGCCGGCGGGTGCACTGGCGCAGCGCGAAGGCGTCGTGCAGGGCGTCCACGGCGGCCTGGGCCTGGTGCCGCGAGGCGAACGGGCCGATGTGCGCCGCCGGTGCGCGGACGTCGCGGACCAGCGAGAGGCGGGGGTACGCCTCGTCGGTGAGCCGGACCCACGTCATGCGCTCCGGGTGCCGCGACCGGCGGTTGTACCGCGGGGCGTGCTCGGCGATGAGGCGCAGCTCGCGGACCTGCGCCTCGAGCGGCGTCGCGCACACGACGGGCGTGACGGCGTGCGCGATGCGCACCATCTCGGTGATGCGCCCACGCTTCTCCGAGCGCGTGAAGTACGACCGCACGCGGCGCCGGATCGACGTCGACGTCCCGACGTACAGCACCTCGTCGCCCGGGCCGCGGAAGAGGTAGACGCCGGGCGCGTCCGGCAGGCCGTCGGCGAGGTGGCGCTTGCGGCGCACGTCCTGCGGCACGGGGTCCGTCGCGCCGGCAAGGTCCTCCAGGTGCGTCACGCCGAGCGGGCCGAGGCGGCCGAGGAGCGCGTGCAGCACGTCGACGGTGGCCCGTGCGTCGGCGAGCGCGCGGTGGTCGGGCGTCACCGTGGCGCGGAAGAGGGCCGCGAGCGTCGCGAGCTTGTGGTTCGGCGCCTCGTCGCGCGTGACGACCCGGCGTGCGAGGGGCACGGTGTCGAGCACCTGGTTGCCGGGCCAGTCGTAGCCCGCGGAGCGGCACGCGGCCTTGAGGAACGAGATGTCGAACGGGGCGTTGTGCGCGACGAGCACCGCGCCGCGAGCGAACTCGAGGAAGCTGGGCAGGACGGCCTCGATGCGGGGGGCGGTGGCGACCATCGACGACGTGATGCCGGTGAGCCGGGCGACGAAGGCGGGCACGGGCACCCCGGGGTCGACGAGCGTCTGGAACTCGCCGAGCACCTCGCCGCCGCGCACCTTCACCGCGCCGATCTCCGTGATCCCGGCGCCCGCGGGGGAGCCGCCGGTCGTCTCGAGGTCGACGACGACGAACGTCACCTCGTGCAGCGGCGTGCCCAGGTCCTCCAGCGTGGGCTGGACGGGGACGCCCTGCGGTGCGGACCCGGCGCGGGGGGCGGCGAGGGCGGGTCCGGACGACATGGCGGCGAGGCTAACGAGGGCCACCGACACCGCCGCCGCGAGGTCCGTCGGCCGCCCGCCGACACGTGGGCCCGGAGCCGTGGTCCGCGTCCCGGGCGGCATAGGGTGGGAGCGAGGGAATCGGGACGATCGTGGACGAAGCGCCCGTGGTGACCCGCGGACGAGGTGCGGAGGAGGCGCGGCACATGGTGGCCGACGGACCGGAGGACGCCCTGCCCGCGGAGCCGGACGTGCCGCCGTCGGTCCGGAACCTGCTCGTGGCCGCCGCGGCGGACGCGCTGGGCGCGCTCGACACGGCCCTGGTCCCGGTCGCGCTCCAGCGGGTGCGGGCCTTCGCGCCCCGTCGGCGGGCGACGGCCGGGGCGGCGCCCCTGTGGCGCGCCCTGGCCGACGACGCGGGGTTCCGGCACGCGGTCGCCGCGGCCTGGTCCCGCGAGCACGAGAGCGAGCCGGAGCCCGGCGCCGCCCCACCGGACGACCTGTCCCCGGCACAGGTGCGTGAACGAGCCGCGGGAGCCTTCCTCCTGCGGCCCGACGGCTGGCAGGCGGAGGTGGAGCGCGCGCGCTCGCTCGACGACACCCTCCGGGCGGACCGGTCGGCCCGGGACGACGCGGCCCGCCTCCGCGGCGAGCGCGACCGGCTCGCCCGCCAGGTCGAGGACCTCCGGGCGCGGGTCCGCGACGCCGACGCGCGTGCAGAGGCCGCGACGGCCGAGCTCGCCGCGGTACGCCGGACCGAGCGGCGGCTGCGCGCGG
>QAPD01000040.1 GCA_003052455.1 Sphaerisporangium cinnabarinum | reverse complement strand
GAGCGCCGCCCGCGCCGCGGCGGCGCGTGCCTCGGCCGCCTCCGCGGCGGCCTGCGCGGCGGCCGCGCGCAGGGCCAGGATCTCCGGGTCGGTCGGTGCGTCGTCGCCCATGCCTCGGATCCTAGGGCGCGGCGCGGGCGGCCGCCCGGCCGCGCCCGGACGGTCGTCACGACCCTCGGGGACGTTCGTCCCCGCGGCGCTGCGCTTTATTGACGATGTGTCAATAGCGGTCCTAGCGTGAAGACGTCCCCCTGACGAAGGAGCTTCCATGAGCGCGACGACACCGACGCGGCGACGTCGGTCCGCACCCGAGGTGCGGGCCGAGGAGATCGTCCGCGCCGCCCGTGCGCTCTTCGTCGAACGAGGCATCGCGAAGACGTCCACCACGGACGTGGCGGAGCGCGCCGGGGTGGCGCGCGGGCTCGTCTACTACTACTTCGCGGACAAGGACGCGCTCGTCGACGCCGTGCTCGACGAGTACGTCGAGGAGTTCACCGCGGCGGTCCGTGCCTGGGACGCCGCCCGCGAGACGGGCGACATCGACACCGCGCTCGTCGACTGCGTGGCGATGTTCCGCACCTACCTGCGCGCGATCGACCCGCTGCGTGACGACCTCCGTCGCCCCGAGAACGGCGGGCTCTACGACCGGTTCCTCGACCGCGCCGTCCGCGCGGTCGTCGCGAGCCTCGAGGCCACCACGGTCGAGGCCTACGCGGCACGGCACCACGTCCGGATCACGCACGTCGCGGAGACGTTCTACGTGCTCGTCTACGGGCTCGTCGGGCTCGTCCGGAACTCCCCGGACGTGGACGACGCGGTCCTCGCGACGATCGTGCGCCAGACGCTGCACCTGGACGAGGAGAGCTCCTCGGACGGGTGATCCCGGGTCCTCCGGCGCGCCGGGACCCGGAAGCCCTCCGAGCGCGCACCGTCCCCGGGCGGCGTGGGACCGCCCGGTCGTCCCCCAGGAGAAGACGACATGTTCCTGTTCGACTCGATCCCGTGGCAGGCGGCCGTCATGTGGTTCGTCGTGCTGGCCGCGCTCATCGCGCTCAACGAGCTCGTGCGCTGGTCGAAGACCGCCGCCGTCGGGATCTTCGTGGTCCTGCCCGTGGTGCTGACCATCTTCGTCTGGCCGCAGACGGCGGGCGCCGGCTCCTCGACCGGCACGTGGTTCCACTGGGTCAAGGTCTACTCGGCCCTCGCGGGCTGCATCGGCTTCATGCTCCTGCGCTACAGCCCTCGGCTGCGCGCCATGCGGTACGCCCTGCTGTTCCCGCCCGCGATCCTCGGGCTCAACATCCTCGAGGCCGTCATCCGGGACTTCCAGGTCACGGGGATGGACGGCGTGGTCGACGGCGTCGTCATGGTGGGCGGCCCGTGGAACGTCATGAACGGGATCGCCGGCATCCTCAACCTCGTCACCATCTGCGGGTGGGTCGGGATCTTCGTGACCCGCGACCGGTTCCAGGACATGATCTGGCCCGACATGATGTGGTTCTGGATCATCGCCTACGACCTCTGGAACTTCGCCTACGTCTACAACTGCGTCGGTGACCACGCGTTCTACGCCGGTGCCGCCCTGCTGATCTCGTGCACCATCCCCGCCTTCTTCCTGCGCAAGGGCGCCTGGCTCCAGCACCGTGCCCACACCCTCGCGTTCTGGATGATGTTCACCATGGCCGTCCCGGCGTTCGTCTCCGACTCGCCGTTCGCGGTGCAGTCCTCCCACGACCCCACGGCGCTCTTCGTGGTGAGCCTCGTCTCGCTCCTCGCGAACGTCGCCGTCGCGGTCTACCAGGCGTACGTGATCGTCTCGCGGCGTCGCAACCCGCTGCGCGACGAGCTCTACGTCGACCACGCGTCCTACCGCCGGCTCGCCGCGGAGCGGCCCGAGGCGCGTCCTGCGGAGCAGGCCGTGCCCGCGGGCGTCGCGACGACCTCGGCCTGACGCACCGGCCACCGGCCCGCGGCGCCGCTCCGGCGTCGCGGGCCGGTCGCGTCCCTGCGCGGCCGGGGTGCGCGACGACGCGTGGTCGCCGTAAGGTGGCGCGGCCATGACCGACCACCGCGTGCACGTCGTCACCGACTCCACGGCCTCCCTGCCCGCAGGATCCGACGAGCGGCTGCGTGCCGTCCCCCTGCACGTGGTCGTCGACGACGAGTCGTACCTGGAGGGCGTCGGCCTCACCGCCGAGGACGTCGCGGCGCACCTCCAGGCCGGTCACCGGGTGACCACCTCGCAGCCGACGCCGCGGGCGTTCGGCGAGGCGTACGCCGCGGCGGCCGCGGCAGGCGCGCGCGAGATCGTCTCCGTCCACCTCTCGGGCGAGCTGTCGGGCACGGTGCACGCGGCGGCGCTCGCGGCCGCCGACGCGCCGGTCCCCGTGCGGGTCGTGGACTCGCGGACCGTCGCGATGGGGCTCGGCTTCGCCGCGCGCGCGGCCGCGGCGGCAGCGGCAGCCGGGGCCGGGACGGACGTGGTCGCGCGGCGGGCGATCGAGGTGGCCGACGCGAGCCGTGCCGTCTTCCTCGTCGACTCGCTCGACCACCTGCGCCGGGGCGGCCGGCTCAGCGCGGCCTCGGCCGCGCTCGGGACGGTGCTCGGTGTCCGTCCGCTGCTGACGGTGCGTGACGGCAGGATCGACGTCGTGCAGAAGGTCCGGACCCGGTCCGCCGCCGTCGAGCGGCTCACGGCGGTCGCCGTGGAGTCCGCGGCCCGCCGGGGGCGGCCCGCGCTCGCGGTCCACCACGTGGGGGACGACGACGGCGCCGACCGTCTGGCGGTGGCGCTCACCGAGCGCACCGGCCTGGACGTCGTCGTGACGCCCGTGAGCGCGGTGCTCGGGGCGCACGTCGGCCCGGGGGTGCTCGCCGTCGTGGTGGCGGACCTCGCCGACCGCGGCTCCGGGGTGGGAGACCTCTCGGCGACGATCTGAGGTCCTGACGCCGGGGGCCTCCGGTGCGTGGCCGTGCACAGCCGCGCACCTCGTCGCCTCCTCCACAGGCCTGGCCGCGGCGTCGGCAGGGCGCACCGGCCGCGCCCTAGCGTCCATGGCGTGAGCACACCTCGGCACGAGCCCCGACAGCACGCCCGCCCCGGCCGCGACCCCGGGAGGGACGGCGCCGTCGTCCGGCAACGCCTGCGGGCGGTCGCCGGGTCCGGGCGGCCCGCCCTCGCGTGGCACCCGGCGACCGCCGCGCTGCCCCGGGTCGACCCGCCGGGCGCGACACCGACGCGAGGCGAGCGGTGGTCGTGGGAGCAGCCGGAGGCGGTGGACGGCCCTGCGCCGGACGTCGTCCCGTCCTGGCACCGGCGTCCCGGAGCGCCGAGCGACCCCGGCTCGCCCCGCGCCGACGGCTGGCTGCCGTCCCGGCCGGACCCGGGGGAGCGCGCGCCGTCCGCGCCGTCCGAGGTTCCCGAGGCGGACGAGGCCGCCGGCCTCGCCGCCCGCGGGGGTCCGGCGTGGTGCGACGACGAGGCGCCCGGCACCGTGGGGGACGCCGACGTGGAGGGTGAGGTGGACCGCCTCCGGCGGCGTGCGGCGCAGACGGCGGCGAGCGCGTACACGGCCGCGCACGGGCACCCGACGGCCCACTCCGGGTTCGGCGACCTCGCCGAGGAGGGCGGCAGGCGGTGGGCGCTACGACCGCGGACCGCGGTCGTCACGCTCGTCGTCGTGCTGCTCCTCGCGGCCGGTGTCGTCGTGCTGCGGGCGCCGGCCGGAGGAGTCGAGCCCGTGGCGCGCGTGGGCGCCGCTGCCTCTCCCGCCACGGCGGCATCGGGCGACAGGGTCGCGGCCGACGCCGACGCGTCGCCCGGCGCGGAGGGTGCACCGGCCGCCGACGGCGGCGAGGCCCAGCCCGCGCCCGGTCCTGGCGGGGCGGCCGCGGCGCCGGGCGGGGTGGTCGTGCACGTCGTCGGGCAGGTGGCGGCGCCCGGCCTGGTGACCGTCGCGACGGACGCCCGCGTCGCCGACGCGCTCGACGCGGCCGGGGGAGCGACCCCCGACGCCGACCTCGCGGCGCTCAACCTCGCGCGCGCCGTGACCGACGGCGAGCAGATCCACGTCCCTCGGCCCGGCGAGGCGGTCGCCGCACCGCCGCCCGCCGCCCCGGGGGCGGCCTCCGCGGGGACCGGGGGCGCGGGTGGCGCGGTGGTCGACCTCAACGCCGCTGACGCCGCCGCGCTCGACACGTTGCCCGGCATCGGCCCCGTGCTCGCCGAGCGCATCGTCGCGTGGCGCGACGAGAACGGGCCGTTCACCGCCGTCGACGAGCTCGGCGAGGTCAGCGGCATCGGCCCCGCCGTGCTCGAGGACGTGCGCGACCTCGTCCGCGTGTGACCGACCTCCGGCTCGTCCCCGCGGCGCTCGCGGCGTGGGCCACGGCGTTCGTCGCCGTCGGGGCCTCGGCGGCGGACACGCTGCTCGTGGCGCGTGCCACGGCCGTCGTGCTGGGCGTCGTGCTCGTCGCCGGCCTCGTCGCGCTGGGCCGCGCTGCGACCTCCTCCGGGGTGTCCGGCGCCGACGTCGGCGCGAGCGTCGTCGCCGCGCCCTCCGGCCCGGCGGCCGGTTCGAGCGCCCGGAGAGCGGACGGACCGCGGCTCGGCCCACTCTTCCGGCCGCCGCTCGGCCCACCCGTCCGGCCGCGGGGCGGAGGGCCGGTCGGGTCACGGGCCGGGTCACCGGTCGGCGTGCGCGTGGTCGGGCAGGTGGTGGTCGTCCTCGCGTGCGTGACCGCCGTCCTCCTCTCGGGCGGGGTCCAGCTCGCCGCGCGGGCCCCGCTCGGGGCGCTGGCCGACGAGCGCGCGACGGCGGCCCTCGTCGGGACGGTGCGCTCCGCCGTCGAGCCGCGGACCGACCCGTGGTCGGGGTCGGCCGGCCGGCACGAGGTGCAGGTGGAGGTCGACCGGCTCACCGCACGCGGCGCGACCGTCCCGGCAGCGGGGCCGGTCGTCGTGGCGGGGGCGGGGGACGGCTGGACCGACCTCGCCTACGGGGCGGACGTCGTGGTCACGGGTCGGCTCGACGTGCAGGGGGACCGGACGTTCCTGCGCGCGGACGCCGCGCCGCGCGTCGTCCACGACCCCGGCCGGTTCCTCCAGGGCGTGCACACGATGCGGCAGAGCCTGCTCGACGTGACGGACGGGCTCAGCCCGCAGGCACGCGGGCTCGTGCCGGGGGTAGCGGTGGGGGACACCTCGCGGCTGGACCCGGAGCTCGACGAGGCGATGCGCACGACCTCGCTCACGCACGTCACGGCCGTGTCCGGCGGCCACTTCGTCATCGTCGTCGCGTGCGTCGCGGCGCTGTGCGTCCTGCTGCGCGCGCCGCGAGCCGTCCGCGTCCTCGTGACGGGCGCGGCGATGGTCGGGTTCGTGGCGCTGGTCCACCCGGAACCGAGCGTGCTGCGGGCGGCGGCCATGGGGGTGGTCGGGGTGGTGGGCATCGCGCTCGGGCGCCCGTCCCGCGCGGTGGCGGCTCTCGGTGCGGCCGTGGTCGTGCTCCTCGTCGTCGACCCGTGGATGGCGCGGTCGTACGGCTTCGTCCTCTCCGTCGCCGCGACGGCCGGGCTGGCCCTGCTCACGGCGCCGATCGCCCGGCGTCTGGCGCCGTGGTGCGGACGGACGGCCGCGCACGTCGTCGCCGTACCGGTGGCAGCGCAGGCGGCGTGCGCCCCGATCGTCGTGCTGCTCGACCCGAGCGTGAGCACGTGGGCCGTCCCGGCGAACCTCGTGGCGGCGCCGGCACTGGGGCCGGCGACGGTGCTCGGCGTCCTCGCGACCCTCGTCGCGCCGTGGTGGCCCGGTGCCGCGACCGCCCTCGCCTGGACGGCGGGTCTCTTCACGGGCTGGATCGCGGGTGTCGCCCAGGTCTTCGCGGCCACGCCCGGCGCGCGGGCGCCCTGGCCGGGAGGTGTCGGAGGGGCCGCGCTGCTCGCCGCGCTGACCGCCGTCGGGCTCGCCGTGGTCCTCCGCTCACGCGCCCTGCAGGACGCGGGGGAGCGCCGCACGCTGCGCCGCGCCACGTCGCCGCCGCTGCGGGCGCGCCTCGCCGGGGAGTGGCGTCGCGCCTCCCGGTCGTCCGGCGTCGGGGACGGACGCTTCGGACGTGCTGCGGGTTCGCGTCAGGTCCGGTCGCCCCAGGAGCAGGGACAGGGACCGGGACAGGGACGACCGCACGCTCGCGTCCGCGTCGTGGCCGTCGCCGTCGTCGCCGTGTCCGTCCTCGTCGTCGTGGTGCTCCGGCCGCTCGGCGTGACCGCAGGGCCGGTCCCTGCGGACTGGGCGGTCGTGGCGTGCGACGTGGGGCAGGGCGACGCGCTCGTCGTGCGCTCCGGGCCGCGCGCTGCGGTGGTCGTGGACGTGGGCCCCGCCGGTGCTGCGGCGGGATCGTGCCTCGACGACCTCGGGGTCGAGCGGGTCGACCTGCTCGTCCTCAGCCACTTCCACGCGGACCACGTCGGCGGTCTGGAGGCGGTGCTCCGCGGCCGAGAGGTCGAGCGCGCGCTCGTGAGCCCGGCCGCGGAGCCCGAGGCACAGGCCGAGCGCGTGCTCGGGGACCTCGCGGACGCGGGCGTCCCGGTGCAGGTCGCGCGCCAGGGCGACGCCGGGGCGGCGGGCCGGGAGGACGGCGGCCGTGCCTTCGACGACGGCGTCTCGTGGGAGGTGCTGCAGGCCGGACCGGGCGACGCGAACGACGCGAGCGTGGCGCTCCTCGTCCGGGTGGCGGGACTGGACGTCGTCGCGCTCGGCGACCTGGAGGACGCGGGGCAGGCCTCGCTCGCGCGCACCCTGGACCGTCACGGCACGGGTCCGGTCGACGTCGTCAAGGTCGCGCACCACGGCTCGGCCACGCAGTCGGACCGCCTCGCGGAGCTCCTGGCACCGACGGTCGCGCTCGTCAGCTCGGGCGAGAACGCCTATGGCCACCCCACCGACCGGGCGCTCGATCTCTACCGCGGGGTGGGGGCCACCGTGCTGCGGACCGACGCGTGCGGCACGGTGGCGCTCGTCGTGCGCGACGACGTCCTCTCCGCCGCGGGGTGCGGGTGACGGCGCCGTGCGCGTCTGACGGCACGGCGGGTGGGCGGCTCGTGGCAGGCTGGTGCCATGCCCGCGCCGACCCGCACCGCCCGTCCGTCCGCCGGCCCGTCCCTCGCCTGGGACGACGTCCGGCTCGCGCCCGTGGTGCTCGTCCAGGGGCCCGAGTCGCTGCTCGCGGAGCGCGCCGTCGACGCGATCGCCGACCTCGCGCGCGAGCGCGACCCCGAGGTCGAGAAGGTGACGATCGAGGCCGCGACGTACCAGGCCGGGATGCTCACCGTGGCGGCCAGCCCGTCGCTGTTCGGCGAGGCGAAGGTCGTCGTCGTCGAGGGCGCCGAGTCGGCGACCGACGCGCTCGTCGCCGACGTCGTGGACTACGTGCCGGTCGCCGACCCGGCGACGACGGTCGTCGTCGTGCACGGGGGCGGTGTGCGGGGCAAGCGCATGCTCGACGCGATCAAGGGAAGCGGCGCGCCCGTCGTCACGGTCGAGGCGATCAAGAAGGACTCCGACAAGGTGGCGTTCGTCAACGCCGAGTTCCGCAGGGCCCGTCGTCGCATCGACGCGTCGGGCGTCCGAGCCCTCGTCGAGGCCCTCGGCAACGACCTGCGGGAGCTGGCGGCCGCCTGCAGCCAGCTCGTCACGGACACCGACGGCACCGTGAGCGAGGCCGTGGTGGACCGGTACTACGGCGGCCGGGTCGAGGCGACCGGGTTCCGGGTCGCGGACGCCGCCGTCGCCGGGAACGCGGGGGAGGCCGTGGCGCTCCTGCGGCACGCGCTCGCGACGGGCGCCGACCCGGTGCCGCTCGTCGCGGCCCTGGCGATGAAGCTGCGCGCCCTCGCGAAGGTCGGCGCGATGCGCGGCCGCGGCGGGGTCGCGGCGAAGGACCTCGGGCTCGCACCCTGGCAGGTCGACCGCGCGCGCCGGGAGCTCGCGGGCTGGACCCCGGAGGGGCTCGCGACGGCGATCAGCGCCGTCGCGCAGGCCGACGCCGAGGTCAAGGGCGCGGGGCGTGACCCGGTGTTCGCCGTCGAGCGGGCGGTGCTGACGATCGCGCGGGCCCACGGCCGCTGACCCAGCAGCCGCGCGACCAGGCACCGGGCTCGAGTCCCCGGCGCCGCGCGGCGTCGGGGATCCGACGAGGTGCCCGGCTCCGCTCCCGCTCGCGACCGTCGTCACGCCCAACGGCGGCGTCGGCCCGGGCCAGACACCCGGCGCCGGACGCACGAAAGGCGCCGACCCGTGCGGGTCGGCGCCCCTCGTGGGAAACCTGTGCGAGCGTCGCGACGATCAGCGTGTCACGACACCGCGGGCGAACCGTGCGCTCAGAGAGCGTTGACGGACTTCGCGATGGCCGACTTGCGGTTCGCGGCCTGGTTCGCGTGGATGACGCCCTTCGAGACGGCCTTGTCGAGCTTGCGGGACGCCGCCTGGAGCGCGGTGGTCGCCGCGTCCTTGTCGCCCGCCGCGACGGCCTCGCGCACGCGGCGCACGTACGTCTTGAGCTCGGACTTGACTGCCTTGTTGCGCAGACGAGCCTTCTCGTTCGTGCGGATGCGCTTGATCTGGGACTTGATGTTGGCCACGTGTGGACTTTCTGGTTCTGTTCGCCGGAGCGAGCGGATAGGTCGTAGAGGGCGACTCCAGCTCCGGGACTGGGGTGGGGAACCCGTGGAGAGGTGCTGGAGCTGTGCCCGCCGACCTGGGCGGACACGCAGCCATCAAGAATACCAGCGGTCTGGTCGGGACCCTAATCGTCCCGCGCGGCCACCGCGCCGTCGCCGTGTGGCCGCCGTGCGGCCCCGCGCGAGGCCCGCGAGGTCGGCGCGAGAGCCGGGGCTACCACCTCCAGAGCCGGGGCCACCGCCTCAGCGGTGCCGCGAGATCCCGTCGACCACACGGTCGAAGACGTCGCGTCCGACGACGGCCCCCTCGCGGCGCACCGCGTCCGGGTCGACGCGCACCACGCGGTCCAGCCGGACCTCGCTGTCGCGCCCCTTCGCGTCCCACGGTCCCGACCCGATGTCCAGCCAGTACCGGCCCCAGCGCGCCTCGTCCTGGGCGTCGCGCGAGTGGTCCTTGCTCGTGAGCATCACGCCGAGGAGCCACGCGCCGTCCGACCCGACGAGCAGCACCGGGCGGTCCTTGCCCTGGGAGTGGTCCTCCTCGAACGGCACCCACGTCCAGACGATCTCACCGGGGTCCGGGTCGCCGTCGGGCCGCGGCGCGTACCGCGCGCGCACGGTGCCCTCGAAGTCGCCCGGGTACGCGCCCGCGGCGGTGCCCCGGCCGCCGGTCGTCCCGGGTCGCCCGCCCGCCGCGGGGCGGGGACGAGGACCCGACGCAGCACCGGGACGCGGCCCGGGCCGCGGGGAGGGCGTGCGGTCGCCGCGGCCGCGGCCC
>QAPD01000004.1 GCA_003052455.1 Sphaerisporangium cinnabarinum | reverse complement strand
GACGCGCGCGCCCGCTGGCGCGCCCGGCTCCTGGAGGACGCGCCGTCGCTGCCCGCGCTGCCCGCCGACGGCGCGGCCTGGGGTAGCCCCGAGTCCGCGGGGGACGCGGCCGGGGCGCGCCGTCGGACCGCCGCCCCCGACGCGCTCCCGCTCCTGCGGTCGTGGACGGCGTGGTCGCGCGCGCTCGTGGCGGGCGAGGTCGCGGTGCCCGCGCCGGACCCCGGACCCCTCCCGGCCGGGACCTCCGAGGTGCCCGGCGCGGCGCTGCTCCGCGTCGTCGCGTCGCTCGTGGACGAGGGAGCGCCCGTGGAGCGCGGGCTCCTGGACCGGGCGGCGCTGCTCGACGAGCGCGTCGGCCGCGCGCCCCGCGAGGACGGGCCCGGGTGGGACGCCCCGGCGGGGACGCTCGTCGACCTGCTCGTCGAGGACGCCCGCGGGACCGACCCCGGGCGCGCGGCGCTCGCGGGCCCCCTCGTCGTCGAGGAGCTGCGGGCCGCGACCCACGCGCGGGCCGCGGAGCTCGCGGCGGCGCCCGCGCCGTCGCGCGAGCTGCGCCTCGGGGGCCGCACCGTGACGGTCACGCCGACCGAGGACGGCGCGGCACCCGCCGCGACGGCCCGGGCGGAGCTTCTCGCGCGACCCGTAGACGGGGTCTCCTGGGGCGTCGTCGGCGCGACGGGCACGGTCGCCCTGCTCGGGGTCGTGCTCGGGATCGCCGCCTCGCCGGCGTGGTTCACGGTGGCCGTCGTCGCGGCCGGTCTCGCCGCCTGGCAGTGGTTCGCAGGGGAGCGCCGCGCGCGCGACCAGCGTGCCGACGCGCAGTCCCGCGCCCAGCGGTTCGACGCCGACCTCGCCGAGGCGCGCACCGCCGTGGCGGCGTCCGCGGAGCGCGCGCGGACGCAGCGCGAGGCCGTCGCGACCGTCGTCGCCGACCTCGACGACACCCTCGCGGAGCTCGCGGCCCGCACCCCCGTCTGACGCGGTCGGGCGGCCGCCGCGTGCCCGCCCGCCGTGCCCGCGCCAGGGTCCGTCCGTCCCTCGCTCCCGGGCCGTCCGCCCCGGGTGCCGACGAGCCTCTCCGGCGTTCGAACGAGGGCTTCGAACGCCGGATGAACTGTCGGTGAACAGTGGCGGAAGAATCCACAGGATGGTCGAGCGCGCGGCGGTCGTGACCGCACCATGGACGACGTGACCGAGACGCTCCTGCTGGTGCTCGTCGTCGTGACCGCACTGGCCTTCGACTTCACCAACGGCTTCCACGACACGGGCAACGCGATGGCCACGTCCATCGCCACCAAGGCCCTCAAGCCCAAGACCGCCGTCGCCCTCTCCGCCGTCCTCAACATGGTCGGGGCGTTCCTCTCCCTGGCCGTCGCGGCGACCATCGCGAAGGGTCTGGTCGACGCGAACGTCATCACCCTCGAGGTCGTCCTCGCGGGGCTGGTGGGCGGCATCACCTGGAACCTCCTGACCTGGTTGCTCGGCATCCCGTCGAGCTCGTCGCACGCCCTCATCGGCGGCGTCGTGGGCTCCGTGCTCGCCGCCGTCGGCACGCAGGGCGTCATCTGGAGCGGCGTCGCCGCGAAGGTGCTCATCCCCGCGCTGCTCGCCCCGCTCATCGCGGTCGGCGTCGCGAGCGTCGGCACGTGGGCCGTGGCCCGCCTCACGCGCGACGTCCCCGAGGACGTCTCCACCCGGGCGTTCCGCTGGGGCCAGGTCGGCTCCGCGTCGCTCGTCTCGCTCGCGCACGGCACCAACGACGCGCAGAAGTCGATGGGCATCATCCTGCTCGCGCTCATCGCGGCGGGCGCCGTCCCGGCCGACTCGAGCGTGCCGTTCTGGGTCATCCTGTCGTGCGCGTTCTTCATGGCCCTCGGCACCTACCTGGGCGGCTGGCGGATCATCCGCACGCTCGGCAAGGGCCTCGTCGAGATCGACACCCGCCAGGGCATGGCGGCCGAGACGTCGTCCGCCGCGGTCATCCTCATGTCGGGCCTCTTCGGCTACTCGCTCTCGACGACGCACGTCGCCACCGGCTCGATCCTCGGCTCGGGCGTCGGGATGCCCGGCGCGAAGGTCCGCTGGGGCGTCGCGGGCCGCATGCTCGCCGCCTGGGGCCTCACGCTCCCGGCCGCCGGGCTCGTCGGCGCGGCCTGCTACGGCATCCAGCACGGCATCGGGGGCGCCGCCGGGACGGTCGTCGTGTTCGCGATCCTCGTCGGGTCGTCGCTGGCCATCTGGATCGCCTCGCGCCGCAAGCCCGTCGACCACACGAACGTCAACGACGCCTGGGAGGAGGGCGCGGTGGACGCCGGGCTCGAGTCCGAGGTCGTCGAGGCGCGCGAGGCCGCGCTCGAGCGTCGCCTCGACGTCGCCGACCCGTTCGCCGACGCCGCGCCCGCCCCGGCGCCCGCCACCCCGACCACGCCCGCCTCGCGCCAGCGCGCGGGCGTCTGACCGGCAGCCCGGAGGAGAGAACCGTGTTCGTCGAGATCGACTCGCTGCTCAAGGTCGTCGTCGCCGGCCTCGTCGTCGGCGCGGGCCTGCCCGCCCTGTTCGCCCTGGGAGTCCGGCTCGCGGCCGGGCGCGCCGTGCCCGTCGAGGTCGGCACCCCGGACGGCCGCTTCACGTCCGACGGCCGGACCGTGCGCGTCGAGCGCGCGACCCGCCCCCGCCAGGTCGGTGCGATCGTGTGCTTCGCCGTCGTGGTCGTCGCGATCGCCGTCGGGATCGCGTTCGTCGCGGGCGGGGGCCACTGACCCGGGACGCCACCCCCAGCTGAGTGCAGGAAAGAGTCGCGGTCGGGACGTCCGACCGCGACTCTTTCCTGCACTCACCGGGAGGGGGTCAGGCGGAGTCGCGGACCACGAGGTGCGGCTCGAACAGGACCGAGCGCGCGTCGGCGTCCGGGTCGTCGATCGCGGCGAGCAGGAGGCGCGCCATCTCCGCCGCCATCTCCTCGACCGGCTGCCGGACCGTCGTGAGCGGCGGGTGCGCCTGGCGCGCGACCGTCGAGTCGTCGAACCCGACGACGGCCACGTCCTGCGGGACGCGGCGGCCCGCCTCCTGCAGGACGAGCGACGCGCCGTCGGCCATGAGGTCGCTCGCGCCGAACACGCCGTCGACGTCCGGGCACGCGGCGAGCAGCGCGCGCGCCGCGGCCTCCCCGCCCGCGCGCGTGAAGTCGCCCTCCACGACGAACGGCTCCGCGAGCCCGGCGGCCCGCACCGCCTCGAGGAAGCCGTCGCGGCGTCCCCGCGCGAACGGCACGTCCGACGGGCCGGCGACGGTCGCGAGCCGCGTGCGCCCGTCCGCGATCAGACGCTCGGCCGCGATCCGGCCGCCGGCGGCCTGGTCGAGGTCCACCCAGCTCACCCCGGCCGCCTCGTCGACCCCGTCGAGGTGCGTCGACAGCACGACCGGGACCGTGAGCGCGGCGATCCGCGCCGACAGCGGGTCGCTCGCGCTCGACGTGATGAGCAGGACGCCGTCGACGTGCCCCTGCCGCACGTAGCGCACGACCTGGTCGTGCGCGGGCGGGTCCGCGGGCAGGATCGCGAGGTGGATGTCGCGCGGGCGCAGCACCTGCTGCGCGCCCGCGGTCACGCGCCCGATGTACGGGTCGGTGAACAGCCGCTCGAGGAACGGGCTCGGGGAGCGCTGCTCCGACGGCTCGGACACGACGAGCGCGACCGACCCCGTGCGGCGGGTGACGAGCGTCCGGGCGGCGAGGTTGGGGACGTAGCCCGTCTCCTCGATCGCCTTCTCGACGACCGCCACGATCGCCGGGTCCACCGTCGGCACGCCGTTGATGACGCGGGACACCGTGGCGCGGGAGACGCCCGCGACGGCCGCGACGGCCTCGAGCGTCGGGCGGGGAGCGGGGCGACGGGCAGCCATGCGGTCAGTTATACCGCCGGGCCGCGCGCTCAGCGCAGCCGCTCCTTCGCCGCGAGCACGCGCAGCACGGCCGCGTCGACCTGCGCGGCGAACGCCTCGTCGCTCGACGCCCGCTCCACGACGGCCGCCACCATGGGCTCGACGACGCTCGGGTCCGCGGACGCCAGCACCATGTCGCCGCCCGCGGCGATCGTGAGGACGGCGCGGTCCGCGGGCGACCAGGCCTGCACCTGCTGCGCCGCGGACACGTCGTCGGTGAGGACGACGCCGCCGAAACCCAGGTCGCCCCGCAGCATCCCGTCCACGACGACGGGCGAGAAGGCCGCGGGGAGCGTCCCGTCGATCTGCGGGTAGACGGCCGTGGAGGTCATGACGAACGCCGCCCCGGCCTCGATGCCCGACGCGAAGACGGCGACCGACGGGTCGTCGCGCGTCGTCACGTCGTCGGTGACCCCGGCGTCGGTGTCGGTGTTCTCGGTGACGCGGCCGAGCCCGGGGAAGTGCTTGATCGTCACGTCCACCCCCGACGCCTCCATCCCGGCGCTGAACGCGTTCGCGTGCGACGTGACCGAGTCCGGGGTGAACCCGTAGCTGCGCTGGAAGGCCCCGATCGGCGGGTTCTGCGCGGCCGTCCCCTCGGGCACGAGGTCCATGACGGGCGCCAGGTTGAGGTTCACGCCCGCCGCGGCGAGCTCGGCGCCCCACGTGGTCGCGTCCGCCTGGAGCGTCGCCGGGTCGAGGCGGGCCTGGTCGGTCGCCGCCGGGACCTGCGAGAACCCGGGCCCGCGCAGCACCTGGACCTTCCCGCCCTCCTGGTCGGTCGCGACGAACAGGGGGGTGCCGTTCGTGGTCTCCGGGGAGACGAGCGCCGTGAAGCCCGCGACGAGGTCCGCCGTCCGGCCGGTGCCCGCCTGCGAGCGGCCCGCGAGGAACACGTTGCCCACGTGCAGGCGCGAGACCGCGTCGTAGCTCACCTGCTGCGGGTTCCTCACGTCGACCCCGACCATGAAGAGCTGCCCCACCTTCTGCTCGAGCGTCCACCCGGCGAGAGGGTCCGCGGGCGGGGTGGACGGCGTCGGCGACGTGCCCGACGGCGACGGGTCGGCCGGGGTGGACGGCGAGCCCGTCGGCGGGGTCTGCGGCGCGGGGGCGGGCCGCGTGAGGTACCACGCGACGGCCGCCACGGCACCGAGCGCGGTCACGACGGCCACGACGATCCAGGTGGTCCGGGCACGAGCGGTCACAGGCGACACCTCCGACGCCACGGTAGCCCGGCGGCCGCGGAGGGGGCGTCGTCCCGGGCGCTCCGACGCCGCCCGGCGGCGGTATGACCGACGTCACCGCCGGTCTCACGTCATGAGACGCGTCCCGGCGCGTCTCCTGGGTGTCATGGCGTCCTGGCCGCACGGCCCGTGCGACGCCGTCGTGCGAACCTGGAGCCTGGCATGACCCCTCGTCCACCCGTCCCCCGCGTCGCCCCCGGACGCCTCCGCAGAGCGGTCGCGGCGCTCGTCGCCGCGGTGCTGGCGCTGGCGGGCGCGGTCGTCCTCGTCTCGGGGCCGCAGGCCCGCCCGGCGTCTGCCGCGGTCGGGTTCTGCCCCGCACCGGGTGACATGCCGAACGTCGGGCAGACGCCCCCGCTGTTCACGGACACGAACGTCACGGTGTGGACCGGGGGCGACTACCTCGCCACGGCGAGCGCCGCGGAGTCGGAGGGGCTGCTCGTCGTCACGGGGGAGGCGACGATCGACGGCCCCGGGAACTTCAGCATCGGCGCGGTCGGCGCGGGGTCGCAGATCACACCGCCGGACGGCGCGGTGATGCTCGCCGTCGGGGGCGGCCTGGACATCGGGGCGGAGACGAGCGTCACGGTCGGCTCGACGCTGCCGACCGGCGGCGCGGTGGACGTCGGCGCCGCGGTCACGGGCGGCGGCTCGCTCTCCACGGCGGGGACGACGCCGGGCGCGGACGCCCCGGTCACGCAGGGCATGGGCGCAGCGGCCCTCGGCGAGTGGGCCGGCTACGGCGCCGTCGTCGCGGACGCGTCGGCGACGATCGCCGGGTGGCCGGCGACCGCGGCGGGCGTCGTCTCGGGGAACCGGGTGACCTTCACCGGAGTCGGCACCGCCGACCCGCAGGTGTTCACGGTCGACGCCGCGCAGCTCGCGGGCGTCCGGGAGATCGTCTTCGCGAACGTGCCGGACGACGTCGCGATCGCGATCAACGTGACCGGCGACGCTCCGGTGAGCATGAGCCCCAACTACTGGGAGGGCAACGGCTCGCCGTTCATCAACGACTTCAACTCGAACCCCGGCTTCGGCAGCTGGGCCGCGCGCACCCTGTGGAACTTCGCGTCCACGCCGGAGCTCGCGCTCGGCCGGGCCGACCAGTTCCTCGGCACGATCGTGGCGCCGGTCGCGGACGCGACGATCACGACGAGCACGAACGGCCGCGTCCTCGTGGGCGGGAACCTCACGTTCGGCGACCCGAGCGTGACCGGCGGGCTCGAGATGCACAGCTACCCGTGGATCGGGCCCGGGCCGTTCGACTGCACCGGGGGCGGGAGCTTCGCCGTGCAGAAGACCGTCACGGGAGAGGCGGCCGCGGACGTGCCCGCGGGCACGACGTTCGCGGTGGAGTACACCTACGAGCAGCCCGACGGCGTCACCGGCGGCGGCACGCTCACGGTCCCGGTCAGCGGGGCCCTGGTGCACGGGCCGACCCTGCCGGAGGGCACGGTCGTCACGGTCCGCGAGACGAACCTGCCGTCGGTGGCGGGCGTCGAGTGGGGCACGCCGGTGGTCCGCGTGGACGACGAGCCGCTCGGCGACCCGGCGCAGTTCACCGTCGCCGCGGGCCGGACCGTCTCGGTCACCGTGGTGAACACGGCGAGCACCGGCGGCGGGACCGCGGTGGGTGGCTTCACCATGGCGAAGGTCCTCGCCGGGGACGCCCTCGGCCTCGTCCCGGCGGACACCGCGTTCCTCGTCGACTGGGAGGCCACCCTGCCGCAGGGCGCCACCTACGACGGCGACCTCACCGGCACCCTGACCGTGCGCGCGGACGGCGCCGTGGTGGACGGCCCCGCCGACCTGCCGGTCGGCACCACGGTCACGTTCGCCGAGCGGCTGCCGCTCCCGGCGGTCGACGGCGTCGTGTGGGGCGACCCGGTCGTGAGCCCGGCGGGCCCCGTGACGGTCGTCGAGGGCGCGACGGGCGTCGCGGTGACGGTCACCAACGTCGCGGACCCCGTCGTCGGCGGGTTCGCCGTCCGCAAGGCCGTCGAGGGCTCCGCCGCGGGCGACGTCCCGGCGAGCACAGCGTTCCTCGTCGACTGGCGCGGGACCGTCCCCGCGGGCGTCGCCTACGACGGCCCGACCTCCGGCACGCTCACCGTGCGCGCCGACGGCACGCTCGTGAGCGGCCCGGCGGACCTGCCGGTCGGCACGACCGTGACGCTCGCGGAGCAGCAGCCGCTGCCCGCGGTCGACGGCGTCGTGTGGGGCGTCCCGTCCTTCGACCCGGGGCCGTCGGTCACCGTGGTCGAGGGCGCGACCGGTGTCGAGGTCACGCTGACGAACACCGCGGAAGCGGTGCAGGAGGTCGGCGGGTTCGCCGTCCAGAAGACCGTCGCGGGCGGCGCGGCCGGCGCCGTCCCCGGGGGCACGGAGTTCCTCGTCGACTGGACGGCGGAGCTCCCCGCGGGCGCCGAGCACGCGGGGGACACGCAGGGCACGCTCACCGTCCGCGCCGACGGCACGGTCGACGCGGGGCCGCAGGACCTCCCGGCGGGCACCGTCGTGCGGTTCGCCGAGCGGCAGCCGCTGCCCACGGTCCCCGGGGTCGCGTGGGGCGAGCCGGTGTTCTCGCCCGCGACGGTGACCATCGGCGACGGCGACGCCGTCGCGGGCGTCGCGCTGACCAACCAGGCCGACGCGCTCGTCGGGGGCTTCTCCGTCGCGAAGACCGTCACGGGCGACCTCGCCGGGAGCGTGCCCCCGGGCACGGAGTTCTCGGTCGCGTGGTCCGCGGCGCTGCCCGCCGGGTTCGCCCACGACGGCCCGCTCGCCGGGACGCTCACGGTGCGCGCCGACGGGACGACGGTCGACGGCCCGCAGGACCTCCCGGTCGGGACGGTCGTGAGGTTCACGGAGGTCGACCTGCCCGAGGTGGGCGACGTCGTCTGGGGCGCGCCGGTGTTCTCTCCCGCGGCCGTCACGGTCGGTGACGGGGAGGACACGCTCGTCACCCTGACCAACACGACGCAGGACGTGGCCGCGGTCGGCGGGTTCTCCGTCGCGAAGGAGGTCGTGGGCGACCGCGCGGACCTCGTCCCGGCGGGGACGACGTTCACGGTCACGTACGCGTACGAGCTCGAGGGCACGCCCGTGGGCGGCTCCGTCGAGGTCCCGGCCGACGGCACGGTCGTCGCCGGGCCGCAGAACCTCCCTGCCGGGACGGTCGTGACGTTCGGCGAGACCGACCTGCCCGCGGTCGACGGCGTCGTGTGG
This sequence comes from Sphaerisporangium cinnabarinum, assembly GCA_003052455.1. Lineage (GTDB taxonomy): Bacteria > Actinomycetota > Actinomycetes > Actinomycetales > Cellulomonadaceae > Cellulosimicrobium > Cellulosimicrobium cinnabarinum. The sequence continues at coordinate 228,208 of QAPD01000004.1, read as the reverse complement.
GGCACGCCCGTGTTCAGCCCGCCGACGCTCGTCGTCGGCGACGGGACGGACGCGCTCGTCACGGTGACGAACACGGCCGACCAGGCCGTCGGCGGGTTCTCCGTCGTCAAGGAGGTCGTGGGGTCCGCGGCGGGCTCGGTGCCGGCGAGCACCGGGTTCACCGTCCGCTACGCGTTCGACCGCGACGGCGAGCCCGTCGCCGGCACGCTCACGGTGCGGGCCGACGGCCGGGTCGTCGACGGCCCGCAGGACGTCCCCGTGGGGACGGTCGTGCGGCTCACCGAGACCGACCTGCCGACGGTCCGCGGCGTCGGGTGGGGCACGCCGGTGCTCACCGTCGGCGACGAGCGGGTGACCGAGGTGACGGTCGGTGCGGGCGCACCGGTCGTCGTGACGCTGACGAACACCGCGTCGTCGGCCGGCGGCCTCGCGATCACGGGCGGGGACGTCGTCGCCGTGACGACGCTCGCGCTGCTGCTCGTCGGCACGGGCGCCGCGCTCCTCGCGGTCCGCGCTCGCCGCCGCCGCACCGCCTGACGCGCGGGGCGTCGTCGGGCCGGTGCCGGACGGCCGACGGGCCGGTCACCTCCTCGCGGGGGTGACCGGCCCGTCGTCGTGCGGGGCGGGACGCGTCAGTCGTGGCCCGCGAGCGTCGCGAGCGCCTTCGTCCACAGCGCGTGGGCGCGCTCGGCGCGCTCGGCCGTCTCGATGTTGCGCTCGACGACGCGCACGAGCGTCCCCGAGTCGTCGGGCTCGAGCGTGATCGCGATGTCGTGGTAGCTCTCCGGCACGTCGGGCAGGCCCATGGTGGGCGAGAAGTGCGTGAAGTGCAGCAGGCGCGGGCGCTCGACGGCCACGACGGTGCCCCAGTCGGCGAACTCGCGGCCCATGTAGTGGCCCTCGAACGTCACGGGGCTCCCGGGCCGGAAGTCGGTCTCGATGTTCATGCCGAGCATCCAGCGGGCGCTCGGGTGCATGAGCTCGGCCCAGACGACCTGCGGGGGGCGGGCCACGTGGGTCTCGACGGTCGTGCTGTGCTCGGTCAGGGTGTGGTCGTTCACGAGGGTCTCCGGGGGCTGGGGGCTGGCTCCTGGGCCCGACGGTAGACCCTCCGGGGGGCACCGGCAGCCGGTAGGTTCGGCGCGTGACCCGACTCGTGCTCGTCCACGGCCGCGACAACCAGGGGCTCGACGCCGAGCAGCTCGACCGCACGTGGACCGAGGTCCTGGACGCGGGTCTCGCGGCGGCGGGCTCGGGCGTCGTCGTGCGCGACGCGGACACGGCGTTCGTCTACTACGGCGACACGCTCGCCGCGCTCGTCGGCGGCGCTGCGGCGCCGCCGCCGGTCACCGTGCACGCGGTCGGCGCGCCGCGCGACGGGGACGCCCTTCTGTCCGCCGACGAGGCCGCGTTCGTGGCGGCCGTCGCCGAGGACGTGCTGCGCGCCGCGGGCGCGACGGTGCCGGCGCGCCCGGAGGGCGCCGGGCCGGGCGCCGTCGGGGGAGACGTCGGCGCGTGGCTGAACCTGCTGCTGTCCGCGCTCGACCGGTCCGTGTCGGGCCTGAGCGGCGCCGTCGTCGCGCTGCTCGCGCGCGACGTCTGGGCGTACCTGCACGACGACACCGTCCGCACGACGATCGACGACGCCCTCGCCGCGGCGATCCCCACGGACGGGCCCGCCGTCGTCGTCGCGCACTCGCTCGGGTCGGTCCTCGCCTACGCCGTGCTGCGCGAGCACCCCGACGCCGCGCGCTGGGACGTGCCGCTCCTGCTCACGCTCGGGTCCCCGCTCGCCGTCCGCGCGATCCGGGACGTCCTCGCCGCGCGCGCCCCGCTGCGCGTGCCGGCCCCGGTGCGGCGGTGGGTCGCGGCGCGCGACCCCCGGGACGCGCTCGCGCTGCACGGCCTCGGGGCCGCGGCGTTCCCGCTCGACCCGGTGGCGCCGGGGATCGAGGAGCTCGTCGTCGCGAACGCCGCGCCGGGTCACCACGCGGCGGCCGTCCTGCTCGACGGCGGCCGGCCCGCCGGGTACCTGGCCGTCCCGGAGGTCGCGCGCACCGTCGCGGACGCGCTCGACGCCTGAGGGCGGCGCTCCGGCGGAAGCGCGGGCGGCCCGGGTACCCGATGCCGGGCCGGGTCTCGTCAGGCGACGCCGGTCAGGAGACGCCGTGCAGGCGCGCGTGCAGCGCGCGGACCTCCACCTCGAGCTCGTACGCGGGACCGCGCACGGCGATCCCCGGCGCGACGTCGCCGATCGCGAGCGGGCGCACCGGACCCGGCGCGACGCCCCACTCCTCCAGCCACCCCACGAGCTGCGTCGTGCTCGCGGCGTAGACGACGGGGCCGAGGCCGACCCACGCGTGCGCGGCGCTGCACATCGCGCAGTGCTCGCCGGACGTGTAGACGACCGCGTCGCGCCGCTCCTCGGGGGTGAGGTGCGCGGCGGCCCAGCGGGCGATCTCGAGCTCGGGGTGCCGGGTCGCGTCGCCGTCCTTGACGCGGTTGCGGTCCTCGAACCGCACGACCCCGTCCCGGTCGACGAGGAGGGAGCCGAACGGCTCGTCGCCGTCGTCGAGCGCCTCGCGGGCCAGCTCGACGCAGCGGCGCAGGTGCACGAGGTCGTCGGCGGTCGGCTGGGGCAGGCTCTGGTCGCTCATGGCGTCATCCTCGCCCGGTCACGACGCGACCGCGAGGGCGGCCCGCACGTCCGCGACGAACCCGTCCACGTCGCCCGGGGTCGTGTCCCACGCGCACATCCACCGCACCTCGACGCGGTCGGGCGTCTCGCCCGACCCCCAGTCGTAGAACCGGTGCCGCTCGCGCAGGCGCGCGACCGCCGTGCGCGGGAGCGTCGCGAAGACCGCGTTGACGAGCGTGGGCTGGGTGAAGGCGAGGCCCGACGCCGGGCCCGGGGCGGCGCCGTCGGGCCCGACGGCGGCCGGCACGACGGCGTCCGCGAGCCCCGCGCGCAGCCGCGCGGCCATCGCGTTCGCGTGCCGGGCGTTGCGGAGCCAGAGCTCGTCGGCGTCGGCGACCTCGTCGACCTCGGCCACGACGTCGCCGACGGGCTCGAAGAGCGCGAGGAGCTGCGCGGAGACGTAGCGCATCTTCGACGCGAGCTGCATCGTCGACTTGCGCACGAACTCGACGCCGTCGACCGCGGACGGGTCGAGCACGACGACCGCCTCGCCGAGCGCGAGCCCGTTCTTGGTGCCGCCGAACGACAGCACGTCCACGCCCGCGTCGGTCGTCAGGGCGCGGAGCGGGACGCCGAGCGCCGCGGCGGCGTTCGCGAGGCGCGACCCGTCGAGGTGCACCCGCATGCCGCGCGCGTGCGCGGCGTCGGCCACGGCGCGGATCTCGTCCGCCGTGTAGAGCGTGCCGAGCTCGGTGGACTGCGTGAGCGACACGACGAGCGGCTGCGCACGGTGCGGGTCGCCGAGGTCGCCCGCGAACCGCTCGACGGCGTCGGGCGTGAGCTTCCCGTCGGGCGCGGGCACCGTGAGCACCTTGACCCCGCCCACCCGCTCGGGGGCGCCGTTCTCGTCCGTGTTGAGGTGCGCATGCTCCGACGCCACGACGGCGCCCCAGCGGGGGAGCGTCGCCATGAGCGCGACGACGTTCGCGCCCGTCCCCGTGAGGACGGGGTACGCCGTGGCGTCGGGCCCGAACCGCGCGCGCACCGCGTCCTGGAGGCGCGCGGTCCACGGGTCCTCGCCGTACGAGATCTCGTGCCCGGCGCTCGCGGCGGCGAGCGCGGCGAGGACGTCGGGGTGGGCGGGGGAGTAGTTGTCCGAGGCGAACGAGGTCACGTGCCCAGCGTAGGTCGGCGGGGCGGCCCGGCCGCGCGCGAGCGGGCCGGGGCGCGCCTAGCGTCGAGGAGGGACGCGGTGCGCGTCCTCAGGACCGCGCGCAGCGCGCGAAGCACGGAGGTGCAGCGATGACCACGAACCCCGACCAGCCCGGCACGGGTCCGGGCTCCCCGGTGGAGCCGACGGTGGAGCCGCCCAAGTCGCCCGGGCCGCCCCCGGACCCCTCGGAGCCGCCGCACGACCCGAGCCACGCCGACCCGGTCCCCGGCGGGCCGGCCGACCCGTCGCCCGACGTCCCCGACCGGCCGTCGTCCCCGGGTCGGCCCGTCGGTCCCGACGAGCCGACCCACGGCTGACGCTCCGGGGCCAGGCCCGGCCGGCACCCGGCCCCCGGCGCACGCCCCGGCCGCGCCGGCTCAGAGGAGCCGGCGCGACCCGGGCGGCGTGACGCGCAGCCAGCGGAACCCGTAGCCGTCGAGGCGCACCTCGGCGCTGCCGTCGGGCGCGGGCTCGACGTCGTCCGCGTCGAGGACGTCGACGAGCCGCGCCTCGTCGGGAAGGCCCCCCAGCGGCGCCCGCACGACGACCGGGTCCGGCGACAGGTTGTGCAGCGTCACCATGGAGGCGTCCTGCCAGGTGGTGCGCAGCGCCAGCACGGACGGCTCGGGCGAGTCGAGCACCTCCGTGTCGCCCCAGCCCAGCTCGGGGCACTCGCGGTAGCGGTGCGCGAGCATCCGCACGAACGTGAGCAGCGACTCCGGGTCGCGGCGCTGGTCGGCGACGTTGACGTGCTCGGGCGCGTAGCCGTCGCCCGGCAGCGGTGCCGCGAGCCGGCGCGCGGGGGCACGGGAGAACCCGCCGTTCCGCCCGGACGTCCACTGCATGGGCGTCCGCACGGCGAGGCGCCCCGGCACGTCCAGGTTCTCGCCCATGCCGATCTCCTCGCCGTAGAACAGCACGGGCGTGCCCGGCAGCGAGAAGAGCAGCGAGTACACCATCCGCAGGCGGCGCGGGTCGCCGCCCAGCATCGGGGGCAGCCGCCGTCGCAGCCCGCGCCCGTAGAGCTGCATGTCCTCCTCGGGCCCGAACGCCGCGAACACCTCCGCGCGCTCGTCGTCCGTGAGCTTGTCGAGCGTGAGCTCGTCGTGGTTGCGCACGAACGTCGCCCACTGGGTGTCGCGCGGGATGGGCGGGCGCGCGGCGAGCGACCCGGCGAGCGGGGTCGCGTCGTGCCGGGCGAGCGACAGGTACAGCGCCTGCATCGCGTTGAAGTCGAACTGCAGCGTCAGCTCGTTGCTCGTCACCCCGCCGGGGTCGCCGTCGGTCGGGTCGCCGTCCCCGAAGTACCGCGCCTGCTCCTCGTACGGCAGGTTGACCTCGCCCATGAGGATCGCATCGCCCGACCGCCGCCCCACGAACGCGCGCAGCACGCGCAGCAGGTCGTGGGGGTCGTCGATCTCGTCGCCCGGGGTCGCGGCCGCGTCGGTCAGCGCGTACGGGACGGCGTCGACGCGGAAGCCCGAGATGCCGAGCTCCAGCCAGAACCCGATCGTCTTGGCGATCGCGTCCCGCACGTGCGGGTTCGCGGTGTTGAGGTCGGGCTGGTGCCGGTAGAAGCGGTGCCGGTACCACTCGCCCGAGGCATCGTCGAGCGTCCAGATGCCCTCCTCCTGGTCGGGGAACACGACCTGGTCCTTGGTCGACGGCGGCTCGTCGGACCGCCACACGTAGTAGTCCCGGAACGGGGACGACGTCGACCGCCGCGCCGAGCGGAACCACGGGTGGCGGTCGGACGTGTGGTTGACGACGAGGTCGACGATCACGCGGATGCCCCGGTCGCGCGCGGTCCGCACGAGCTCGACCACGTCGCCCAGGTCGCCCAGGCGCGGGTCGACGCCGAGGAAGTCGGTGATGTCGTAGCCGTCGTCGCGGTCGGCCGTCGGGTAGAACGGCATGAGCCACAGGCACGTCACCCCGAGGTCGGCGAGGTGGTCGATCCGCTGGACCAGACCGGGGAAGTCGCCGATCCCGTCGTCGTCCCAGTCCATGAACGTCTCGACGTCGAGGCAGTAGACGACCGCGTTCTTCCACCACAGGTCGCCGGTGTCGCGGATCCTCACGCCGCACCCCCGTCCGTCGTGGCGGCGGCGCACGCCTCGCGCAGCCGGGGCAGGAGGGTCTCGCCGGCCGCGTCGAGGAACGCGTCCTGCTGCTGCCCCACGTGGTGCAGGTACACCTCGTCGAACCCGCACGCGACCATCTCGGCGACGCGGTCCGCGAGCCGCTGGGGGTCGTGCTCGACGAGCACCGTGCCGCGCACCTCCTCCGGGCGCACGAGCTCCGCCACCGCGTCGTACTGCTCGGGGGTCTCGAGGTGCCAGTTCACGCTCGGCGGCAGGAGGTTCGAGCGCCACTGGTCGTGCGCGACGGCGAAGGCCGCCTCGTCGTCGGTGCCCCACGCGACGTGCACCTGCAGCGCGAGCGGCCCGCGGCCTCCCGCGTCGCGGTACTCGCCGACGACCTGCCGCAGCGACTCGACGGGCTGGTTCACGGTGGCGAGGCCGTCGGCCCAGTCGGCGTGACGACGCGCCGTGGCGGGCGTGACGGCCGGCCCCACGAGCCGCGGCGCGACGTCGGGCAGGGACCACACGCGCGCCCGGTCCACCGTGACGTGCCCGTGGTGCGTCACCTCCTCGCCCGCGAGGAGCGCGCGGATGACGTCGACGCACTCGCGCAGCCGGGCGTCGCGCTCGGCCTTCGTCGGCCAGCGGTCGCCCGTGACGTGCTCGTTCATCGCCTCGCCCGAGCCGAGCGCGGCCCAGAACCGGCCCGGGAACATCGCGCCGAGCGTCGCGATCGCCTGCGCGACGATCGCCGGGTGGTAGCGCTGGCCGGGGGCGGTGACGACGCCGAACGGCAGGGAGGTCGTCGCGAGCGCGGCGCCGAGCCACGACCACGCGAACCCGGACTCACCCTGGCGCACGCTCCAGGGGGCCAGGTGGTCGGAGCACATGGCGGCGTCGAAGCCGACCTGCTCGGCGCGGCGGGCCGCGGCGAGGAGGGGGCCGGGCGGGATCTGCTCGTGGGAGGCGTGGAAGCCGACGGTGACCATGGCGCCCAGTGAACCGACCCTCGCCGTCCCACGCTCGGCGAGGAGGGGGAACGGTGGAGGCTCCGTGGCCGCGCCGCGGGGCCCGGCGCGTCCGGGACCCGCGCCCGTACGCTGACGGGATGCGCCTGCTGACCTGGACGTTCGCCGCCTATCTCGCCGCCGTCCTGGTCGTGACGCTCTGGCCGTCGCCGCAGTCGACCGACGCGCCCGGCTGGGCGACGTCCACCCTCGGCTTCCTCCAGGGGCTCGGGATCCCCATCACGCTGCCGGTGCTCGAGGCGCTCGCCAACGTCGTGATGTTCGGGCCGTTCGGCGTGCTCGGCGTGCCCCTCCTGCGGGGCGCGGCAGCCCGCCGGGGCGGTGCGGTCCCCGGCGTGTGGCGCGCCGTCGGGCTCGTGACGCTCGCGGGCTGCGCCCTCTCGGTCGCGATCGAGCTCACCCAGAACCTCCTGCCCGGCCGCGTCCCGACGGTCCAGGACGTCGTCCTCAACACGGCCGGCGCGCTCCTGGGTGCCGTGCTCGTGGCCGCGGTGGTGCGCGGGATGGCGCGCCGTCGGCCCGCCCGTGCCCCGAGGTCGGCCCGCTGACGGCACGGAGCCGGGCAACGGGCCCGGGCAAGGGACCGGACGGGCCGCCCCGCCGCGGCCGGGGGACGAGCGCGGCGGAGCGACCCGCCCGGGGTCGCGGGAGCGGAGGTCAGCGCATGAGCGCCGTGTCCCCGCACAGGTGGACGGGCATGCCGAGCGCGGCGAAGAACGCGGCCTTCGCCTCGAGCGCGCGGTCGGCCGTCGCGGCGTCGGGCGCGTACGCGACGTTGAGGTGGTTCGCCTTGTGGCGGGCCATGAACTGGTCACGGCTCACGCCGTGCAGCACGGCGTGCATGATCGGCCACTCGGGGTTCGTCGCCTCCTTGCGGCGGCGGGTCTCCTCCGCGGGCAGGGAGACGGCCGAGGCCCGGCCGAGGTCGACCTGCAGCACCCCGTCGGCGATGTAGACGCGCGACCAGACGATCTCGCCCGCCTTGGACACGCCGTTGATCGTCGACCCGCCGGCCGGGAAGAACACCGGGTCCTGGCGCCACCCCTCGGCGCCCGCGTAGCCGCCCTCCAGGTGCGAGGCGGGCACGGAGCCCGAGATCTCGAAGACCCACACGAAGCGGCCGTCGTGCTCCTCGCCCCAGCGCACGTCGTGCAGGGTCGTCGCCGGGTCGAGGCCCATCGCGGTCCACACGCGGTTCGTCACGAGCGCGTCGACGGCGACGCCCTCGTCCGCCTCGTTGAAGTGCGGGAACGCCTGGCCGTCCCACAGCACCCGACGGCCGTCGCGCGAGCGGACCGGCGGGCGCTGGACGTTGTTGAGCAGGCCCTCCGCGAGGTCCGACGCCGGGCAGATGTCCTTGAGCCCCTGCTGGTACTGGATGCCGACGGCGTCGAGCCCGAAGTCGTCGGCGATCCGCAGCGCGGCGATGTACATCTTGTGCTGCCAGCGCAGCTGGGCGGGGGTGAGCTCCGTCGCCTCGTCGGTGCCGAGCCGGAACGTCATGCCCGCGTCCTCGAGCCAGCGCTGGACCGCGTCCGCCTCGTCGTCGTCGACCTGCTGCATCTCGGCCCAGAGCGCCGACTGCGACAGCCGCTCCTTGTAGATGCCGAGGCCGTTGAGCAGCTCGTCGTCGAAGATCGCGTTGTACATGCCCATGCAGCCCTCGTCGAAGACGCCGATGATCGCCTTCTCCCGCAGGAGCTGGGCGGCGAGCGCCTCGCCGAGCTGCTTCTCGGCGCTGTCGGGGAGCTCCGGGAGCGCGTGGACGTGCGAGTCGTCGTGCTCGATCGTGCCCGTCGTGACCCACGACCGGATCGCGTCCTGGAACCAGGCGTCGCTCCCGTCGACCGTCCACACGGTCGAGTAGGGGCGGCCCATCTTCGTCAGGCCCGCGTTGAGGCCGAGCAGCCCGACGAGGCCCGGCCAGTCGCCCGCGAAGTTCGCGGCGGTGAGCACGGGGCCGCGGTGCGTGCGCAGCCCGGCCAGCACATGGTGGCTGTACTGCCACACGGCCTCCGCGACGACGAGCGGCGCGTCGGGCGGGATCGTCGCGAACACCTCGAGCCCCATGCGCTGGGAGCTGATGAACCCGTGCCCGGTCTCGGGGTCCACGTCGTTGGCGCGCACGACCTTCCAGCCGTTCGCGGCGAACGCGTCGGTGAGGACCCGCTCGAGCTCCACCTGCGTGGGCCAGCCCGCGACGTTCGCGGACTCGCGCAGGTCGCCCGACGCGACGAGGTAGACCGTGCGCTCGGGGGCCTGGGGCTCCGGCGCGAGCGTGGGGACGGCGTAGGTGCTGCTGGTCATGCGGGTGCTCCTTCGAGGGCGGTGCGGTCGGGGGCGGTGGGCGCGGTCCGGCGGGCGAGCGCGTGCACGACGTCGCGCGTCGCCGGGTAGAGGTCGCGGTACAGGCCGTAGAGCTCGTCGTAGACGCCGCGCACCGCGGGGTCCGGCCGCACGACCCGCGCGGGCGGGTTCCACGCCGCGACGTCCAGGAGGTGCCCCTGCTCGTGCACGAGCCCGGCGGCGAGCATCGCGGCGCCGTAGCTCGCGCCGATGGTGCTCGTGGGGACGACCTGGGGCAGCCCGGTCACGTCGGAGACGACCTGCGTCCAGAGGTCGCCCTGGGTGCCGCCGCCCACGGCGACCACGCGGGAGACGTCGGCGCCCGCCGCGCGCAGGGTCTCGACGTTGTGCCGCACGCCGAACGCGGTGGCCTCGAGCGCCGCGCGGTAGAGGTCGCCGCGCGTGTGCGAGAGCGTGAGGCCGGCGAGGACGCCGCGCGCGTCGGGGTCCTGGAGGGGGGTGCGCTCGCCCGCGAGGTAGGGGAGCAGGAGGAGCCCGTGGGCGCCGGGCCCGCTGGCCGCGGCCTCGGCGAGCAGCTCGGGGTAGTCCGCGCCGGTCAGGTCCCGCAGCCACGACGTGACGGCGCCCGACGTCGCCATGCCGCCGGCGAGGTTGTGGGTCCCGGGGTAGGCGCCGACGGTGCCCCACATCGTCTCGCTGCGCAGCGGCTCGGCGACCGTGGCGACGAGGAACATCGTCGTGCCGTACATGAGCATGAGGTCGCCGACGTGCGTCGCGTCGACGCTCACGGCCTCCGACCAGGCGTCGATCGTGCCGGTGACGACGGGCGTGCCGGCGGCCACCCCGGCGAGGCGCTCGCGGGTGACCCCCGCCGCCTCGCCGGGCCATCGCAGCGCGGGCAGCTCGAGGCCGGGTGCGACGAGCGCGGCCCACTCGCCGATCCAGTCGTGGTCGCGCGGGTCGTACAGGGGTGTCGACTGCGACGCCGAGTGGTGGTCGAGCACGTACGCGCCGGTGAGGCGGAAGGCGAGGTACGACGCCGGCATGAACAGGCGACGGGCGTGCGCCCAGGCTTCGGGCTCGTGCGCGCGCACCCAGGCGATCTTGGGTCCGGCGGCCTGCGACGACAGCGCCGAGCCGCACCGGTCGAGGACCGTCGCGCGCCCGAGGGCGTCGTCGAGCTCGGCGATCTGCTGCGTCGCCCGCGTGTCGACGCCGTAGAGGATCGCCGGGCGGACCGGGGTCCCTCGCTCGTCGGTCAGCAGCACGCACGGGCCCATGCCGGAGAGCCCGACGGCGGCGACCTCGAGGTCGGCCGGGACGTCGGGGCCGCGGGCGGCACCGGGGGCGAGGTCGGCCGTGAGCTCGGTGACGACGTCGACGAGCTCGTCCCACCAGACCCGGGCGTCCATCTCGACGTGGCCGGGCTGCGGCCGGTCGACGGCGTGCGTGCGCGTGGTCGAGCGCAGGATCGCGCCGTCCGGACCGACGAGCACGCCCTTGGTGCTCGACGTCCCGACGTCGACGCCGACGAGGCCGGGGGTGGTGGGAAAGGGCATGCCGACCAGCATGACAGAAATCGATTACAGACACAACGGCCGCCACGACCTGCGGCGTTACCGCGGTCCGTCTCAACACGCGAGACGACTCGGAGCGTCACGGAACTGTGACCTCCGGCCCGACGGGGCGGCGCGGAGCGGCCCGACGGCACGCCCGGGTCCCGGACAGTCGAGCCGGGACGCGTTGTCAGGGCAGGTCGGTCGGCTCGCCCCACGGGCCGCTGCCGCGAGACGGCGCGGCGGGGCCCGGACCGCGTGTCGGACAACGGACATCCCGCTGTCGGCTCGGTGCCGTGGCGCGCTGTCGGCGTCCGCCGGACCGGGTCGCGGCGACGGGACAGGACACGGACGACACGGGGCGCCGCCGACCCCCGCACCCCGGCGCGACCCGTTGACGGTCCCCGCGGGGAGACGTTCGATGAGGCCCTCGCATCCAACGACGGAGAGAGGACGGACGCGATGAAGCTTCCCCGAACTGCGCGGCGCGGCATCCAGGCCGGCGTCGCGCTCACGATCGTCACGTCGCTCGCGGCGTGCGCCGGCGGCGCCGACCCCGAGCAGTCGGGCCAGGGGGGCGAGGGCGGGACGACGGTGACGTTCCGCTCCTGGAGCCCGATCGAGCAGACCACGCGCCAGATGATCGACGCCTTCACCACCGCGAACCCCGACGTCACGATCGACTCGACGATCTTCAACTACCCCGAGTACGTCGTGGACCTGCAGACCCGCGCGAGCTCGGGCACCATGCCCGACATCGTCGGCCTGCAGCCCGGCGCGCTGACCCAGCAGTACCGGGAGAACCTCATGCCGCTCGAGGAGTGCGCGGCCGACACGTGGGGTGACGACTGGGAGTCGAAGTTCTTCCCCATCGGCCTCGAGCAGGCGCGGATGGGCAACCCCGAGGGGGACGACAGCTACTACGCGCTGCCGCTCCTCGTGCAGACCGTGAACCTCTGGGCCAACTCCGACCTCCTCGACGAGGCGGGCGTCGAGCCCCCGGCCACGTGGGCCGACCTCGAGAGCGCCGTCGACGCGCTCGGCGGCGGCTCGGCCGCGCCCTTCCTGCTGCCCGCGAAGGACTCGTGGCTGCGCAACGTCGTCTTCCTCCAGATCGCCAACAACGTCGAGCCGGGTCTCGTCTACCAGGCGGAGTCGGGCGAGGCGTCGTGGACCGACCCGGGGATCGTCGAGGCGTTCACGTACTGGCAGAAGCTGTTCACCGACGGGATCGCCCAGCAGGGCGCCCTCGCGCTCGACGCCTACCCGAACGGCGTCAACCAGTTCGAGGCGGGCAACGCCGCGATGATCCCCCTCGGGGCGTGGTGGATCCAGCAGTCCGACCCCTCGCGCGCCGACATCCCGCCGCTCTCGCAGGGCATGGAGGGCTACGAGCCGTTCCTGTTCCCGACGATCCCCGGCGGGGCGCCCGAGCCGCAGCTCGTCGGCGGCATCGACGTCGCGCTCGGCATCTCGAAGGACGCGAAGAACCCCGATCTCGCGTGCCAGGTCCTCACCGACTGGATCGCCGGGGACGGCGCCCAGGTGCTCATCAACACGTTCAACGACCTGCCCGCCGTGCAGGGCCTCGACCCCGAGGAGTTCACGAGCGACAAGCAGCAGGAGATGTGGACGACGTTCACCGAGGACTGGATGCCCGAGGTGCAGTACTCGCGCTACTTCGAGTCGCCGGACATCGACACGGCCGTCGCGGACGCGCTGTCCGCGGTGGCCGCCGGGCAGTCGACCCCCGAGGAGGCCGCGGCGAAGGTCCAGGCGGTCCAGGACGGGCTGGGCTGACGATGGCAGCCCTCGTCTCCGGGCGACCCGCGGCGGCGACGCCGCGGGTCGCCGGGCCGCGCGCGACGACGTCGACGGGACGCAGCACGCGTCGCCGCCAGCAGCTCGTCGCGCTCGGCTTCATCGCGCCCGCGCTCCTGCTCTTCGCGGTGTTCGTCGTCTACCCGATCGTGTTCAACGTCCAGGCGAGCACGCTCGACTGGGACGGCGTCAACGCCGGGACGCCGGTCGGCGTCCAGAACTACGCGGACCTCGCCCAGGACCCGGTCTTCCACATCACGCTGCGCAACTCGCTGCTGTGGATCCTCCTGACGATCGTGCCGCAGGCGGTCATCGGCTTCACGCTCGCCTGGCTGCTCAACACCCGGCTGCGGGGTCGCACGGTGTACCGCGCGATCTTCTTCCTGCCCGCCGTCCTGTCGCCCGTCGTCGTGGGCATCGTCTGGCAGCGCCTGCTCGACCCGTTCAACGGCGTGCTCGCACAGCTCGGCCGGGCGACCGGCCTCGAGGTCCTCACGCGCCCCTACCTGTCCGACCCGTCGACGGCGATCGTCACGGTGATCGTCGTCAACGTGTGGATGTGGTCGGGCTTCTCGATGCTGTTCTACCTCGCCGGCCTCCAGCTCCTCGACCACTCGGTCCTCGAGGCGGCGCGCATCGACGGGGCGAGCGGGTGGGCGCTCGTGCGGCGGATCGTCCTGCCGCTCCTCAAGCCGACCCACCTCTCGCTCGTCCTGCTCGGGATCATCGGCTCGCTCAAGACCTTCGAGCTGGTGTGGGTGCTCACCGAGGGCGGGCCCAACCACGCGTCGGAGCTCATGCCCACGTACATGTTCAAGGAAGCCTTCCAGCTCCAGTCGTTCGGCTACGGCGCGACGATCTCGGTCGTCCTGCTCGTCCTCGCGATCGGCTCGTCCGTCGCGATGCTGCGCACGTTCGGGGCGGGGTTCATCACGGGGGAGAAGTCATGACGGCGCTCAGCTCCGGCACCGACCGCGCGCGGAGCGCGGCCGACGGCACCACGACGCCGCCCGCCGCTCCCGTCCGCCGTCGGCGCGGCCACGGTCGCAGCAAGGACGTCGAGGCGCCGCCGCGGTGGTCGCACTGGGTGCTCGGACCGCTCGCGGTGCTGTGGATGGTGCCCGTGGTGATGGTGGTCGGCATCTCGCTGCTGCCCACGTCCAACCCGTCGACGACGGCGCTCGGCCTGCTCCCCGAGGAGCCGACGCTGCGCAACTACGTGACGATCTTCGAGACCAACCCGATCCTCCAGCACCTGCTCAACAGCCTGCTCGTGTCGGTCCCGTCGATCCTCCTCGTCGTCCTCCTCGGCTCGATGACGGCGTTCGCCCTCGCCCGCCTGCGCGTGCCGTTCCGGGGCGTCGTGTTCGTCGGGCTGCTGCTCGCGCTCGTGCTGCCCATGGCGAGCATCGTCGTGGCGGTCTTCAAGATCCTCCAGGCGATCGGCCTCTACGACTCGCTGCTCGGGCTCGTCCTCGCCTACACGGCGCTCGGCCTGCCGTTCGCCGTGATCATGATCCGCACCACCTACCTCGCGATCCCCGACGAGACGTACGAGGCCGCGCTCGTCGACGGCGCGTCCGCGTGGACGATCTTCTGGCGCATCTACTTCCCGCTCGGCAAGGCGGCCGCCGCGGTCGTCGTCATCTGGCAGCTCATGATGACGTGGAACGACTTCCTCCTGCCGCTCGTCGCGATCAGCGACAACGACCTCAAGCCCCTGACGCTCGTCCCCCTCGCGTACCGCGGGATCTACCTGAGCCAGCCCGGCGCGCTGTTCGCCGTGCTCGTGCTCATCTCCGTGCCCATCGTCGTCGTCTACCTGTTCATCCAGCGGTACCTGGTGAACGGTCTCGCGGGGTCGGTCAAGTGAGCTACCTCGGCATCGACCTCGGGACCACGGGGACGCGCGTCGGCGTGTACGACGAAGGGGGCAACGAGCTCGTCGCGCGCTCGCGCCGCACGACGGTCGTGCGCCCCGCGCCGGGGCGCGCGCACGTCGACGCGGAGGCCGTGCTCGACGGCGTCGAGGCGCTCGTGCGCGACGTCGTCGCCGAGCCCGCGGTGGCCGCGGACCCCGTGGAGGCCCTGTCCTTCTCGACGCTCGGCGAGGCCGTCGTGCCCGTCGACCGCGCGGGCCGCGCGCTCGGTCCCGCCCCCCTGAGCATGGACGGGCGCGGCGCGGGCTCGGCGGACCGGCTCCGCGAGCTGCTCGGCGGCGAGGCCGTCCAGGAGATCACGGGCCAGCCGCTGCACCCGATGTTCTCCGTCCACAAGGTGCGCGGGCTCCTGCCCGACGGCGCGCTGCCCGCCGCGGTGCGCACCCTGGACGACTTCGTCGCGACGCGGCTCGGCGCGGCGCCGGCCGTGGACCTGACCATGGCGTCCCGCACGGGCGCGTTCGACGTCCGCACCCGCACCTGGTCCGACGAGGTGCTCGGCGCGCTCGACGTGCCCGTCGCGCTCCTGTCCCCGGTGGTCGCCGCGGGCGACGTGATCGGCGCGGTCTCCGCGGACGCCGCCGCCCGGACGGGGCTGCGCGCCGGGACGCCCGTCGTCGCGGGCGTGCACGACCAGGCCGCGGCCTTCCTCGGCGGTGGCGGACGTCCCGGCCTGCGGGCCGTGTTCTCGTTCGGGTCGAGCGACTGCCTCACCGTGGGCACGCGCGCCCGGCCGGAGCGGCTCGGCGGGACCGGGCTCGCGACCTACCCCGTGGGGGCGGACCTGTGGGTCACCCTCGCGGGCACGGCGGCGGGCGGCTTCGCGCTCGACTGGTTCTCGTCGATCGTCCACCACGACCGGATCGACCCGTGGGCGTCGCTCTACGAGGTCGGTGCCGTCGACCCGCCCCCGCTCCTGGTCGCGCCCTACCTCGCCGGGTCGGGCACGCTCGACAACGACCCCGCCGCGCGGGGCGCGCTCCTCGGCCTGACCCTCGAGACGACGACGGCGCAGATCGCGCGCGCGTTCGTCGAGGCGTCGGGGTTCGAGCTCGCGAAGATCCGGGCGGCGCTCGCGGAGCGCGGGGTGGAGCCGGTGGACGTGCAGGCCGTCGGCGGCGGCTCGGCCAACCTCGGCGCCCTCCAGGCCCGGTCCGACGCGGCCGGGGTCCCGCTGCGCGCCGTCGTGCGCGAGGCGGCGGGGCGGGGTGCCGCGCTCCTCGCCGCGCTCGGTGCCGGCACCTTCGCGAGCGTGCTCGACCTGCCCGCCCCCGCCGTCGTGCACGAGGCGAGCCCCGACCCGCGGCACGCCGCGTGGTACGCGCGGCAGCGCGCGACGTTCGACTCGCTGCACCAGCTCCTCACCCCCGTCAGCACGTCCCTCGCCGTCGAGACCGTCGACGGCACCGCACTCAAGGAGATCGCATGACCACGCTGGACACGTTCGACCTGCAGGCCGCGCGCGAGGACGTCCTCGCGTACTGCCTGGAGTCCGTGAAGCTCGGGCTCAACTTCAACACGCAGGGCAACATCAGCCTGCGCATCCCGGGCACGTCGACGTTCCTCATCACCCCGACCGACCTCGAGTACGACCGCATGACGCCGGACGACCTCGTGGTCGTGGACGAGGACGCGAACGTCGTCGAGGGGCGGCTCCAGCCGTCGTCGGAGGTGACGGTGCACCTCGCCGTCTACGCCGCGCGCCCCGACGTCCAGGCGATCGTCCACACCGAGCCCACGTACGCGAACGTGTTCGGCGTGCTGGGCGAGCCGATCCGCGGGGCGCTCGTCAACATGGTCATCTACACCAAGGGCGACGTGCCGGTCATGCCGTTCGCGCTGAGCAACTCGACCGAGTTCGGCCGGGACATGGCGCGCTACCTCGAGGACCGCAACGCCGTCGTCTGGGCCAACCACGGCCTGCTCACGGTCGGGCCGAACCTGCGCGACGCGTTCAAGACGAGCGTCGCGGTGGAGAGCGCGGCGAAGGTGCTCTCCGCGGCGCGCGCCGTGACGGACGACCCGATCGTCCTCGACTACGCGTCGCTGGGCATCACGCACACGCTGTGACCGGGCCCGGCGCGCAGCGACCCGGTCCGGTCGGGCGCACCGCCCGGCCGGGCCGCCTAGCCGAGGACGTTGCGCGCCGGGTCGATCGGCACGCACCCGCAGGTCGTGCCGTAGGCGATGTCGTAGTCCATGTCGAGGAGGCGCGGTGGCAGCGACGGGTTGTTCATGCGCTCCGTGAGGAGCTGGACCGTCCGGGCGGCGAGCGTCGCCGCCGGGGCGACGGCGTTCGTGGGCACGAGGCCCGTCGTCCCGACGCCGGGCACGTTGTCGAACGTCGTCAGCACGACGTCGGACGGCACCTTGAGGCCGAGGCGCTGCGCCGCGGTGAGCACGCCCCAGAACATGAGGCTGTTGGTCGCCAGCACGCCGAACGGCGGCTCGAGCGTCCGGAAGAGCGAGTACGCGGCGGTCGCCGCCTCCTCCGACGTCGTGAGGCCCGCGAGGACGTGGTTCTCCGTCCCCGTCCGGCTGACGACGCGCTGGAACGCGGTGTGCCGGTTGCGCAGCGTCGAGACCGCGAGGTCGCCCGCGACCAGGCACACGCGCTGCACGCGGTGCTGCTCGATCATGTGCAGCGTGAGCTGCTCGGCCGCGTGCCGCGCGTCCGGCAGCACGTGGTCGACGAGGCCGCGCACGGACGGCACCGTGCGGTCGACGACGACGGTCGGCACCGACTGCGCGAACTCCACGAGGCCCGGGGCGCCGGTCGGGAAGATCACCATGCCGTCGACGTCGAGCCGACGGAACGCGGTGAGGATCGCCTCCTCCGTGTGCAGGTCGTCGTCCGAGTCCGCCGACAGCAGCGTGGGGCTCACGTTGGCGAGCCGCTCCTGGAGCGCGCGGCTGACGGCTGCGAAGTAGTCGTTGCGCACGTCCGGGAAGACCAGCCCCACCACGCCCGTGCGCCGCTTGCGGCCGCGCGGGCGGGACTCGCCCTCCAGCCCGAGCTCGGCGATCGCGTCCTCCACGAGGCGCCGCGTCGCAGCCGCGACGTGCGGCTCGTCGTTGACGACGCGCGACACCGTCTTGATGGACACCCCCGCGCGCGCAGCGATGTCGGCGAGCCGCACGGACCGGCCACCCGCTCCCGCGGTCCGGTCGTCGTCCTGCGTCACGTCGCCTCCGCCCGTCGCTCGCCCGCACCCGCCGCCGTCCGCCCGGGCGGCACGCTCCCGACGACACGACAGGAAGGTCAGCCATGACCCTCGTCACGAACCGTACCCTGCTCGACGCCGCCGCCCGGGGCGGCTACGGCGTCGGCGCCTTCAACGTCGCGGACCTCGCGATGGCGACGGCGGTGCTCGACGCCGCGCGCGCCACGGAGAGCCCCGTCATCGTCGAGACCCTGGCCGGGTCCCACCCGTACGCCTCGGACGCGCTGTGGTGGTCGGCCCTGCGCACGGCGATCGCGGCGTACCCCGACGTCCCGGTCGCGCTGCACCTCGACCACGGACCCGACGAGGCGACGTGCGCGCGCGCCGTGGCGGCGGGGTTCACGAGCGTCATGATCGACGGCTCGCTCGGGCCGGACGGCCGCCCCGCCGCCTTCGAGGACAACGTCGCGGTGACGCGGCGCGTCGTCGAGCACGCGCACGCGCACGGCGTGTCCGTGGAGGGCGAGCTGGGGACGATCGGCGGCTCGAAGGACGGGCGCAGCCACGCGGAGATCGTCCTCGCCGACCCGGAGCAGGCCGAGGAGTTCGTGCGCCGCACCGGGGTGGACGCGCTCGCCGTGGCGATCGGGACCTCGCACGGCGCCTACAAGTTCACGAGCCCGCCCGACGGCTCGGTGCTCCACATGGACCTCGTCGAGCGCATCGCGCGGCGCGTGCCGGGGACGCACCTCGTCATGCACGGCTCGTCGGGGCTCCCGGCCGACCTCCGGGCGACGATCAACGCGCACGGCGGCGACCTGCCGGAGTCGTGGGGCGTCCCCGACGCGGAGAAGGCCCGGGCGGCGAGCCTCGGCGTGCGCAAGATCAACCAGGGCATGGACCACTACATGGCGTTCACGGCGGGCGTCCGCGTCGCGCTCGCCGCGTCGCCCGGCGACGTGGACCCGGCGGGCTACCTCGCGCTCGGCCGGGAGTGGGCGCAGCGGCTCGTCGAGCAGCGCATGGTGCTGTTCGGTCAGGCCGGCCGCGCGTCCGACGTGCTGCCCGCCGCCGCAGGCGCCCCGGCGGCGGGCTGAGACCGGCTCACGGCCCGGCGGGCGTGCCCTGGACGACGTGGCGCGCCGGGTCGTCGGCACCGGACAGCCGGTCGAGCAGGATCCGCGCGGCCGTCGTGCCGAGCGCCCGGGGGTCGAGCGGGACGAGCGCGACGTCGGACGTGCGCGACGTGGCGAAGGGCAGGTCGCCCACGATGCCGACCCCGACGGCGGGCCCGTCGTCGGCGCCGCGGGTCCGTGCGTCCGCGGCCGACGCCGCGGGCCGGCCGTGCGCCTCGGCGAGCGCCCGGAGCACGCCGACGCCGACGAGGTTGTTGGTGGCGAGGATCGCGTCCGGCGGGTCGGACCGGGCGAGCAGGTCGACGGCCGCCCCGTGGCCGCCGTCGACGCGGAAGTTCGCGTGCACGAGCAGCCCGGCGGGGGAGAGCCCTGCCTCGGCGAGCGCCTCGCGCCACCCGTCCGCGCGCTCGACCGCCGTGCTCGTGCCGCGCGGCCCGGTGACGCACGCGACCCGGCGGAAGCCGCGGTCGACGAGCTCCACGGCGGCGCGGCGCCCGAGCGCGACGTTGTCGAACACGACCTGGTCCACGTCCTGGCCCACCCGGCGGTCGATCACGACGACGGCCCGACGGCGGGCGCGCAGGGCGGCGGTCTCGGGCGCGTCGGTGGCCGGGGCCAGGACGACGCCTGCCATGTTCTCGCGCTCGGCGACCGCGAGGTAGCGCTCCTCCTTGGCGGGGTCGTCGTCGGTGTTGCACAGGACGACGGAGTACCCCGCCTGCTGCGCGACGTCCTCGACGCCGCGCGCGACGGCCGTGAAGAACGGGTTCTCGACGTCCGGCAGGACGAGCGCGACGACGTCGCTCGACCGGCGCCGCAGGGACCGCGCCGTGCGGTCCGGGGCGTAGCCGAGGTCCTCGACCGCCGCGCGGACGGCGGCCGCGAGCTCCGGCCGGACGGTCTTGCCGTTGAGGACCCGGGAGACGGTGGCCGTGGACACGCCGGCGTGCCGGGCGACGTCGACGATGCGGGTCATGCCCGCGAGCGTAGCCCGGCGCCCGGGTCGCTCCCGCGCGCCTGCGGCACAATGGTCCGGTCATGGGGCCGGTCGCCGGCCCCGTCGGGTGTGGGGACGAAGGGGCGAGGGTGTCGGTCGACACGGTGCGTGCGGGGTCGCTGGGGGATCGTCTCGCCCACGTCCTGAGGGTCGCGATCGTCCGGGGGGAGCTGGCGCCGGGGGAGCGGCTCGTCGAGGAGGGCGTGGCGCGGCAGTACGACGTGTCGCGCGGGCCCGTCCGCGACGCGCTGCGGGTCCTCGCGGCCGAGCACCTCGTCGAGTCCGAGCGCCGGGGGTACGTCGTGCGCGGCGTGGGTGCCGACGACGTCGACGAGCTGTACGACGTGCGCAGCGCCCTGGAGGCGGTCGCCGTGCGCGCGGCGGCGGAGCACGCCGACGAGGTCGACTGGTCCGCGAGCGAGGCGGCTCTCGCCGGGATGCGCGAGGCGGCGGACGCCGGCGACTGGTACACGTACGCCGCCCACGACCTCGCGTTCCACTCCACGCTGTACGCCGCCGTGCCGAACCGCCGCCTGCGCACGCTGTGGGAGCAGATCGAGCCCACGTTCGCGGTCATGCTCCAGGAGACGAACAAGCAGGACGTCGACCTGCACCCGTCGTGCGCGGACCACGAGCGGCTGCTCGACGCGATCCGGACGCCGCGCCTCGACGAGGCGCTGGCCTACCTCGACGAGCACCTCGCCGGCTCGCGCCGCCGCATGAAGGACGCGTTGCAGCAGCCGCGCCGCTGAGCCCGCTCCCGCACGCCCCGGTCTGCCTCGGCAGGCCGGGGCGTCGTCGTGTCGCGGGAACGTGCTCCCGTTGACGGTTGACTGTTAACAGTAAACGGTGCGATGCTGACGGCGGCGCGAAGCAGCGCCCGCGCAGCGACGCGAGAGACCGAAGGAGACGTGCCATGACCACGGCACCGGAGATCATCACCCCGCCCGTCACGACCTACGACGCGTCGGGTGCGCTCGACCTCGGGGCGCTGCGCGTGCTGCTCGCCCACGTGGAGCCGGAGGTCGACGGGGTGTTCGCCGTGGGGACGACGGGCGAGTTCCCGGCCCTCGACGCCGCCGAGCGCGCCGCGCTCGTGCGGACCGCCGCCGACGTGCTCGGCCCGGACCGGACGATCGCGCACGTCGGTGCCGCCTCCGTGCACGAGGCGCTCGGCCACCTGCGCGCGGCCGAGGACGTCGGCGTCCGGCGCTTCGCCGCCATCACGCCCTACTACCTCACGGCGAGCGACGAGGGCGTCGTGCGCTACTACGCCACGCTGCGAGCCGCGACGGACGGCGAGCTCTACGCCTACGTCTTCCCGGACGTCGCGTGCTCGGACGTCTCGCCCGAGCTCCTCGCCGTGCTCGCCGAGCTCGGTCTCGACGGCGTCAAGACGTCCGGTGCCGCCTCGGCCCGGGTCGACGCGTACCGGTCCGCAGCGCCGCGGCTCGCGCTCTGGTCGGGGAACGACGCCGACCTCCCGCACGTCGTCGCGGCCGGCGGGCGCGGGACCGTGTCCGGCGTCTCCGGCGTCGCGCCGCGCGCGTTCGCGGACCTGCGGGCGGCGCTCGCCGGGGACGACGCGGCCGCCGTCGTGCGGGCGCAGGCGGTCGTCCAGCGACTCGTCGCCGCGCTCGGGCCCAGCATCGCCCGCCTCAAGTACGGCCTCGACGTCCAGGGGCTGCCCGGCGGGACGACGCGCATGCCGGTCGACCCGCCGTCCGACGCCGTGAAGGCGGAGATCCGCGCGGCCCTCGCCGCGGCCGGGCAGGAGCTCGCGGCCGCCTGACGCACGCTCCGACCGCTCGACCCGCGGCACCCCGGACGGGTGCCGCGGGAGGGGCCCGGGCCCTCGCCGCTGAGACCCGGAGCCCCCACACTGAGATCAGCGGAACCCCGCACCGAAGGAACAACGATGTCCGTCACCGCACCCGCGGCCCCGCTCACAAGCAGGCGGTACGCCTGGAAGGTCACGCTCTCGAGCTTCGTCGGCAACACGCTCGAGTACTACGACTTCCTCGTCTACGGCACCGCTGCCGCGATCGTCTTCCCCGCCGTGTTCTTCCCGTCCGAGAGCTCGTTCGTCGCCACGCTGTCGTCCCTCGGCACGTTCGCCGTCGGGTTCCTGGCCCGCCCGCTGGGCGGCATGTTCTTCGGCCGACGCGGCGACAAGCAGGGGCGCAAGTCCACGCTCGTCCTCACGCTCGCGATCATGGGGACCGGGACCCTGCTCATCGGCTTCCTCCCGTCCTACGACTCGATCGGCCTCCTCGCGCCGGCCCTGCTCGTCGTGCTGCGGCTCGTCCAGGGCTTCGCCGTCGGCGGCGAGTGGGGCGGGTCGATGATCATCGTGCTCGAGTCCACCAACCCGCGGCACCGCGGCTTCTACACGTCGTGGCCGAACACCGGCGGCTTCTCCGCGCAGATCCTCATCACCCTCGTGTTCGCCTGGGTGTACACGCTCGACGACGCGCAGCTCCAGTCGTGGGGCTGGCGCGTGCCGTTCTGGCTCTCCGCCGTCGTGCTCGCCGTCGGCCTGTGGATGCGCCGCTCGCTCGAGGAGACGCCGGTCTTCACCGAAGCCGTCGCCGGGCTCGAGAAGGAGGGCCGCAACCGCTCGCTCACCGTCGAGAACCTCGAGGCCAGCCAGGCCGCCATCCGCGAGCGCCAGGAGCGCGACGTCGCCGCGGCCGCCGAGCCCGCGTCGCACGCGCCCACCCGCGGGCCGCTCGCGAGCGTCTTCCTCGAGGACTGGCGCAACCTGCTGCGCATCGTCGGGCTGCGCTTCGCCGAGGCCCTGCCGTACTTCCTGCTCACGGTCTTCGTGCTCAGCTACGGCCCGCAGCACCTCGGGATCGAGAAGGAGAGCCTCAACACCGCGATCCTCATCATGGCGGTCCTCGCGTTCCCCGCCCACGGGATCTTCTCCTGGATCTCCGACAAGATCGGTCGCCGGCCGGTCTACTTCTTCGGGGCCCTCGTCGTGTTCGTCATGGCCTTCCCGTTCTTCGGGCTGCTCAACACGGGCAGCTTCGTGCTCATCGTGCTCGGGTACGTCCTGATGCTGAACCTCGGGCACAACGCCATCAACTCCATCCAGCCGGCGTTCTTCGCCGAGCTCTTCCCGGCGGATCGCCGCTACTCCGGCGCGGCCACCGGGCGCGAGATCGCGTCGATCGTCGCGGGCGGCCTGACGCCCTTCATCGCGACCGCGCTCGCGGGCGAGGACGGGTCGCGCTGGCAGCTCGTCGCGCTGTACGTCATGGTCGGCGCGCTCATCACGATGCTCACCGTGTGGAAGACGCCGGAGACCTTCCGCCGCGACCTCAACGTCGTCGGCGAGACCGTCCGGTGACGACGTCCGTGGAGCGCCTGCTCGTGTCGGGCGACGGCGAGGCGTGGGCCCAGTGCCACGCGTCCACCGTCGCCCGCACGGGCGGTCGCACGCTCGTGGCCTGGTTCGCCGGCACCCGGGAGGGCACGCCGGACAACGCGATCTGGCTCGCCGCCGAGGAGGACGGCGTCTGGGGCGAGCCCCAGGTCGTGCTCGGCGAGGACGACGACGTCGCGTGGTGGAACCCCGTGCTCGCCGTCGCTCCTGACGGGCGGCTCTGGCTCTTCGCCCACCGGGGCGAGCGGATCTCGCGCTGGGTGACCTGGTGCTGCACGTCCACGGACCACGGCCGGACGTGGACGGCACCGCGCGAGCTCGTCCCCGGGGACACGAGCGGGGGCCGGGGGCCGGTGAAGAACCCGCCCGTCGTCACGCCGCGCGGCGCGTGGCTCGCCCCGTCCTCGGTCGAGAGCGGGGGAGCCGACCCCGCCTGGGGGGCGCGGTTCGACCGCTCCGAGGACGCCGGGGCGAGCTGGGCGCTCGCGGACGTCCCGATCGACCGGTCGCGGCTGCGCGGCGCCGGGGTCATCCAGCCGGCGCTCTGGTCGGGGCGGTCGGGCCTCGTCGCCGTCTGCCGGTCGAGCGAGGGCCTCGTCTACCGGACGACGTCCGCCGACGACGGCCGCACGTGGACTGCCGCCGCGGCCACACGCCTGCCGAACAACAACTCGGGTCTCACGGCCGTCCGGCTGCCCGGCGGGCGGGTCGCCCTCGTGCACAACCCGGTCGGCGAGGAGTGGGGCGCGCGGTGCCCGCTGAGCGTCTCGGTCTCGGACGACGACGGGCTGACCTGGCACCGGGTGCTGGACCTCGAGGACGGGACCGAGGCGCCCGCCACGCTCCCCGGCGTCCCCGTGCCCGCGCTGCAGGAGGGCGGCCCGCCGAGCGGGTTCGCCGCCGGCGACACGGGGATCGTCACGGACGGACGCGGCGAGTACTCCTACCCGTCGGCGACGGTCGAGGGCGAGACGCTGCTCGTCGCCTACACCTGGCAACGCCGGGGCATCGTCCTCGCGCGCGTGCCGCTGCGGCTCGTGGACCGGCCGGTCGCCGCGGCGGCCGGCCGGGTCGGGTCGTCGTGAGGATCGCGCGGATCCGCACCGCGCACGGCCCGCGGGCCGCCGTGCTCGACGGCGACGCCTGGGACGTGCTCGTCGCGGACGTCCCCGAGCCCGCGACGGGTCGCGACGGCCGCCCGGCGCTGCCCGCGTCGAGCGGCGTGCGGGTCCGTGCCGACGACCCCGGCCTCCACGGCGCCCTGCTCGCGCCGTGCCGCCCGCGCGTGGTCGTCGGGATGGCGCACAACAGCGGGCCCGAGGGTCGGGCGCTGCCCCCGCAGGCGTTCCTCAAGTCGGCGCGCACCGTCGTCGGGCCGGGGGCCGTCGTCCGGCACGACCGCACGCTGGGGCGCCTGGTGGCGGAGGCGGAGGCCGCGGTCGTCGTGGGCCGTCCGTGCCACGGCCTGCGGCCCGACGACGTCCCCGGCGCGATCCTCGGCTGCACCGTCGCCGACGACCTCACGGCCGACGACCAGGTGCCGCTCGACGCGATGATGACGCGCGCGAAGAACGGCACCGGGTTCACGCCGCTCGGCCCGTGGATCGACACCGCCGCCACGCTCGACGACGCCGCGCTCGTCGTCGCGGTGGACGGGGTGGAACGGGCGCGGTCCACGACCGCGGGGCTCTCCTACGACGTCGTCGACCAGCTCGTGTTCCTCACGCGCCACCTCGAGCTCGGGCCGGGCGACGTCGTGCTCACGGGCGCGCACCGGTCCGCCGTGCCCGTCGAGGGCGGGGTGGAGGTCGCGCTCCAGGTCGGCGGGGTCGGCACGCTGCGCCACCGCGTCGCCTGAGCGGCCGCGTCGCCGGAGTCACCGCGTCACCCGAGCCCACCGGGCGCCCGGCGGGCCGGCTCCTCAGCCCTGCACCGCGCCGTCGACGTAGGACCAGCGCTCGCCCTCCCGGACGAACCGGCTGACCTCGTGGAGCCGGCCGCGGTCGGCCGGGTCGGTGCGCGAGCGGTGGTGCGCGACGAACTCCACGACCCCGGTCGTGTCGAACGGGCCACCCGCCTCGGTGCGCACGACGTCGAGGCGGCGCCACTCGACGTCGTCGTCGAGGTCGAGGTCGGCGGGCCGGGTGGAGGGGTGCCAGGTCGCGCGCAGGTAGTCGGCGTCGCCGACGGCGAACGCGCTGTAGCGCGAGCGCATGAGCGCCTCGGCGGTCGGTGCGTGCGGGCCCGGGGCGGCGCCGTCCGGGCCGGGGCGCAGCCCCGCGTGGTACCGGCCGCAGCACGACCCGTAGGTGTCGCCGGAGAGGCACGGGCAGCGTGCGTCGTCGTCGAGGGTGTTCCCGGTCATGCGGCCGCATCCTACGGGGGCGTGCGGGCGCGGCCACGCACGACGGCGCCCGCCCACCGACCGGTGAGCGGGCGCCGTCGTGCGTGCGTCAGTCCTGCGGGTCCCAGGGGCCCCAGCGGTCGCCGGGCGCCTGGTTCCGCGTCCACCACTTCGCGGTGTACGTCGTGCCCTCGTACGTCACGCTGTCGCCCTTGACGTAGACGCGGCTCGGCTTCCACGCGCCGACCCCGGCGGAGTCGACCCCCGCGATCTCCTCCCACGGGCCCCACGCGTCGGCACCGGGCGTCTGGCCCTTCGTCCACCACTGCGCGCGCCACACGGCGCCGCCGTAGGTGACCGTGGTGCCGCCCGCGTACGCGGTGCCCTTCGACCAGGCCGGCGGCTCGGTGTACGTCGGCTGCGCCTGCGGGTTGAACTCGTCCGTCACGACCGACTTCGCGGCGTTCGTCACCGGGTCGTCGAGCAGCAGGACGTCGAGGCCCTGCTGGATGTCGTTCGAGATGATCGCGCCGTTGTACCAGTAGGCCGACCACGAGCCGCCGAGGATCAGCCGCTCCGCGGACAGCGGGCCGCGGTCGAACCACGCGATCTCGACGGGGTTCGCCGAGTCCGTGAAGTCCCACACCGAGATGCCGCCCTGGTACCAGGCCTGGACCATGATGTCGCGGCCCGGGACGGGGATGAGCGAGCCGTTGTGCGCGACGCAGTTCTCCGTCGCGGCCTGCTCGCGCTCGATCTTGTAGTAGCTCTTGAACACGAGCTCGCCGCCCACGATGTCGTAGATGGCGTCCGCGCCCTTCTCGGGCCCGACGGTCGGGTTGCACGTCGGCGCCCCGCCCCCGCCGAGCTCGTCCGTGAAGACGACCTTGGTGCCGGCGTTGTTGAACGTCGCCGAGTGCCAGAACGCGAAGTTCGTCGTGTCCCGGACGACCTCGGTCACCACCGGGTGCGCGCGGTCGGAGATGTCGAGCAGGATGCCGTCGCCCATGCACGCGCCCGCCGCGAGGTCCTTCGACGGGTAGGTCGTGATGTCGTGGCAGCCCGACGTCGTGCTCGAGCCGTTCCCGCCCGGGTTGCCGCCGTCCGGGAAGAGGACGGGCGTCGAGACGAGCTCCGCCGCGGCGGGGTCGTCGAGCGGGATCTGCACGACGGAGATGAGGTCGTGCGGCGGCTGGCAGTCGGGGAACGCCGCGTTCGGGCTGTACGACGAGACGTAGACGAACAGCTCCTCGCCGTCCTGCGACGGCGCGAGGGAGTGCGTGTGGGAGCCGCACTGCGTCTCGACCGACGCCACGTACTGCGGCGAGGTCGGCTCGGAGATGTCGAAGACCTTGATGCCCTCCCACGAGTCCTTGACCGTGGCGCTCTGGGCGACGTTCTCGCACGAGTCGTTGCTGCGCGAGGAGTCGGTGCTGAGGACGAGCAGGTCGCCGTAGACCGAGATGTCGTTCTGGGACCCGGGGCAGACGACCTGCGCGACCTGCTGCGGGGCGGTCGGGTTCGCGACGTCGTACACGGTGAAGCCGCCGTAGTTCCCGGCGAACGCGTACCGGCCCTGGAACGCGAGGTCGGTGCTGTACTGCCCCTCGGGCGTGAAGTCGCCGTTCTTCGGGATGTTGGCGACGTGCGTGAGGTTGGGGCTGCCGGCCGTCTCCCCGGGCGCCAGGACGTCGGTGGCCTGGGCGAGGGGGGCGAGGCGCTGTGCGGGGAGGTCTGCGAGCGAGGCGGCGGCCTGGTCGGTGAGTGCCGCCACCGCCTCGGGGGAGCCGTCGGACGGCTCCGCGGCGGCTGTCGTGGCGACCGCGAGGGTGGAGACGGCGAGGGTCGCCGCCAGGGACGAGGCGAGCAGGACCCGGCTCCGGTGCCGGTGCGTCTGCCGGTGCGTTCTTCGATGCACGAGGGAAACACCTCCTTGGTAGGGTGCTGCAAATTCTGGCGGGCGAATGTGATCTGGACCACTCAAACCGGGCAGTTCGCGGCGACCTTTTACACGGAGGGAACAGGGCAGGTGCAGATTTTTCCCAGCCGTAACACAGAGCCCCGCACCGTCACGCGTGCCCTGACCTGCGGCGTCGCCGCGACCGGCCTCGCGCTCGGGTCCGCGCTCGGGCTGGCGGCGTGCACGCCCGACCCGCAGCCGACCTCGACGCCGTCGAGCGTCGTCGTGCAGCCCGGGCGGCCGGGCGAGGACGCCACGACCGTCGCCCCCGACGACTACGCGGGGGCGCCCGACGAGGGCTCGTGGAACCAGGCGGACGCCGCGTTCGTCACCGGCATGATCGAGCACCACCTCCAGGCGCTCGAGATCGCCGCGCTCGCACCCGACCGCGCCGGGTCCGACGCCGTGCGGTCGTTCGCGGAGCGCGTCACCGCCGCGCAGGGCCCCGAGGTGCACGCGCTCGCGTCGTGGTTGCAGGCCCGCGACCTCGCCGTGCCCGAGGGCGCGCAGGACGCGGGCGGGACCGGCCCGCGCGCGCCCGACGGCGCGGGGCACGACCACGGCGACGGCACCGCCGGGATGCTCTCGGACGAGCAGCTCGCGGCGCTCGAGGCCGCGAGCGGGCCGGAGTTCGACCGCCTGTTCCTCGAGGGGATGATCCAGCACCACGAGGGCGCGCTCGCGATGGTCGACGTCGTGCTCGTCGAGGGGGAGGACCTCTTCGCGAACGAGATGGCGGCCGAGACGGCGGCCGGCCAGGGCGGCGAGATCGACCGCATGCGGGACCTCCTCGCGCAGCTCTGACCCGTCCGGCCGGGCACGGGGCACCACGCACGACGGCGGCCCGCCCCGTGGGTGGGACGGGCCGCCGTCGGGCGTGCGGGACGGGTCAGCAGGAGAGGTTGTTGCCCGTCGTCGTGCCGAGGATCTGGGCGAACCGCTGGAACGCGGCGATGCGCGACTGCACCTGCGCCGGGTTCCCGCCGTTGCACTCCATCGTGCCGTTGATCGAGCGGATGGACTCGCCGAAGCCGGCGCCCGACACGATCGCCTGGTGCCCGGACATCGAGCCCGCGCCCGACTGCGTGTTCCAGAACCACAGGCCGGTCTTCCACGCGACGGCGGAGTTCTGCTCGACGAGGTACGGGTTGTTGAGCAGGTCGATGCCGAGCGCGTCGCCCGCGGCCTTGTAGTTGTAGTTCCAGCTCAGCTGGATCGGGCCCTTGCCGTAGTAGGCGGACTGGCCCGCGGGGCAGCCGTACGGCTTCGAGGTGTCGCAGTAGTGCGGGTAGTTCGCGGTGTTGATCTCCTTGACGTACACGAGGCCGCCGGTCTCGTGGTTGACGTTGGCGAGGAACGCCGCAGCCTCGCGCTTGGCGACCTCGGTGCCGCCCGTCGTCGCGAAGCCCGGGTAGGCGGACAGCGCGTCGACGAGGCCCTGGTACGTGTAGAACGGGTTCCGGTTGGGGAACATCTGGTTGAACTGCGCCTCGGAGACGACGAACCCGGTCGGGTTGCCCGGGTTCCCGGGGTTGCCGGGGTTCGTGCCGCCGCCGCAGGCGCCCTGGCTGCGCCAGACGCCCCACTCGCCGGTGGTACCGGGCGTGTCGCCCTGGGTCCACCAGCCGGCCTTCCAGTTCTGGCCGCCGTGAGAGACGACGGCGCCGCCCGTGTAGACGGCGCTCGCGCTCCAGGGGGCGGCGCACGTCGCGGCGTGCGCCTGCTGCGCCGGGCCCGCGACGGACCACGAGAGCGCTCCCGCGAGCGCGAGGACGAGGCTGAGGAGCAGGGCGAGAGGGCGGGAGATCGGCCGGGCGGCGGCCGTCGTGGGCGCCGCGGGGGAGGACGACGCCGGGGCTCGCGTGTGCATCGGTGCACCTTTCGTCGGTGGTCGGGTCGGTTCGAGCCTGACCGGGGCCCCGCGTCGTGGACAACCCCCCTACGCGGAACCCCGTACCCGTGGGAGCCCGGGGTAGAGCCGGGGCTCCACCCCGGGGAACCTGAGCTCTACCTCGGCACGGGGTGTGCACGGGGGTTGACGTCCGGGCCGGGCGGGTGCAAGAGTGTCCGCCAACCCGGAAACGTTTCCAGGGCTGTCGAGGTCGTCAGCCTGGAAACGTTTCCAGTACGACGGTCCTTCGACGACGAGGTGGACGACAGTGACGTCATCACGCGCCACGCTGATCCAGGTGGCACAGCGGGCCGGGGTCTCCCTGGCCTCGACCTCCCGTGCGCTGCACGGGACGGGCGCGAGCCCTGCGATGGTCGAGCGCGTGCGCGCCGCGGCCACCGAGCTGGGGTACAGCCCGGACGCCATCGGGCGCTCGCTGCGCCTCAAGAAGACGTTCCAGGTGGCGTTCGCCGTCGCGGACATCGGCAACCCCGTCTACGTCGAGATGATGACGGCGATCCACGAGGTCCTCGCCCCGCACGGCTACCGCGTCGTCGTCATGACGACGGGGGACACCACGCGGTCCACCGTCGAGCTCGTGCGCAGCCTGTCGAGCGGCTTCGTCGACGCCATGATCCTCAGCCCGCTGCGCACCGACGACGAGCTCGTCGAGGAGATCCGCGAGGCGCCCGTGCCCGTCGTCGTCATCGGCCGCACCCTGGCCGACCGCGGCATCGACTCCGTGTCCACGGACTCCGCCGGCGGGATCGGCGAGGCGGTGCGGCACCTGCTCGGGCTCGGCCGCCGCCGGATCGCGTTCCTCAACGGGCCCCTCGACACGACCCCCGGTGAGGCGCGCCAGCGTGGCTTCGACGCCGCGACGCGTGCCGCCGACTTCGACGCCGAGCGGGTCGAGGTCGCACCCGCACTGGACTTCACCGTCGCTGCGGGCCTCGCGACGACGCGCGCGCTGCTCGACGCCACGGACGGCGACGCCCGCCCGGACGCGATCGTCGCGGCCAACGACCTCCTCGCCATCGGCGCCATCCGGGCCGTGCGCGAGCGGGGCCTCTCGGTCCCCGAGGACGTCGCGGTGACCGGCATGGACGACACGGAGATCGGCCGCGTGTTCCAGCCGAGCCTGACGAGCGTCTCGCTCGGCTCGACGGAGCGTGGGCGCGTCGCCGCGCAGCTCGTCGTGGACCTCGTCGACGGCGACGCCGAGCCGGGCCGGCACACCGCCGTCGGGCCGCGGCTCGTCGTGCGCGAGTCGACCGCACCCGGGGGTGGTTCCCGGTGAGCGCACCGACCCTCGCGGGCGACCCCCGTCGCGCGGCCCTGCGGCCCGACCGTGGCCCGGTGCGCCGGACCGGCGGCATGGCCCGCGCCAAGCGGCGCGAGGCGATCGCGCTCGTCATGCCGTCGCTCCTGCCGATCCTCGTGCTCAGCGTCGCGCCGCTCGTCATGGGCGTCGCGCTCGCGTTCACCGACGCGCGGCTCGTGCGCCAGCCGGACTACCAGTTCGTCGGCGTCGACAACTTCGTGCGCCTCGCGGACAACTCGTTCTTCTGGGACTCGTTCCGGATCGGCATGATCTGGGCCGTCTCGGTGACGCTGCTCCAGCTCGTCGCGGCGATGGGCCTCGCGCTCCTGCTCAACTCGGGGCTCCGGCTCCAGGGGCTGACTCGCGTCCTCGCGCTCATCCCGTGGGCCATGCCGCCGGTCGTCGTGGCGATCATGTGGCAGATGATCTACTCGCCCAACGCGGGGCCGCTCAACGCGTTCCTCGGCGCGCTGGGCCTGCCGGACGACATCAACTGGCTCGCGGACTTCTCGACCGCGCTGCCCGCGGTGATCGTCGTCGGGGTGTGGGTCGGCATGCCGCAGACCACCGTGACGCTGCTCGCCGGGCTCCAGCAGATCCCGGACGAGCTGCACGAGGCCGCGGCCATGGACGGCGCGGGCGCGTGGCGCCGCTTCACCGCGGTGACGCTCCCGAGCCTGCGCCCGATCATCACCTCGATCACGTCGCTGAACTTCATCTGGAACTTCAACTCGTTCTCGCTGGTCTACGTGCTCACCGAGGGCGGTCCGGGCGGCCGGACCATGCTCCCGATGCTCTTCACGTACCTCGAGGCGTTCAAGAACCGGAACATCGGCTACGCCGCCGCGATGGGCGTCGTGCTCGTCGTCGTGGTCGTCCTCCTGCTCGCGATCTACCTGCGGTCGCAGTTCCGCTCCGAGAAGGAGAGCTGACCCGTGCGCGCACTCGTCCGCCCCGCCCAGTACGCGGCCCTGGGCTTCTACATCCTGTTCCTCGGCTTCCCGCTGCTCTGGCTGATCTCGGCCTCGCTCAAGTCCTCGGGCGAGCTCAACTCGCTCACCGTGAGCCTGATCCCGCAGGACTGGCACTGGGAGAACTACTCCCAGGCGCTGGCCCGCCAGGGCCTCGTCCGCTCGGCCTGGAACAGCGCGATCGTCGCGGTCGTCTCGACGATGCTCGTCATCGTCATCGCGCTGCCGGCGTCGTACGTGCTCGCCCGGCTGCGGGGCAAGATCCGCGCGGCGGGCGTCGGCTGGATCCTCGTGAGCCAGGTGTTCCCGGTGATCCTCATCATCCTGCCGCTGTTCCTCATCCTGCGGACCGTCGGCCTCACGGACTCGCTCGTCGGCCTGACGCTCGTCCACACCACGTACACGCTGCCGTTCGCGCTGTGGATGATGCAGGGCTACGTCAGCGCCATCCCGGTGGACCTCGAGGAGGCGGGCTCCATGGACGGCGCGAGCCGGCTCACGGTCCTGCGCACCATCGTCTTCCCGCTGCTCATGCCCGGGATCGTCGCGACCGCGATGTTCAGCTTCGTGTCCTCGTGGAACGAGTTCTTCTTCGCGCTCGTGCTGCTCCAGTCGCCCGAGAACTACACGCTGCCCATCACGCTCAAGATGTTCATCGGCGGCGAGGGCAAGGTGGCGCTCGGCCCCCTCGCCGCGGGCTCCGTGCTCGCGGCCATCCCCAGCATCGTCTTCTTCTCCATCATGCAGAAGAAGCTCACCGGCGGCCTGCTCTCCGGCGCGGTGAAGGGCTGACCATGACCCCCTCGACCGGTCCCGCCCCCAGGCTCTCTCGACCCCACCCCCACCCGAAAGGTAGAACCATGAAGACTCGTGGTGCGTCCATCGCCGCATGCCTCACGATCACGACCCTGCTCGTCGCGTCCTGCTCCAGCGGGGGCGGCAGCGGGGACGACGGCACCGACGGCGGCACGGTGACGCTGAAGTTCCAGTCGCTGTCCGACCAGCCCGCCGCGATCGAGGCGACCGAGAAGATCGTCGCCGACTGGAACGAGGCGAACCCCGACGTCCAGGTCGAGATCGTGCCCGCCGGCTGGGACGGCATCTACGACAAGCTCATCACCCAGTTCAACGGCGGCGCCGCGCCGGACATCATCCACTACGAGGCCGCGAGCATCGTGCCGTTCGCGGTCGACGGGTACCTCGCGGACCTCTCGGAGTACATGTCCGACGAGCGCCGGGACGACATCCCCGAGGGCATCCTCGACGCGGTGACGGTCGACGACCAGGTCATCGCGTACCCGACCGAGCTGCAGTCGTACATGGTCTTCGCCAACAAGACGATGCTCGACGCGGCCGACGTCGAGATCCCCACGGGCGAGACGATGACGTGGGACGAGCTGCGCCAGATCGCACAGGCCACGACGAAGGACGGCGCGTACGGGCTCGGGTGGGGGCTCGCGAGCCCGACGGCCGCGTTCATGGCGATGGCCCCCGGCTTCGGCGGCGAGTACTTCGAGGGCACGGGCTCGGACGCGAGCATCACCATCGGCGAGGGCGAGATGGCCCTGCCGGAGCTCGTCGACACGATGGCGCACACCGACAACACGGTGCTGCCGGTGACCCTCACGCAGTCCGGCTCGGAGACGCTCGCGTCGTTCTACGCGGGGCAGGTCGCGATGACGATCCAGGGCTCGTTCCAGGCCGCGAACATCGCGAACGACGCGCCCGAGGGCTTCGACTGGGTCGTGCTGCCCCCGCTCGAGGGCCCCGACGGCGCCGAGCAGGCCGCGAACCCGCAGACGCTCTCGGTCAACATCGACTCCGAGCACGTCGAGGAGTCCGCGGAGTTCATCGAGTTCTTCACGCAGACGGAGAACCTCGCCGCGCTCAACGAGGCGGACGCGCTCATCCCCGCGACGACGTCGGCCCAGGAGGCCATGGCGGAGTCGCTCGGCGACGAGAACGGCTGGTCGACGATCCTCTCCTCCGGCCAGTACCTCACCTCGGCGCCCTACCTGTTCGTCGACGCGTACGCGCAGTGGAAGGACACCGTCGCGACGCCCGCGTACCAGAAGTTCCTCGCCCAGGAGATCGACGCCGACCAGCTCGCGACCGAGCTTGAGTCGGGCTGGGCCGAGATCACCAAGTAGCACTCTCGGTCGCTCGCCGCGGCTCCGCGACACCGGGTCGCGGCGAGCACCGAGCAGCAGCGGCCGGGCGGCCGCGCACGCGACCGCCCGGCCGGGAACCGCGACCCGCACGGGTCGCACCGGCGCGACGCGCCGAGACGGATCGACAGGGAGTGGATCGTGACCTGGCTGGACGACCGAGCGGTGGCAGTGATCACCGGAGCGGCGGTGGGGGACGCGCTGGGAGGCGCCACGGAGGGCTGGACGCCCGAGCAGATCGAGGAGCGCCACGGCGGCCGCGTGACGGGGATCGTGGAGCCCTGGTACCCGAACTGGCAGGACGCGCGTCCGATCGCGCCCTACCACAAGGGCGACGGGCACATCACCGACGACACCCTCATGACGCGCGCGCTCGTGGAGGTGTACGCGAAGCGCCGCGAGCACCTCGACGCGTACGCGATGGCCGAGGACCTCGTGCCCCTCATGATCGGCGAGCCGCGCTGGATCCCCGAGCTCGAGTCCACGGCCCTGCTGCTCCAGCGCGTGTTCCTCGCGGAGAAGTGGATCGTCGCGCGCCTGCACTACGGGCACGTCGACCCGCGCGAGGCCGGCGTCGGGAACGTCGTCAACTGCGGTGCCGCGATGTACGTCGCGCCCGTCGGCCTCGCGAACGCGGGCGACCCGCGCGGCGCGTACGCCGAGGCGATCGACCTCACCGGGGCGCACCAGTCGAGCTACGGCCGCGAGGCCGCGGGCGTGTTCGCGGCCATGGTCGCCGCGTCCGTCGCGCCGGGGGCCACGGTCGACGACGTCGTGCACGCCGCGCTCGACGTCGCGCACGACGGCACGGCCGCCGCGCTCCAGGCCGTCGTCGAGGCTTTCGACGGCTGGACGACGGCGCCCACCACGGACGAGGAGGAGCGCGCCCTCGCGCGGCTGATCCGCGACACGGTCGCGCCGTTCGACTCCGTCGGGCCCGCGTACCGGCAGATGTCGATGGACGCGCGACGCCCGTCGCGCACCAAGTCCATCGAGGAGCTGCCCGCGGCGCTCGGCTTCGTGCTCGGGCACCGCGGCGACTTCCGCGGCGCGGTCCTCGGCGCCGTGAACTACGGGCGCGACGCCGACTCGATCGCCGTGATGGCCGGCGCGGTGTGCGCGGGCCTCGGCGGGACGGCCGTCGTGCCCGACGAGTGGCTCGACGCGATCGAGGAGGCGAGCCGCATGGACGTCCGGGAGACCGGGCGGCTCATGGCGTCCGCCGCGCAGGACATCCTGCGGGCCGACCGCGAGCGCGCGACCGCCCGCCTGCGCGCGCTCGCCGAGCTCGGCAGCGCGCCCGTCGACGGCGCGGCCCTCGCCGCGCGGGCGGGTGAGCGGGCGTGAGGCTGACCTGGGCCCAGCCCGAGGACCTGCTCGCGCACGAGCTCGTCCAGGCCGCCGCGGAGGGCAAGGACCCGGCGGCGCTCGCGGACGTGCGCGAGCGCTGGACCGCGGCGGGCGGCGACCCCGTCCCCGCGGTGAGCGGGGCCGGCCCCGTCCCCGCGACCCCGGAGCTGCGCGCGCTCGCGCGCGACCTGCTCGTGGAGCTCGACGCGCTGCCCGCGGCGCCCGCGCCGCACGAGCCCGACGACTGGGACGCGATCCTCGCCACGCTCCCGGCGGCGCCCGGCCTGCCCACCCGCCCGGGCGCCGTCGGGTCCTCCGGCGGCATCGCGGCCGGTGCGCCACGCGGGACCGCCGCCACCGACGCCGCGTACGCGGACCGCGTGCTCGGCGCGTGGACCGGGCGCGCCGCGGGCTGCCTGCTCGGCAAGCCCGTGGAGAAGATCCCGCGCGCCGGGATCGAGGAGATCCTGCGCGCGACGGGCCGGTGGCCCCTCGACCGCTGGTTCACCGCCGTCGGGCTGCCCGACGACGTCGCCGCGCGCTGGCCGTGGAACCGGCGCAGCGCCCCGACGTCGCTCGAGGAGAACATCGACGGGATGCCCGAGGACGACGACCTCAACTACCCGATCCTCGCGCTCGCCCTGCTGGAGCGGCACGGGCGCGGCTTCACGACGGACGACGTCGCGCAGCTCTGGCTCGACGCGCTGCCCGCGGGCCGGGTGTTCACGGCCGAGCGCGCCGCGTACCGCAACATCCTCGACGCGCGGCCGGTGCCGGAGACGGCGACGCACCACAACCCGTTCCGGGAGTGGATCGGCGCGCTCATCCGCACGGACGTGCTCGGCTGGGTCTCGCCCGGCGACGTGCGCGAGGCCGCGCGCCTCGCGTGGACGGACGCGCGCCTGAGCCACACGCGCAACGGCGTGTACGGGGCGATGTGGGCGGCCGCGCTCGCGTCGGCGGCGATGGTCTGCGAGACGGTGGACGAGGTGCTCGACGCGGCGGACGCCGTCGTGCCTCCGGGCAGCCGCCTGGCCGCCGCGATCCGGCTCGGCCGGGACGCGGGCCGTGACGGCGACGCGTCCGAGGCGGGCGTGCGCGCCGGGCTCGACACGATCCACGCCGCGTACGGCGACCTGCACTGGGTGCACGTGCTCGACAACGCCGCGGTGATCGCCTACGCGCTCACCGCGGGGCGCGGCGCGGACGGCCGCGGCGACTTCGGCGCGAGCGTCGCGATCGCCGTCACCGCGGGCTGGGACACCGACTCCGCGGGGGCGACCGTCGGCGGCGTGGTGGGTGCGCTGCAGGGCGTCGAGGGCATCGGCCAGCGGTGGACGCGCCCGCTCGACGGCCACATCGCGACCTCGCTGCCCGGCGGCGAGCAGAGGATCGTGGACCTCGCGGCGCGGACGGTCGCGCTCGCGACGGTCCCGGTCGTGGTGGCCGGGGGAGCCGTGCAGGGTCCCACGGAGGAGGCACAGGCATGAGCACGACGGCGGACCGGGAGCAGGGCGCCACGGTCCCGGGCGGGTCGGGACGGGTCGTGGTGGTCGGGTCGGCGAACGTCGACCTCGTCGTCGACGTGCCGCGCCACCCCGGCGGCGGCGAGACCATCCTCGGCGGCGAGCTGCGGCGCAACCCCGGCGGCAAGGGAGCGAACCAGGCGGTCGGCGCGGCGCGCGCGGGCGGTGCCGACACGACGTTCGTCGGCGCGCTCGGGCACGACGACGCGGCCGACCTGCTGCTCGCGTCGCTCGACCGCGGCGGCGTGCGGACCGACCTCGTCGAGCGCGTGGACGCCGCGACGGGCACCGCGCTCATCACCGTCTCGCCCGACGGCGAGAACGCGATCGTCGTCGCGCCCGGCGCGAACTCGCACGTGACGGTCGGCGCGGCGCAGGCGGAGCGGATCGCCGCGGCGGACGTCGTCCTCGCGCAGCTCGAGATCCCGCTCGACGTCGTGCGCGCCGCCGCCGCGGCGCGCCGCCCGGGCGCGCTGCTGGTCCTCAACGCGGCGCCGTCGCGCGACCTGCCCGACGACGTCTGGGCCACGCTCGACGTGCTCGTCGTCAACGAGCACGAGGCGGCGGACCTGGCGGGCGCCGCCGGCGACGCCGACCCGAGCGCGCTCGCCGGGCTGCTGCTGGAGCGCGTGCCGGCCGTCGTCGTGACGCTCGGCGGAGAGGGCAGCCTCGTCGCGGAGCGCCGCCCGGCCGGGCCCCTGCTCACGACCGTCCCCGCGATCGCCGTCGAGGCGGTCGACACGACCGGT
Organism: Sphaerisporangium cinnabarinum; assembly: GCA_003052455.1. Classification (GTDB taxonomy): domain Bacteria; phylum Actinomycetota; class Actinomycetes; order Actinomycetales; family Cellulomonadaceae; genus Cellulosimicrobium; species Cellulosimicrobium cinnabarinum. The sequence continues at coordinate 190,647 of QAPD01000004.1, read as the reverse complement.
GCGGGCGACACGTTCTGCGGCGTCCTCGCCGCGGCGCTCGCGCGCGGCGCGGACCTGCCCGACGCCGCGCGGCTGGCCGCCGCCGCGGGTGCGCTCGCGGTGACCCGCCCCGGGGCGCAGGACGCCGTGCCCGCCGCGGCGGACGTCGTCGCGCTCGCCGAGCGTGCCGAGAACCCCGCCCGACCGACCTGAGCCACTCCGCAGCACGTCCGAGCGCGGGCCCGGCCCGCCGAGGGAAAGGCACCATGACCTACACGTTCGACCCGCTCGTCCCGCGCCCGATCGACCTGCCGACCGAGGTCGTGCTCGACGGGCCGCTCACGCCCGAGCAGTCCCTCGCGCTCGACGAGGCGAAGATCTTCGTCGGCCCGGCCGACCCCGCCGACCGCCCGGCCTGGCGCGAGCGTCTCGCCGCGTGGCGCGACGACGCGCGCCGCCGCCACGGGTACACGGGCGCCGCGTACGACCGCCCGGACGCCGCGTGGGCCGCGGGGTGCTCGACGGTCGCGCAGGTCTGGCTGTGGGACGAGCTGCTGTACTCGTTCGAGGAGCACCGGTTCACGCCCGAGCGGTTCCTTGCCGACGCGCGCGAGCGGTTCGGCGGCCTCGACGCCGTCGTCCTGTGGCACGCGTACCCCGTCATCGGGATCGACGACCGCAACCAGTGGGACTTCTACCGCGACGTCCCGGGGATCGTCGACCTCGTGCGGACGTTCCACGACGCGGGCCTGCACGTGTTCGTCGACTACAACCCGTGGGACGTCGGCACGCGTCGCGGCGACGACGACCTCACCGAGCTCGCCGCCGTCGTGCGCGACCTCGGCGCCGACGGCGTCTTCCTCGACACGCTGAAGAAGGCCGAGCCGGAGCTCGTGGCGCGGCTCGAGGCCGCGCGCCCGGGGATCGTCCTGGAGGGCGAGTCCAAGCTCCCGGTCGAGCGCATCGAGGACCACTCGTCGTCGTGGGCGCAGTTCTTCGCCGACTCGCCCGTGCCCGGCGTGCTGCGCGCGCACTGGTACGAGCGGCGGCACATGCAGCACCACGTGCGCCGCTGGCACCGCGACCACTCGGAGGAGCTCCAGTCCGCATGGCTCAACGGCGTGGGCGTCATGGTGTGGGAGGTCGTGTTCGGCGTGTGGGTCGGCTGGTCGGCGCGCGACGCCGCGACGGTGACGCGCCTGGTCACGGTCCAGCGCGCCGCGCGGCCGCTGCTGCTGGACGGCGAGTGGACGCCGCTGGCCGAGCTCGCCCCCGAGGCGGAGGAGGCCGGTGTCTACGCGTCGCGCTGGGAGCTCGACGGCGTGACCCTGTGGACGCTGGTCCACCGCGGCGAGACGGACCACGACGGCCCGCTGCTCCCGGACGGCACGCCCGGGCGCGTGCCCGGCCGCGGCATCGCCGCGGTGCTGCACGTGGCCGACGGCGCGCCCGAGCCCGCGTGGCTGCCGCACCTGCGCGACGTCGTCGCCACGCTCGACGAGACCGCGCCGCACGACCCCGACGCGCGGTTCCCGCACCGGCTCGCGCAGCGTCTCGCATCCGCTGCCGAGACCGTCGCGGCACCCGAGACCGTCGCGACACCCGGGGCGGGCGCCGTCGTCGTCCCCGCGGGGCCGTACGTGCTGACCGTCCGGTACCGCGCGCGCGAGACCGGGATGTACCAGGGCGCGCCGTACGTGGACGAGTGGAAGCCGCTCCCGCCGCGTCTCCACGACGCGCGGACCCTCCAGCGCGACGGCGAGCTCGCTGCCCCGGTGGCGGTGGGCCGCGACGTGACGAACGCAGAGTTCGCGGAGTTCCTCGCGGCCACGGGGTACGTGCCCGTCGTCGCGCACCGCTTCCTCGCGCACTGGGTCGACGGGCGTCCCGCGCCCGGCACGGAGGACGAGCCCGTGACCTTCGTCGACCTCGACGACGCGCGCGCGTACTGCGCGTGGCGCGGCGGACGCCTGCCGACCGAGGACGAGTGGCAGCTCGCGGCCGAGCAGCCCGGCTGGACGCGCGGCGAGCCCGCCGTGTGGAGCTGGACGGGCTCCGAGCACTCCGACGGCCGGACCCGGTTCGTCATGCTCAAGGGCGGCAGCGACCACCGCGCCGAGGGCTCCGACTGGTACGTCGAGGGCGGGCGCCACGCCCCCGATTACGCGGTCAAGCTCCTCGTCCCCGGCCTGGGGCTCGCGCGCGGCGCGACCGTCGGGTTCCGCTGCGCGTGGGACCTCGCCGACGACGCGACGGAGGTGACGGCATGACGGACGCACCGCGCGTCTCGCGCGATCCCGCCGCCGGCGCGCTCGCGGGCCTGCGCGTCGTCGACGCGTCGACGCTGTTCGCCGGGCCCATGGCGGCGATGCACCTCGGCGACCTGGGCGCCGACGTCGTCAAGGTCGAGCACCCCACGAAGCCCGACCCGTCGCGGACCCACGGCGCCGCGAAGGACGGCGTGAACCTGTGGTGGAAGACGCTCGGGCGCAACAAGCGCACCGTCACCGCGAACCTCGGGAGCGACGGCGGCCGTGAGGTGTTCCTCGCGCTCGTCGCCGACGCGGACGTCGTCATCGAGAACTTCCGGCCCGGCACGCTCGAGCGCTGGGGCCTCGGTTACGACGAGCTGTCCGCGCGCAACCCGCGGCTCGTGCTCGCGCGCGTGAGCGGGTTCGGGCAGGTCGGCCCGTACCGCACCCGCCCCGGGTTCGGCACGCTCGCCGAGGCGATGAGCGGGTTCGCCGCGATGACCGGCGAGCCCGACGGCCCGCCGACCCTCCCGCCGTTCGGGCTCGCCGACGGCGTCGCGTCGCTCGCGACCGCGTTCGCCGTCATGGTCGCGCTGTCGACGCGGGAGCGCACCGGGCACGGGCAGGTCGTCGACACGGCGATCATCGAGCCCATCCTCGCGATGCTCGGGCCGCAGATCACGCGCTGGGACCAGCTCCGCACCGTGCAGCCGCGCACCGGCAACCGGTCCGCGAACAACGCGCCGCGGAACACCTATCGCACGCGCGACGGGCAGTGGGTCGCCGTGTCGACGTCGGCGCAGTCCATCGCCGAGCGCGTCATGCGCCTCGTCGGGCGCCCCGAGATCGTCGACGAGCCGTGGTTCGCGAGCGGCGTCGAGCGCGCGCAGCACGCCGACCTGCTCGATGAGGCCGTCGGCGGCTGGATCGCGCAGCGCACGCGCGACGAGGTCGTCGCCGCGTTCGAGGAGGCGCAGGCCGCCGTCGCGCCGATCTACGACGCCCAGGACATCGTCGACGACCCGCAGTTCCGCGCGCTCGGCACGATCCACGAGATCGAGGACCCCGAGCTCGGGCCGATGCTCATGCAGGGCCCGCTGTTCCGGATGTCCGAGAACGACGGCGTCATCCGCTTCACCGGCCGCGCGCACGGCGCCGACACCGACGCGGTGCTCGGCGAGCTCGGGTTCTCGCCCGAGCGCGTCGCGGAGCTCCGGGCCGAGGGGGCGGTGTGACGGGGCGGCGCGACCGGCCGGGCGCCACGCCGCCGCTGACGCTGCTGTACGTCCCCGCAGACCGGCCCGACCGGGTCGCGAAGGCGCTCGGGTCCGCGGCCGACGTCGTGCTCGTGGACCTCGAGGACGCCGTCGCCCCGGCGCGCAAGGACGAGGCGCGGGCGCACGCCGTCGCGCTGCTCGACGACGCGGCGGCCGCGCGCGGGGTCCAGGTGCGGATCAACCACCCCGCGACGCCGTGGCACGCCGACGACGTCGCGGCCCTCGCCGGGCTGCCGCTCGCCGTCGGGGCGCGCGCGCCGAAGGTCGAGTCGGCGGACGAGGTGCGCGCGCTCGCTGCTGCGCTGCCCGGGCGCGCGCTGCACCTGCTGGTCGAGTCGGCGCTCGGCGTCGAGCACGCGTTCGAGCTCGCGGCGGCGTCGCCGCAGGTCGCGTCCCTCGGGCTCGGCGAGGCCGACCTGCGCTCCGACCTGCGGGTCGACGACGAGGCCGGGCTCGCGTGGGCGCGCAGCCGGGTCGTCGTCGCGGCCCGGGCGGCGGGGCTGCCGTCGCCCGCGATGTCCGCGTTCACGCACGTGCGTGACCTCGACGGGCTCGCGGCGTCGTGCCGCGCCGGGCGCGCGCTCGGGTTCTGCGGCCGCACCGCGATCCACCCCGCGCAGCTCGACACCATCCGCGACGCGTTCCTCCCGACCCCGGACGAGGTGGACCGCGCGCGGGAGGTCGTCGAGCGCGTCGGTGACGCGGCGGCGTCGGGCACGGGCGTCGTGGCGCTCGCGGACGGCACGTTCCTCGACGTCGCGATGGTCGAGCGAGCGCGCACCGTCCTGGCGCTGGCGTCCCGCCGCCGCCACTGACGCCGCCGAGCACGGGATCTGCGACCGGATTCCCCCGAGAACGGTCGCCAACCCCGTGTTCGGCGGGTTTAGGGGAGGGGGGCAGAGCAATGGACGGATCTCGACGAGGAGACACCATGGACGCAGCACGACGGCCGCACCGGCGGCCCGGGACGACGGCCGCGCTGGCCGCGCTGGCGGTGAGCGCGACGATCGGCGGGTCGGCGCTCGCCCTGCCCGCGACCGCCGCGGAGCAAGGCACGGTCGAGGCGGGGCGGGTCGCGGACTCCGCGGCCGGCCCGATCGACTACACGGTCTACCTGCCGCCCGGCTACGACGACGCCGCGCAGGAGTACCCGACGCTCTACCTGCTGCACGGCCGCGGCGACACGCAGGCCGCGTGGCAGCAGGTCACGGGCGACCTCGACGAGCTCATCGGGGCGGGCGACATCCAGCCGATGGTCGTCGTCATGCCCGACGCGCCGTGGAACGACCGCGGCTCCTGGTACACGGACTCGCTGTACACCGGGGACGCGACGGGCGCCGGCGCCGGCACGGCCGTCGAGACGGCGTTCACGCGCGACCTCGTCGCGCACGTCGACGCGACCTACCGCACGGTCGAGGACCGCGAGGCGCGCGCCGTCGGGGGCTACTCCATGGGGGGCGCGGGCGCGCTGCGGTTCACGCTCGCCCACCAGGACACGTTCTCCGCGGGCATCGTGCTGAGCCCCGCCGTGTACGTGCCGCAGCCGCCCGCGGACTCGTCGGCCCGCGACCACGGCGGCTACGGCGTCGGGACCGCGCCGTTCGACGCCGACCGGTACACCGCGCTGTCCTACCCGGCGGCGCTCGCGGCGCTCGACCCGGCGCTCCCGGTGCACCTGTTCGTCGCCGTCGGCGACGACGAGTGGGCCAACCCCGACCCCACCGAGGCCACGCACGACATCGACTTCGAGTCCGCGCGCCTCTACAACCAGGCGCGCCGCGTCCCGGGCGTGACGGCCGAGCTGCGCGTGCTCGACGGCGGCCACGACTGGGACGTCTGGCGGCCCGCGTTCCGCGAGGGGGTCGTCGACGTCTCGGCGCGCCTGCGCACCACGCCCGCCGCGCCGTGGGACGCCGAGCTCCTCGGCTCCGCGGGCGACGACCGCGCGGGCGGGGTCGCGGCCCTGCCCGACGGCGGCACCGCCGTCGCGCTGAACCTCGCCGGCGCGTGGGACGGGTACGAGCCCGCGGGCGGGCTCGACACGGTCGTCGTGCGACGTGACGCCGACGGCGCCGAGGTCTGGCGGCACGCGGTCGCGACGGCCGCGGACGACCGCGCCTACGGCGTCGTGCCGGGCGCCGACGGCGGCGTGCTCGTCGCCGGGTACACGAAGGGCGACCTCGACGGTGCCCACGCGGGCACGACGCGCGACGACGGGTTCGTCGCGGCCGTCACCGCCGAGGGCGAGCGGGCCTGGACGCTGCAGACCGGCGACCCCGGCGCGGCCGACCGCTTCTACGCCGTCGCACCCGACGGCGCGGGCGGCGCCTACGTCGCCGGGTACACGAGCGGCGCCGTCGGCGACGCGCCGAGCGCCGGGGACAAGGACGCGCTGGTCGGGCGGGTCTCCGCGGCGGGTGAGCTGCTGTGGCTGCGCCAGGTGGGCGGCCCCGGCGAGGACAAGGCGCTCGCGGTCGCGGCCTCGCCCGACGGCGCGGTGTACGTGGGCGGGGTGTCGGGCGGCGGGATGCCCGGGGCCGAGCGCGCGGGCGCGAACGACGGCTGGGTCGCGCGCTACGCCGCGGACGGCGAGCAGGAGTGGCTGCGCGCCGTCGCGACGAGCGAGAACGATCAGGTCAACGGTCTCGTGGCGCGCTCGGACGGGTCGGTCGTCGCGGTCGGGCACACGCGCGGGGCGCTCGGCGAGGACGGCAACCTCGGGGACAACGACGTCGTCGTGCGCGCCCTCGACGTCGCGGGCGAGGTCCTGTGGACGACGCAGGTCGGGACGTCGACCGACGACCGCGGCGTGACGGGCGTGCTCGGCGCCGACGACGCGGTGCTCGTCGTCGGCACGACGTACGGCGCCCTGGGCACGGCCGTCGGCGGGGTCGACGTCGTGACGTTCCGCGTCGCGGCCGACGGCACCCCGGGCGAGGCGACGCAGACCGGGTCGCGCGAGCGCGACGGCGCCGACGAGTGGGACGACGCGAACCTGTTCGCGGCCCCCGCACCCGCCGCGGACGGCCGCGACGGCGCCGCGCTGCTCACCGGGCTCACGTACGGCGCCCCCGCGGGCGCGACGAACGCGGGCGCCGCCGACGTGTTCGTCGCCCGGACCCCGTGGGACGCCGTCGTGCCCGACGCCGGGGCCGCGACCCCGGCGCTCGACGTCACCGCCGAGACACGGTGCCTCGCGGGCAAGGCCTACGTCGCCGTGCGCGCGACGAGCACCGGGGACGCGCCCGTCGACGTCGAGCTCGCGACGCCGTACGGCACGCACGTCGTCCCGGACGTCGCGCCGGGCGCGTCGGCCTACCGGTCGTTCGCCGTCCGCGCCACGACCGTCCCCGCGGGCGAGGCGACCGCGACCGCGGACGGCCGCACCGCCGTCGTCCCGTACGCCGCTCTCACCTGCCCCTGACCCCACCCCACCCCACCCTCCCCGCCCGCCGCCGCCCCCGCACGCAGTCGAGCACGGGGTCGGCGACCGTTTCCTCGGGATTTCGGTCGCTGACCCCGTGCTCGGCGGCGGTGGCGGTGGTGGGGAGGGGTCGGGTCAGCAGGTGAGGTGGTTGCCCGTCGTCGTTCCGACGATCTCGACGTAGTGGCGGAAGAGGCGGACGCGGTTGTTCATCTGGCGGGGGTTGCCGCCCTCGCACTCGAGCGGGCCGTTGATGGACCGGATGGTCTCGGCGAAGCCGTGCTCGCCGACGATCGCGTCGTGGCACGTCATCGAGGCCGTGCCGGGCTGGGTGTTCCAGTACCAGAGCGCGGTCTGCCACGCGACGGTCGGGTCCTGCTCGACGAGCCACGGGTCGGCGAGGAGGTCGATCCCCAGCGCCTCCCCGGCCGCCCGGTAGTTGAAGTTCCAGCTCAGCTGGAGCGGGCCGCGGCCGTAGTAGGCGTCCTGCCCGGCGGGGCACCCGTACGGCTGCGCCGGGTCGCAGTAGTGCGGGTAGTTCATGGTGTTGACCTCGACGACGTGCTCCAGCCCGTGCGTCTCGTGGCTCACCTGCGCGAGGAACGCCGCGGCCTCGCGCCGGGCCACGCGGTCGCCGCCCGACGTCGCGAACGCGGGGTACGCGACCGTCGCCGCGACGAGCCCGGCGTACGTGTAGAACGGGTTCCGCTCCGGGAACATCGCGTCGAACTGCTGCTCGGTCACCACGAACGTCGTCGGTGCGGTGGTGGTCGTCGGGTCGGTCACGGGATCCCCCTCGTCGGCGGCGGCCGCGACGCCGCGACCGCGCCCACCCTACGGGATTGGTGAGGATCCCTGCGTAACCATGGGAGTGTCACGGGACAAAGCCACCGGCCCCCACCGGAACGCCCACCACCCCGCCGAGCACGGGGACGGCGACCGGATCGGTGCGGATCTGGTCGCTATCCCCGTGCTCGGTGGGGTGGGGGTGGGGTGGCGGGCCAGGGGGTCAGCGGCAGGCCGTCTCCGGGTAGGCGGCGGTCGTCTCCGTCTGGACGGCCCGTCCCTCGACGTCCTTCGTCGCGACGAGCGTGATCTCGCCCGCGTCGAGCGTCTTGGCCTTCACCGCGAGCGTCTTCTCGGCCGACTCGCCGGCGGGGACCGCCGAGAACGTGTGCTCGCCCGCGGGGGTCTGCACGTGGACGTCGATCGGGACCGTGTCCTCGTTCGTCACGGACGCCGTCAGCCAGAGCTGCTTGCCCGCGGCCTTGCACGACGGCGTCGCGGTGCCGGAGAAGCGGACCGTCGTCGAGCCCGGCTCCGCGCCGACCGTGGCCGCCGTCGCGGACTGGTCGAACGACGCGTTGCCGAAGGTCGTGAACCAGCCCTGGGCGGTCGCGAAGTCGTCGGTGAAGGCGCGCGAGAGGAGCAGCAGGAGCCGCGCCTTCACGGCCGTGAGGTCGCCGCCCGCGATGATGCCGTTGCCGCCCCCGTACGACGACCCCGACCCGGTGCGCGTCGTCGAGACGAACCAGACGCCCTTGTCGCGGACCGCGGCGGTCCGGGCCTGGCCCATGGCGGACGAGATGCCGCCGGCGCCCGTCCCCGCGGTGACGATGCCCTGCACGCCCGCGTTCGCGAACGCCGTCACGGCCTCGCCGCCGGCCTGCTGGTAGGACATGAGGATCTCGACCCGGGGGAGCGTCTTCGGGTCGACCTTCGCGAGGTCGAACGGCGTGAACCACTCCTCGGTGTCGCACGCGAGGACGCGCGCCGGGGCCCGGCCGAGCGTCACGTTGTCGCCGTCGATCCAGCCGAGGACGCCGTACTCGCGCGTCTGGAACGTGTCGGTGCGGTACGAGTTCGACTTCGTGACCTCGCGGGCCGCCTGGATCTCGTCGTTGAGCATGAGCACCGTGCCGAAGCAGAACGTCTGCTGGGACGCGGCGACCTTGATCGCGTTGTAGAGGTTCGCGGGCGCGTCCGTGCCGAACACGAGGCTCGAGTCCGGCCCGGCGCCCGACCCCCACGGGCGCATCGAGCCGGACGTGACGACGGGCTTGCGCGACCGCACGGTGAGGTCGAGCCAGTACGCGAACTCCTCCTGCGTGTCCGTACCGGTCGTGACGACGACGGCGTCGGCGGTCTTCAGCTGCTTCTCCACCTCGAGCGTGAGCGCGTGGAACTGCTCCATCGAGTAGCCGGACGAGCCGGCGTTGCCGAACTGGACGGCGGTGACGTCGGCGACGGCGTCGAGCTCGGGCCGCAGCGTGTTCAGCATGTCCTCCATGCGGTACGTGCCGGCGCGGTAGCTCGTGAACGTGTCGCGGCCGGTCGCCTTGCCGGCCATCGTGCCGCCGGTCGCGACGACGACGACCTTCGGCTTCTCCGCCGCGGCGGTCGCCGTCGCGGTCGCGTACTGCGCGGACGTGATGCCGAGCGGGTTGGCCGGTGCGGTCCCGGCCGCGAGCACCGGTGCCGCGGCACCCTCGGCGCGCGCGGCGGCGGCCGACGCCCGGGAGTCGGCGACGGTGTACGCGACCGTCGCGGCGAGGGCGGCGCACGCGAGCACGAGCGCGACGACGGCCGCGACGGCGCGGCCGGACAGGGTCAGGGTGAACGTTCTCAACAGGGGGCCTTCCGTCGGGGGAACATCTGGCCCGCCCGACGCTAGGGACCCTGTGTTGCCTGGGGATTGCCTGGGCGTAAGAAGTACGGACGTGCCGGATCCCGGCGGAGCGGTTGACCCGCGCTCCCCACGGGTCCAGCCTGGCGGGAGGGCCGGCGTCGGTCCGGCCCGGTCAGGAGCGGTCATGGACGATCGCGACGCCGCCCTCCTGCGGGCGCACGAGCACGCCGCCGCGTGGCTCGACTCCCTCGCGACGCGCCCGGTCCCGCCCCGGGCGGGCGTCGCCGACGTCGTCGCCGCGCTCGGCACGGACCTGCCGGACGGTCCCAGCCCGGCGGCCGACGTCGTCGACCTGCTCGCCACGGCGTGCGGACCGGGCCTCACCGCGATGCCGTCGGGCCGCTTCTACGGCATGGTCATCGGCGGCAGCCACCCGGCGGCGCTCGCGGCCGACTGGCTCACGAGCGCGTGGGACCAGAACTCCGCGCTGCGCACCGTCACCCCGGCCCACACGGCCGTCGAGGACGTGACGAGCGCGTGGCTGCTCGAGCTGCTCGGCCTGCCCGCGTCGGGTGCGGTCGGGTTCGTCACCGGCGCCACGACCGCGAACTTCACGGCGCTCGCCGCCGCGCGCGGCGAGGTGCTGCGCCGCGTGGGGTGGGACGTGCGGCGCGACGGCCTCACGGGCGCGCCGCGCGTGCGCGTGCTCGTCGGGGCCGAGCGGCACGAGTCGGTCGACCTCGCGCTGTCCTACCTCGGGCTCGGGGCGCCCGAGGTCGTCGCCGCGGACGACCAGGGCCGGGTCTCGGTCGCCGCGCTCGAGGAGGCGCTGGCCGACCCCGCCTCTACCTCGCGGGACGGGGGCTCGACCTCGGCGCCCACGATCGTCGTGCTGCAGGCGGGCAACGTGCACTCCGGGGCGTTCGACCCGTTCGGCCCGGCGGTCGAGGCCGCGCACCGGCACGGCGCGTGGGTGCACGTCGACGGCGCGTTCGGGCTCTTCGCCGCCGCGTCGCCGTCGTACCGCCACCTCGTCGCGGGGTACGAGGGCGCGGACTCGTGGGCGACCGACGCGCACAAGACGCTCAACGTCCCGTACGACTGCGGCCTCGCGATCGTCGCGGACCCGGTGCCGCTGCGCGCCGCGATGGGCATGCACGGCGACTACCTCATCCAGAGCGCGGCGGGCGACCCCCTGGACAAGGTGCCCGAGCTCTCGCGGCGCGGTCGCGCGTTCCCCGTCTGGGCGGTGCTGCGGGCGCTCGGCCGCTCGGGCGTCGCGGACCTCGTGGACGGGTTCTGCCGCCACGCGGCGACGTTCGCCGACGCGGTGCGCGCGCTCGACGGCGAGGTCCTGCACGACGTCGTGTTCACCCAGGTGTGCGCGGCGTTCGGTGACGACGCGCGCACGCAGGACGTCGTGCGGCGCGTGCTCGACGACGGGACGGCGTGGATGTCCGGCTCGCGCTGGCACGACCGCGCCGTGCTGCGCGTCTCCGTGAGCTCCTGGGCGACGACGGACGCCGACGTCGCGGTGAGCGTCGACGCGCTCGGCCGGGCGGTCGCCGCGGCCCGCGCCTGACGACCGGCCCGGGCGCCCGCACGACGGCCGGCTCGGGCGCCGTGGCGACGACCGGCTCGGGCGCCGTGGCGACGACCGGCCCCGGGCGACGACACGACGCTCGGGGCCGGTGGTGCGTCAGCGCCCGCGGTGCCGGCCGAGGTCGATGCGCACGAGGTGTCCGTCGGGCGGCGTCGTCTCGTCCGCCGGGAGGGCGTTCGTCGTCGCGAGGAGGCCCTTGCCGTCCCACTCCAGGCCCGCGGGGAGCGGGACCTCGACGAGGGTGCTGGGTCCGCGCTTGCCGACCTGCGAGATCTTGCCGCCGAACAGCTCGGCGACGTAGACCGTGCCGTCGCCGGACACGGCGAGGTTGGTCGCGCCGAGGAGCCCGGAGGCGACCGGGCGCACCGAGCCGCGCCACGGGTCCACCGTGTAGACCGCCCCGCGCGCGCCGAGGCTCGCGTCCTCGGGCCCGCCGGGGAGCGTCGTCACGTAGAGCACGCCGCGCGGCCCCACCTCGACGTCCGTGGGGACGGGCTCGAACCAGTACGTCTGCCCGACGACGCACGCGGGCCACCCGAGGCCCGCCGCCGCCTCGGCGGTGACCACCGCGGGCTGCGCGGGCAGCACGGCCACCGTCCGTACCCGGCCGCGGTCGCTCACCGACAGGATCGCGTTGGCGCCCGCGTCGGCGACGTACGTGGTGCCGTGGGACGACGTCGTGGCATAGGGGTGGGAGTCCGCGATCCCCGTGTACCGGGGCGGGACGGGCGACGCGGGGACCTGGGCGACGCACGCCGGGTCGGTGTCGCGCAGGCCGTACGTCACGCCGCCGTCGGGGTTGTTCGCCTGCTCGTACGCGAAGGTGTCCGCGAGGACGACCGGCGCGCCCGTCGGGTTGCCCCGCCGGTCGGTGCGCAGCGTCGACACCTCCGACGCGACCGGTCCCTCCTCGCCGAGCTGCGTCTCGGTGAACGTGATCCGACGGCCGTCGTAGGAGACGCCGCCCACCTCGCCGCCGTCGGGCGAGGCGTACAGGACGGTCGGGGTGCCGTCGCGGCCGACAGCCGTGAGCAGCCCGGGGAAGTTCTGGGTGACGTAGGTGGTGCCGCGCGGTCCGACCGCGAGGCTGAGCGGCGTGACGAGGCCGGTCGCGACGTCGGTCACGGTCGGCGGGCGCGGCGAGGGCTTGCCGCCGTGCGCGACGGCAGGCCCTGCGACGAGCACGAGGGCGGCCGTCGCGGCGGCGACGGCGGTGGGCAGGGCGGTGCGGAGTCTTCTCATGGGTGCTCCTGGTCCGGCGGTCCCGTGGGTGCGAGGGGAGCCGGCGCGCGCTGCTGTCGGCGCGGGCGTCGCCCCGGGGACGAGGGTGAGGTGGTCGTCGGGCCGGACGACGTGGCGCGCCGGGGGCGTGCCGTGCGACCGGTGAGGCGCCGGCCGGGAGTCTGCTGTGCGTCGGCGGTGAGCACAGACCTCCGAGTGTGCACCTGCGGGCGGCGCGGGTCCACCATCGTCGCCCCGGGCGACGAGCATCCGGGGCGACGGCGAGACCGGTGGGTCAGCCGCGGACGGCCAGGTCCACCCACACGAGCCGGTGGTCGCTGCTCGGGAACGGAAAGACGCCCGTGAGCCGCGAGAGCGGGTCCGCCTGGACCGGCCAGAACACGCCCGCGTCCCGGACCCGCAGGTCGCGCGACGGGAGCACGTAGTCCGCGCGCAGGTTCCCGGGGGCGGTGTCGGCGAAGTCGGCGGTGTCGAGCGCCGGGTCGCCCCGGTGGGTCGCGTTCGCCCCGCCCTGGAGCGCGGCGGCCTCCACGGCACCGGCGGACCGGGGCGCGGGGTCCTGGACGCGCCGGTGGTCCAGCAGCTGGTCGATCGCGGCGTCCACGGAGTCGCCGTCGAGCGGGTCGGCGTTCTGGTCGCCCAGGACGACGAAGCTCGCGCCCGGCCGGAGCCCGCCGCGTCGGCCCGCGTCGTCGTACACGTACCGCGACGCCTTGCCGGGCGTCACGTAGTCCGCCCAGAACCGGATCTCGTCGTGGTTGCGTCGGCCGTTGCGGTCCTCGGGGCCGTCGAACGTCGGGGGTGTGGGGTGCGACGCGAGGACGTGGACCGTCTCGCGGCCCACCCGGACGGGGACGTCCCAGTGCGACTTGCTCGACAGGCGCACGACCTCGAGCTCCTCGGGCGTGAACCAGTCCGCGGGCGCGGGCGTCGCGGGGTCGTCCGGGAGGAGCGCTCCCGGCATGTCCTTCCACAGGAAGTGCTGGAACGTGCGGACGCCGTGCGTGTCGATCGGGTACCGCGACAGCACGACCATGCCGTACTGCCCCTCGAACGCGCCGAAGCCGAACGCGTCGTCCCCGCCGCCGACCACGCCGTCGTCGTTGAGGTCGAACCCGCTGGGCACGCCCGTGTTCGACGGCGCGACGTAGGCGTGGCGGTACTCGATCGGCTCGGCGCCGCCCTGGGGGACCTCGAGGTAGTTCTCGCGGAACAGGTCGACCGCGCGCTCGTCGGGCACGTAGTCGAACTCGTTGAGCAGCACGACGTCGGGCCGCGTGCGCTGGAGCACCTCGGCGATCGTCGCGGCCTGCGGGTCGTCGGGGGTCGAGAGGTCGGCCTCGAGCTCGCCCGCGGCGGCGCGGTTGAGGCTCGCGTTGTACGTCGCGACGCGGAGCGTCCCGCGGTCGTGGCGGTCGCCGTGCGCGACGGCGGGCGCGGCGACGGCGCCCGCGGACGCCACGGCAAGGGCCGCCGCGGCCGCGAGGGCGGGGACGAGCGCGGGACGCGCCGGGCGTGGTCGGGTGCGGGGCGCGGTCGGGGTGGACGGTCTCGTGGACACGGTGGCTCCTCGTCGTCGGGGACGGTGGTCGTCGAGAGGTTCCCCGCCACCGTACGCACGGGTGCCCACGCCCGGAAGGTCAGGAAGGTGTCGCGCGGGCGAACACCCAGGGTCGCGGGCGGGGTGCCGATGTGGGTGCCCGGTGGGACCGTGAGACATGGACACCTCGCCGTCCCGACCCGTCCGCACCTACCCGCACGGCGTGCCCTGCTGGGTGGACACCGAGCAGCCCGACGTCGACGCCGCCCTCGCGTTCTACGGCGCCCTCTTCGGGTGGCAGTTCGAGGACCGGCTCCCGCCCGGCGCGGGGGAGCGGTACGTCGTCGCGTCGCTCGACGGGCAGGACGTCGCGGCCGTCGCGACGGGCCGGGGCGAGCCCGGCTGGATCACGTACGTCGCGGTCGACGACGTGGACGCCTCCGCGCGCGGCGTCCCGGACCTCGGGGGCGAGGTCCTCGACGGCCCGACGACGGTCGGCCCGCCGGGGCGCATGGCGACCGTCCGCGACCCGCAGGGCGCGACGTTCCGGCTGTGGCAGCCGGGCACGCGGCTCGGTGCGCAGCGCGCCAACGAGCCGGGCACGTGGAACTTCAGCGTGCTGCGCACGCCCGACGTCGCGCGGGCCCTGCACTTCTACGGTCCGCTGCTCGGCTGGGAGGTGAGCCCGGACCTCGGAGCCGGGATGGCGCGCGTCGAGGGCTACGGCGACCACCTCGCGCGGACCGTCAACCCGGAGATCGACGCGAACCAGGCGGGCGCGCCACCCGGCTTCCGGGACGTCGTGGCGGGCGTCCTGGAGGAGCCCGGCCAGGCGCGCCACACCGTGACGTTCGCCGTCGCGGACCGGGACGCCGCGGCGGCGGCGGCCGAGCGGGCCGGTGCGGTGATGCTGTCCTCGGCCGACACGGGGTGGACGCGCGAGGCGGAGATCCGTGACCCGCAGGGCGCGGTGCTCACGCTCTCGCAGTTCACGCCGCCCGAGGGCTTCTGACGGGACGGTGCCCGCCGGGTCGCGGCGCGTGCGGCATCATGACGCCGTGAACGTCGTCACGCGCAGCCCGCACGCCCAGGTCGTCGACCGTCTCCGCGCCGCGGACCTCGAGTACGGGCGCGTCGGCCCGACGGACGAGCGCGGCTGGACCTTCGCCGAGGTCGACACCGAGAACGGCACGGCGACCGACGCGGCGGACGCCCCGACGTCGGCCGCGGAGGCCCTCGCGCAGGTCGACGCGCTCGTGCCGGTCCCGTGGGTCGTGCAGCTCGACGCGGGCTCGGACCTCCTGCCCGAGGGCGTGAGCGCGATCCTCGCCGCCCGCACCGACGCCGTCGCGCCGCCGGTCGTCGTCACGTGGGCCCCTGCGCAGCCCGGCTCGAGCACCGACCACACGATGCGCCTCGACGGCGACCCGGGCGCCGTGCTCGCGGCCGTCGGCGCGCTCGTCGGGCTGCGGGACGCGACGACCGCCGCGGACCGCCTGCGCGCGCTCGAGCACCCCGACGACCTTCTCGAGGCGTTCACCGCGGTCGCCGACCTGCCCGCGACGGACTCGGCGGCGCCCGACGCCGTCGTGCAGCTCGTCCGTGCGGACGCCGCGTTCGTCCGCGCCGCCGTGCGTCGGGTGGGCACGGCGTGGGTGCGCGCGACCGACGGGCGCACGGTCGTGTGGACGGCCGCGCGCCCGGAGGCGCCGACGCCGGGCGCGTCGGACGACGAGGCGCAGGAGGCGTTCCGCTCGGCCCTCTCGGGCGAGTTCCGCGCGCGGTCCACGATCGAGCGCGGCCTGCGCGCCGGGGAGGTCGTCGTCAGCCTGGAACGGACCGGCGGCGGCGTCGCCTGGACGCTCAGCACGCCGGGGCGCCCGTGGGTCTTCGGGAGCTGGAACGACACCTGGACGGACCTCTCGACGTCCGGCACCGAGGGCGCGTACGAGGCCCTGGTCGAGGCGTTCGGCGCGCCGCGCGACCCGGGCCGGCTGCGCGCGCTGCTCGCCGCGTCGACCTGGCCCGGCGACCCCGTCGCCGAGCTCGCCTACCTCCTCGGGCTGCCCGCCGCGCTCGTCGAGGCCGTCGAGGACCCGGCGCGGTTCCGGCACGGCGCCGAGCGCGTCCAGCCCCTCGGCCCGACGGCGCCGCTCACCGCGGCCGAGAAGGCCGCCCTCGTCGCCCGGGCGCCCCGGCGCGGCGCGGGGAGCGCGGCGTGGGACGTCGTCCTGCTGGTGCTGGGCCTCGCGCTGCTCGGCCTGGGGGCGGCGATCCTCGCGACGGACGGCGCCGTCGTCGGGTCGGACGGGCCGCCCGGGTGGGACGTCGTCCCGTGGGTCGCGGGCGGCGCCCTCGTCCTGACCGGCTGGGCGCGGGCCGGGTCCGCCCGCGGGGAGCGGCGGCGCTTCCTCGCCGACGCGTGAGCGCCCGTCCCCGGTCGGCTCCGACCGGGGACGGGCGACGTACCGGGGCGCTGCGCGCAGCGGCCCGGTACCTGTCAGGCGCCCCGTCAGGCTGCCCGGTCAGCGGCCGTCGAGGTGGTCGACCTCCTCGAGCAGGCGCTCGCGCGTCGGAGTGTCGCGCACGAACTTCTCCACGACCTTCCGCACCGACGCCCACCGTCCGGCCTCGGCGGCGTCGAGCGCCTTCGTCAGCTGGCCGGGCGGGAGGTCGAGCGCCGCGAGGCGCGAGCGCAGGCCCTCCGGCGTGACGGTCACGACGACGGTCCGCTCCGCGGTCGCCTCGCCGCCCGCGCCCCGGGCGGTCGCCGTCACCGTGCGCTCGCCGAGCGCGAGGTCCGCGGCCGGGACGGTCGCGCCGTTGTCCACGGGCTCGCCGTCGAGCGTCACGACGACCTCGTCCGCGTCGGTCGTGCTCGCCGCGACGACGAGCGTGCCGCCCCGCTCGACCTCGGTGCCCTCCGCGGGGCTGACGATCGTGACCGTCGGCGCGCCGGGCGCGGGCGCCTCCTGCTCGCGCGCCTGCTTCCACCCGACGAACGCCCCCGCGCGGTCGGTGATGATGCCGTCGACCCCGATCTCGGTGAGGCGCGCCCAGTCGGCCGCGGAGTTCACCGTGTACGGCATGACGGCGACGCCCGCCGCGTTGAGGTCGGCGACGACGCCCGGACGCGCGAGCAGCGCGCTCGCCGACGGGTTGTACATGACCGCGCCGAGGTCCTGCGCCACGGCGACCGGGTCGGCGTCGAGCGCGCCGCGGAGCAGCCCGCGCGGGATCTGCGGGGCGTGCTCGCGCGCGGCGCGCAGCGCGTCGACGTCGAACGACTGGAGCACCACGCGGTCCTCGAGCCCGGCCTCGACGACCATGTCGACGACCCGCTCGACCTCCGCGGACGTCTCGGGCCCCTTGATCTCCAGGAGCAGGGTCGACGACCCGGTCTCGAGCAGGTCGAGCAGCTGCGCGAACGACGGCAGCCGCTGCCCGGCGAACGCGGGCGAGAACCAGGACCCGGCGTCGAGCGCGGTGACCTGCTCGCCCGCCAGGACGGCGACGTCGCCCGTGCCGTCGGTCGTGCGGTCGACCGTCTGGTCGTGCAGCACGACGGGGACGCCGTCGGCCGTGGTGTGCACGTCGACCTCGACGTACTCGGCCCCCGTGCGCATCCCGGCCGCGACGGCGGCGAGCGTGTTCTCGGGCGCCACGGACGAGTAGCCGCGGTGCGCGACGGTGACGGGCAGCTCGCCGTCGCCGCCCACGGAGGACGCGGGCTCGATCTCCGTGACGGTCACGTCGTCGACGCTCACGGTCGCCCCGGCGGTGACGAAGCCGAGCGCGCCGTCCCGCGACCGGTCGATCCGCCCCTCCAGCACGGTCCGCCCGTCGAGCGCGTACGTGACGGCCGCGCCCTGCACCTCGACGGACAGGTGCACGTCGCGCCCGGTCGCGGCGTCGGCCGACGCGGAGCCGGTGTACGGGACGTTCCACGCGTCCGCGGCGGTGCGCTGGGCGATCTCGACGCCGTTGGACGCGGTCGTCGTGCTGCGCAGCACGGCCTGCCACCACGGGGTCGTGCCATCGGGAGCGACGTCGAGGACCGCGCCCGCCCAGCGCGATGCGTTGTCGACGCTCTCGAACCGGAGCGTCGCGTCGAGCCGGTAGTTCTCGGCGGACCGGCCGAACACGATCCGCGCGGGCGACGAGCCGTCGGGCGCGTCGCCGACGAGGCGGCCGTCGCGCACCTGCCAGTCGCCGAGCACGGGCGTCCAGCCCTCGGGGAGGTCGTCGCCGTCGAACGACTCGGCGAGCAGCACGTCGCCGGGTGCGGCGGCGGCCGGGGCCGCGAACGGCACGGTCGCGGTCGTGGCGGTGGCGGCGACGAGGGTCGTCGCGAGCAGGGTCCCCGCCAGTGCGGCGGTGGTACCGCGCACGGCGCGGCGTCGGGTGGTCGTCATCGGGTCCTCCGAGCGTCGGGTCGGTTGCCCCGGCGACCCTAGGAACGCGGCGTTGCGCTCCAGTGGACGCCGGGCGACGCCCCGGGGACGGTCAGGTGTCGGGACGCCGCCGCCCCCACGGCATCCTCTCGAGCCTCACCCGCCCGGCTCCGTCCCGCCCGTCAGGAGTCGTGCGACGTCGGCCCCCGCGGCGAGCAGCACGACGGTGCGGCGCGCGATCGCGTCGAGCCGGGCGTCGAGGGCCGCGAGGGTCGGGGCGACGTCGTCGAGCCGCCGCAGCGCCGCGATCGTCTCGCGGACCGCCGGGACCGGGTACCCGGCCGCCCGCAGCGCCGCGGTGACGCGCGCCTCCCGGACGGCGGCGGGCGGATAGGCGCGCGCACCGTGGGCCCCGGCGCGCGTCGCGACACGCTCAGGGGCGACGAGCCCTTCGCGCTCCCAGTGGCGCAGCGTCGAGGCCCGCACGCCGAGCGCCGCAGCGAGCTCGGTGATGGTGAGGACGTCGTCCTCGTCGCCGGCCGGGCCGGTGGGCTCACCCTCCGCGCGGATCGCGAGCAGCGCGCGGCGGGCGACGAGCGCCTCGTCCCGCTCGCGAGCGAGCGTCACGTGCAGCGCGCTCACCCGCGCGGCGGCGTCGGGCAGCGGCAGCGCGCGGACCTCGCGCAGCACGGCGCGCGCGACGACCGGGCCGACCGCCGTCGCCAGCCCCCGGTACGCGCGCAGCGCCAGCACGTGCTCGTCGCCGAACGTGCGGTAGCCGTTCGACGACCGGCCCGCGGGCGGCACGACGCCGAGCGCCTCGAGGTCGCGCACCTGCTGGACGGACCAGCCGGTCGCGCGCGCGACGTCGGACGTGCGCAACGCCCGGGGCGCGCCGGGACCGCCGTCTGCCCCGCGCGCTCGTGCACCCACGTCGCCCAACCCTCCGAAAGCACGTCAACCACACACTGGAACCATGAGTATGGAGCAGATCCTCACCACGGTCCGGTCGCTCGACGGCGTCCTCGTGCTCTCCCCGGGACCGGGCAGCACCTTCCCCGAGCTCGCGTGGGGTGACCACTTCTTCTACCACGCCCCCGACGGCGTCGTCCCGCCCGGGCAGCCGTACGGCACCGTCGTCACGAAGGACTACCCCGACGACACGGCGTCGCGCCTCGGCGAGGAGGGGCGCTGGAGGGTCAACGTGCACGTCGGGCGCGACCGGTTCCGGGCGCTCCTCGGCTTCGACCCGCGCGACGGCGCGGCGTCGGAGGTGGGGGAGACCGACATCGTGGTGCCGCACCCCGTCTACGGCGCGCTCGGCTGGGTGGCCGTCGTGGCCCCGGGCGAGCGCACGACCGCGCTCGTCCTCGACCTGCTGCGCGAGGCCCACGACGACGCCCGAGCCCGCACCGCTCGCCGCCGCTCCCGACCACGGGGTTGATCCCCGCCGAGCACGGGGTTGGCAACCGGATCTCGCCGGAGAGCGACCACAACCCCGTGTTCGGCGGAGGGCGGCCGGGGGAGGGGGAGGGGGTCAGGCGGGGAGGAGGGGGGTGGTGCGCGCCGGGGCGGGGCGGGCGGCGACGTGGCCGTGGCCGGCGACGTCGACCCCGGCCGCGAGGAGGCGGGGGACGCCGTCGGTCACCTCGACGGTCGAGACGGACGCGTTGGGCAGCGCGACGAGGCCGGTGGGGGAGAGCGTCGCGAGCCAGGCGCCGAGCGTCAGGCCGTGCCCGACGACGAGCACGTGCCGGTCGCGCGTCGCGCCCGGGCGGGAGGCGTCGTCGTGCGCGGCCACGACGCGCGTGAACACCGCGCGCACGCGCGCCATGAAGTCCCGGCCCGGCTCGCCGCCGCCGACGCCCGGGTGGGTGCCCGCGAGCATGCGGGGCACGAGCTCGCCCCACGGCTCGACGGCGTCGAGGTGCGACTCCGGCCGTCGCTCGTAGGAGCCGAAGGACAGCTCGCGCAGGTCGGGGTCGACCGTGAGCGGGAGGTCGGGGTGGTGCCGCAGGATCTCCATCGCGGTGAGGACCGCGCGGCCCTGCGGCGAGGAGTAGGCGGCCGCGAAGTCGTGCCGCGCGAGGTGCTGCGCCGTGACGCGCACGCCCGCGCGTCCGGTACGGGTGAGGGGGGAGTCGCACGCCCCCTGCAGGTGGCGTCGTGCGTTGAGGTAGGTCTGCCCGTGGCGTACGAGCGTGATCGTCAGGGTCATCGTCGCTGTGCCCTCTCCGGTTCGTCCCGGTCTGCTGGTCACGGCCGACGCTAGGGGGCCCGGGTGTCGGGACGACGACCGCCGGGTGACGCCGGGGTGGCGGGTGCCGGAACGCCGTCCCTCAGGAGCGCGCGGTGACCTCGTCGCGGTGCCGGGCGTCGTCGGGCGCGGGGGCGTCGTCGGCGGCGTGCGGCCCCGCCTGCTCGGCGTCGGGCGCCTCCGCGTGCTCGGGCGCGGGCTCCCCGGGCGCGGACCCCTCGGGCGTGACCGGCGCGGGCCACGGCTCGTCCGCGGTGGCCGCCTCCGCGAGCGGTCGTGCGCCCGCGTGCCGGTGCACGACCACCGCGAGCGGCGCCACGAGGACCCCGCACACCATCCCCCAGGCGAGGCCCGACTCGAGCACGGGCAGGGTGCGGCCGGCGTCGGGCAGCACGCCGCCCGCGGCGAGCGTGGAGGCGACGACGGGCACCGCCGCGGCGAGGGCCGCGCCCCCGGCGCACGCGAGCCACACCGCGAGCAGCAGCGCCGCGCGGCCCTCGACGGGTGGCAGCCGCCGCGCGGCGAGCGCCGTGAGCAGGCCGACCGCGAGCCCGACGCCGACGGGCAGCAGCAGGTGCACGGGGTCGGCGAGGAGCGCCGCGCGGTCGACGGAGATCCGGGCGGAGGGCAGCAGCACGACGTCGCGGGCGACACCCCACGGGGACTGCGGGTCCGCCGCGCCGGGGAGCGTCGTGCGCCCGACGCCCGCGGCCGCCCACAGCACGCCCGTCGCGGTGCTGGCGGCGAGCGCGGCGGGCCACGCGCGGACCCGGGTCGGCGTCCGGGTGTGGCGCGTGCCGGCGGGGTCGTCGTGCCGGTCGGTGAGGGCGCGCGCGACGGCGACCGTCACGGCCACGAGCGGCCCGTCGACGAACCCCCACCAGCCGCCGAGCGCGGTCGCGACGAACCGGGCGACGGTGTCCGCGCGCCAGGCCAGCGTGACGCCCGCGAACCACGCCGCCGTCGCGGCGAGCGCGGAGGCGAGCACGGCCGCGCCCCACACGGCGAGGAACGCCGCCCCGCGGCCCTCGCCCGCGGGCATGCGCCGCAGCACGAGGTGCGTGCCGAGCGCGACGAGCCCGCCCGCGAGCGCGGCCGCGAGCACGGTGCTGCCCGAGACCTGCTGACCGCCCGTGACGACGCCGGTCGGGTGGGGCAGGACCGTCCGCACGAGCCCGGCGGGCAGGGTGTGCCCCGCCCCGGCGAGCCAGTCCGCGGCACGGCCGGTGACGACCCAGAGCACCGCGGTGAGCGTCCCCGCGGCGACGACGGCGGGCACGGTCCTCGATGACGGCATCCTGCGAGGGTAGTGGCAACGCAGGGCCGCCAGGACCGCTCAGTTCCGGTCCCGGGCGTCGTCTCTACGCACGGGACCTGCCGCGGGACGCGGCGGGACGACGACACGGAGGACGCCATGAGCGAGACCACGACCCGCACCACGAGCCACACCCTGGACGTGCCGGGAGCCGTCCTGGCCTACGACGTCCGGACCCCCGCGACGACGAGCGACCTGCCGCCGCTCGTCGTCATGGGCTCGCCGATGGCGGCGTCCGGGTTCGGGCAGCTCGTGGACCTCCTCGACGACCGGGTGGTCGTCACGTACGACCCGCGCGGCACCGAGCGCAGCACGCTCGCCGCCGACGGCGAGGTGTCGGTCGAGCGGCACGCGGACGACCTGCACGAGGTCGTGACCGCGCTCGGGCTCGGCCCGGTGGACGTGTTCGGGTCGAGCGGGGGCGGCGTCGTCGGGCTCTCGTGGATCGAGCGGCACCCGGAGGACGTGCGGACGTTCGTCGCGCACGAGCCGCCGATCACGCCGCTGCTGGAGGACGCCGAGACCGCGACGGCGGTGCAGGCGGACGTCGTGGAGACGTACCGCCGCGAGGGCTTCGGGCCCGCGATGGCGAAGTTCGTCGCGCTCGTCAGCCACGTGGGGCCGCTGCCCGCGGACTACCTCGACCGCCCGGCGCCCGACCCGGCGATGTTCGGCTTCCCGACGGAGGACGACGGGTCGCGCGACGACCTGCTCCTCGGCCGGAACCTGGCCACCATGCCGTCGTGGGCGCCCGACGGCGACGCCCTGCGCGCGGCGGCGACCCGCATCGTCCCCGCCGTGAGCGCCCAGGGCGAGGGCACGCTCGCGTGGCGCGGCGGTGCCGCCCTCGCCGCCCTCCTGGGCGCCGAGCCGGTGACGTTCCCGGGCGACCACGGCGGCTTCATGGTCAACGAGTGGTCGCCCGCGAACGACCCGGCCGCGTTCGCGACGACCCTGCGCGAGGCGCTCGCGGGCTGACGGCGCGTCCCGGACGCGCCCCCGCGTCTCAGCGGAGGGCGGCGAGGGCGAGGCAGCCCAGGCCGAGGACGACGTCGAAGTACAGGCACGCCTCCGCCATCGGCCGGGGGACGACCTCGCCGCGCCGGTGGTGGACGACGTCCCACGCGGCGTGGCCGGCCAGGGTCAGTCCTGCCACGACGAGACCGATGCCCGGGTCGACGGCGAGCGCCACCACAGCGAGGGACCCGTAGCCGAGGAGTGCGGCCGCCTGGGGGAGCGTCGGTCGTGCTGCGCCGCGCGCGACGCCGATCCCGAGCAGCACGAGCGCGGTGAGCCCGATGCCGGCCCACCAGGGGATGCCCGCCACCTCGCTCGCGACCACGACGAGCGAGGCGCCGAGGATGCTCACCCAGGCGACCCAGGGGCGTCCGAGCGCTGCTGCGGCCACGTAGCAGAGCGCGGCCGCGCTCACGCCGATCGCCAGGGTGGTGCGGTCGGCCACGCCGATCGCGAGCAGCAGGACGGCGACGCCGAGGCCGAGCGCGGCGGGCCAGCGGGCCACGACGGCCCGGGCGGCGCTCGTCCCGGTGCTCGCGCCCGTGCTCGTCCCGGTGCTCGTCCTGCGCGCGGTTCCGGAGCGCGGTCCGGTGGTCTGCGGGGTGGTGCGTGGAGTGCTCATGACGTCCTCGTCTCTCGTGGCGGTCGCGGTCGGGCGACCGCGCTCTCCTGGGAGGACCAGCCTCACCCTGGGGCGCGGTACTCCCCGGGGGTATCGTGGACGGTGTCCGGATCCGTGGACCGGACGTCGGGAACCCGGGGGTGACGGCTCATGGCGGAGCGGTTGGTGGCGGTCGTCGGCTACGCCGGCGCGGAGCTCCTGGACATCGCGTGCGTGACCTCGACGCTCGTCCTCGCGAACCGTGTGGGCGCTGCGCCGCCCTACCGGGTGGTGCTGCTGACCCCGGGCGGGCGACCTGTCGCGTGCGACTCGGGCCTCACGCTCGCGAGCCACGGCTCCCTCCAGCGGTGGGTCGAGCCGGTCGACACGGTCGTCGTGACCGGAGGGCTCGGCCACGAGGAGGCCGGTGCCGACCCGCTCGTCGTCGCGCACGTGCGCCGGGTGGCCGCCCTGAGCCGCAGGGTCGCGTCGGTCTGCACGGGCGCGACCGTCCTCGCGGCGACGGGTCTCCTCGACGGGCGTCGTGCCACCACGCACTGGCGCTACGCCGACCGGCTCGCGCAGGAGTACCCCGCCGTCCGCGTCGACCCGGCGCCCATCTACGTGCGCGACGACAACGTCTACACGTCGGCGGGCGTGACGAGCGCGCTCGACCTCACGCTCGCGCTGGTCGAGGAGGACAACGGTCCGGAGCTCGCCCGCAGGGTGGCCCGCGCGCTCGTGACGTACCTCCAGCGTCCGGGGAACCAGGCCCAGATGAGCGTCTTCACGGCGGCCCCTCAGGTGCGGGACGCATGCGTCCGGGCCGTGGTCGACCTCGTCGCCGCGCGGCTCGACGGAGACCTCTCGCTCCCCGCCCTCGCCGCCCACGCGGGCGTGAGCCAGCGGCAGCTCACGCGCCTGTTCGTCCGGCACCTCGGCCGCACGCCGGCGCGGTACGTCCGGCGAGCCCGGACCGAGGCGGCGGCCCATCTGCTCGCGTCGACCGACCACCCGGTCACCACCGTCGCCCGCGAGTGCGGCCTGAGGTCCGCGGAGGCGCTGCGGCAGGCGTTCGCCGCGGAGTACGGCCTCGCGCCCTCGCAGTACCGGGCCGCGCACCGGCGTGCCGGGCGCCTCGCCCCGCCGGGCGGGACCGGTCCGGGAGCCGCCGGGCTCCGCGGCGCGCAGGAGCGGCTGCCGACGTAGCGGACCTCCGCGCACGGCCCACCGGGCCCGTCGCGGGGACGTCCACCTACGAGGCGGCGAAGAGCGGGGCGCGGCCCGGCGGCTGCGCCGGCGGCGGGTCCTGGATGCCGGCGAGCAGCGGTCGCTCGAGGACCCGGTGCTCGGGCGTGAGCTCGAAGGGCTCGTCGTCGTGCACGACCCGCAGCCGCTCGCCGGACTCGAGGCGGTACGTGACGCCGTCGGGCCGGACCTCGACGCGCGCCCGGGCGTCCCCGTGGTGGACGGCGAGCGCGAGACGCGTGAGCCGCGCCGGGAGGCGGGGCGCGAGGCGGAGCCCGCCGTCGTCGTGCCGCAGCCCCACGATCCCCGTGACGACGGCCGTCCAGGCGCCCGCGAGCGACGCGACGTGCAGCCCGCCGTCGGTCGACGCGCGCAGGTCGCACAGGTCGAGGAGCGCGCACTCGCGCGCGTAGTCGTACGCGAGCTCGACGTACCCGATCTCCGCGGCGACGACCGCCTGCACGGGCGCGGACAGGGACGAGTCGCGGACGGTGAGCGGCTCGTAGTAGTCGAAGTCGCGGCGGCGCTGCTCGGGCGTGAACTCCTCGGGTGCGGCGTGCAGGGCGAGCACGAGGTCGGCCTGCTTGACGACCTGCCGCCGGTACAGCTCGACGTAGTGCACGTGGTCGTCGAGCGGGAACCGCGCGGTGCCGCGCGACTCGAAGTCCCAGTGGGCGTGGCGCGTGAAGTCCTGCGACTGCTCCGTCACGCCGAGCTCCGCGTTGTACGGGACGACCATCCGGTCCGCCGCGCGCCGCCACCCCGCGCGCTCGTCCGCGGTGACGTCCAGCCGCGCCGCCTGCTCCGGGAACCGCTCGCACAGCTCGTCCGCCGCGCGCAGGTTCTTGCGCGCCATGAGGTTCGTGTACGTGTTGTTGTCCACGACGGCGGTGTACTCGTCGGGCCCGGTCACGCCGTCGATGCGGAAGCCGGCGGCCGTGTGGTGGCCGCGCCCGGCCCACAGGCGCGCGGTCTGCACCACGAGGTCGACGGCGACGTCCCGGGCGAGCTCGTCGTCGTGCGTGGCGGCGACGTGCCGCACGGCGGCGAGCGCGACGGCCGACGAGACGTGGAACGCGGCGGTGCTCGCGGGCCAGTAGCCCGACGACTCGCGGCCGCTGATCGTGCGCCACGGGAACGCCGCACCGGGCAGGCCGAGCTCGGCGGCCCGCTCGCACGCGTGGGGGAGGGTGGTGTGCCGCCAGCGCAGGTGCGCGGCCGCGGCGTCGGGCAGCACGTGGTCCAGCACGGGGAGCACGAACGTGTCCGAGTCCCAGAAGGCGTGGCCCGCGTAGCCGGTGCCCGTGAGGCCCTTGGCCCGCACGCCCACGCCCTCGACCCGCGCCGACGCCTGGACGACCTGGAACAGGCTGTGCCGCAGGGCCTGCTGCATCTCGTCGTCGCCGTCGAGCTGGACGTCGCCCCGGTCCCAGACCGCCGCGAGGGCGTCGGCCTGCTCGCGCTCGAGCGCGTCCCAGCCCGCGTCGACGGCCGCGGCGAGCACGGTGTGCGCGTGCGCGGGGAGCGCGTCGGCGTCGGCGCCGCCCGCATAGGCGGCGAGGACGAGGACCTCCAGCCACTCGTCGGCGCGCAGGTCCACGGTGAGGACGGCGGCGCCGCCGCGGTGGTGCCAGCGCGGGCGGACGCCGTCCGCGGCGTCGACGAGGTGCGCGGTCTCGACCGCGACGCCGCGCTCCGAGCGCACGGTGCGCTGGCGCACCGTCGACCCCTCGGCGTCGTGCCGGCACGAGACGGTGACCAGCCCGGGTGCCTCGCGGCCGGGGTCCTGCCCGCCGTGCGCGCAGCCGGGCACCGGACGCAGGGTGACGGTGACGTCGTCGTGCGCGTGCACGCGCCAGCGCGACGCGACGACCTCGCGGCGCGAGAGCGGCACGAGCCGCTCGTTGTGCAGCGTGACGGTCCCGCCCGACGGCGCGGTCCAGCGCAGCTCGCGCCGCAGCACGCCCCGGCGCAGGTCGAGCACGCGCTCGTGCGCCTCGACCGTGCCGTCGGGTCCGGCGGGGTCGGCGGTCCGGACGTCGACCGGCTCCCCGTCCACGGACCAGCCGACCCGCCACGCGTCGATGACCGGCACGAGGCGCTCCTCGACCTCGGGGTAGGCGTACGCGCGCTCCGCGTAGGTCTGCTCGAACTCCTCGTGGACGGAGGCGACGAGGGTCGAGGGGTCGTCGTCGGGGTCCGCCTCGTCGAGCGTTCCGCGGACGCCGACGTATCCGTTGGCGAGGGACAGGAGGGACGCGGCCGTGGCCGGGTCGTCGACGTCGAGGGCCGACTCCCGGACGGACCACGCGGGGAGGTCATGGGTCACGCGGTCACTCCACCACGACGCCGTGTCGTACACCCGTCCGGGGCGTGCTCGAGCCCCGTCCAGGGCCGCTCCGGAGACAAGTGTCGATCGGGCATGGACTTTTGCTTGTTGTCGACACAACTTTCGCCTACCTGTTGACATCCACGCACTGACTGCGGTGTCATGAACCTCGTTGCCCCTGGAACCGACCAGGGGGCCGGACGTCGGCGCAGGGGAGCCCGTCGTCCGGACCGACAGCCGGACGGTACGCACCGACGCGTATCCCGGCGGGGCCACGACGGCCCTGGACCTCGCCCCACGGCCGGTCTCCCACCGGCCCGGGTCGAGCCCCGCACGACCGAGCACCCTCTCGACCCTCTGCGACCGCGGGACACCCCCGCACCACCCAGTCCTGCTGCTCAGAGTCCCCCCGCACCACCTCGGGGAGCCTCCGCGCGCCCGAGCGCGCCGGCACGCGGGGCGGCGACCGCCGTCCCGCCGGTCCGGCGCGCCACGGACCGCCCGGACGACCCCGTACGCCCGGAAGGAGTCCCCCCCATGCCCGACCCGACGACCGAGACGGCGCCGAGGCCGCTCTCGAGGCGGGCCCTGCTCGCCGGGGCCGGCGTCGTCGCTGCCAGCCCCGCCGCCGCGCTCCTGCTCGGAGCCGGCGGCAGCGTCGCCGCGGCGCCCCCCGCCGCCGCCGCGACGACCGTCACCGCAGCCACCGGCGTCCGCAAGATCA
Source organism: Sphaerisporangium cinnabarinum (assembly GCA_003052455.1). GTDB lineage: Bacteria > Actinomycetota > Actinomycetes > Actinomycetales > Cellulomonadaceae > Cellulosimicrobium > Cellulosimicrobium cinnabarinum. The sequence continues at coordinate 162,816 of QAPD01000004.1, read as the reverse complement.
CCATGTACGCCGAGCGCATCTCCGACACCCTCGTCGGCTACGGGCTCGAGCGCGGCAAGGCGACCGTCCCCGGGCCCATCCTCGAGATGTGGGAGGGCGAGACCCTCGAGATCACGCTCGTCAACACGACCGACAAGCGCCTGTCGATCCACCCGCACGGCGTGAACTACGACGTCAACAGCGACGGCAGCACGTTCAACAACTCGTTCAACGAGCCGGGCGAGACGCGGACGTACACGTGGTCGACGGTCAAGATGGCGCGCGACCGCGGCATCTGGATGCCCGGCAGCGCGGGGTACTGGCACTACCACGACCACGCATGGGGCGAGCACGGGACGCAGGGCCTCGCCGCGGGCCTCTACGGCGCGCTCGTCGTGCGCCGGGTCGGCGACGTGCTGCCGCAGAAGCAGTTCACGATGGTCTTCAACGACATGACCATCAACAACAAGGTCGCGCCGGACACGCCGATGTTCGAGGCGAAGCTCGGCGAGCGCGTCGAGTTCATCTGCATCGGCCACGGCAACCAGCTCCACACCTTCCACCTCCACGCGCACCGCTGGGCGAACAACCGCACCGGCCTGCTCGCGGACCAGTACGACCCGAGCCAGGTCGTCGACAACCGGGACCTCAACCCGGGCGACGCGTTCGGGTTCCAGGTCGTCGCCGGGCTCGGCGTCGGACCCGGTGCGTGGATGTACCACTGCCACGTCCAGTTCCACTCCGACGGCGGCATGGCGGGCATCTTCCTCGTGCGCAACGCCGACGGCTCGATGCCGCCGGGCGCCCAGGAGTCGATCGACCGCTTCCAGGGTCACGGCAGCCACACCATGTCGGCCCCGTCCGGGGCCGCGCCGTCCGGCGCCGCCGCGACGACGAGCGCCCCGGCCACCGCCCCCGGCGGTCCGGCCGCCGGTGGCTCCGGTCCGGCCGTCGTCGACCTCACGGGGCACGCCGGCCACTGACCGTCCGCCGGTGAGGTGGGACGGGCCGCCGGCCCGTCCCGCACCCGGCAGGACCCGCTCCCGGCCCGACCGGGAGCGTCGCACCGATGACGAAGGAGTTGGAGAGTGCTTTCCAGACGATCGACACCCCCCACGAGGGGGCGCTCCCGACCGGGGGCACTACGGGCCCTGACCGTCGGCCTGACGGGCGTCGCGCTCGTCGCGAGCGCCGCCGTCCTCCCGGCGGCGGCCCAGACCGGCGCCACCGCACCGACCACCGCGGTCAGCGCGGGCGGGTCCCTCGCGGCCGGGTCCGTCGCCGCCGCGCCGGCCGCCGCAGCCGCGCCCGTGCGCGTGCTCGTGTTCCACGGCGCGCCCGACGAGCAGACCGACCCCGTCGTCGACGCGACGGCGGCGCTCACCGAGATCGGGGCCGCCAACGGCTTCGAGGTCGAGGCGACGTCCGACCCGGAGATGATCAGCGCGGCGACGCTCGGCGAGTACCGCGGCGTCGTCATGCTCTCCGCGGAGGGCATCGAGCTGAGCGGCGAGCAGGAGGCCGCCCTCCAGGCGTACATCAACGGCGGCGGCGGCTTCCTCGGCGTGCGCGACGCCGCGCGCTCGCAGGAGGCCTCGAAGTGGTTCGAGGGCCTCGTCGGCGCCCGGATCAAGGGCGCGACGATGACGGCGGAGAAGGTCGCCGAGGCGACCGGCACCGGCCGCAGCCCGGCCGCCGAGACGCCGGCCAAGGCCGTCGACGGCGACCCCGGCACCAAGTGGCTGACGTTCGCCCGCACGGGCCAGCTCACGCTGCGCATGGAGCAGCCCGTCGCGGTCGTGAAGTACGGCATCACGTCGGCGAACGACTCCGCGGGCCGCGACCCGAAGAACTGGAAGCTCCAGGGCTCGACCGACGGGCAGACGTGGGTCGACCTCGACACGCGCACCGACGAGGACTTCCCGCAGCGCTTCCAGCCGCGCACGTTCGACGTCGCGAACGAGACCGCGTACGGCTGGTACCGGCTGGACGTCACCGCGAACTCCGGCGACGCCGAGATCCAGCTCGCGGAGCTCTCGATCTTCGGCCCCGACTCCGTCGAGCAGCCCGACCCGGAGATCCCGCTCGAGGAGCGCACGGTCGACCTGGTCGACCGCCAGCACCCCGCGACGGCGGACCTCCCGCTCACGTGGGACCGCGAGGACCGGTGGCTCGACTGGGCCGACGACCCGACCGGTGACGTCCACACGGTCGCGACGCTCGAGCCCGGCCCCGACGCCGGCCCGACGACGAACCCGTTCCAGCCTCTCTCCTGGTGCCGCGACTACGACGGCGGACGCTCGTTCTTCACCGGCATGGGCGGCACGCCCGAGAGCTGGGCGGACGCGACGTTCCGCGAGCACCTGCTCGGTGCGCTCCAGTGGACGACGGGCGTGGTGCGCGGCGACTGCCAGGCGACCATCGCGTCGAACTACAAGGCGGAGCGCCTCTCCCAGGTGAACACGGCCGGCACGCTCGACCAGAACGGCGAGCAGCACGGCCTGACGATCGCCCCCGACGGCACGGTCTTCTACATCGGCCGCGGTGCCTGCCCGACCGGCCCGATCGTCCCGTGGAGCGACCCGAACGTGGGCCTCGGCTGCGGCACGATCCACCAGTGGGACCCGGAGACGGGTGAGGCGAAGCTGCTCACGACGCTCGACGTCATGGGCAACCGCGGCAGCGGCGACGAGCTCGTGAAGAACGAGGAGGGGCTGCTCGGCATCGTGCCCGACCCCGACTTCGCGACCAACCACTGGCTCTACGTGTACTGGATGCCGCACGAGAACATCGACCGGGAGCGTCGCGTCGGCTACCGGACCGTCTCGCGGTTCACCTACGACCCCGAGACGCCGACGATCGACCAGAGCACGCGCGTCGACCTGCTCGAGTGGGAGACGCAGATCCACAGCTGCTGCCACGCGGGCGGCGGCATGGCGTTCGACAGCGAGGGCAACCTCTACATCGGCTCGGGCGACAACAACTCGTCCGGCGGGTCGAACGGGTACTCCGGCAACAACTGGACGCAGGAGTTCGCGGGCATCAGCTTCCAGGACGCGCGCCGCACGTCGGGCAACACGAACGACCTCAACGGCAAGATCCTGCGGATCCACCCCGAGGACGACGGCACGTACACGATCCCGGACGACAACCTGTTCCCGGTGGGCGAGTACCCCGCGGACAAGACGCGCCCGGAGATCTACGTCATGGGCGTGCGCAACATCTCGCGCCTCCAGATCGACCCCGACACCGACTGGCTGACGGCCGCGTGGGTCGGCCCTGACGCGACGAGCCCGAGCCCCGAGCTCGGCCCGGCGAAGTACGAGACCGCGACGATCATCACGTCCGCGGGCAACCAGGGCTGGCCGTACTGCATGGGCAACAAGCAGCCGTACCGCGACCGGAGCAACGAGGACGCGAGCGTCCTCACCGGCTGGTACGACTGCGACAACCCGAAGAACACGTCGCCCCGCAACACGGGCCTCGTGGACCTCCCGCCCGTGCGGGACAACATGATCTGGTACTCGCCCTCGGGCGGCGGGCCGGTCTTCCCGGACCGCGGCAACGGCATCCCGACGTACGAGGACGACGAGGCGACCTACACCATCCCGTGGCTGCGGGGCGGCGGCCAGGCCGTCATGTCCGGTCCGACGTACCGCCAGTCGCAGGTCGACCCCGAGTCCGACGTCGCGTGGCCGTCGTACTGGGAGGGCAAGTGGTTCATCGGTGACCAGTCGAACTCGAACAACCGCGTCGCGGTGACGGTCGACCCGGACGCCGTCGAGGAGCAGGGCGCCCCGGCGTTCATGGAGGACCTGCGCCAGATCATCCCGGGCGGTCGCGGTGACGGGCTGCTGCAGAGCTGGATGGACGCGAAGTTCGGTCCGGACGGCGCGCTGTACCTGGTCGACTACGCGGGCGGCTTCTTCAGCCTCGACCCGAACCAGAAGCTCATGCGGATCACGTACCAGGGCGGGGCCCCGACCCCGGCCCCGGCCGCGTCCGCGACGAGCATCCAGGGTGACCCGCTCACGGTGCAGTTCACGGGTGTGCGGTCCGGCGGCGTCTCCTACCTGTGGGAGTTCGGCGACGGCAAGACCTCGCGCCAGGCCAACCCGAAGCACAAGTACCCCCGCATCGGGACCTACGAGGCCAAGCTCACCGTCACGTACGCGGACGGCTCGACGGCCACCGTCACGACCGACGGCTCGCCGTCGTGCACCCTGCCCGACGAGCGCGAGACCGTGTTCTTCGGCGACGTCGACTCCACGGTCGAGAACCTCGACCTCGGCGCCTGCACGATGAACGACCTGTTCCAGGACGAGAAGGAGTGGCGCACCCACGCCCGGTTCCTGGCGCACGTCGAGTCGGTCGCGAAGAGCCTGTACGACGACAGCCGCATCGACGAGCGCGAGCGTGCTCGCCTCGTCGACGCCGCGGCGCGGTCGCAGATCGGCGTGGACCCGGGCGGATACCGCACGATCTTCGACGGCACGCAGGAGTCGCTGTACGACTGGTTCCAGGCACCGAGCGGCAAGTTCACGCTCGAGCCGGGCGGTTCGCTGAAGTCGAGCGGCGGCCTCGGGATGCTCTGGTACGCGGGCGAGGAGCTCGGGGACTTCTCCGTGAAGCTCCTGTACCGCGACGTCTCCGCGGGTGACCACCACGCCAACACGGGCGTGTTCACCCGGTTCCCGAACCCGAACGACCCGGGCGACGTGCCGTGCGCGGCCAACCAGTCGCCCGCGTGGGTCGCGATCTCGTGCGGTCACGAGATCCAGATCTACGACGGTCCGACGGGCGAGCCGCAGAAGACCGGCTCGGTCTACAACTTCGACCCGCTCGGCCTGAACACCGGCGGCGAGAAGCCGAAGGGCGAGTGGAACGAGTACGAGATCCGGGTGGTCGGCCAGCAGTACACGATCATCCGCAACGGCGTCGTCATCAACGAGTGGGAGAACACCCCGGGACAGCAGTCGTCCCGTGCCGGTGACCCGCCGACCGACCTGCGCCAGTTCGACAGCGGGTTCATCGGGCTCCAGAACCACGGGAACGCGGACCTCATCGAGTTCCGCGACATCCGGGTCGCGGACCTGTAGCACCGCCGGGCGGGGGCGGCCGGCCAGGCCGTCCCCGCCCGTACCCGCAGTCCGACAGAGCCCCCAGAACCACCCCCAGAACCTTCCCGAGACACCCCCCGAGGAGTGCACCCTCATGGAACGACGTACCAGTCCCGGCGGCGTCCGCCGCCGCGGCGCGCGGCGGTTCCTCGCCGCCACGGTCGCCGGGCTCACCGCCACGACGGTCCTCACCGTCGCGCCGGCGTCCGCGTCCCCCGCAGGGACGGCAGCGCCGTCGTCCGTCTTCTCCGTCGCCGACGCCACCGTCGCGGCCGAGCAGGTCCTCACGTGGACCGCGGACAACAGCGTGACCGACTACAAGGCCTTCCCCGCCACGGCCGAGGCGGGCCCCGCCACGATCGTGTTCGAGAACAGCATCGCGACCGGCAGCACGTTCGGCATGAGCCACACGCTCACGTTCGACACGTCGTCGCCGGGCTACAACCACGACGTGAACCTCAACATCCTCGCGAGCCCGTTCGACGCGAACGGCGGGCGGCACGAGGCCCAGGTGACCTTCACCCCGGGCAAGTACCGCTACTTCTGCGCGATCCCCGGGCACGGCGAGATGTGGGGCGAGCTCGTCGTCACCGACGGCGGCACCGGCGGCGAGGACACCACGGCCCCGTCCGTGACCGCGCTCGTCACCGGCGAGCAGGACGGCGACGGCGCCTACGTGGGCGGCGCGACCGTGACGCTCGACGCGACCGACGACGACTCCGGCGTGGCCGGGGTCGAGTACGACCTCGACGGCGCGGGCTGGCAGGCCTACACGGAGCCGTTCGTCGTCGACGCCGTCGGGGCGCACACGCTCCAGTTCCGCGCGACCGACGCCGCGGGCAACACGTCCGAGGCGCAGACCGCGAGCTTCACCGTCGTCGAGGGCGACGTCGAGGAGGACACGACCGCGCCGGTCGTCGAGCCCATGGTCATGGGGCAGCAGGACGAGGACGGCGCCTACGTCGGCACCGCCGCGTTCATGCTGCACGCCACGGACGAGGGCTCGGGCGTCGCGTCCGTCGAGTACCAGGTCGACGGCGGCGCGTGGCTCCCGTACACGACCACGGTGCCGTTCACCGAGGTCGGCGAGCACACCGTGTCCTTCCGGGCGACCGACGTCGCGGGCAACGTGTCCGAGGTCGGCTCCGTGACGTTCACCGTCGTCGCCGGCGGCGGCGAGGACGACACGACCGCCCCGACCGTCACCGCCGAGGTCACCGGCACGCAGGACGGCAACGGCGCGTTCGTCGGGTCCGCCACGGCGACGCTCACCGCGACGGACGACGCGTCCGGCGTGGAGAGCGTCGAGTACGACCTCGACGGCGCCGGCTGGCAGCCGTACACCGAGCCGGTCGTCGTCGACGAGCCCGGCGAGCACACGCTCGTCTACCGGGCCACCGACGTCGCGGGCAACGTCTCCGAGGAGACCGTCACCGAGTTCGTCGTCGTCGCGGAGGCCGAGGAGGACACCACCGCCCCCGTCGTCGCGACCGAGCTCAGCGGCCAGCAGGACGAGGACGGCGCCTACGTCGGCTCCGCGTCCGTGCTGCTCACCGCCACGGACGACGGCTCGGGCGTCGCGACCGTCGAGTACGACCTCGACGGCGCGGGCTGGACCGAGTACACCGGGGCCGTCGTCGTCGACGAGCCCGGCCGCCACACGCTCGCCTACCGCGCGACCGACGTCGCGGGGAACGTCAGCGAGCCGGCGACCGTCACGTTCGACGTCGTCGCGGGCCAGGGTGGCGACACCGTCGCCCCGACCGTCGACCACCGCGTCATGGGCGGCGACAAGAACGAGGCCGGCGAGTACCTCGGCAACGTGTTCGTGCGTCTCCTCGCGAAGGACGCCGACTCCGGCGTCGCGTCGGTCGAGTACCAGCTCGACGGCGGCGAGTGGACCCCGTACGCCAAGCAGGTCTCCGTGCGGACCCCCGGGTCGCACACGGTGACCTACCGCGCGACGGACGTCGCGGGCAACGTGTCCGCCCCGAAGACGGTCACGTTCGTCATCGCGGGCGGCGAGGAGCCCGGCGGCGACACCGACGGCCCCGTCGTCACGGCGGGCGTCAGCGGCAGCCGCACGCGCGACGGCGACTTCGTCGCGAGCGCGCGCGTCACGCTCACGGCGGTCGACGAGGAGTCGGGCGTGGACCGCATCGAGTTCCAGGCCAACGACGGCGCGTGGCAGCGCTACGCGGCCCCGGTCGCGTTCGCGGCCGACGGCCAGCACGTGGTCCGCTACCGCGCGGTCGACGGCGTCGGGAACGTCACGAGCGGCGAGGTGACCTTCACGGTCCTCAAGCTCGTGCGGGACCGCTGCGTCGGCTCGGACATCCGCCCGACGGTTATCATCGACGGCCACGACAGCACGGTGCAGAACTACGACGACGGCACCGGCTGCACGGTCAACGACCACGTCGCCGAGAACGACGAGTACGCGACGCACCGCGAGTTCGTCGACCACGTGAGCCTCGTGACCGAGGACCTCGTCCTCGACGGCGTCCTCGACGACGCCGAGCGCGACCTCGTCATCACGGCGGCCCAGCTGTCCGACATCGGTCGCCGCTGACAGCACCCGTCCCACCAGAACGTCCGACCGGCGAAGGCCCGGACCCGCTCCCTCCAGGAGCGGGCCCGGGCCGTCGTCGTCCCCGGGCCACCCTGGGTCGACCGCCCCGCGTCGAGCACGAGGTTGCTCGCGTTCTGAGCGCCGTCGCGACGACAAACCACGTTCTCGACCGCGCGCAGGATCGTGCTCGGCCGGTGTCGGCCCGACGCCGCGCGGACCGGTCAGGCCGGCGGCTCGCCGTACACCGGGCGGACGAAGGCCAGGACGATCCCGAGCCCGCCGCGCTGGGCGAGGCGCGCGCGGTCCTCCGGGTGGTCGAGCAGGTGCCGCAGGACGCGCGCGACCGCCTCGGCGTCCGTCACGACGACGGGATCGGGGTCCGGTCCGTGCGCGGGCCGACCCTGGAGCAGGTCCTCGCCCTCCGCGTGGCGCGCCCGTGAGCCGTCGTGCAGCCCGACCCGGAGCGACGCGCGTCCCTCGCCCCGGACCACGTGGACGCGCGCGACGTCGTCCCACCGCACGACGACCCGGACCACCTCCGCGCGGCCCACCGGCAGCTCGACCTCGTGCGGCCGCAGCACGACCGCGTGCTTCGACGGCCCGCGCACGTACGCCAGCAGCCCGCCGCCGAAGGCGAGGGCGACGATGCCGATCAGGGCCGCCGCGAACCCTTCGTCGTTCCGCAGGAGCCAGACCGCGAACGCCACCGCGCCGCCGCACAGCGCGAGCAGGATCAGCAGCACCGCGAGGTAGTCGGCGACGGGCGTCAGGCGCTCGCGACCGCGCACGCCGCCGCGCACCGCGGTCCACACCATGCTCGGCCGGTACGGCTGCCGGGGTCGGCGGCTGCTGCTCACGGAGGACAGTCTGCCGGGTGCTCGGGTCGGCGCCGAGCACGACGTTGCTGTCGTTCTCGCGGCGAGACCGCCAGCAACCTCGTGCTCGGCGGCTCGGCGGCTCGTCGGTTCAGGAGCCGCCGAGGAGCAGCCGCTTGGCGGCGGTGAACTCGTCGTCGGTGAGGGAGCCCGCGGCGTGCAGGCTCGCGAGCTCGGCGAGCGCCGCGGTGACGCCGTGCTGCACGGTCACCTCGGGGGTGCCCGCGCCGCGGGTCAGGCGGGTCGTCGTGTACGTGGTGGTCGACGAGGACGACGAGTGCGTGGGCGAGCCCCACGCGGGGGCGTCCGCGTCGGTCCTCGGGTCGTCGGCGACCGGTGCGTCGGCGACGGCCGCGGCCGCGGTCCGGGCGGCGTCGTGCAGGGCGCGCGTGCGGTCGCGGCGGGCCTGCACCACGACCCGCTCCCCGGGCAGGCGCCAGACGACCACGGGGTCGCCGGGCTGCGGGACCTCCGACGGCAGCAGGTTCGTGACCGGGGCGAGGCGCGTGACCGTCGTCGTCAGCGCCCCGTGCCGCACGCGCACGGCGCAGTGCGCGACGCCGCCCGACTCCGTCCGGTCCGTGACCGACGCCGTCACGACCCCGGCCTCGCGCGTCGCGGCCAGGCGGTCGCGGTGGTACTGCGCGTAGAGCGGGGCGTCGTCGCGCGACCGGCGCAGCGACCGCGCGTACCCCGCCCACATCGGGCCGAGGAAGACCCACGGGAAGATCGTCCACACGACGTTCCAGAACCACGGGAAGAAGCCGTCGTGGTCCCACGCGTTGACCGTCACGAGCCAGACGAACCCGCCCGACAGCAGCGCGAGCAGCACCCCGTTGCGGATCTTCGTCCCGACGCCCGACGGCGGCTCCATGAGCCCCTCAGGCGTGCGCGGCAGGTCGTCGACGGACTCGTCGTTGCCCACCAGCCGCAGGATGGCCTTCGGGTCGGCGGTCTTGCGCGCGAGCGCGGCAAACGGCGGCAGGGGCGGTTCGTCGTGCGGGGCGGACGGCGCCCCCGTCATGTGGTCAGACATCACCCCGATCCTACGATCGCCTTGCCCCGCCGGGCCCACCCACCCAGCCGGGACTACCCGCCCGCCCCCGGTTGCCCACCCGCCCCGCGGCGAACACGGGGATGGCGACCTCTAGCGGCTGTTTCTGGTCGGCAACCCCGTGGTCGGCGGTCGGTGAGGGCGTGGTCGAGTCAGCGGTTTGTCGTCACCGTCGTGCCTGCGGCGCGTGTTGCGGCGAGCAGTGAACGGAGGCCGAACGCCTGGACCGGGCCTAGCGCTCCCGTCTCGCGGGTCTCGCCGGCTGCGGCCCGGGTCGCGCCCCACGCGAGGTAGCGGGCCGTGAGGTCGTAGGCGTCGGGGCCGTCGAGCCGGGCCCGACGCAGCACCTTGCCCTCGGCGTCCCGCGCCACCGCGAGCACGTGCGTGCGCGACGCCGCGCGGGCCGCCTCGTCCGGACCGCCGCTCGACCCGCTGCGCGACCGGGCGAGCCGCCGCAGGCCGTCGCCCAGCCCGGGGACGCGCAGCGCGGCCGTGGCGACCGCCGTCGCCACGGGCGCGAGCCGCACCGCGGGGCCGGACACACCCAGCGCCACCTCGACGTCGCGCAGCCCCGGCGCGAAGCCGGGGAGCGTGAACGGCTCCGTCCCACCCGCGGTGACACCGCGCACGCGCCGTCCGGGGCCGACGTCGAACGTGACGACGCGCGCCGCGACGCGCTCCGTCCGGAGGCCGCCGTCGCGCCACGCGTACGACGGCTCGAGCGCCGTCTCCAGCGCGCTCACGCGCGTGCCGCCGCTCGCGCCGCCGCCGGTGGGGAAGTAGCCGATCTCCAGGCGCACCGCGTCGGCGCCCTCCTCCTGGAGCGCGAGCGCCCCCGCGAGGTTGCCGGGCACCCAGTCGTGGCCGAACGCCGTGAGCAGCGCCGCACCCGTGCGCCGGGCGCGCGGGCCGAGCTCGTCGAACACGCGTCGGATGAACGCCGGCTCGCCCGTCGAGTCGAGGTACACCGCGCCCGCGTCGATCGCGGCCTCGACCGCCGGACCACCGTGCCGCCCGAACGGCCCGACCGTCGAGACCAGCACGTCGCCCGGTCCGACCAGCGCACGCACGGTGCGCGCGTCGTCGACGTCCGCGACCGCGGTCTCGAGCGGCGTTCGCGCCGAGGTGCCCGACGGCGGGCTCCCGGCCTCGGGCGAGCCCGTGGGCTCGGCGCGGTGGCGGGGCGCTGTGGATGGTGCCGTTGCGGACGGTGCCGCCGCGGTCCGTGCCGTCGCGGCGAGGTCCGCGGCGAGCGCGTCCAGGCGGTCCTGGGACCGACCCGCGAGCACGGGGCGTGCGCCGCGGGCCACGAGCTCGTGCGCGACGAGCGTGCCGGTGTAGCCCGTCGCGCCGAGGAGCACGATGCGGCCCGTCGCCGGGGGAGGGGTCGGGGCGTCGGTCATGGGGTCACCTTTCGCCGGAACCAGGGATCCCGCGAGACTACGGAGCGGTGCCAGGGCTCGCGCGTCGGCGGTGTGCCGGCCGCTCCCTCCCCGCGCTCGCCCGCGGCCCGCGTGGTGTCCTGGCGGTATGGACCGACAGCCCGACGATTCCCGGCGCGAGGACGGGTCGCCCGACGACGGCGGACGGTGCGACGGGCCCCGGCCCGGGCTCGTCGGGGTGCTGTGGTGCGTCGTCGTCATCGTGGCGGTGCTGGTGGTCGGCGTCGCGATCGGGATGTTGGACGGCCGCTGACGGCGCGCCACCGGGCGACTTCGCCGGCTCATCGGCGAGCAGTCCTGCCCATCCGAGACCTCACCCCGTTCCCGCCGAGACGGACCTGTGCCGGACGCGCGTTGCGCGGGTGGGGAGCGGGTGCTGCGAGGCGACCCGGGTTCGGCACCGCTCCGAGGACGCGGAGCCCGGCGGACACGAGGAGCGTTCTTGCTGTCCGTCGGCGGATGAGGTAGACATCTGCCCAGGTCACGAGTGTCCAGCGATACGCCCTCCGCGTGCTGGTCCGGCAACCGCGCCCCTCGCGCACGGTGCCCCAGGAGGAAGACCGGCCCCCGGCCGACCGGCCGAGGGAAGTGCGAGGTCGACGTCCGCCTCGGCCGCACCGCGATGGTGCGCGCCGACCGGTCGTCGGCCCTGAACGAAGGGCTGTACCGATGTCCGTCCTCACCCACTGGGTCCGCGCCGACGACGCGTGCCGCGTCCTCCTCACCGCCGACGGCGGGCTGATCTGCCCCGTCCACACCGGCGTCCCCCGCCCGACGCCGTCCCGCACGTGCGCCGTCGGCGCCGGACTGACCCTGTGCCAGGTGTGCCTGAGGGGACGCTCGTACTCCCACGGGACCTTGCGGGTGCAGCGTTCCGTGTGCGCGGACTGCCTCGCCGTCGACTCGCGTCTCACCTCGGCACTGGGCGTGCCGTCGCTCGCGCCGCGCCACCAGGACGACCCGATGAAGCCACGGATGCGCGCCTACGTGGCGCTGGTCTTTCCCGAGCGGTGGCGCCTGGCGCGTGCCGCGGGTCTCCCCGTCCTCCGGCTCGACCCGAGCGCGCCGTACTGGGGCAGGCGAACGGTCCAGGACGGCATCATCGAGGACGCGATGGGTCCGCGGCCCGAGCGTCTCTTCACCTGGCACGACCACTGGGCAGCCCACGGCAGCTTCGACGATGACGCCCGCCGCGCGGCCTACCTCGCCTGGGCGCGTGCCGTGCACCCCGCGAGCGTGGTCGCCTCCGCGACGGCGGGTGAAATCTGATGACGGTGGCGCACCGTCCCGCCGGCACCCGTGACGTCATCGGGTTGGTGCGGTACGAACGGGTCATGCCGCACGCGTATCCCCCCGACCCGACGTTTCCCGACGACGGCGGCGCGGAACGTGCCGTCTGGGAGGCGCTCGTCGCGCAGCTCCCGGACGACGCGGTCGTCGTCCACGGCCTGCACCTCCAGGAGGACGAGCACGAGTACGAGATCGACGTGCTCGTCGCGTGGCCGGGAGTCGGGATCGCGGCGATCGAGGTCAAGGGCGGTTACGTCGACCGGCACGAGGGCGCGTGGTACCAGGGCAGCGGCGACCGTAGGCATCGCATCGACCCGGTCCGTCAGGTGCAGGGGGCCCGGCACGCGCTCCAGGCGCTGCTGCGTCGTCGCGGCCTCCGGGCCGGCGGGGCGCGCACCGCGCACCTCGTCGCTCTGCCGCACCGGTACGTGCCGGCCGACTGGTCGTCGCTCGACCTGCCGCGAGACATGCTCGTCAGCCGCACGGACCTGGAGCGGCCGCTCGGCGTGGCCGACCGCGTCAAGCACGCGATCGAGCGCCACGGCCAGGGGCACGCGCCGCTCGCCCTCGACGACGTCCCCGACCTCGTCGAGTCGCTCACCGGGGGCTTTCCCAGTCAGGCGGAGCACCTGGCGCTCGCGGCGCAGCACGAGACGCGGCTCGAGCAGATGACCCGCGACCAGTCCCGCACGCTCGATGTGCTCTCGGAGGTGCACCGGATGCGCGTCGTGGGCGGCGCGGGGTGCGGCAAGACGTGGCTCGCTCTCGAACAGGCGCGACGGCGAGCGCGAGCCGGCGAGCGGGTCGCCCTCCTGTGCTACTCGCGCGGACTCGGTCGCTACTTCGAGCGGATCGTCGAGCAGTGGCCGGCGCGCGACCGTCCCGCCTACGTCGGTCTCTTCCACGACCTGCCGCTGGCCTGGGGGGCGGATCCCGGCGCGGACGACGACCCGGACTACTGGGAGCAACGGCTGCCGCTCGCGCTCGGCGCGCTCGCCGACGCACGCGGCGCGGCCGACCTCTTCGACGCGGTCGTGGTCGACGAGGCGCAGGACTTCGGCGACCTCTGGTGGCCGTCGCTGCTGCGCTGCCTGCGCGACCAGGACTCCGGCGGTCTGTACGTCTTCATGGACGACGCGCAGCGCGTCTTCCCTCGCGAGGGACGCGTCCCGCTGGAGCTCGTGCCGGTGACCCTGCACGAGAACCTGCGCTCGACGAAGCAGATCGCCCAGGTGTTCGGGGCGCTCTCGCCGGAGCGGATCACGCCGCGCGGCATGGAGGGGCCGCCCGTCCGGGTCGTCGACGTTCCCGCGACCGACGCCGTCGGCGCTGCGGACGACGCGGTGGAGGCCCTGCTAGACGAGGGCTGGGGGAGCGGGCAGCTCGCGCTGCTCGCGACCGGGCGTCGGCACCCGCAGCAGGTGAACGAGGTCGAGGCGGGCGGCCACGCCGCCTACTGGGACGCGTTCTTCGCCGAGGACGACGTTTTCTACGGGCACGTCCTCGGGTTCAAGGGCCTCGAGCGCCCGGCCGTCGTGCTGGCCGTCAACGGCGTCCGCGACGTCGCACGGGCGCGCGAGATGCTCTACACCGGGCTCTCCCGGGCGCGGTCGCTCCTGGTCGTGGTGGGCGACCGCTCCTGGATCGAGGACATCGGGGGAGAAGCGGTCCGCCGTCGCCTCGCCCGGGCGCAGGAGTGGTCGCCGGCCTGAGCCTCGCCGTGGACGTCCTCGGTGGACGACGGCGTCGTGCGCCGGGCGTGGTTCAGCCGTCGGTCGACCCGGCACCGAACTGGTCGAGGGCGTCGGCGAGCTGGGTCCAGGCGTCGTCGGCGCCAATACGGCGGGCAGTCCTTGCCAGGTTCCTCAGGTCGGTGACGAGCGATGCCGCCTCCTCGCCGCGCTCGTCGACGTACCGCGCGTCGAGGAGGTGGGGTGCCTCGCGCTCCGCGTGCATCGCGACGACGTCAAGGAGGACGGTCAGGGCCCGTGCGGCTCGACGCCGCTCGGTCGCCTCGCGGTCGCGCCGTGCGTCGTCCGACTCGGACGGGTCAGGCGTCACGGACGCGGCGCGCTCCTCGGCCTCCAGGGTCGGGACGACGACGTCGAACCGGCCCTTCCACAGGCGGCTGAACGCCGCGTCGTCGGCGAGATGGAGGACCGTGCCGATCTCCGGAGCGGCCGGGTCGTGCTTCTCCACGCTCGCCCGGAGGCCGGCCACCTCGTAGGCGAACCGCAGCAGGTTGTCGTCGGTCATGGACGCCCCGACGACGAGCAGGTGCTTCGTCATCATCAACGACTGGACGAGGGATCCGACGGGCTTCCACCGGTTGTCGTAGTGCACGAACGAGCTGCGGGACAGCACGATCGAGTCGGGGTGCTCCACGTCGCCGTGCATCTTGAGGAGCCACGGCCGTCCCGTGCTCGTCCGGTCCCACGGGAGCCGGTCGATGTCGGCCCGCAGCCCGTCGGTCGGGCCGCCCGCGGCCGTGACGGCCTGCTCGTAGAGCTGGTCGTAGTTGGTCGTCGCGGCCTCACGCACGCGCATGCTCGCGAGGAGGGCATGGGAGAGGCTGGGACGGGCGGACGCGGCCTTGAGGATGCTCGCGACGCGAGCGCCGAGCGCCTTCTGCGTGTCCGACCTGGCCCGTGCGGACCGGTCCGCGAGCGCGACCTGGATGAGCTCCGCCTGCTCGAGCGGGCCGAGATCCTTCATGCGTTCGCGTACGTCGCCGTCCAGGTCGAGCTTCACGACGAGCTCGGTCAGCAGGTGGCTCCACGACGGGAGGCCCGCGGCGATGCTCACGCCGGCACCGAAGAACAGGGAGAGCTCACCGCGGGCGGCGTGCGCGCCGAGGTCCCGGGCGCGATCGGTGACGTGGTCAGCGAGCCCCGTGGGCCGGGCGAGCACGCGACGGCGGTGCTGGAGCGCGGAGTAGTCCGCTCGGTTCGACGCGACCAGGGTGACGTCGACACCCAGGTCGCGTGCGGCGTCGTGCAGGGTGTTGAGGAGTGCGGAGATGACCTCGCCGCGGCGCAGCCGGTGGCCGCCGTAGCCGGTCCCGACGACCGGCAGCGCGACGAGCGGCAGGTCGCGGCCCGCAGCCTCGGCAGCGGCGCGGAGGCGGTCGCCGGAGTGCTCGACGATCGCCTCGACGGCACGGCGTGCGGCGTCGCCCACGCCGGCAGGCGTGGTGGCGACGGCGTCGAGGAACCAGACCTCGGGCCGGTTCTTGGTGCTGCGGCGAGACGTCCGCGCGGGGAGGGCTGCACCCCGTCCCCATCCCGCCGGCTCGACCTGGCTCCACGTGGTCGCGGGATCGAGTCCGGCCGCGTCGCGCCACCAGCGCTCGACGCGGAACCCCGCGTCGCTCGGGATGACGACGGCGTCGGCGCTCAGTGCTTCGAGGCGGCCGTTGACGACGAAGAGGTGACCCGCGGTCATCGGGCGACCTCCGCGTCGGCGGTGGGCACGAGGTAGCGGTGGTGCATCCACACGACGACGTCGAAGACGCGCAGCGCCGAGATGTCGTCGCCGATGCCGGCCTCGTCGCGCAGTGAGACGAGGTGCCGGTGGAGGGCGCGGTCGTCCGCGCGGAGCTCCGCGCGGAGGGCCTCCCAGAAGGAGGCGGTCGGCTGGACCGCCGCCCGGACGACGGTGTCGTAGACCGGGACGAGCCGTGGTCGCTTGCGTGCCAGAAGCTTGCCGGCGGTGACCCAGCCGATCCCGTGGATGTCGCGCAGCGCTTCCCACAGTCGGCCCGGAGCCCAGTCGTCGGGGATCGACTCCAGGTCGACGAGCTCGACATCGTGCGGGATCTCGGCGAGCAGCTGCGCGAACTCGTCCGCGCGGGTCTCGAGGAGATCGATGGCTCCGTGCGGCGGGACGTTCACCGAAAGGAGCGAGACGGCGACGAGATCGTCCGCCGTGAACCGGTCGACCGTCTCCGGGCGGTCACCACCGCCGGCCAGCCGCTCGAAGCGCGAACCTGCCCAGCCCGTCGTCCCGCCCACGGGGCCGAAGTAGCGGCGGAGATGCTTGACGGCCTCGTCACGGAGAGGAGGCGTCAGGACCGGAGGGACGATCAGCGTCGATGTCACGGCGTCAGCGTAGGTCGGCCGGCGACGTGGACACCGCCGTGCTCGGATCCCGCGCAGGTGAAACCGGCGACCAGATGTGCACGGAGGCGGACCGCGCCGCGGCCGGTGGTCCCGTACCAGCTCGTGGGAGCTCCGCGGTCGGTCGTCGCAGCGCCGGGCCGGCAGCGGTGCCCGCTCCCCGCGGGACGAAGGACGACCCGTTCGACGAGCAGCACCTGCTGGCGCACGTGCGGTCGGTGCTCGCGTCGGACGCGCCGACGCTCGCCGACGTGGGCACGTTCGGGGGGCGAGCGGTCGTCTGGGCGACCGTGCGCGGCGTGCCGGTCTACCTCAACGTGGACTCGTCGCGCGCGGCGCTGCAGCAGTTCGTCGACGCGGCGGCCCGTGGCCCGCTGCCGTGGAGCGTCATCGCCAACCGGAAGGGTCAGCTCAACAAGGTCACCTTCCGTGTCGGCGAGCGCGTGCCAGGCTTCTACTGCTACACGACCGTGGTGCAGGCCGCGGCAGGTCCCCTGGGTGGGGTGGCCGCCGTACTCTGAGTGCCCGGCGGCGCGGGCAGCCATCAGAGCGTGGCCCCCACAGCGCAGACCGACCGATCGAGGAGAGCGATGAGCGCGCAGGACAAGCTGGTAGCGAGCGCCGAGCTGTACCGGACGCAGGGGCGTGGAAAGCTCCATGTCCGCGGGTGCAGTCATCTGCAGAGCACGGACCCGGCGAAGCTCGTGGTCGCTGACGACCGGGATCGTGCCGACCTGGAGCTGTGCAGCGAGTGCGACAAGGAGATCCGGGGGATCGGTCGCGTCGAGTACCCGTCCCTCGACCGGGCGTTCGAGGCGTTGAAGTTCCCCGTGGAGAACCGGCGGCTCATGCAGGACCTCACCGCGAGCGTGGATTTCGAGCGCATCTGGGCACCCCAGTCACGGTCCTACATCGCCGCGGGCTTCCGAGATGAGCGGCCTGTCGCCGCCTACCTGAACAAGGGGTTCGTGGACGTTCGGCTCGCCGAAGGTGGGTACCAGCGCCACGAGATGCCGACGTTCGCGGGCTCCGCAGGCGGTACGGCACGCGTTGGAGCCGCGGAACGTGGCGGCGAGGTGTGCCGGACGTGCTTCGTGCAGCTCCCGGTGAGCGGTATCTGCGACGAGTGCGGGTGACCGGAGGTCCGATCGAAGCGCCCCAGCACGAGACGATGCACCGCGTCCTGGTTGATGCGGCGCGAGCGCCCGCGCTGCCGCATCTCAGGCTTGCGGGTCCGGCCCCGCGGCCTCTGCCGATGGGGCCCATCCCCACTCCACGGTCGTCACGCCGCGCCGAAGGTTGTCGAGTGCGTTGAACTCCCCGTACTCCGGAAGCACGGGCAGTGCCTCGCCGAGGTCGAAGGCGATCCTCGGTCGAGGGCCTCCGTTCGTCTCGTAGGTCTCGTCGGTCGCGTAGGCGTCGAGGACGCGCCACGACGCTACCGCTACACCGCGGGCGACTGCGACGAGGGTGTCGCACTCCCGTGCCTTCGCGAGGCTCAGTGGCCAAGCCTTCCGCGCGACCTCAGCTACCTGGGCGACGTTCATCGTGGACGAGAAGGTCTGGTTCACGGAGACGAACGCGACGCGGCCCATGTAGATCTCCTGGTGAGTCGAGGTCAGCTACCAAGGTTGCCTGGAGACTATGTCGTTGCCGAGGTCTGGAGCGGTGCAGGGAGCAGGTCGCTGCGACGGCCGTTCCAGAGGATCGCGAGCTCGTCGCGGGCGCGGGTCGCCGCGACGTAGAGCAGCGATCGCTCGCGCAGCTCGCCGTCCGCCCGATCGGCCTCAGGGAGCGAAGACAGACCGGATCCCCAGCCGCCCTCGTCCGACGAGACGCCGAAGAGCACGACGCGCTTGAACTCCATCCCCTTGGAGCGGTGCATCGTCATGACGAGCACGCTGCCCGATCCGGTCGCGGCGTCGTCCTGGATGAACTTCGCCTTGACGCCACGCTCGCTCAGGGCGTGCACGACCTTGTCGCCGATGTGGTTGGTGCGGACCAGGACGCCGATCGTCTCGGGAGGATCGCCGGCGTCGCGCCAGCCGCTGATCAGCTCGGCGGCCCGCTCGTACTCGTCGAGGAGCGAGTCCGCCTTCACCTCGCGGGGCGCCGGCCCGGACCGGGCGGAGCGATATCCGGCGGCAGCGGCGTCCTGAGCCTCCATGTCGACCCATTCCTCACCTGCAAGCACACCGACGGCGTAGCGCAGCACCTGCGCCGTCGTGCGGTAGTTGAGCTTCAGGCGGCGCGAACGCCCCTGGATGTTGATGCCGTACCGGGAGAGAATGACCTTCTGCCCGTAGATCCGCTGCTGCGAGTCCTCGGCGAGGAAGAGGTCGTCGGGCCCCTGGCCGACGAGCGCCCGCAGGAACACCAGGCGTGCGGGCGCAAGGTCCTGGGCTTCGTCGACGAGGACGTGGTCCGCGAGCCGCGCGTGGCCTGCGGTGGCCATGGCGTCGAGGTGCGAAGCGGCGATCATCGCCTTCTCGTCCCAGTCGGTCGAACCCGCGGCGTCGGCGGAGGCTCGGTACGCTTCGATGACCTTCCACACGGCGACGCGCTGCAGCCGGTTCAGCGCGACCCCGCGTCCCGGACGGCGCACGCGCAGGTACTCGTCGCGCGTGGTGATCCGGTTCGGGACGATGACGGTCGCGTACTCGGCCACGAAGAACGCCTGGCTCCGGAGCTCGGGTGCGAGGTCGGGACCGGCGGCCGAGACGACGGCGTCCCACCTCGCCGCCGCCGTGAGATCGAGGACGTAGGGCGAGCGGGGCCCGAGAACGGCGGCGACGGTCTCGCCCCAGGCGGCCGACGCCACGTGGACGTCCTCGGCCTTGGTGAGGACGCGGCGCGAGAGCGCGTCGACGCCGGCGACGTACACGCCGGGATCGCCGAGGTTCTTCGCGATCGGCACCGTCGGGTCGAGAAGCCGCAACGTCTCCTGCAGCGACGAGGCAAGCGTCTTGTTGTACGTCGTGAGGACGACACGTGCCGCGGGGTTCTTTCGCGCGAGGTGTCGCGCACGGTGGAGGAGGACGACCGTCTTTCCGGTTCCGGCGCCGCCCGAGAGGCGGAACGACCCCGAACGATCCTTGAACGCGTAGTCGCGCTGCTCCGGGTGGAGGAACACGCGCCAGCGGCCAAAATTGTCGTCCTCGATTGCGGCGCGCAATGCGGCGTCGTCCTCGATGAACGCGAAGTCCATCTGCGCTGCGGGCTGCTTGAGGGCGTCGAGCAGCTGGTCGTCGCTCTGCGGGTCGGGCTTGACGAGGGGCGTGGTCAGTCCGAGCTTGTCCTTGACGTCCGGGAGCCGGGCGCCGGTCGCGAGGTCGAGCAGAGCATCGCCCTGCCACGTCGCCGGCGCGCGCTCGGCGAGGGCAAGCATCTCGTCCTCGGTCGTGACCGTCACCGCGGTCTCTGCGGTCGCGGCGTCGATGCCGAGATCGACGAGGTCCGCCACGGAGATGCCCTGCGTCTCCAGGAGCGGATACGCGGTGAGGTCCACGTCCTCGGGCTTGGGCCGGGCTCGCTCGGGCCTCTGCTCGACGGTGCTCTGCGCCACGCTCGATTCGACCGTCGCGGCTTCCACGAGCTCGGCGATGCCGTTCCGAGGGTTGACCCTCACGACGGCCGTCCTGGCACGGACGATCACCTCGTCGTGGGGGTAGGTGCCGAGGTAGACGTAGTGGGCCTCGGCAGCCTGGCCCTGGATCTTCACGAGCAGCGCGCGCCAGAAGTCGTTGACACGACCGGTGCGGATGCGAGGGTCGGCGGAACCGTTGATCGGCTCGATGTGCAGCCCAGGGGTGGTGTCGCTCTCCTGGAGCTTCTCGAGGAACGCGTACGCGGCCTTGCGCACGGCGCCGTCGAGCTTGCCGAACGACGGACCGAGGATGATCTGCGGCATCGGTGGTGGTCTCCGGTCTTCAGACGGTCAGTGCCGCGCGGACTGCGGCAGCTTCAGGTTCGACGACGGTCCACCCGTCGCTGCGGAGGGCCGCGATGGTCTCGTGGTCCAGCCCCTCGACGTGCAACGTCACCTTACGGTCCGGCCACGCCAACGACAGCGGGACACCATCGCCGATCTCGTCGCCGATGGTCGGTGCTTCAAGTCCGACCCCGGCCAGGTCGACCAGCTCGACGAGCAACGCGTGCTCCGCCGCCGTCGCGAGCTCCGCCACGGCGCGCCACTCGGGGTGCGCGTCGAGCCGTGCCTGCAGCTCGGCTTCGACGCGGCTGGACTCCTCGGCCTCGGCAGAGGAGGTTCGGACGGTAGGCGTCGCCCCCATGAGCATCGATCGCGTCACGATCCGCAGCGGAAGGTCCCCGCGGAAGTTCAGCAGGTTCGCCAGGCGCAGCCACTCGTACCACGAGGCCTTCTGCTCGTGGCCGAGAGCATCGACCGCGTCGTCGAGCACGACGGCGATCTCGAACGACTCGCCGACGAACGACCGGACACCGATCGCGACCGTGCCCTGGTGCCACACGCCGCCGAACTTCGTCCCGGGTGGGAGGCCGGCTCCGTCGAGTGCATCGAGCGTGACCTGATCCATCCCGATCTCGGCGGAGATCGCGCCGCCCTGCAACGACGGGGCTACGAGGAGCGGCAACCACCGGGCGAGCTGTGCTCGGCCATGGCGGTCCGGGCGCTGAATCCAGTCCAGCAGGAGGTCGAGGGCCGGGCGGGCCACCAGAGCGACGGTCGCGCGCGACAGCAAGTCCTTCGCCTCGCTCAGCACCGCCGCAGTCGCCTGCGGGTGCAGCCACGGCACGTGGGTCGTGGCGGGGTGCGCACCGTCGAGGTCCTCCCAGGTGAAGGCCAGTACCTGGTAGCCGAGGTCCCTCAGTGCCTGGCGCTTGGTCGCGTCGTCGGCAAGCCGGTTGACCGCCGGGGATGCATGGAACTGCCAGCCGTCGGTGTAGATCGCTGTGGGAGGCACGTCAGGGCGGTCGCTGCGCAGCACGAAGTCGGGCTTGGTCCCGGCCTGGGCGACGAGAACCTGGGGTTCGAGCCGCCAGTGCGCGCCACCCGGCATGGTGACGGACCACGTGTTGCCGGCCGGGCCCGGCTTCTCGGTGATGGTCGATCCCATCTTCTCGAGGCGCTCGCGCAGCACCTTGCGGAAGAGCAGCTCGATGTGCGACTCCGGGTCGACGACGGCCGGCTCGTCCACCGTGACCGACCACGGGCTGGCGGCGGGCACCTCGTCGTCGGGGTCGATCTGAGCTCTGCCGAGCAGGATCGACTTGAGGTGTCGCGCAGCGGTGGCGCGTGAGACGTGCCCCACCTGGTGCGGAGCGGCGTGGGGGAGCAGGCACCGCTCGCAGGCGAGCTTGCCGTCGCGCTGGCAGGGGCACTCCTCGAGGTGCTGCCAGGCGTCCCGCAGCATGACCCAGACCGCGTCGTGGTCGGCGAGCTCGGCGAGGTAGCCGGTGCCGCCGCGTACGACGTCGTGCAGCAGCAGCGCCTCGGCGGGGCTGTCGGCGGCAGGGCTCGGGTCGACGACGTCCGTGACCTCCAGGTGGTCCGGGTCGCCGCCGATCCGGATGCGCAGCGCGAGCAGCAAGGCGGCGCGCAGCGACGGGAGCGAGAAGTCGTCGCCGATCGTGATCGACTCCGGCAGCCGTAGCACCAGACCTTCGGTGGTGAGCGACCGAGCGAGAGCGACGGTGCGGACCCTCTCGCTCGTCGCCTTCCGCAACGGGCACCACGGTCGGTGTTCGGACGCGCGGTTGGCCCCGGTGGAGGTGTCGAGCTTGCCGCACCGCTCGCAGACGCGGAACAGCGCGACGTCGTGCGGCTGCCCGGCGAGCTCCACGGTGGCGCCCTGCGCGGACGCCTTGCCCAGGTTGAGCCAGCGCACGATCATCTCGCGCTGGTACCGGGCGCCGAACCCGTAGTCCTTGACGAACCACTGGCGTGTGACGGCGGCCGGGTCTACGTCGGCGAGCGTGCGGATCGTGAAGCGTTCGCGCTCGCGCTCGTCGTGGCGGTCGTCGATGGTCGCCTCCTCCCGCCGGATGACGGAGGACACACGCTTGAGCTCGACGACCTCGACCCGCTGGGCGACGTCGGCGATCCCGGGGGCACCGCAGCGCGGGCACGACGACAGTGCAGCGCTGCCGCCCGGCACGTCGGCGTCGGTGACGTCCTGCGCGTAGCCGCAGCGCGGGCAGCATGCCCAGGTGCGGACGGCGTCGTCGTCCCGGCCGAGGTCGAGCGCGTCGATGGCGATGGCGTACCCACGGGCGTAGAAGGTGGAGCCGGGCGCGAAGTCACGCAGTGCCTGGGCGGACCCGCGGCCCAGCTCCATCTGCTCGGTGCGGTACTCCTGCGAGTCGGGGTCGACCCAGGACAGCGAGACCTCGAGCGCCACGGAGTCGTCCAGCAACGTGTAGTTGGGCAGCAGGCCGTGCTCCTCCAGCACGCCCACCCAGTGCTCGGTGGACGCCTTTCCCTTCTGGTACTGGGTGAGCTTGAGCGCCGCCTGGGCGGTACGCAGCGCGCGCTCGTCGTCGCTCGTCGCGGCAGGCGAGTCGGCCTTGATGCGCAGCCCGTCGGCCGCGTTGATCGCCGTCTGGATCTCCTTTTCGCGGTGCGCGAGGGTCTCCATACGCGCTCTCCAGGCGATCGATGCGGAGTGCGCTCGTCGTGCCAGCTCGGAGGGGACGCTCTCGCCGGAGGGGGCGACGGCGGGCAGAGCCCATGAACGGAGGCTGTCCTTCACGGCGTCGGAGACGTCGGCGAACCCGTCCAAGAACCGGTCGAGCAGCGCGGGGCCTTCGGACTCGGACAGGGCGATCAGCTCGCCGAGGAACGAGCCGGGCTCGCTGCTGCCGAGCGCGTCGGCGGCCGTGCGTGGGTGCGGCGCGTCGGGCCGGCGAGCCATCTCGTCGGCGACGGACGCGACGTACTGCCGGCGCAGGATCTCCTCGGCGTCGAGGTAGGTGGCGGGCGGTCGCACGGCGCCGTTGACGACGCTGCCGGGATCCGTGAAGCGGGGGAGCTGGTCGCCGCGCGCGGTGACGAACGCGAGGGCGAGCGCGTTGCCGGTGAGGCGGCCTGCGCGTCCGACGCGTTGCAGGTACGACGCGACGGTGCGGGGCAGCGAGGACAGCATGACGGCCGAGAGGTCGCCGATGTCGATGCCCATCTCGAGCGTCGGGGTAGCCACGAGGACGTTCGGGGCGTCGGGCGCGGGCCGGTCCGACTTGAAGGCCGTCTCGTAGGCGAGCCGTACGTCGTCCTCCAGCATGGAGGTGTGCTCGCGCGCGACGACGCGCGCCGGGTCTGAGTCCTCGTACATCTGGCGGTAGAAGTTGTCCGCGATCGCGTGCCGGCGCAGGCGTCCGGTGCAGCGTGCGACGAGGCACGGGGCGCCGTCGAGCTGGTCGACGACGGTGGCCGTCGCGGGCACGGTGGAGCCGCAGTCGGTGCACTCCAGGCACAGGTCACCGTCGCCGAGGGCGTCCGGTGCTGCTACCTGCACGGCGACGTCCCGCGGCGCGAGGTGGTACGTCGTGGCCCCCGACGACGACAGGAGCGTGCCGACGACGTCGAGGCGCGCGAGCTGCTTCATGAGCAGCCGGGCGAACGTCGCGGCCTCCGTCTTGTCGACGTGCAGGCACTTGTGCGTCCAGGCGGCGTACCAGCCACGGGCAGAACCGACGGGTTCGAGGTCGTCGCCCGCGGCCTGGGCACCTGCGCCCGAGGAGACCGCCCCTCCGACGCGCGGGAACCCCGGCGCACTGCTTCCCTTGCCGTAGCCGGGCATCCCCTCGTGGCGTCGTCGTCCACCGGTGATCCACCACCGGTTGCCGTCCTCCTCGCGGAACTTCTGGAACCACTCGTGATCGATCGCGCCGCGGATCCGCATGTGCTCCAGCACGCCACGCGCCCAGGCGCGGAGCTCCGTGTCGGTGGGCGCGAAGCCGTGGAGGACGCCTTGCCGGTCGGCCTCGTCGAGGGCTGCCCGAGCCGCCGTGAGCAGCACGTGCGGGTCGGCGCGCACCTCGGCCACGAGCGTGCCGGTCGCCTCGAGCGTGCGGCCGACGGCGGAGCGCAGGCCGTGCTCCATCAGAACGTCGAGCAGCAGGCGGCGGCGGACACGCCGACGCACGGTGTGGTGGACCTTGGCCCACGACTCCGCCTGCCAAAACGGTGCGAACTTCTCGCGCTCGGCGAGCTCCGGGGGGAGGAGCCGGTACCGCTTCCTCCCGTCGTCGCCGGCCTCGGCGATGATGCGGTCGACCAGGGTGTCGAGATCGACGGGTTCGTCGCCGACGGCGTGCCGCATGACCGCGCGAAGCGTGAGGGCGTGGGAACGGGACTGCACGAACCCCGCGCGGTGCGCGGCGTCCTGCACCGAGTCGGTGAAGACGAGCGCCTTCTTCTCGGCCGGGTCGAGCCCGGCCGTGCTGAAGAGGCTGGACAGCGACACCGACAGCAGGGTCGCGGTCGCCGAGCCGAGGAACCGGATGCCGTCCTTCTGCCCGCAGGACGGGCAGTCGTCGTCCTTCGAGGGCTTCGCACCTCCGTCGTCCATGGGGTGCGCGAGGACGGGCAGGACGCCCGCGTCGGTGTCGTCGCCGTCCGGCGGTGTCGAGACGAGGCGGCGCTGACCGACGAGGAACCACCACAGACCGTCGACCTTCTCGCCGGACTCGGCACGCTCGCCCTCGGCGGGTGCGTGGACGAGTGCGCGGAACCGCTCGTCGCCACGCAGATGGCGGCCACGGATGTCGTCGTCGTGCGTGTCCAGGTCGGTGCCGGTCGGCGCGAGGGCGACGCCCCAGCCGGAGCGGCCGCAGTGCCGGCAGTACAGGGCGGGGAACGCCCGCGTCTCGTCACCGGTGCCGTCGTCGTCTGCGTCTTGCACGACGACGACGTCGTCCTGCCAGCGGAACTGCGCGACGCCCGCCGTGGTGCGGTTGAGACGGGTCAGCTCACGCGTCCACAGGTGCACGTCGACCGACAGCGCGCTCCGACCGTTCGCCTTGCGGAGGTGCGACAGCGCCGAGAGCACCGCGGTGAGCGTCTGCTCGGCAAGCACCGGCCACGACGGGTCCGACGACGGCGGGAGCACCTGGCCGACGAGTAGGGAGAGGTCGACGGCACGCTCGGCGAGCCGGGCCACGCCACGCTCGCCGGCAACGAGCGGATGCGCCTTCGCGAGCGTGAGGAGGTCATCGTCGGAGTCGCCCGACAGGTCGGGTCGTGCGGAGGTGGGATCGACGTACCCGGCCTCCCCGGAGCCCTCGCGGTACAGGTGGCACAGCACCGTCCGGGTGAGCGCGTCGGGGTCGGTCGGGTCGGTCCCGGCGAGGTCGTCGAGCAGGGCTCGTGCAACGACGACGTCCACGTCGACCGGCCGCAGGCCTCGGGCCTCGACCGTGGCCGGAGCGTCGCCCACCCACTCGTCGAGCGAGAGGCGCGACTCCGTGACGACCGACTCCGCGGTGAATTCCTCGCCGAACACGGTGCGCGCGAAGTCCAGCATCGCCGACGGGTCGCCCTCGTCGCCCAGCGTCGCGGACGTCGCGACGGGCGTGACCGACCCGAGCGGACGCGCGGCGTCGGCCTCGGTGAGCCCCGCCGCGGTCCGCTCGTCGACGTCCGTGGGCCAGTGGGCCTTCAGTGCGAGACCCAGCCGCCGCACGAGCATGGCGACGTCAGTGCCTTGGGCGCCGTCGTACGTGTGGAACTCGTCGAGCACCAGGTACTGCAGGGAGCGCGCGCTCACGGACCACAGGTTCGCGTCCTCGCGCCGCAGCAGCAGCTGGTCGAGCATCTTGTAGTTGGTCAGCAGGATGTCCGGCGGCGAATCACGGATGACTGCGCGCTCGTTGATGAGGCCCGCCGTCGTGACCTTGGTGCGCCTGATGCCCTGCTCGCCCGTGTACAGGGCGGCGGTCACGCCGCTCAGCTCGGGCTGCGACGTGAGCAGCTCGGTGAGGCGCTTGGCCTGGTCGTTCGCCAGCGCGTTCATCGGGTAGAGGATGAGCGCCTTGATGCCACCCAGGCCGGCCCGCTTGGCCCGCAGCACGTGGTCGAGGATCGGGTAGAGGAACGACTCCGTCTTGCCCGAGCCCGTGCCCGTCGTCACCAGGGTGGGCTGGGGCCGGCGCAGCGATCCGTCGGGACCGAGGGACGACAGCCGCTGGAACGCCGCCGCCTGGTGGCCGTATGGCGACGGGTATCCGCCGTACCAGTCGAGCGAGGAGCGCCACCCCTCGTCCGCCGGACGGAACGGCAGTCGCAGCCGCACGTAGGGGCCGCGGAACAAGCCGGTCTTTGGTGAGCGGAGGAAATCCTCCAGCGACGCGCGCGTGCTCGCATCGGCGAGGGCGAACGTCGTGCCGAGGTACTCCAGCAAGGCCGCGCGCAGGGACTCGGCCTGGGACACCGGAAGGAGCTCGCTCACCGGGGCAGTTTCCCAGATTTTTCGAGCAACTTGCCGGAGCCGTGGCGATCGCACGGGTGCATCGCCGACTCGGCTGTGACCGTCCGCGGGTGAATTCCACGCGACCGACGCAGAGACTGCGACGGGTCTGCCAGTATCTGCCCGTGGAGCAGCCGACTGAATATGAGAAGCGCGCGTGGCAGGACCTCGTCGACGGCAACGCCCGAGCGACGAGAAAGGCCAGTCGGTTCATCGAGGAGAAGTCGGCAGACGCTGCACGAGCCGCCGCGGCCAAGGCGGCGGAGGTCGCTCGGCGTTCGCCCCGTCTCGTCAAGGCGGGTGGTTCGGTCAAGAGTGCGGTGGAGCGCGTCAAAAACGCCGTCCCGGAGGATGTGCGCAAGCAGTCCGCCGCCTGGGCGGGCGAGGTGCTGGAGTCGGCGGGAAAGACTGTGACACGGGTGAGCCGCATCGGCCTTTCTCCCGACAGCGTGGTTGCCAAGCACGTCAAGCGCGGACATGCAGTCGAGACGTTGGCAGATATCCGGAGCCTCGACCTGGAGCAGATCGACCGGGTCAAGGGGAGGAACCTCGACCTGTTGTACGCCGGACTCGGCGCTGCGTCGGGCGCAACAGCAGGATTGGCCATCACCGGCGGTGAGGTCGGAGTCGGAACAGGGGTGGGATCCGGACCGGGCGGCGCCGTCGTCGTAGGCGCGATGGCGACGGACGTGGCAGCTGTCATCGGGCTCGCCTCTCGAGCGGTCGGCGTCGTGGCGCTGTCGTACGGATTCGACCCCGAGAGGCCGGAGGAAAAGGTCTTCGTCAACTCGGTCATCAACCTGGGGACGGCGAGCTCGACGGCCGCCAAGCAGGCCGCGTTCACGGACATCGCTCGGCTTACGCAGTTGCTCATCAGGGGCTCGACGTGGAAGCAGCTCAGCGAATCGATCCTCGTCAGGGTCGCAAGGGACATCGCAGCCCGACTGTCCATCCGGTTCACCCAACGGTCCCTGGGCAAGTTGCTCCCGGTGGCCGGCGTCGTCGTCGGAGCGACCATGAATTGGTCAACTCTGGAGGCGGTCGTCGATTCGGCCGACATCGCCTACCGGCGGCGCTTCCTGCTGGCGAAGTACCCTCACCTTGCGGACAACCGTGATATCCCCGTCGTCGAGCGGTTCGGCGATCCGGGTGCCCTTGACGACGACCCCATCGCGATCGACGAGGGGTTCTGGCAGGAGGCGGAGAGTCCCGCCAGCTGACGTAGAGAACCTCACTCGTCCTGGCACGCCGAGCGGCGTCAGTGATCGAGTTGTGAAGATGACTCGCGTCCTCGTCAGGCGGCTCCACTCTCTCCCGAGAAGAGGCGCCAGACCGCGTCGGTGACGGCTCCCGGTTCGAGCGGCGCTTCCGCGTCCCAACGGATCTGATGTCCGGACGATGCCACGGCCTCGCGCACCTGCTTCACACTCGGACGGGATCAACCCTCGGTCCACCGCGACACGAGGATCGCCTCAGGCGCCGCGCGCCGACGCCCTTGCATCACCTGGGTCACGACGGCCCACGGATCGACCTTGCGGGAAGCGTGCGGCTGTGTCGCTCCCCGCTTCTTCACGGCACGGACCATCACGTCGTTCACGCGAACGCGGTCGGCGTCTCCTGGGGACAGACGGAAGATCTCGACGGTTTCGAAGCCGCGCTGGAGGTTCGCCCACGTGGCCGCTTCAGCCGCGCGAGCGGCCTTGGACGGCTACTCGTGGATGTCTTCAGCATGAGTCAGCCACATGCGGGCGCCTCTACGCGGCTGCGGGCGGTCCGTCCTGGTCCAGCCGTCGGAGGCGGCTTGTACGAGGCCGCCGCTCGGTCGAGCCACACTTGGTCGATCTTCTCAGCCTGAGCGATCCAGTACGCGAGCTGCTCATCGAGGGCGCTGACGACGTCGGGATCGTCCGTACGGATGGCCGCCTCGCCGAGATCGTCACGCGAGCGACGCGACAGGTTCGCCGAGCCCACGATCGCCTGCCGTCGTTGCATGCCGACGACGAGGACCTTCGCGTGGAGGCCGGGAAGGCTCCAGCACTCAGCTCCTCGATCGACGTAGTACTGCAGCGAGGCGGGGGAGTCGGCACCTGCGTGCAGATTCGCGTCGCTACCGTCGCAGACCAGGCGGTCCCCGACCTCGAGAGACAGCACCTCATGGGCGTGACGCCCGACGTAAGCGACGGCTACGAAGATCGGACGAGAAAGATCCTTGACCGCCATCCCCGCCAAACGTCTTCGCTGAGCAGCTCGATCACGACTCTGTCACCACCGACTCGACGACGCTCGTCACATCCGTGTCGACGGGAGGCGGCCCTGGCCAGACGTCACAGACGTGGCGCGTGAGGGCGGCGGACCGGGTGCGGATGTCGTCCTCGGTCCAGGCGTCGGGATGCTGGGTGACGATCTGCTTCGTCAGGACGAGAAGGGCGAACTCTTCCAGGAGCCCGCGCTTCCCGCGTCCC
The DNA here is from genome assembly GCA_003052455.1 of Sphaerisporangium cinnabarinum. GTDB lineage: Bacteria > Actinomycetota > Actinomycetes > Actinomycetales > Cellulomonadaceae > Cellulosimicrobium > Cellulosimicrobium cinnabarinum. The sequence goes on along the minus strand of QAPD01000004.1, from coordinate 133,459 downwards.
GCCATGCCGCCGGTTTTCATGCCGGTGGCCTCGGTGTCGGTCCAGGGGCGGTGCGACAGCGAGCCGTTGAGGGGCTGCGTCACGAGGGTGAGGTTGCCCAGGGTGTTTACGAGCTGGTCGCGCGCCGCGGCTGCCTCGGTGTCGAGAGGTGGCTCGGCGTCCCAGTGCGCACGCCAGCCCTGCGGCATCACGTGCTCCACCTGGAGCTTGGGTGGCTGGGGGAGGTTCTCGTTGAACTTGGTGCGCAGGCTCACCTCGACGGCCCACAGCACCTCGGCGATGCGTGACTGACGGATGTTCCCGTAGAGGCGCAGGCCGGGTAGCACGGCCAGCATCTGCTCGTCCGTCGGCCAGTAGCGGGCGTCGGCGGTCTGCTGGGCCAGGTAGTCGCGGACGGCGTCGCCGGCGTGTTCGATCGGGGCATCGGCGACGACCCGGAGGATCGCCACCATGAGCTTGTTGACGTCCTTCATCGTTGCGCGCACGAGCGTCCGGCGTATGACCCAGCTCTCCAGCGCGTTGAGGCCGACAGCGACCTGGGCGGTGGGGACGCTGTGGTTCTCGGACACGAACCACAGGAGAAGGGGGCTCGTGGCGGCCAGCTCCATCGTCTCGACGACCCGGGAGTAGAACGACCCCTGGGGCGACGTCGGGTCGAGCTGGGCGAGCTGTCGGTAGGTGTCCGCATCACGACGCATCGCCCCGAGGAACTCCTCAGCAGACGCGGCGTCGGTCATGTGCGGCTGCGCGTACTGGGTGAAGGTGCGGAAGACCTGCTCGGTCTTGACCTCGTCACGCATCCGCATGGTCAACCAGTACTGGAGGAAGATGTCGATGCGAGACCGCGTGTGCCGGCCCTGCGTGATCTCGGCACGCCACCAGTCGTCGTCGAAGTCGACCCAGTGGGTATCCGGCCATGCCTCGACGTCGGCGCCGACAGACGACCCGACCTTGTACACCCAGTTCTTGATGAGGTCGGCCTTGAGGAGGGGAGTGCCGCGGTCGTTGAGGGTCTCGAAGATGAGCTGGGAGTCGTCGTGACCGGTGAGGTTGATCGCGACGACGTAGAGGCCGTCCTGCAGCGTCGACGTCAGCGCCCATGCCCGCTCTTCCTCGGTGCCAGGCGGGAGCGTGCCGTCCTCGTCCGGCTTGCCTTCGAGCCAGGAGCGGGCTTCGCCACTGAAGAACCGGTGCGCCTCGAGCACCCGGTGGTCACCGTCCGAGGGGCGGGTGTCGTCCATCGCCTGCTCGAACGCCGCGCGGTCCTGCCGCGACGGCCACAGCTTGAAGCGCTCCGGCTTGCCGCGGAAGGCTGCCGACTTGTTGAGGGCGAGGTCTTCGAGGTCCTCCGCGAGAGCCTCGTGTCCGCGCTCCGCGATGGCGGTCTGCACGGCGTCGATGACGAGCTGGAGCGTGGTGGTGCGCTGCTGACCGTCGATCACCAGGTGCCGGGTCACGTCGCCGACGACGGGTGGCCGGGACTCGTAGACGACGGCACCGAGGAAGTGGCGTTCGGGGTCGACGGCTGCACCGGACGCCGACGGGAGGTAGCTCGTGGCGACGCGGAGGATGTCCTCCCACAACGGCGCCCACTGGTCCTCCTCGTTCCAGACGTAGGGACGTTGGAACGACGGGATCTCGTAGTGCATCTTTCCGTCGAACAGCTGCCGCGGGGTGAGCGCGTCGGCCTTCATGGTGACTCCTTCGTCAGAGCGTCTTGCCGTAGGTGAAGTAGGCGTACTCGATCTCGTCGCGTCGGACCGGGCGACCGAGCTCCGTGGTGGCAAGGGCGGCTTGTTCGGTCGCGACGTCCAGCCACTCGGGGTACCGAAAGGACTCCCAGCCGTAGGTCGGCTCCGACCAGTCGTGCAGACCGTTCAGTGCCTTGACGACGAACCGATCCATGATCAGAGCGCCGTCCGGCTGCTCGACTCTCGCCGGGTCAGCGATGTAGAGGAACTTGGTGAAGAACGCCGGCCCGAGGTGCTTGATCGATGCCGTCCCACCGCGGTTCAGCTCGCGGTAGGCAGCCGAGGGGCCGTCGGTGCGGAGAGCGTCGACCGCCACGGTAAGCCGCTTCTGGAGGTCAGCGAAGTCGGTGTCCCGGAAGACGCGGGCTCGACGGCCGACGAGGAAGCCGAGGTGGCCCGTGCCCCAGACGTATCCGGCGAGCAGGGCGCGCGACTCCCAGCCGTCGGCGCCGTCAGCGACGGCCAGCATCTCGCCGCGCGTGATGCGGTGGTACCCGCGACCGTCCGGATCGGGGACGAGTCCGTCGAGCCACCCGGACACGGACGTATCGCCGACGCAGCTCGTCCACCAGACCGGGCGGAACTTGAAGCCCTGGTCGAGCAGTCGCTCGGTCCCGGGCAACAGGTCGAGGATCGTCTGCCCTCCCGCGAGTGCGCCCATCAGTCCTCCCGCTCGGCGAGGCGGCGCTCGAAATCGGCGTAGGCCTGGCGCATGTGGGCCTCGCGGTCGAGGGTCTGGAACGGGAGCTCGTAGGTGTAGGCGACGCCGCTGCCGGGGTGGACGGCGGTGAGGTCGTCGTCCGAGAAGTGGCCGTCGTTGCCGCCCTTCTTGCGCCACGTCGTCAGGACGCTGTTCGGGACCAGGCGGCCGTTCTCGTCGTAGTGGTCGCGGTTGCGGTCGTAGCCGTACAGCACCGGGAACTGGGTGCGGTAGATCGTGCACAGCTCGTCTGCGGTCAGACCCAGCGACAACGCCACCAAGGCGTCGACCTCCAGCAGTGCCTGACGGCGGTCCTCCGCACGGCGCAGCGGCGTCTCCGGCGTCCACTCCGGGCCGACGTCGCCCAGGTCGACCCAGCCCGTGCGCTCCGGGAGGCCGGTCCACGAGTCGTCTCGGAACGCAGCGTCGTAGCACTCGGCCCAAAGGTCGGCGTAGGCGCTGCTTAGACAATTCAACCGCAGCCCGCGGATCAAGATTTCGTTGGCCAGGCGTCGATCGACCATCGGGAGACGCTTGATGGTTGTAGCGGAGATCGTCGACTTCGGTGTAACGCGGACCGCGAAGTCGTGAATGAGCGAACTGGCGATCGATCCAACTAGCGCGATGATCGACGAATCGCTGTTTGGGGCGCCGAGCGATGATACGGCGTGGATATGGGCCGCTCCCGGTGGAATGAGCGCGGGAATAAGGGTGCGCTCGTTCCGACTCACAGCCATGTTTCGCCAAGCCAATCGGTAGAAGGCGCGGGCGGACACGCTCTCCGTTCGAAGTACAGTGCCGTCGGCTCTGGCGGCGGTTTCGAGGTAGTGGATCCACTTCGCTTCTACGACGGGGAAACCGTTGGCGGGCCCGCCGTCCGGACTGACTACGACCGTCCTAGTCCAGTGCGTATAGGCCGCGTCATACGCGTGACGGTCGCCGCGCGGCTTATAGGACGTCGCCGGGATGGACGCGGGTGGCATCTCCTCGTAGTCGACCGCCGACCAATCTCTTTGGTGTGCCATCGTCCTATTTGGCGTCTTGAACGCGGGGTTGGCGACATAGAGATGAGGGCCTTGAAGGATGACTTCTTCCCACCTTTCAGCCGCACCCCAATCGGTGTCGAAATAGCCCCTTGTGCGATCGATCGACTCGTCCCAACCACGTGAGAATTCGAGCGGGAGAGATCCAATGCGATCGGTCCGGGACAACTTGCCAAGGACGGACGCGGTGGCCCGGTTGACCGTATAGATCATTCGACTCTTGAGTCCTGATCGGTCTACGTCCTCTAACGCTTCGCTCCAAGATTGCAGAACTGTGTCGTTAACAATGGTGACTCGCCCTCGGTGCGGGGCAAGGTCCCAGCGGCCCTCAGCGTTCTTGATCCCAGGTTCGGCGCCGTCGCCGTTGTGGGCGAGCGAGCGCTCGACGGTATCAGGGTGGTACAGCGAAACTGCCTGTATAAAGCACGGGCCTTGCTGCTCTCCGTAAACGTGGATGCCGAAATTGACCTGATTGCCAACCTCGAAGAGCTTTAACTCGTTAATGAAATGCCAGTGTCGCCGAAGTCGCTCATAGGTTGCCGCCCGAAGAGTGCCCGCCTTCTCGTCGGTGAAGTGCGTCTCGGGGTGGACCAAACTTACGGCGCCGGTGTGCGCCTGGTGGCGCCAAGTCTGTTCCATAAAACAGCGGTACAGGTCGGGTTGCAGCCCGGTGAGGTGAGGGTATGTGCAGTTGTCACCGATGTAGGCTGCAGTCACCGCGACGTCGGTCGTGCCGTCGACTACAAGCGGTCTCATGCCTGCAATTACAAGTGTCTGCTCACGGCGCTGCGCAAGCTCGAACTGGGTCGCCTTGTTCTTGAGCTGCCACCAGGGGTCGCCCTCGGCGAGCAGGGCCTCGACATCTGAGCGAGGCCGAACCCACGGCGGGTTGCCGACCTGGAGATCGAAGCCGCCGCGTGCAGCGAACACCGAGGCGAAGTCGAGCTCCCAGTGGAAGAACCCCTGCTGTGCGGCGATACGCTGGCAGACGAGCAGCCACGGGTGCTCGCGCAGCACCCGCTCGGGTGCCTGTGCCCCGGCGAACGACAACTCGAGCTCCTCGGCCTCGTTGAGCTCGTCCCAGTCGGCGCTGGACGCGAGGGTCTGGTCACCTCCGGTCCACTTCCGGCCGCGCCCGGAGGCGCCAGTCTCCGCGTGGACGCCCAGCACGGCGCGCAGGCCGGTGATCCAGTCGTCCAGGGTCGGTGGCTCGACGAGCACCTCGTCGCCGTCGTCGGCTGTCACCCGGGTTACAGCATCAGTGAGCGGCCAGAACCACAGTGCACACCACGCGTCCATGACGAGCCGGAGCCGCTGGTAGGCACCCTTCGCGTCGGCGAGCGCGTTCTCGATCTGCTCGCGCGTCACGGCCCCACCGACGGGGAGGTCGTCGGCGCCCCACACGTCGATGGACCGGCGGATCTGGTCCTCGGCGATCCGGAGCCGCTGGTGCGCGAGGTCCCACAGCGCCTCGACGCGGTGGGCGAGGTTGACCAGCTCGTCGGTCTGCTTCTTCGACGGGGTGACGAGCACCGTCTTCCGCCACGCCTTGAGGCGGGCGAGCGCCTCGGGGGCGAGCTCCTTAGCCTCCTTCGCCTCCACGGCGCTGCCCCATCCTGCGGCGGGCAGCAGGAAGTGGTGGATGCGCCCGCCCACGTCGCCGAGCGAGCTCGACCGCCCGGCGGCGCGATCGGCGTCGGACGGAGCAAGCGGCACGTCTGCCGGGACCGCGGTGAGCCACGCCTTCTTGGCGAGCTGGTCGCGGCGGTACACCGCGCGTCGGGCACCGATGAGGGAGTTGCCGCGCTTGAGGTGGAGGCCGAACCACGGGGCCTGCAGGCCCTTGCCCATGGTGTCGAGCCAGAGGGAGATCTCGGCGAGCTCGACGGCGGTGCCGTTGAGGTCTACCCCGTACACGTTGTGCAGGGCGATGTACGCCTTGGCCTTCTGCAGCTCGGCCGCGTACGCGTCCGGATCGATGCGCTCGCCCGTCTCCTCCTGCTTGCGCCGCAGGTACGCGGCGGCGAGCTGGCGCACCGCCTCGATGGCGAACGCCCCCGAGCCGAGGGCCGGCTCGCACACGGTGAGGTCGAGGATCTCGCGCGCCGACATCTTGCGGGGGACCTCGCGGCCCTCCCACTCGACGGAGCCCTCCTTGACCTCGTCCGGTCCGATGAGCTCGACGAGCGCCTGCGACACCGTGAACCGGGTCAGCACCTCGGGTGTGTAGTACGACGCCGACTGCTGCCGCTCCCGGCCCGCGAGCCGGAAGACAAACGTGCCCTTCTCGTGCACGACCGGCTTGAGCTCGCCGGTGACCGGGTCGGGCGTCTTGACGAAGTCCTTGGCAGCGATCGACTGCGACCGCGCGACCGGGACCACCCACGACCCCTTCTCGGAGTTCCCGTCCTTCGCGACCTCGTGCAGGTCCTCCTCGGCGAAGAAGCCCGTGTAGCTCATGAGGCCCTCGTACACGGCGCCGAGCTGGTTGATGCCGAGCTCGGCGTACGAGATGAACCCGCGGTCCTTGCCCTTCGACTCCTTGCTCAGCAGCAGGTGCCGCAGCACCTGCTGCAGGGCCGCGTTGCCCAGCCCGACGGCGTCGATGTGGGCGGTCGCCTTCGGCAGGAACAAGTCGGCGCGCAGCGGCTGGAACGTGAGGCCGTCCGCGCCGTCGTCCACCCGCTGCGCCTCGCCGTCGATGTCCTCCCCGCGTGCGGCGCCGGCCGCACCGTCGTGCCCCGAGTCGACGAGGTGGAACAGGGTGCTCAGCGACTGGTAGAGGTGCGTCCCGTGCTCGGCACGCGGTCCGGAGATCTCGACGAGCGTCAGCTCGCGCAGCCGGTCGAGGCTGTACCCCTGCTCGTACGTCGGGTCTCCGACGGGCAGCACGCCGAGCTCCGGCGACGCCTCCGCGAACAGGAGGAACAGGATGCGGTAGAGGAACCGCAGCGACTGCCCGGCGAGCACCTGCGCCTCGCCCTGCGGCAGCGGCTCCAGGCCCTGCGCGGCACGACGCCGTACCACCTCGTTGGCGATGATCTCGATGGACAGCCGCACGCCCTCGCGCAGGTCTTTCGACACTCCGACGGTGTGCTTCACCGCCTCGTCCAGCACACCCGGCCACCACAGGTTGCCCTCCGGGTCCGGCGCGAGCGACGCGGCCTCGACGCACGTCAGCGCGGTGTCCGTCTCGCCGCCGCGCCTGTCGTCCGCGCGCTCGGCCGCGAGCTGCAGGTCGACGGCGAGGTACCGGCCCTCGGCCCAACGGGTCTTCTCGGCGACGATCATCCATCCGCCCGCCAGCACGAGGGCGAACTCCGGGGCGTCGTCCTGCACGAACACGTGCGACAGCAGCCGCGCCACCGAGTGGATCTGGGTCTTCTCGTCGACGGTGTACGGCTCGAGCAGCGTCCGCTCGCGCGGTGCGGGCCTCTCCGGGTCGCCCTTCGCCAGCAGCGACTCGACGTCCTTGACCGCCACGGCCTCGACGATCACGAGCGGCGCGGCGGCCTCCAGCCCGGTCGCGTGCACCCACTCGACCGGCCCGTCCTTCTTCGACTGGAGCGCCACCGACGAGTAGCCCAGCACCTCGCGCAGCCGGGCGTACAGCTCGGGCAGGACGGCGAACCGGCCGCCCTCCTCGCCGAGACCCGCCAGCGTCGACAGCAGGCCCGCACGCGCCGCGACGAATCGGGCGCGCGTCGTCTGCTCGCCGTCTTTCGCGGCGTCGTCCCACGCCTTGCGGCGCTCGAGCACCTGCGCGCGGAACGACTGCTTGCCGTCCGTGCCGAAGTAGTGCTCGCTGATCCAGTCCTCGCCGACGACGATCGCGTCGCTCGCGGCCATCAGTGGTTCTCCTCGGTGTCAGGCTTGGCGACGGGAACGACGACGAGCAGCGGCCGCAGCAGCGTGCGGTGCGGCACCATCTCCTGGGCGAGGCGGGTCTCCTCGTCGACGTCGGACTGGCGGCTCGTGATCCCGGCCTTGGCCGCCGCGGCCTCGCGGCTCATCAGCGCCGACGCTTCCATGCGCCAGTGCTGGCTCCGCTGCAGCCAAGACTCGACGCGCTCCTGCGTCTCGAGACGGATCGACTCGATCTGGTCGCCGACCGCGACCTCCGCCGACCGGATCGCCTGGCGGACGAACGGCTGGTACGCGCCCGCACCGGGGATCGCGCCCGTGTTCGTGGTGCTCACGGCCAGGTGCGCGACGGCATCGGCCGACGACTCGTGCTGCGTCACCAGGCCGAACGACGGGCTGTCGGGGTTCGGGAACACGACCGTCTGGTAGGACGTCGCGACGACCTGCCCCCGGGCGTTGTACAGCGTCGCCTGGACCAGCACGGTGACGTCCTCGACGCCGCCGCGCACGGCGAACACCTGGTTGCGGCCCAGCGACGCGAGCGCGCGGTCCGACGCCCAGTCGACGATCGGATGCAGTGGGCCGAGGAAGTGCGCCTCCGGCCAGGTGGAGCGCGACTCCGCGCTCTTCGCGTTCCGCAGCTCTTGTGCTCCCTGCGCCACGGACGTCGCGAGACGCAGCGTCTCCGTGACGCGGCGGTCCGCGAGGTAGGACTGCGGCAGCACTTCGAGTCGTTGCTGCAGGTCGCGCGGCGGCTTGAGCGACGCGATCGCCTGGTGGGGGTACGTCTTCCACGCGACGCCGTTCGTGGGCTCCTGCCCGGGCGTCGTGTAGATCTGGGTGAGTGCGTCCTCCAGGAAGGACAGCTCGTCGTCGTACACGCCCGTGCGGCCGCCGGTCTCGATCGCCTGCGCGGAAGCCTCGGGCTCCGCGGGGGCAGCGGCGCCCATCCCCATGAGGCGCGCCAGGATGCCCGCGGGGCCGGCGTCGGATACGACCTCCTCGACCTCCTTCACGACACTCTCCAGCGGCTTCACCTGCCGCAGCACGTCCGCGATCGCGCGCTCCTCGGCCTTCACCGAGTACTCGCCCATGAGAGACGCCGTGTCCCCGAGCGCCTGGTGCGCGTGGTGCTCGCGGTCGACGAGACGCGTGAGCACGCGGATGTCGCCTCCGAACCGCGTCGTCGTCTGCGGATCGAGGAGGAGAGTGGTGATCTGCGGCGCGTTCTTCTGCCCGTACCGGTCGATGCGGCCGTTGCGCTGCTCGATGCGGATGAGCGACCAGGGGATGTCGTAGTGCACCAGGTGGTGGCAGTGGCTGTGCAGGTTCACGCCCTCGGAGGCCACGTCGCCCGTGACGAGCACGCGGATGGGGGACGACGCGAGCTTGAAGGACTCGACGATGGCCTGCTGGTCGACGTCGGACAGCCCTCCGTGCAGCACCGCGACGTTCTCCTCCGTCAGTCCGAGGTCCTTCACGAGCTTCTTCTGCAGCCAGCCGAGCGTCGCGACGCGCTCCGCGAAGACCACCGCGCGCATCTCGGCGCCCTTGCGGACGCCGATGCTGCGCAGGTGAGCGAGCAGCGCGTCGTACTTCGCCGACGGTTCGGTGAGCGAGCGGCGGGCGAGCTCGTGCAGGCGGGTCAGCGCGGTGCGCTCGGTGTCGCGGGTGGCGCCGGCTCCGGCCGTCGCCACGGGGTCCGGTGACCCGGTGCCGGGAAGGGGCGCCTCGCCGTCGTACGCCCCGTCGGTGTCGGTGCTGTCGGGCGCGACGAGCGAGTCCTCGTCGTCGGACTCCTGCCTGCCGCCCTGCAAGACACGCAGCCGCTTGCGGACCGACTCCTCCAGCGCCGCAGGGGACGACAGGAACGCCTTGGCGAGCGTCCACGGGAACAGCGTCGCGCCGCCCTTGCCCGAGTACGGGCTGGCGCCACCCTCCGGCCAGAGCCACGTGCGCTCCAGCTCGACGGCGATCTCCTCCTCGATCGGCGACGGCTTCACGAGGATGTTCTGCGGCTCCTTGCGCTCCGCCCAGTCCGAGCCGACGACCGACGCGACCTCGGGGGAGTGGCGGTGGCGGCGCACGATCAGCCGCTCCACCTGCTTCTCGTCCAGCTCGACACCGTCCGGCTTCACCGCCGAGGGCTCGAGCATGCGGATGAGCGCCGCGAACGACTTCGGGTCCCCGTTGTGCGGAGTCGCGCTCGCCAGGATCAGGGCGTCCGTCTGGCGGGAGAGCATCGTCGCGAGACGGAAGTTCTGCGTCGAGGAGTTCGTGACGTTGTGCGACTCGTCGATGACGACGGCGTCCCACCGGTGCTTGCGCAGGTGCGCCACGTACTTGTCGGACTTCAGCGTGTCGATCGAGATGATGACGCGCTTGAAGAATGCGAACGGGTTGCGGTTCGCCGGCAGCTTCTGGCGGATGCGCTGGATCCCGGTGCTGTCGAGGCGGACGAACGGCAGCGCGAACCGCGTCCACAGCTCGAACTGCATCTGCTCCAGCACGTGCTTCGGGGTCACGACGAGGATCCGCTCGCCCCGGCCCCGGCGCGCCAGCTCGGACAGGATCATGCCGATCTCGAGCGTCTTGCCCAGACCGACCGCGTCGGCCAGCAGGATCCGTGGGCGGAGATTGTCCGGGTCCAGTGCCTTGCGCACGGCTGCGAACTGGTACGGCAACGGGTCGGCGAGCGCCCGGTGCGCGGTGGTGAGGGCAGGGTCCGCGATCGGGACCGGCGTCTTGCGGAGCATCGCCTCCAGCCACAGCCGCGACTCGCGGTAGCGGGGGGAACCGTCCGCCACGACCGTCGTCTCCGCCGGGTCCGCGACCACGACGTCGTCGATCGCCGTCGAGAAGATCGCCTCCGTGTCACGCACCAGCGCAGACAGCCCGACGACATGGACGAAGTACCCGTCGGTCGTCGGCTCCACCTGCGTGACGAGCCACTCCTCGTCACGGACCACGACCGTCGACCCTGGGGCCGCGCTGAATCCTGTCCGTGACTCCGTCGTCGCTGTCACGTACCTACCCCTCGATCGTCATGTGTCGCCGCATGTGGACCCGGCGGTCCGCGAGTCGCTCGGACGACCTCTCTTAGACCGACCACGTACCGCGCTCGGCTTGCCGAGACGGAGCAACGCCCACCAGTCACTGGACGGTAGCCAGGGATGGGTCGGCGACTCCCCGTCCTTGCGGGTGAATTCTGTCGCCGGCCGCCGCCTGAGCCAAACCAGCCGATAGCGTCAGCCCGCCCATGGTGATCTCTCGGAGGAGGGCCTCGGTCGTGACTCACGCCCGCGCCACGACTGCTCGGCGTGAGCAGCGCATCGGATTCAGCAGCGTCACGTGGGGAGCATTGTGCTGTTCGTTGACGCTCACCGGCTGCTCTGCGAACACCTACGCGGCGAACGGATCTGATGCCCACTCCCCGGGCGTAGCGGGACCAGACGCAGCCTCGCAGTCTTGTGCCTCACTCCTGGACAGCATTATCTCGCGTGTGCGTGATGGTGACACGAGCGGTGCCGTCGACGTCGAGCTGGATGCGCTCGGGGATGGGTGCCCGTCCGAATACGACATCTTCGCTGATTACGCGTCCATAGACGGCTCCGCACAGGCAGGCGCCGGTGGTCTCTGCTCGGAGTACACGGCCTACGGCGTCGACCCGGCCGCGGTCGAGCTGGCACGGCGGGATGGTCTGTGTTCGCCCGACCCCTTGGGGGGATTCGAGCATAGCGAGACATGGTCATGCGGATACTCGCCGACGTTCAATGACGACTGGCATGACGACGTCCTCTGCACTGACGGTACGCAGGAAGAACGCCCGTACCTGAGGGAGTGGGACGACTATGTGACCGGGCAAGAGATGGTGGACTCTGCATGGGAGTACGAGCAGCAGCTCAACTCCCAGTGATGCCGTCTCCAGGCGAATGCACCTCTGAACTTGCCGGCGAGCGCCGTCGCAGTGGCATGCACGGTGGACTTCAGGACGGGGTCGTTCGTCCTACGCCTGGTCTGCCTGGCCTCGGCGCACGCTAGGGCCGGTGTGAAATCCGACGGGTCCTACGCTCCAACTTGTCGAGGTAAGGACGATCGCCCCTGGGCCAGCGATCCGGCCTCGAAGACGTGGGTACGGTGCCACTCGAGGTATGTCGCACGAGGATGTGTCCCTAGGACCGGCTCCTGCAGTCGCTTCCTGAGATGCGGCTCAGCAAAGTACGTCTTCGCGGCGGCGTTGTCAACGATGGCTCGGCCCAACCGGTGAGAGACGAGGACCTCGAGTTCATCGTTCACGGTCAGCAGCCCGGCGTCGAACGCAGCATCGTGGACCGCGCATGCGGCGTACCCGTTCGCGACGTCGAGCCGCTCCTTGCCGTCCGAGTTCCTCCACGGCTTGATGTGGCTCGCGCGAAGAAGAGTCGGGCCCGCTTCCTCTCCTAGCGAGAAGCCGCAGAAGGCGCACTCGTTCGCCCACGAGGCCAGGACCGAACGGGCGAAGCGATGCTGGCCGATGCGCAGCGAAGCGAGAATGAGGCGCTCCGTCACCTGTTCCTCGACGTCCTCGACGACCCAGCGGTGGATCTCTCGCTCGACGACGGACTCCAGGGAGGCGACATCAAGCTCATCCTGGCCGAGGAGCTCGACTTCGCCACCATTCTCCAGACCGAGGAAGTCAGGTAGCGAATCTCGCTCGATGCCGACCGCGCGGGCTGTGCTCAGGATTACTCGATAGATCTGGCTCATCGCCTGAAGATCGGTTCGGAGCAACGAGCCGACTAGGAGGTCGTTCCGGGCGCCGTGAGAGCGGGAACCGTCCAGATTGTTCATCTTGGCGATGATGCTCGTGGGCCGTCGTTTGAAGAGCCGCGCGAGCGACTGGACCGGTTCAGGTGCCCGGTGAGCGCTCCCACTGCCGTATCGCGTGTGCTCGACCACGAACATGCCAGCCAGGCACAGAAGCGTCTCGATGGGAAGGTAGTTGGCCTGGTCGCGCCCTGAATGCCAGCCGCGTTCAAGGATTGCGCGCCATTGCAGGGCTGCTTGCGCCCGCGTCAGGTCGAGATAGTCCGCAGTCGATGCGGCATACGTGCTCCGTTGCGCCTGTGTCAGCGGGCCCGAGCCGTAGAACGCTCGACCGTGCTATTGATGCGTTGAGCCAAGTGCAGGAGAGAGGCGGCCTCGTTGCGCAGCTTGGCTCTGTCCGCGTCGGACATGCCTCGAAGGCGCTTCTCAAGACTCTCGAGGATGCGGACCGACGAGTTGATCTGTCGGCCTACGGCCAGCGCCTCGCTCCCGTGCTCGATCTCGTGCGCCTCCTTCATGGCTTGCTTGGCGTGGGCGAGGTCACGAGTCTGCCGAAGAGCCGCCCGGCCGGCGGCGTCGGCGACGACCTCAGCGAGGCCGCCGATCTCACGAGACTCTTTGACGACCGGAGGTTTCGCGCCACCGGCGCCGTAGATCCATCCGATGAGCTCTTCGAGCTCCGACGTGCGCTCGTGAGGCACCGGCGGCGTCCCCACCTTGAGCTGTGAAGCCAGCGGCGCACCGATGTGCTCTCGGAGCGGACCGTTGGCCATCGCCACGGTGATCAGCGAGAACTCGTCCTCGGCCGCGGCGACCGTCTCTGCGGGGATCCCGGGCAAGTTCCGCGCCTGCTCGAGGATCTCGAGGTTCCTGTAGGCGTTCCCGACCTTGACGCTGCTCGCGCCCATCAACTTGGCAGCGTTCCGGATCGTCATCCCCTCGTCCTCGACGAGATACTTCACGTAGCGTGCCTGCTCGAACGCGCGCCACTTCTTGATGCCGGTGAAGTGGCGGAAGCCGATCATCGGGGCGGCTTCCTCCCTGCTCGACACGATGACGGCGGGGACCAGCGACGTCGCGGAGATGCCCCCCTGCGTCGCTATCGAGTGCCATCGGGCCGGCTTCGAGAAGGCGGCCCGGAACTGCTCAGCGCTCAGCCCGAGAAGTGCGGTGACCCGCCGATTGCCCTCGAGGACGACGAACGCACCTTCGTCGGCCGGATGGGGCATCACGACGATGTGCTCCGTCCCGAAGTACCCGTTGTCGACGATCGACTCGGCGACCTGGAACGCGTCCGCCGTCTCCTCCAGGTACGCCGCGAGCGCAGCCTGATCTGAGCCCCGCAACCGCTCGGGCAACCGCGGGTTGCGTTCGTCGAGCCGAAGCCGGTCCAGGCCGATGTGCGTGGTGTTGCCGGCCATGGCAGTACGAACGTCGGTAGACATGGAATGGATGCTCCGCAATCGCGCTCAGCCCGGTCACCCGTCGACCGGTCCCGTCGGGATCAGACCATAGCCGCATCGGAGGTTCGCCGGGGGGACTCACTGACTCGTGGTCGCCGTCAACCGCTGTACTGCGGTGAGCACAGCGGCAAGCCCTTCCCGCGTCACCGTGGACCCTCTCGACATGTACGAGCTCGACCACGTGCCGCCGGCGATCTCCACGATGGCCCGCGCTAGGTCGTGCTTCGTCCGGGCGTCGAGGCCGAGTCCGAGGCGCTCGTCAACGAGCTCGAAGATCCGCCGCGGCTCGGTCGATCCTGACGACATCGTCGGGGCATCCACGCCGACGGCCAGAGCGATCTCACGGACTATCTGTTCCTTCTTCACCCTCGGGCTCCCTGCGACGGCTGCTCAGGCGCCGGAATCTACTGCATGCAGGCGGTCGGCCACTCTCTACGTCTGTGCCTGCCGGTACCCTCCAGGCACGCTGTGCGAGCTGCCCGGAGGCGAGAGTGGCCCTGACGATCCCAGAGATGAACTCGACCCGCGAAGTCGAGCAGTCCTACTTCGACGACGTCTACGAGATCCGCGAGCGGAAGCGCCAGCTTCGCGCGAGTTCCTACGTTGCCGCGGCAGACACGAAGGCGCGCGCTGGGATGAAGCGCAACGCAGACGCCGACGAGACGCTGGGCAACCCGTCCGATCCTGCCGCTTTCCTCCGGATCGACACGCTCGACGGCGGTTGTCTCTATGTCGGCAACGCGCCGGTCCAGGACGACGGGGAGCTCTACGTCATCTCCTGGAAGTCCGACGTTGCGCTCGAGCTGAGAGGGGCTACGGTCGACGACGCCCGCGGAGTCGCGCGTCTGCGGAACTTCGCATGCAGTCCGCCGAACGTCATCGACTCCATCGGTGATCAGATCCTCGCGGAGCTCGCCGAAGCAGTGGCCGGTCTCGACGACAGCGACCTCGCAGTCGCCGAGGTCGACGCGATGCTCCAGGACGTGCTCAGCAGCGCCCGAGAGCCCGAGATGCGGAAGATCGTCGAGACGATCCAGGCGGCTCAGGCAGCACTCATCGGATCCGATGCCCGGAGGCTTCTCGTGATCCAGGGTGGTCCCGGGACGGGTAAGACGGCGGTCGCGCTCCACCGCCTCTCGGTCATCCTCTTCCAGCAGCGATCGCTGACGCCTGACGACGTCCTCGTGGTGGGGCCGAACAAGACCTTCGCCCGATATATCAGCCGGGTGATGCCTGAGCTCGGTGACGACAAGGTACGGGTCACGGACCTCGTGCAGATGCTGGGTGATGCTCGACCGTCGCTCAAGGACAGCCCTGAGGCTGCGCGCCTCAAGGGCGACGTGCGCATGGTCGGGCTCGTCGCGCGAGCCTTGCGTGATCGGATTCGGGCACCTGAGGGCGGGGTGACGTTCACGGTCTCAGGAGTCGGTCCTGTCACGATCGACGCCGTCGAGGTGTCGGAGGCTATCGACCGATCGGTCGGCGGAGCTCTCGCCGAGGACAGGTCTCGATTTCGGGAGGCGTTGAAGAACCTCCTCGTCGTGCGGGCGCGGGAGGCCGCCGCTGCTGCCCGCGTATCGGTGAGGGGCGACATCTCGATGAGGATCGATGGGACCGAGATCGAGGCCGCGGTCGCAAGGATCTGGCCCACGATGTCCCCCAGGGCGTTCCTCGCCAGCCTCTACGGCTCGTTCCCCCGACTGATCGCCGCCGCTGGGTCGGAGCTCCTCGCAGAGGAGGTCGCTCTCCTGCAGCGCTCGGTCGGCTCGAGGGTCGCGGACCAGCAGTGGTCCCGCGAGGACCTCTTCGTGCTGGACGAGGTCGCCGCGCAGATGGGCGACATCCCGCCGACGCGATTCGCGCACATCGTCGTCGACGAGGCGCAGGACTTGTCACCCATGCAGGTCCGTGCCGTCGCCCGTCGATCGCGCGACGGTGCCATGACGATGGTCGGAGACATCGCGCAATCCACCGGCCACTGGGCGCGAGACGGCTGGACGGAGGTTTTCGACCTCGTCGAGACCAGTCTTCCCAAGAACATCGAGTATCTCGATATCGGATACCGCGTCCCCAGGTCGGTGATGGACCTGGCGGCACGCCTGCTTCCCCATGCGGCACCCGGGGTCCCTGGACCCAGAGTCGTCCGAGACGTGGAGCAAGGGCCCCGCTTCGTCGAGGTCGACGACCCGGACGACATCGGGATGCGCGTCGCGGACGTCGTGCAGGAGCACTCGTCACGCGGCCGGTTCGTCGGGGTGATCTGCCCCGACAGGAGTCGGCCGATGGTCGAGGCGACGATGCGCCGCCGGGGCATCAGCTGGCAGGACGCCGACGCTGGCGGTCTGAGCAGCGCCATCAACGTTGTGAGTCCTGTGGCGTCGAAAGGGCTGGAGTTCGACTCCGTCGTGGTCGTGGACCCGAGCGGCATCGTCGAGGCGGGACCGCAGGGTCTGCGGATGCTCTTCGTCGCTCTCACCCGCACCACGGCGCACCTCGACATCGTCTATCCGTCGGGTGGTCTTCCCCTCGAGCTCGTGCCGCCGGATGCGACAGGGGACGAAGGCGCCGAGACGGAGCGCGCGCACTCCGCCGTCGGTGAGGAGGACGGGTCAGGCATTGGAAGTGATGTCGGGGCTTCGTCCACCGTCGGAGGTAAGCGTCATGAGCAGTCCGACATCGGCCATTCGTCGTCGGGTGCGCCCGACGGAGCGCGTGTACCGGAGGATCTGCTTCTCACACCGCGCCAAGAGGCAGTCGTCGAGAGCGAGTCACGGGAGATCGTGGCGATGCTCCGCGAGACGGTTGCTCCGGCGATCGTCGCCGCCGTGCTCGACCGCGCCCTCCTGCAAGTCGGGAGCGATTCGACGAGCGCTCCGAGACTGAGCGAGCGTCAAGAGCTCGTCGTCGAGCGGGAAGCCGCTGATGTCGTGGCACAACTCGAGGAGACGCTCGCGCCGAAGCTCCATGCGTCCGTGCTGCGGCGGGCGGTACGGCTGCTCGGCTGAGATCTCGGCCCCACCATGCCCCACAACAGCCCCGTCGGGAGCTAAGCTGGCACATCGGTTGCCCGCCGATCGGCAGCTCACGAGCAAGCAAGGAGACCCATGTCCGCGGAAGTTGATGCGGAGTTCACATTCATCGACCTCTTCGCGGGCGTCGGCGGCTTTCATGCCGCACTCGAGAAGCTGGGCGGGCGATGCGTCTACGCGAGCGAGAAGGACAAGCGAGCATGGGCTGTCTACCAGAGGGCGTGGGGCGTCCCGCAGCACGAGGGCAAGGCGTCCTTCTCCGTCGACATTCGAGATCACGTGAAGCCTCTGCTCGAGTCCGAGCTGCCGGATCCTGAGAACGACCTGCCGGAGATCCCCGAGCACGATGTCCTGACGGCGGGGTTCCCGTGCCAGGCGTTCAGCAAGTCAGGAAAGCAGAAGGGAACTCTCGACGAGACCCGCGGCACGCTGTTCTACGACATCCTGCGGATCATCCGAGCACGCCGGCCGAAGATCGTGTTCCTCGAGAACGTGAAGAACCTCGTGGGGCCTCGGCACCGCGACACGACGTTCGAGACGATCATCGGTGGACTCAAGGAGTACGGGTATCTCGTCTCCCGTGTGCCGACGGTCATCAGTCCGCACCGCATCGCGCCTCAGGCCGGAGGGACGCCACAGGTCCGCGAGCGTGTGTACATCATGGCCGTCCGACGGGACCTGGTCGGCCGCGGTGCTCTCCCGTTCAGCGGGTTCGAGTACCAGCCCTGGGACGTCTCGAGGTGGAACCTTCACGAGCTCAAGCTGCCCGTGCTCGGAGGGCGGACGATTCTGGAGGCGCCTGGAGAGGATCTCCGGAGGTACGCGGTCACCGGAGAAGAGCGCACAGCGCTCGATTGGTGGGAGTTGCTTCTTCAGGAAGTGATCAAGGAGTCAGAGGCTACGGCCACCTACCAGCGCTCTGGGCGATGGATCCCCGGACACCCCATCTGGCTGAAGGTGCTTGACGACGTCTGGCGCGACAGGGAGCTTCAAGACGCCGAGGCGCGGAACCTGCCGTGGAAGGCGAACTTCATCGAGAAGAACCTGGACTTCTTCGAGGCGCACGAGGGGGCACTGGCGGCAGTGAGGCAGGGCGAAGACGGGAACGTGCTTCCCCAGCCCGATGCGCAGCGGGCGCTGAGCAGGACGAAGTTCGAGTGGCAGGCAGGGCTCGAGAGATCGATCTTCGACTGTCTCATCCAGTTCCGGCCCTCGGGCATCCGCGTGCGGCCGGCGACGTACACGCCGGCGTTGGTCGCCATCAATCAGACGCCGATCTACGGGCCCGAGCGTCGTCGGTTGACGCCACGGGAGGTCGGGAGGCTGCAGGCGTTCCCCGAACGAGTCCGCGACGCGATGGAGGCACTGAAGCAGGGCGACGGCGAGTCGTACAAGCAGTTCGGCAACGCCGTCCACGTCGGCGCGGTGCGCTTCGCACTCGGACAGTTCCTGACGCATCTCTCGCAGTGGGATCTGGACCCCTCGCTGCTTCGACTCAAGGAGAAGCTCGACGATGTCGTCGGGCGGCATGACTCCGGGTCGAACGGGATGCGGGGTCAGGGGACGCTGCGGCTGGAGAACCGGGCGGAGTCAGAGGCCGCGTGACCTTCTCGCCATCCCCACAACGGGTCCCCGCACACCCCGGGGCCAGCTCGCCGTCCGTGTCCAGACGGATGAGCACGGCGAAGCGACGCGACACCTCGCCGGAGCTGGCACTTCGACGAGAGCTGTACGCCAAGGGGATGCGCTACCGGGTCACGTTCCCCGTCCCTGGACAGAAGCGGCGGACGATCGACATCGCCTTCACACGTGCACGAGTCGCCGTCTTCGTGGACGGCTGTTTCTGGCACGGCTGCCCGGTGCACGGAACGTCGCCACGAGCGAACGGGCAGTGGTGGAAAGCGAAGCTGGCAGCCAATCGCGCGCGAGACGAGGACACGGATAGAGTGCTGCGATCGATGGGCTGGCACGTCGTTCGCGTGTGGGAGCACGAGTCTCCGGCAGAAGCGGCGGGGCGTGTCGAGCGCGAGGTGCGGGGCAGGGCGCCGGTTCGGTGATCGCACCGATTTCACCCGCTCTTGCGAGTCCCGTGCTTGGGCTCCAGCAGCCTGGGGCCTACGGTGTGACCAGCCAATGGAGGGAACCCCATGACCCAGAGCGTCGTCGTCAGGCCAGGCGTCGGGATGCTCGCGCTCTTTCCCTCGATGAGCTACAAGCCGTGGTATGCGATCGGCGAGTTCGTCGACAACGCCCTGCAGTCCTGGCGAGCCAACAAGGACGACCTGCGTGCGGCTCATGGTGGTCGCGATCCCGTGCTCAAGATCGACGTCGACATCGACCGCGACCGGGGGACCATCGTCGTCACCGACAACGCGGCTGGCATCGCGGCCGCCGACGTCGGCCGCGCGTTCACTCCTGCTGAGCCACCGGCGGATGCTACGGGATTGTCCCAGTTCGGGATCGGCATGAAGAGTGCTGCCTGCTGGTACGCCCAGCACTTCGTCGTCACGACGACAGCGCTCGGGGAGCCGGTGCGCAGGACGGTCACCTTCGACGTTCCTCTGATCATCGAGCAGAAGTCCGACACGCTTCCGGTCACCGAGACTTCAGCACCCGCGGAAGAGCATGGCACCACGCTCATCCTGACCCGGCTCAACCAGAGCCCGCCGACTGGACGCACCCTCGGCAAGATCCGGGACTACCTGCGGAGCATCTATCGCGAGTTCCTCGTGGACGACGACGTTCACCTAGTTGTCGGTGGCGAACGGTTGCGTCCGGAATCGGTCCAGTTGCTCACCGCGACGAGGTGGAACGACCCCGAGACTCCTCCCGTGGAGTGGCGCAAGGAGATCGATGTCTCCTTACCCTCCGGGCGCAAGGTCAATGGATGGGCCGGTCTCCTGGCGAAGGGCTCGACATCGAAAGCCGGCTTTGCCTTGCTCTATCGCGGCAAGGTCGTCCAGGGCGCCGGTGCGATGGCGAAGGACCCCGCTGACGCGTTCAAGCCGCTCGAGATCTTCGGACAGGGCAATACGTTCCGTTCGCAACGGCTCGTCGGCGAGTTCGACGTCTCAGAGATCAACGTCACCCACACCAAGGATGCGCTGGTCTGGGACGGCGAGGACGAAGAAGCGTTCCTCGGGGAGATCAAGGCGCGGATCGACGCTGAGCCCCTCCCACTGCTGCGCCAAGCGGACAACTACCGTGCGACGGAACGGAACCGGTCGGTGCAGTCCACGGTACGCAACGTCGTGGAAGCGGTGGCGCAAGTCGTCGGACGGACCGAGCGTGAGAACCCGTACATCCGAAGCGACGTGGACGAGGGGGCGCTCGACCGAGCTCAGGCGCATAACGGCCGCCTCGGGTCACCTGCCTCACCCGCGGTCGAGCAGCGGGTCGAGGTCAGCGAAGCCGAGCTCGACGTGCAGGGCGAGAGTCTGGTCATCCGAGTGGTCGACGAGCCGTCCGACTCGAGGAGCTGGTTGCGGGTCGAACGCGACGACGAGGACTGGATCATCTCGCTCAACCGCGCCCACCGGTTTACGGAGTCCTTCGCCTACCTCCCGGGGATGGACCTCGAGCCGATCCTGCGTCTCGCCGTGGCGATCGCGCTCTCGCAGATCCATGCCCAGCAGAGCGGCTCGCGTGAACCGCGATTCTTCGTCGCGGAGCTCAACAGGTTGCTGGCGGGTCCGCTCGCCGAACGTACGGAGACGGTGTCATGAGTACTGCAGTCCACGACGGTGCGGCGACGGATGCGCCATGGGCGCCGGTTGCCGGCGACGAGCTCGAGATGACGTTGGAGCGCTCGGGCCTGCCTGATGAGGCAGTCTCCAAGGTGCGGGATGAGACACTGCGCATCCTCTCGAGGTGCCGCCCTCCGGTTTGGCATTCGGAAGGCAAGGAAGCAGAGCTGGTCGTCGGCGAGGTCCAGAGCGGGAAGACTCTCTCGTTCACGTCGCTCATCGCAGCGGGTCGCGACAACGGTTTTCCGCTCGTCGTCGTCCTGGCCGGGACGAAGAAGAATCTGCGCGACCAGACGTTCGAGCGGCTCAAGCGCGACCTCGGCATGGACGGTGACGGGGGGCTCGCGGTATGGAACCCCCTCAACGGCCCCGGAGCGACAGACGCGGAGGCAGTGGTCAGGCTGCTCAACCGCTGGCAGGGACGCAAGAGCGACCGCGGACGCGTGGCGACGGTAGCCGTAGCCCTGAAGAACCACGACGCGCTGCGCCGCACCAGAGAGTTCCTCTCCGCCGTGACGGCCTCGGTCGGCAACGTACCGATCCTCTTCGTCGACGACGAGGGTGATCAAGCGGGCCTGAACCTCGCCAAGGGCGGGGAGGAGAGCACCACCTACCGTGCGATCCGTCTCCTCCGGAAAGCGTCCCCGAACCATACGTACGTCCTCTACACGGCGACCCCTCAGGCCCCTCTGCTCATCGCCTTGGAGGACTCCCTGTCCCCGAGGACGGTCAGCCTCCTCGAGGCGGGCTCCGACTACGTCGGAGCCGAGGCCTTGTTCGAGCGACACGCAGACGACTTCGTCCGCAAGATCACGGACCGCGAGGACGCCCTCGATCCGGATGCTGTCAGTCCGCCAGCATCGCTCGTCACAGCCCTCGCGACATACCTGCTGGCGCTCATCGTCGCTCAGCGTCGGCGATCGCCCCGGCCGCTGAGCATGCTCATCCATCCTTCATCCACAACTGACCTCCATCGCGCCTACGAGAGGTGGACGAAGAGGATCATCGACCGCCTCATCACTGTCTTCGACGCGGACGACCAGGAGCTCCTGGAACAGACGAAGGCGGAGACATTCTCTGCGGCCTACGAGGATCTTGCATCCACCGGTGGCACGACGGTGCGGGGCCAGTCGGTCTCGCTCGACGACCTGCTCGACGACCTCGAGGTCTATCTCCCCCAGGTCCGAATTGTCACAGTGAACAGCGAGGACGGACGCGAGATCCAGTCGAACGACTGGCGTAGCCGTCCTGGTTGGATCATCATCGGGGGGAATAAGTTGGATCGAGGATTCACTGTCGAGAATCTCGCGATCACCTACATGCCGCGAGGGCCCGGAATCGGGAACGTGGACACCGTGCAGCAGCGCGGGCGCTTCTTCGGCTACAAGCGCAAGTACGTCGACCTGCTTCGCGCGTGGCTCAACCCCGAGACGATCGCGGTATACGAGAGCTACGTCGACCATGATCGCGTGATGCGTCGCGATCTCGCGCAGCTCGATCGGGGAGACCTTCCCCTTCGTGACTGGCGGCGCTCGATCCTCCTCGACCCTGCGCTCAACCCGACCCGGCGGGCAGTCGTCCGCCTCGAGCTCTCCAGCCACCATGTCCGCCCCGGTTGGGCTCTGGTGCAGGAACGCCTCTACTCGGGGTGTGGCCCTGATGCCGAAGGGCGGGCGAAGCTCGAGGCCCTCAAGTCACTTGCATCTGCTGATCCGCGTGACCTCCGGCTCGACCCAGCCGTACGGAACGTGAGCGTTCGGACGACGTGGGATGCGGTCGCACCTGCTCTCGCAGGCTGGAGGGCAGCCGAGACCGACAAGGACAGGATCTATTCGCTGCTCCTCGCAATCCAGGAAGCAGCCAAGAGCCACCACCCCACCGAAGTCGTGTTCATGAACGGCGGCGCCATCCGTCGGCGTGGACCCGATACCGACTCCAGGCAGAGAATCATCGCCGTCACGGGAGATCTGACTCGGGTGGACGACGTAGACGAGCTTTCGATCGGAAATCTCATGCAGGGCGCGGATCCCGCGGACGGGAGCGTGTATCCGGGCGACCGTGCGTTCGTGAGCAGGGATGCGATCACCCTCCAGGTGCACGCGCTGGACGTCGAGGTTCCGTCCGCCGCATCCGTCCAAGCGACAGCCCTCGCGATCCACCTCCCGGAGGGCTTCTCGAGCCGGGTACTGCTACAGGACTGAAACACCGCGTCGTGACGCTAACGTGTGCGGTCACCGTCGGCGGTGACGAGGCTTACAGGTGTCGCGCAAGCACGAGAGCCACGGCTAGCTGGACGCGCCCAGAGGTTCCTAACTTGGCGTTCACAGCCTGGATATGTGTCTTGACCGTTGCCTCGCCGAGGAACAGCCGCTGCGCGATATCGGAGTTGGACAGTCCCTCGGCCACCAGCCGCGCGACGTCGTGCTCACGATCGGTGAGCGTCGCCACCCGCTGGGCCGCCTCGCGCCGCGCGGCCGCGCCGGGTGCCGCACTGACCTGCGCGATGACGGTCCTGGCCGCACGCGGTGAAAGCGCTCCGTCGCCCGCCGCCACGGCGCGTACGGCCGCGACGATCTCCGCCGGCTCCGCGTCCTTGGCGAGAAACCCGGAGGCGCCGGCGTGCACGGCGTCGAGGATGACCTGCTCGGTGTCGAACGACGTCATGGCGATGATGCCCGGTGGGTCGGGCAGCGCCCGCACGGCCCGTGTCGCGGTGACGCCGTCGACGCGGGGCATCCGCAGGTCCATGAGCACGACGTTCGGGTGGTGCGCCTGCACCGCGGGGACGACCTGGTCGCCGTCCGATGCCTCGGCGACGACCTCGATGTCGTCGGGGCGCAGGATGGTGCGCAGCAGGCGGCGGACCATCGCGTCGTCGTCGACGACCATCACTCTGATCACGGCGCGAGCGTAGCGACGACCGCCCACGCGCCGGCGATGAGGCCACACACCACGGCCGGAACGCGCCCGGGGCGAGCTACGCCGTCGAGCGATCCCAGGGCAGGTGCGCGCGCACCACGTACCGTCCGTCGTCGACGCCCGCGCTGAACGTCCCGCCCATGGCCTCGCAGCGCACGCGCATCCCGACGAGGCCTGAACCGCCGCCGGGAATCCCCGAGGCGCCGACCGTGGCTCCCGGGTCGCCGAGCAGGGGCGCGTCGGCGTACGGGTCGAGCTCCGGCAGCACGGCGTTCCGCACGGTGATGTCCACGCCGTCCCCCGGCCGCGCGCGGACGTCGACCTCGGCCCGGGCGCCGGGCGCGTGCTTCATGACGTTGGTCAGCGCCTCCTGCACGATCCGGTACACGGCCCGCGTGAGGGCGGGCGGGGCGTCGTCGGCGTCCGTGATGAACACCGTCGCGGCGAGGTCGACGCCGCCTGCGCGGGCGTCGTCGAGCAGCGTCGCGAGGTCGCCCAACGCGGGCGCGGACCCGGTGTACTGCTCGGAGCCGGCGCGCAACGACGAGATGAGCGTGCGCATCTCGTCGAGCGCGCGGTGCGCCGACGAGCGCATGGTGCGCGCGGCGTCGACGACCTCTGGGTTGTCGGTGGTGACCTCGAGTGCCGAGGCCTGCAGCGATGAGGGACAGGTTGTGCGCGACGGTGTCGTGCATCTCGCGCGCGATGAGCTCGCGCTCCTCCTGACGCGACACCTCGGTGCGCAGCTCGTCGGCCTGCGTGCTGAGCACCTGTGCGCGCTGGTTCTCCGCGACGGCGACGCCGTGCGCCGCGTCGGCCCGGCGCACCGCACGCCGCAGGAAGCCCGCCCCGACGGACAGGGCCAGCAGGACGACGGTGAAGAACACGTAGCCCGCCGGCGCGAGGTACGAGCGCTCGACGCTTCCCTCGGTGACCACCGAGAACATGACCGCCTCGCCGTCGCGCGCGGCGTCGCGCCAGAACGACGCGGCGACGGCGAGCGCCGTCGCCGCCGCGCAGCCCGCGACGACGAGCCAGCGCCGCTCGCGGGCGATGGCGAACGGCAGGGCCAGCAGCGGAGCGACCGCGCCGACCGGCGTGAGGATGCCGGCCGCTGCGGTCAGCAGGCAGACCACGACAGCGTGGCGGTCGCGCCAGACGACCGCTGTCGCGACCCCGGCGAGGAGCACCCACCACAGGATCGTCCGGACCATCTGCCCACTGGTGGGCGTCGGCCCGAACCCGATGGCGTCGAACGCGGTGGCGAACATCCCGATCGTGAACGTCGCGATCACCGCGCCGACCGTCCCCAGCACCGACCATGCCCTCCGCGCCGACGCGGGCCGCCGGGGACGCCGCGGAGGCGCGGGCCGCGGCGCGTGACCCGCGGGTGCGGGGTACGCCGTCGGGCCGAACGACGGCACGACCCCGGTCGCGTGCCCCGACCACGCCGGGTACTGCACGGGCGGGGGAGCGGGTGGCGGGTACCCCGCGGCGCCGTGCGGACGGCCGTACGGCGGCGTCGGCGGCTGCGGGGGCGGGTACATGCGGAGAGCATACGGGCGCACGCCGACGCCGCGGCCCGCCCGAGCGGGTGGTTCTCGCGGGCCCGATATCCACCGGTCGGGCAGCGGTGACGAGCCGATCGGGGGATCCGGCACCAGGTCGCCGGCCAGCACGATCGTCGTCGAGACGCAGTCCGCGACGACGCCGACCGATGCCGGTCACCAGGAGGCCACGATGTCCACGCCCAGCCAGCACCCGCAGCCCGCACAGCCCCAGCCGTACACGACGCCGCACCAGGCCGGCGCGCCCGGGCAGCCCGGCGCGCACGGCTCTCCGCAGCCGGGCCAGCCGCCGGCCGGGCAGCACCCCGGACAGCAGTACCCCGGCCAGCCCTACCCGCAGGGCTACCCCGCGCAGGGCGCACAGCCGGGCGTCCCGACGCCGCCTCGCAAGAGCTGGTTCGCGCGCCACAAGATCCTCACGGGCCTGGGCGTCGTGGTGCTGCTCGCCATCATCGGTGCCGCCCTGGGTGGCGGAGGCGAGGACGAGCCGCCGCCGCCCGCCGCCGTCGTTCCCGCGCCGGACGCGCCGGCGGACGAGGCACCCGCCGAGCCCGCGCCCGAGGCGCCCGCCGAGGAGCCCGCGCCGGAGGAGCCGGCCGCTCCCGGCGTCGGCACGCCGGTGCGCGACGGCAAGTTCGAGTTCACGGTGACGTCGGTGGAGACGGGCGTCGCGACCGTCGGCGACGAGTTCCTCAACCAGCAGGCGCAGGGCCAGTACGTGCTCGTGCACATGACGGTGACGAACATCGGCACCGAGGCGCAGATGTTCGACGGGTCGAGCCAGGAGCTCACCGACACCGCCGGCCGCACGCACTCCGCCGACACGAGCGCGGCGATCTACCTCGGCGACGCGAACAGCTTTCTCACCGACATCAACCCGGGGAACTCCGTCCAGGGCACCGTCGTCTTCGACATCCCGGCCGACGCCGTGCCGGCGTCGATCGACCTGCACGACTCGATGTTCTCCGGCGGCGTGGAGGTCGCGCTGGGCTGATCGGAACGAACGGTGCCCGCGCCGGGGCTCAGCCGTCGCTGAAGCCCCGGCGCGCCTCGTGCGCCGCGGATACCGCGTCCTCGCGCAGCATGTCGGGGTCGGTGTCGTCGCCGTCGAGCGCGCGCTGCTCGGCATAGGTCGCCGGGCCGCCGGCGCTCGCATCCGCGTACAGGTCGAGCGCCGCCAGGAAGACGGCGCCGTAGTCGTCGAGCTCTGTGCCCGGGACCGCGCAGCGTGCCGCCCGGCCCGCCGCCTCTGCGCCACCCTCGAGGTTGTGCAGCAGGACGAAGGTGAAGTCGTAGAAGTCCTTGCGCAGCCCGCGTTGGATCACCGCGGCGGCCTTGGCCAGCAGGTACCCGCCGAGGCCGGCGAACCGCACCTGAGCGGTCCGGGCGGGGTGCGAATCCTCGGACAGGGCTACCTCGCGCACGGTCGTGTCGTACAGGGCAGGCCGCGGCCCGCGGACGTTCATCGCCGTCGCAGAGGCGCAGCCCGGCAGGACGATCTGCTGGGACGGGCTGTCCGGGGTGTCGCACAGCAGCTCGAGCTTGACCGGTACGCCGTCGACGTTGATCCACCAACGCCACGTCTCGTCGCCGCGGGTCGTGAACCCCGCGGCGCGTAGGGCCGTCTCGAGCCACGAGAGGTCGAGGTCGTCGCGGTCGTAGACGAACCCGACCTCGACGAGCACGTCGACGTCCGTGGTGCCCTGGTGGGGCGCCGACGTGGTGCGCGTGAGGTGGTCGGGGTTGAGCCCTCCGACGATCGTGATCTCGTGGGCGTGCTCTCCGAGCTCGAGGGCGAAGAGGCCGAGCGCGCGCTCGGCATAGAGGCGCGTCGTGGGCGTGCGGTCCATCAGAACCCGATCCGGGTACGCCGGAGGTGCTCGGCGGCGTCGGGACCCCGCGCGCCCATCCGCAACAGGTCGCCGTAGAGGCGGATCGCGCTCGCCCGCCGGACGGACGCCGGGGACGAGGTGCTCTGCTCCTGGCCGACCGGCACGTCGGGTTCCGCACCGCGCAGCGCGAGCTCGTCCGCACGGAGAATCTCGAGCCGGGCACCCCGGTCGACCCGTCGGAGCCCGGCGGTGGTCAGCAGGCCGTCGAGCGTCGCCTCGTCGTCGAACACGGCGGGCGAGAGGTACACGCTGAGAAGCGGGACGCTCGTGAGGAACGGTGCGGTGTGCTGGAGGGCGAGCCACCCCGTGAGCGCCCAGTCGTCGGCACGCAGGTTCGGCGCGAGGCGGTCGCGGACGAATCGGTCCGGATCGTCCACGAGCGCGTGGACACCGATCCGCGGGGGATCCTGCTCGGCGTGCCACGACGCCCACGAGCTGAGCATCGCTGCAGGATCGGCCAGCGTGCGAGCGGCGCGCGGGCCACGCGCCGCACCGGTCTTGCTCGTCCAGCCCTCGGCGTCGAAGCCCTGGAGAGCCCGCGAGGCGAGCGCGGTCGACACGCCCGCATCCGCCGCCAGCCTCGTCACCGACGGCAGCGCCTCGGCGCGCTCGTCGGGGAAGCGCGCAGCGCGCACGAGGACGGTCTCCCCGACGGCTGCGGAGCCGGGAGCCCAGCGAGAGCTGCGCGGGAGCGACCGGACCTTCTCGGACGGGGACTGCTCACGGTCGATGACGATGGCGATCCCGGGTACGGCGTGCACCGAGGCGCGGCCGGTCTCGTCGACCCAGCTGACCCCCCGTTCCTCGAGGACGGCGACGGCCCCCGGTGACATGCGGCGCGCGACGACGAGAGGGGTCGAGTCGGAAGGCTGGAGGTTCGCCATGCGTGCCGACCGCAGCGCGGCGTCGACGTCGGCGGGGAACCCTTCGCCCGCCCAGACGATCGAGAACGTCGCTCCTACGTCCTTCACCAGGAGATCGACGGTGGGGGTATCGCGGGCGACGGCGAGCCGAGCGCCGTCCCAGCGGCGGATGGCGTCGGAGAGCACCGCCTCCACCGCGGTAAGTGCACGGTTTTCTACCGACTTCACGTTTTCCACTGTACCAGTAGAAAAGCCGGAGGGAGGGGAAAACCGATCAGGCTGGCTCGGCGTCCTGGTGGCGCACCCACGTCTCACGCACCTCGTTGAGGTGGTCGAGCATCGCGGCGCGGGCGCCGTCGGCGCGGTGCGCGTCGAGGTTGTCGACGATCGCACGGTGCGCGCGCGTGACGACGTCGATGCGGCGCGGGTCGTAGGAGAACGTGGCGACGCGCGTCTCCATGAGGCCTTCGCCGAGCACGTCGTAGAGCATGACGAAGAAGTCGTTGCCGGTCGCGACGGCGAGGCCGCGGTGGAAGGCGTAGTCGTTCTTGGACGCGGCGACGATGTCGTCGGCGTGCCCGGGGAGCTGGTCGACGAGGTCGGCGAGGCCGGTGAGCGCGGCGTCGTCGATGCGTTCGGCGGCGATGCCGGCGACGGCGACCTCGAGCGTCGCGCGGACCTCGTGGAGCTGGAGGTAGGGCACGTTCGGGCCGTGGTGGAGGAACATCTGGAGCATCTGGCCGACGTCGTCGATGCTGGTGCGCCCGACGCTCAGGCCGGAGCCGGGCGTGGCGGTGACGATGCCCTTGGCGGTGAGGGCGCGGACGGCCTCGCGCACGACGGTGCGGGAGACGCCGTAGGACTCGCAGAGCTCGCGCTCGGAGGGCAGCCGGTCGCCGGGCTGGAGCTCGCGCGCGAGGATGTCGTCGCGGATCGCGTCGGCGACCTGGTCGGACAGTCGGCGCTGTCGCACGATGCCGCTCGTCGGCAGCGTCGCATCGGGCTCGGGCACCGTTCCTCCTCGGGGTGACGACCGCGCCATTCTGCCTCACGGGGGCCACGACCTGCCCGGACGCGGTCCGTGCTCGCGGTCGTGAGACGGGGTTGGGTCAACTGGTATGACAGGATACAGTCACTCAACCTGCTGAGCCGAGCGTCCGACGTCGGGCACCCGTGCCGGCAGGTCTCCCCTCACCCGCACGCAGAGCAACGCGGCTTCCCAGTCGCGGGGAAAGAGCTGTTCCACGATGCGCGCCATCAGATTCGAGACGTCCGGGACCGCCCACGTGGTCGACATCCCGCGCCCGGTCCCCGGCCCCGGCGAGGTGCTCCTCGCCGTCACCTCCACGGGGGTGTGCGGCTCCGACCTGGCCGCCCTCCGCGGCACCCACCCGTTCCGCGTCCCGCCGCTGATCTCCGGCCACGAGGCCGGTGGCCGCGTCGCCGAGGTCGGCCCGGACGTCGCCGACGTGGCCGTCGGCGACCGCGTCGTCGTCGACCCGCAGCGGCCGTGCGGCACGTGCGACCTGTGCACGACGGGCGGCTACCACCTGTGCGCGAGCAAGCAGATGCTCGGCGTCGCCGAGTGGGACGGCTCGTTCGCCGAGCACGTCGTCGTGCCCGCGTACACGCTGGTCCCCGCGCCCGACGGCGTCGCGGACGAGCACCTCGCTCTCGCCGAGCCGGTCGCGGTCGCGGCACACGCCGTCGCGCAGCTGGGGGAGCGGCGCCGCGAGCGCGCGCTCGTGCTGGGCGGCGGCACGATCGGCGCGCTCGTCGCGCGCGTCCTCGCCGACGGCGGCAGCACGGTGGTCGACGTCGTCGAGCCGCGCGAGCACGTCCACGAGGTGCTGCGCGCGGTCGGTGCGACGGGCGTCCACCTGCCCGACGCCGCGCTCGAGCCCGGCTCGTACGACGCCGTCTTCGTCGCCGCGGGCGTGCCCGCGCTCGTCGAGCGCGCGTTCGAGGCCGTCGCGCCCGGCGGCGCGATCGTCCAGGTCGCGGTGTTCAACCGGCCCGTGCCGGTCCCGGTGGGACAGCTCCAGGTGCGCGAGATCGCTCTGCTCGGCACGGCCATGTACACGAAGGACGACTTCCGCACCGCGCTCGACGTCCTCGCGCGCCACCCGGAGCTCGCGGACGTGCTCGTGTCCCGCACGACCTCCCTGGAGGAGGGCGCCGCGATCACGACGACCATGGCCGCCGAGGGGCCGGGCGACATCGTCAAGCTGGTGATGGTCCCGTGAGCGCGGCCCGCGCCGTCCGCGGCGTCCTGTCCGGCGCCGAGCGCGCGCTGTTCGTGGTCTCGGGCGTCGCGATCACGCTCGTGAGCGCCGTCCTCGTGCTCCAGGTCTTCATGCGGTACGTGCTCAACAGCCCGACCGTGTGGTCGGAGGAGTTCGCGACGCTCGCGTTCGTCTGGTGCGTCATGACGGCGATCCCCGTCGCGGTGCGCCGCAGCGAGCACATCGCGGTGACGCTGCTCCTCGACCGCCTGCGCGGGAAGGTTCGCCGCGCGTTCGTCGCGCTCGGCTACGCGCTCTCCGCGGGCCTGTTCGGCCTCGTCGCCGTCTACGCCGCGATGATGCTCCCGACGGGCGCGCGCCAGCTCATGACCGGCCTGACCATCGCGACGGGCACGGACATCACGCTGCTCGCCATGTACGTCGTCGTGCCGATCGGCATGGGCTTCTCCTGCGTCTACGCGGTCGAGAAGCTCGTCGAGGCGCTGCGCGGCGACTTCGACACCCCCGACGACGCCGTGGAGGCGAACATCGCCGAGGCGGAGCAGCTCGTCGCGCCCACCTCCCAGGACAAGGACGTCTGACCCATGCCCCTCATCCTCGGAGGGCTCCTCCTCCTCATCCTCGTCATCGGCGCCCCGGTGGGCGTCGCCGTCGGCCTCGCGTCGTTCGCGAGCCTCGCCGCCGAGGGCGTGCCGCCCGAGGTCGGCGCCCAGCGGTTCGTCGCCGGGATGCGCTCCTTCCCGCTCCTCGCGATCCCGCTCTTCGTGCTCGCCGGCTCGCTCATGAACGCGGGCGGCGTGACCCAGCGCCTCATCGACTTCGCCTACGCGATCGTCGGCCGGATCCGCGGCGGGCTCTCGGCCGTCAACGTGCTCACGAACATCACGTTCGGCGGCATGTCCGGCTCGGCGGTCGCGGACGCGTCGTCGGTCGGCCGCCTCCTCATCCCCCAGATGCTGCGCCGCGGCTACGCGCCCGGCGACGCGGCGTCGGTCACCGCGACGGCGTCGATCGTCGCGCTCGTGCTCCCGCCGAGCATCACGATGATCATCTACGGCGTCGCCGCCGAGGTCTCGATCAGCGCGCTGTTCTTCCACGGGCTCTACATCGGCCTCGGGTTCGGCCTCGTCTACCTGGTCACGGGCTGGCTCGTCGCCCGCAAGAAGGGCTACCCGGCCGAGCGGGGCGTGGGCGCGCGCGAGCTCGTGCGCACCGCCGCCAAGGCGCTCCCGGCCCTGCTCATCCCGGTCGTCGTGCTGGGCGGCATCCGGCTCGGCGTCTTCACCGCGACGGAGGGCGGCGCGGTCGCGGTCCTCATCGCGGTGATCCTCGGCGTCGTCGTCTACCGCGAGCTGTCCTGGCAGCGCGTCGTCAGGGCGATGCGCGAGACGACCATGCTCGTCGCCGCGATCATGCTCATCATCGCGATGGCGCAGGCCTACTCGTGGGCGCTCGTGACCGGCGGCACGCCGCAGATCGTCGCCGACGCCGTGCTCGGGCTCACGGACAACGTGCTGCTCATCCTCTTCGTCGCGAACGTGATCCTGCTGCTCATCGGCACGGTCGTCGAGGGCAACGCGGCGATCATCATCTTCACGCCGATCCTCCTGCCGATCGTCACCGCCGCGGGCGTCGACCCGGTCCACTTCGGGCTCATCGTCGTGATCAACCTCGCGATCGGGCTCATCACGCCGCCCGTCGGCATCAACCTGCTCATCACGAGCCGGATCGCCGGGATCTCGGCGGAACGGGCGCTGCGCGACATGCTCCCGTGGCTCGGGGTCTCGATCGCCCTGCTGTTCCTCGTCACGTACGTCCCCGTCCTCACCGGCATGTACTAGCCGGCGCGACGGTCGACACCCGCCACCGGCACCAGCACCCCGGCGGGCGAGGGCGTCCCGCGCCCTCGCCCGCCCCGCACACGAAGGAGCTTCCCGTGGGGAAGAGAACCACCGCGCCGCACCGTCGCGTCGCCGCCCTGGTCGTCGCGAGCGCGCTCGCCCTCGGCGGCTGCACGGCCACCACGACGGACCCCGAGCCCGACCTCCTGCTCCGCCTCGGCCACTCGTACGGCGCCGGGAGCCTGCAGGACCGCGCCGCCAACCGGCTGTCCGAGCAGGTCGCCGACGCGTCCGACGGCCGCGTGACGATCGAGGTCTACCCCGCCTCCCAGCTCGGGAGCTGGGAGGACATGCAGGAGGGCCTGGAGTTCGGGGCCGTGGACATCGTCGTCGAGTCGGTCGGCTCGCTCGAGCGCTACACCGACCTCGCCGCGATCGAGGGCGTGCCGTTCCTCTACGAGGACGAGGACCAGTTCCTCGAGGTCTGGGACGGCCCGCTCGGCGACGAGATCATCGAGGCCATCCGGGAGGACTCCGGGTTCCTGCTGCTCGGCCAGATGTACCGCGGCGGCCGCGTGCTCAACACGCAGCGTCCCGTCACCGAGCTCGCCGACGCGCGCGGCCTCAAGCTGCGCGTCCCGACCCAGCAGACCTACCTCGACACGTGGCACGCGCTCGGCGCGAGCCCCATGCCGCTCGCGCTCAGCGAGGTGTTCCCCGCGATCGAGCAGGGCGCGGTCGAGGGCCAGGAGAACCCGATCGACGTCGTGCGCTTCAACTCGTTCTACGAGGTCGCGCCGCACGTCACGCTCACCGAGCACGTGTTCGGCAACTTCCACTTCCAGGTCTGGGCCGATGCCTACGAGGGCTGGCCCGACGACCTCCGCGCGATCGTCGACGCCGAGATCGACGACGTCTCCTCCTGGTACCGCGAGACGTCGATCGCCGAGCGGCAGGAGAACGTCGACTTCCTGGTCGAGCGCGGCGTCGAGCTGCACGAGATCGACCGCGCCGAGTGGGCCGAGGCCTCGTCCGAGGTGCTCGACCACGTCGACCCCCAGGTCGTGGAGTGGGCCGAGCGCATCCGCTCGGGCGACGCGTGACGCCGTACCGCGGCCCCGAGCCGCGCCGGCGCGTCGACCGCGCCGCCCGCGACGACCGACGACCCGACCGACGACCCGACCGACCAGAGGAGACACCGATGCGCGGCGCGATCGCCGACGACTTCACCGGGGCCACCGACCTCGCCGGCAACTGGAGGGCCCGCGGTCTGCGGACCGCCGTCGTGCTGGGTGTCCCGGGCCCGGACGACCTCGCGGACCTCGCCGGCCACGACGCCGTCGTGGTCGCGCTGAAGATCCGCTCCGTGCCCGCCCCCGAGGCCGTGGAGCAGGCGCGCGCGGCCTACCGTGCGCTCGCCACGCTCGGCGTCACGCAGGTCTACGACAAGTACTGCTCGACGTTCGACTCCACGCCCGAGGGCAACATCGGGCCCGTCGCGGACGCGCTGCTGGAGGAGACCGGCGCGCGCAGCGCCGTCGTCGTCCCGGGCTTCCCCGACGCGGGCCGCACCGTCTTCCGCGGCCACCTGTTCGTGGGGGACGACCCGCTCGACCGCAGCCCCATGAAGGACCACCCGCTCAACCCGATGTGGGACTCGCGTGTCGCGAACCTCCTCGCGGCGCAGACCGCGCACCCGGTCGCCGAGGTGCCGGTCGGCGTCGTGCGGGCCGGCGAGCAGGCGCTGCGGGGCGCGATCGTCGCGGCCGAGGCGGGTGGCGCGCGGTACGTCGTCGTCGACAGCATCGACAACGACGACCTCGCGGTCGTCGCCCGCGCGACGTCCGACGCCCCGCTCGTCACGGGCGGCTCCGGGCTGGCCCTCGGCCTCGACCCGACGGGCGCGACGCTCGGCGACATCACCGCTGTCCCGGGCCGACGCGCGGTGCTCGCGGGCAGCGCGTCGCGCGCCACCCAGGCGCAGGTCCGGGCGGCCCTGCCGCACCTGCCCCACCAGAAGGTCGACGTCGCGGCGGCGTTCGCGGACCCGGACGCGGAGGTCGAGCGACTCCTCGCGTGGGCGCTCGAGCGCTGGGCCGAGCAGCCCGACCGACCGGTGCTCGTGTACTCCGTGGGCGAGCCGGACGACGTCGCGCGCGGGCGTGCGGTGACCGCCGACGCGTCGGCCGTGGTCGAGCGGCTGTTCTCCGCGCTCGCGCCACGCCTCGCGGAGGCGGGCGCGACGCAGCTCGTCGTGGCGGGCGGCGAGACGTCGGGCAGCGTCGTCCAGGGGCTCGGCGTGCACGTGCTCGAGGTCGGGCAGCTCCTGAGCCCGGGCGTGTCGTGGCTGCGCGGTCGCCGCCGCGGGGCTGACGACGTCAACCTCGTCCTCAAGTCGGGCAACTTCGGCACCGAGGACCTGTTCGTCACCGCGTGGGAGGAGCTCGCATGAGCGACCTGGTCGAGGAGCTGCTCGCCGCCGGGCGCGGTCTCGCCGCGAGCGGGATGTCGCCCGGGACGTCGGGCAACGTGTCCGTGCGCGTCGGCGACGAGGTACGCATGAGCGCGAGCGGCACGTCCCTCGCGACCCTCACCGCCGAGCAGATGGCCCGCACGACGCTCGACGGCACCCCCGTCACCGAGGACGACGGCCCGACGCCGCGGCCCACCAAGGAGTGGCCGCTGCACCTCGCGATGTACGCGCGCGACCCGGAGTACCGCTGCGTCGTGCACCTCCACTCGCCGAGCGCCGTCGCGGCGTCGTGCCTCGCTCCGTGGCGCGAGCACACGGCGTTCGCGCCGGTCACGCCGTACGTCGTCATGCGCGTGGGCAACGTGCCGCTCGTGCGGTACGCCGCGCCGGGCGACCCGGCGCAGGCCGAGCGCGTGCGGGGGAGCGCGCTGCGCTTCCACGGTGCCCTGCTCCAGAACCACGGGTCGATCGCGGCCGGGCGCACGGTCGCGGAGGCTGTCGACCGCGCGGTCGAGATCGAGGAGGCGGCGCGCGTCCGGCTGCTGCTGGGGGACCGGATCGACACGCGGCACCTCACCGACGACGAGGTGCGCGAGCTCGTCGAGGCGTACGGGCAGCCCTGGGGCTGACGTCGGGCGAGGATGGTCCGGTGCCGACCGACCCGCCGTACGCGCGCCCGACCGCCGACGACCTCGCCGCCGCGCGCGGCCGCGAGATCGAGGACTGGCTGCGGCCGGACCTCGACGTGCTGTTCTGCGGGATCAACCCCGGGCTGTACTCGGCGGCGGTCGGGCTGCCCTTCGCCAACCCGGGCACGCGCTACTGGAAGGCGATGCACGAGGCGGGCTTCACCGAGCGCGTGCTGAGGCCGTGGGAGCGAGAGGCGTTCCTCGACGCCGGGCTCGGCATGACGAACGTCGTGCGGCGGGCGACCGCGCGGGCGGACGAGCTGACGCCGGACGAGATCGTGGCGGGCGGGCGCCGTCTCGGGGAGACGGCGGAGACGTACCGGCCGCGGTGGGTCGCGGTGCTCGGCCTCGGCGCGTACCGCACGGCGTTCGCGGACAGCGGTGCCGCGGCGGGGCCGCAGGAGCGGCGCCTCGGTCCGGCGCGGGTGTGGCTGCTCCCGAACCCGAGCGGCCTCAACGCTCACGACACGGTCGCCACGCTCGGCGCGGCGTACGCGGAGCTGCGTGTCGCTGCGGGGCTGCCGGACCGCCGTCGGACGTGAGCACCGCCTCCTGAGCGCTACCGACCCGCGAGGACTTTGTTGACTCTTGCGAGAAGTTGTTGACTTGTGTGAAGCCGCCCGGGAGACTCGAAGCCCCGAGGTCGACGCCGTCCCGGGTTCTTGCCCCCTCACCGTCGAGGAGACACCCCATGAAGCTCTCCCTGTCCCGGGCGCGCACGCGTGCCACCGCTGTCACGGGTGCGCTGGTCGCGCTCGGGCTGGTGGTCTCGGGCGCCGCCGCCGCGACCGCCGCCCCGTCGGCAGCGACCGCCGCCGTCACCACCGCAGACGCGGCCGCCGTCGCCCCGACGATCTCCCCGGTCGTCGACGCCAACTTCCCCGACCCGGACATCCTCCTCGTCGACGGCGTCTACCACGCCTACGCGACGAACGACCAGGGCCGGAACGTGCAGCACCGCACCTCGACGGACCTGGTCACGTGGAGCGCCCCGAACGACGTCGCGCCCGACCTGGGCGCCTGGGTCAGCGAGGCGTGCACCTTCTCGCCGGGCGGCGCGACCGACCGCTGCGTGTGGGCGCCCGAGGTCGCCGCGGTCGAGGGCGGGTACGCCCTCTACTACACGGCGCGTGACGCGACGTCGCCGCGCCAGTGCATCGGCCTCTCGCTCTCCGACTCGCCCGAGGGGCCGTTCGAGCCCGTCGGCGACGACCCGTTCGTCTGCCCCAACGGCGAGGACGGCACCGAGGACCTCGGGGGCGCGATCGACGCCGGGACGTTCGTCGACGGCGACCAGCTCTACCTGCTGTGGAAGGCTGATGGGAACTGCTGCACCGGCAAGACGGCGATCATCTTCGCCCAGCCGCTGTCGCCCGACGGCACCACCCTCACCGGGCCGGCCACCGAGCTGATCCGCGTCGACACGGCGTACGAGGGCCGCGTCGTCGAGGCGCCGACGGTCGTCGAGCGCGACGGCACCTACTACCTCTTCTACTCCGCGAACGACTTCTACGGCGGTGCCTACCGCACGTCGTACGCGACGGCGCCGAGCCTCGACGGCCCGTGGACCAAGGCGACGACGGAGCTCATGACGAGCGACCGCTTCCAGGGCGACGTGCGCGGCCCGGGCGGCCAGGACGTCGTCACCGCGCCGGACGGCTCGGACGCGATCGTCTTCCACGGCTGGAACGCGGCGTTCACGTACCGCGCCATGTACGTCGCGGACCTCGAGTGGTCGGCCGACGGCGTCCCGTCCGTCGCGCAGGCGTCCGACCGCTACCAGGCCGAGGACGGCGTCGTGACGAACGCGCGCGTCGTGGCCGACGGCGGGGCGTCGGGCGGGGCGAAGGTCGGCGGCCTGGACTTCGCCGACTCCTCCGTGACGGTCGAGGTGCACGCCGACGCGGCCGGGCCGGCGCTGCTCGGCATCCGGTTCGCGAACGGCTCGCAGGACGGCTCGACGCGCGTCCCGTCCACCGGGACGCTGGCCGTGAACGGCACCGTGACGGAGACCGTCGTCTTCCCGCACACCACGTGGGGCAACTGGCAGACGTCGGAGCACCTCGTCGACCTCGTCGCCGGCACCAACACGATCACGCTGACGCGCGCGACGTTCTTCACCGAGCTCGACGCGTTCGACGTCTACCCCGCGACGCGCGACCCGCGCCCGTCGGCGCCGCCCGTCATCCCGTCCGACGCGACGCGGTACGAGTTCGAGGACGGCGTCATCACGCGCGGCTCCGTCGGGAGCGCGGCCGGGGCGTCGGGCGGGCAGAAGGTCGGCGGGCTCGACTTCCTCGACAGCTCCGTCGCCCTCCAGGTGCACGCCGACGAGGCCGGGTCGTACACGCTCGGCGTGCGGTTCGCGAACGGCTCGGAGCGCGGCGGGTACACGCTGCCGTCGTCGAGCACGGTCACGGTCAACGGCGCCGACGCGGGCGTCGTCACCTTCCCGCACACCACGTGGGGCAACTGGCAGTCCGTCACGCACCAGGTCGAGCTCCAGCAGGGGTGGAACACCGTCACCCTGACCAAGCTCACCTGGTACACCGAGCTCGACGCGCTCGACGTCTTCCCGGCCGAGGCGCCGCCCGTCGACCCGCAGGTCACCGTCACGGCACAGCCCCGCTGCCTCGGCGGCACCCCGTACCTCGCCGTCCGCGCGACGAACGACGGCGACGAGACTGTCGCCCTCGCCGTCACCACCCCGCACGGCGGGCGGGCGTTCGCCCAGGTGGACCCGGGCAAGAGCGCGTACCAGTCGTTCAAGGTGCGCGGCGGGGCGCTCGCGGCGGGCGAGGCGCTCGTCGCGGTCACCGACGTCGCGGGCACGACGACGGAGGTGACGGCCGCGTACGACGCGCTCACCTGCGCGTAGCCGCCTCCTGACCAGTAGACCGCGGTGCCGCCCGGCCGATGGGCGGCGCCGCGGTCGTCCGTCTCCTCGGCCTCACGCAGGCGGTCCCGTCAGGAGCCAGGGAGGTCGTCGGACACCAGGCGCGACCGGGCCTCGTAGATCCGCAGCGGGTCGGCGGTGCTCGTCGTCGTCGCCGTGCCGGTGACGTCGGTCCAGCTCGGGGTGCCGGTGATCCGGAACTGTCCGGACCACGTCGTGGTCAGCGTGATCGTCACCCGGTCCGCCGGCTGGTCGTAGGTGTGCGCGACCGTGTGGTGCGGATACGCGGCGCCCGGGTCGGTCGTCGTCACCGGACCGCTCCCGTCGCCGTAGTCCCAGGTGAACGACCGGGGCGTCGCTCGGATCTGGACCGGGATGCCCAGCAGCGTCGTGTCGAGCACCTGCTCGCCGGGCTCGGTGTAGGTGATCGTCGGCACGTTGACGACCGTCCAACCGTCCGGCGGCTGCACGACGACGGGTGACGGCGCGAGCGTCAGGGTGGCGAGCGCTCGCGCTGCTTCGTCAGCTAGGTCAGCAGGCGTCACGCACGACTGGTCGGCCACGGGTGCGCCCGCTGCCGACCATGCGCCAGGCGTGCCGTCTGCGCCGATCTCACGGGTCTGGCGGTACAACGCGCCCAGATAGTAGGAGTTCGCGTCGCACTCGAGCCCTTCGGTGACGAGCCGTTCCCACTCGGCGCAGCGGCCCGAGAGGTCGGACGTCGGGTCGTCGAGGCCATTGAACACGGCGCAGGTTGTCTGCGAAGACCGGTAATACCGCTCCGTCGCGACACCTCCGCCCCCGCCAACAGTCTCGTATGTCCCGCCACCGCGGGTCGCGGACTCAGCCTCCGCGATGAACTTGTTGCCTGTTGAAGCTCCCCGCACGCTCGCGTAGTCCGGTACGGGCACGCTGGGCGCCAGAGTGACACTCGCGGAGGGCAGTAGCGCGAGCGCGACATGTCCCGAGACAAGCACCTTGCGAGGGGATCGACCCGTCATGACGGCATCTCTCCGATCGTGACGACGACCCACTCGCCGTCAAGCGTCCCCATCTCGACACGTCTGGTGTCCGACTCAATAGACGTTGAGAAGACCTCCGTGCCGTCCTTATCTAGGATCGATATCGGTTCTTGCTCGAACGTGAGGTCAAGTGGTTGGAGCCCGGTTGCCTCGTCTCGCACGTAGCGTCCAGGTTCGTCAACTGTTGCCACTACTCTGCCCCCGCTGAATAGGTCGTCACGCAAGGAGATCGTGCGAGCTTGCTCGAGGAAATCTGAGCAGGTGTCGCATTGCGAATGCGACATCGCTTCCCATTCGGCGGTGTCACCCGTCGCCATGACGTACGGGTAGAGCTCAAGAAAGTACTCCGCCGCCGCAGCAGCACCCTCGGCGTCGTCGCGCTCCATGGCCGCGGGCCGTTCGGGCTTCGGAGGCCCGGTCGTGGTCGGCTCGGGCTCGGGCGGCTCCGTGACGGACGGCTCGGTCGACGTCTCGACCGGCGGTGACGGCGCGGGATCACCCCCGCCGGTGCACCCGGCAACCAGGCACCCGGCCGTCACGACGACGCCCAGGGCGAGCGCTCGCCGTCGGGCACTGCTCCTCGACCGGAGCGCTCGGGCGCTCACCGTTCCTGCCGGTCGTTCCTCGACCGGCGCATGACGCGTACGACTCACCAGACCCCCTGCCCGCGAACCGGGCGGCGCGGCCCGGACCGGGCGGCACCGCGCGAACGCCACGAACCTAGCGAAACGCCGCGCGACGCGGAACCGTCCGTCCCGCCCTGTGGACGACGCTTCACGAGGTGTCCACCGCGTGACCGCTCCACAGGTGCGGGTGGCGCGGCGGGCACGGCTCGGTGAACGTTGCCCGACGGGCGTCCCCGCACCCGCACATTCACGGACAAAACCGGCGCCGCCGCTTCCTATGCTCCGAGTGGCCGCCCACCCGCAGGACGGGTGCCGCGCCGGCCGTGACCTGCACCCTCGGACGAGCGGACCTGTGCTGTGACCACCGTTCTCACCCCGGAGTCTCCGGGCTCCTCGGGCGCGCCGGGAGGCGCGACCCCGGGCGCGACCTCCCCGGCCGCCGGCCCGGGCACCACCCGCCCCGGCGTGGCGGGACCGCCTGCCGGCCCGACGTCGTCGGGCACCGACCGCGAGGCCCAGACGCTGCACCGCAGCCGCCTGGGTGCGCGCCGCCGTCGGCGGAACCTGCTGTGGGCGCTCCTGCTCGCGGGCCCGAACGTCCTGCTGCTGCTGGTGTTCGTCTACCGACCGCTGCTGCAGAGCTTCTACCTCTCGACGCTCCAGTGGAACCTCGGGTCGCCGGTCGCGCGGCCGGTCGGGCTGGGCAACTACGTCGAGTGGTTCACCGCCCCGACGACGGGCCGCATCGTCACGACGACGCTCGCGTTCACGCTCGCCACGGTCGGCGGCGCGATGGTCCTCGGCCTGGGGCTGGCGCTGCTGCTCAACCGCAGGCTGCGCGGCCGCGGCGTCGCCCGGACCGTCGCGTTCGCGCCGTACGTGCTGTCGGGCTTCGCGGTCGGGATCCTGTGGCTGTTCATGTTCGACCCGCGCTACGGGCTGGTCCAGGAGCTGCTCGGCTGGGTCGGCGTCGCGTCGCCGCAGTGGTACACGCAGCGCCCGTGGCCGCTCGTGATGATCGTCGTCGTCTACCTGTGGAAGAACCTCGGGTACGTCGCCCTCATCTACCTGGCGGGACTCCAGTCGGTGCCGCAGGACCTCAAGGACGCCGCCGCGCTCGACGGCGCGTCGTCGGCGCGGACGCTGCGCTCGATCATCCTGCCGCTCCTCACCCCGACGACGTTCTTCCTCGTCGTGACGATGCTCCTCGCGTCGCTCCAGTCCTTCGACATCATCAAGGCGATGACGCAGGGCGGCCCGCTCGGCTCGACGACGACGCTCATGTACTCGATCTACGAGGAGAGCTTCGTCAACGGGCGCGCCGGGTACGCGTCGGCGGTCGCCACGGTCCTGTTCCTCGTGCTGCTCGCGGTGACCGCGGTGCAGATGCGGTTCGTCCAGCGGAAGGTCCACTACGCATGAGCGCCGTCGCGCCCGCCCGTCCCGATACGGCGCCCGCCACGCCGGCCGCCCTCGCGTCCCGCCCGCCGGGCGCTCCCCGTGCCCGACGCCGGGCCCTCCAGCCGGGCGGGTACCTCGCCCTGGTGCTCGCGACCGTCGTGCTCGGTGCGCCCCTGGTGTGGATGGTGCTCGCGAGCATGAAGACGCCCGCCGAGCTGTACACCGTCCCGCTGCAGTGGCTCCCGGGCAGCGTGGACCTCGACAACTACGCGCAGGCCGCGGACTCGATCCCGCTCGGGCGCCTGCTGCTCAACAGCGTCGGGATCACGGTCGTGGGCGCGGGCCTCAAGGTCGCGCTGGGCCTCACGTGCGCGTACGCGCTGGTCTTCCTCGACTTCCCGTTCAAGAAGGTCGTGTTCGGGCTCGTCATCGCGACGCTCATGATCCCGCCGCAGATCACGATCATCCCCAACTACACGCTCGTCGCGAGCCTCGGGTGGCTCAACACCTACCAGGGCATCCTCGTGCCGGGCCTGGCGAGCGCGTTCGGGACGTTCCTGTTCCGCCAGCACTTCCTCACGCTGCCGCGCTCGATCCTCGAGGCCGCCGAGCTCGACGGCGCGGGGCACTGGCGCAAGCTGTGGCGGTTCGTCGTGCCGATGAGCACGCCGACGCTCGCGGCCGTCGCGCTCGTGTCCGTCGTGACGGAGTGGAACGACTACCTGTGGCCGTTCCTCGTCATCGACCGGCCCGACAAGATGACCCTCCCCGTCGGCCTCACGCTGCTGCAGAACACCGACGGCATGACGAACTGGGGCGTCCTGCTCGCCGCGACCGTGGTCGTGACGCTGCCGATCCTCGTCGTCTTCCTCGTCCTGCAGCGCCGCCTCGTCGCGGGCCTCACCGCGGGCGCCGTCACCGGCTGACCCGCGCGCGCCCGCCCGGCCACCAGACTCCCCGGCCCGCCCGCAGCGGTCCGGGTTCCCCGAAGCGCACCGAGACCCGGTGCACGACCTGAAGGAGCACCTGTGTCCCACCGCACCGCACCCGGCGCGCGCCGCCGTCGGGCCCGCGCCGCCGCCACCGCCCTCACGGCGGTCACCGCCCTCGCGCTCACCGCGTGCGCCGGCCCGAGCGTCGCCGGGGCCGACGGCGCCGGCACCGCGGGCGACGACGCGACGGCCGAGGCCGTCGACTGGTCGGCCGTCGAGCCCGCGTCCGAGATCACCTGGTGGAGCAACCACCCCGGCACGTCGCAGGAGATCGAGCAGGAGCTCATCGACCGGTTCGAGGAGGAGTCCGGCATCACGGTCAACCTCGTGACCGCCGGCGCCAACTACGACGAGGTCGCGCAGCGCTTCCAGGCCGCGTCGCAGACCGACGAGCTGCCGGACGTCGTCATCGCGTCCGACGTCTGGTGGTTCCGCTACCACCTCAACGACCAGATCCTGCCGCTCGACGACGTGCTCGAGTTCGTCGACGCCGACGCGGACGACTTCCAGCCCGCGCTCTACGCGGACTACGAGTACGACGACCAGCACTGGGCCGTGCCCTACGCGCGCTCGACGCCGCTCTTCTACTACAACAAGGACCTGTGGACGGCGGCCGGCCTGCCCGACCGCGGCCCCGAGACGTGGGAGGAGCTCGAGCAGTGGGACGCGTCCCTCAAGCCGCTCGTGCCGTCCGGCGGATCGACGCTCGGCCTGTCCACCGGGCCGTCGTGGGGCGCGTGGTGGTTCGAGAACATGATCTGGGGCCAGGGCGGCGCGTACTCCGACGGGTTCGACCTCACGCTCGACTCGGAGGAGTCGGTCGCGGGCGGCCAGTTCCTGCACGACCTCTTCCACGAGAAGGGCGTCGCGACGCTCTCCGCGGACGACGCGATGGTCGACTTCTCGTCGGGTCTCATCGCCTCGACCATCGGCTCGACGGGCTCGCTCAAGGGCGCGCTCGACGCGGCGTCGTTCGAGGTCGGCACGGCCTACCTGCCCGACGGCCCCGACGGCGGCGGCACCCCGACCGGCGGGACCGGTCTCGCCATCCCGGCGTCGAAGTCGCCCGAGCAGCAGCTCGCCGCGGCGATGTTCCTCGCGTTCCTCACGAACACCGAGAACACCGCGTACTTCTCGCAGAACACGGGCTACATGCCGGTGCGCACGTCGGCCGTCGAGTCCGACACCATGAAGGCCATCTACGAGGCGACGCCGCAGTTCCGCACGGCCGTCGACCAGCTCGCCGACAAGGCGCGCCCGCAGGACGACGCGCGCGTCTTCATCCCGGGCGCCGACGCGCTGCTCAACGAGGCGATCGAGCAGATCGTCATCGAGGGTGCCGACCCGGCGACCGCGTTCGAGTCCGTCGCGCCGCGCATCGAGACCGCGTACACCGAGAACGTGGAGCCGTACCTGTGACGGCGACCGCGCTCGCGCCCACGGGCTCCGCGCCGGAGCGGGCCGCGCGCCCGCGCGTCATCGCCCACCGCGGCAACAGCTCGGTCGCCCCGCAGAACACGCTCGCCGCGTTCGAGGCGGCGTGGCGGGCCGGGGCGCACAGCATCGAGATCGACGTGCAGCTCACGGCCGACGGCGAGCCCGTCGTCATCCACGACGACACCGTGGACGCGACGACGTCGGGCAGCGGGACGGTCGCACGGCTCGACCGCGCCGCGATCCGGGCGCTCGACGCCGGGTCGTGGTTCTCCCCGGCGTTCGGCGGCCAGCGCGTGCCGACGTTCGCCGAGGTCGTCGACCTCCTCGTGCGGCGACCGGGGATGGACCTGCTGCTCGAGCTCAAGGGGTCGTGGACCGTCGAGCAGGTGCGGCGCGTCACGGGGCCGATCCGCTTCGCGGGCATCGCCGACCGGGTCGTGGCGCAGAGCTTCTGGCCCGAGACGGTCGCGGCGCTGCGCGAGGCCGACCCGGGCCTGCGCCGTGGGCTGCTCGTCGTGGCGCTCGACGACGACGTGCTCGCGCGGTGCGCCGAGCTCGACGTCGTGACGTGCAACCCGATGGGCGCGCTCCTCCTGGAGAACCCGGGGCTCGTGCAGCGCCTGCACGACGCCGGTCTGGAGGTCGCGGTCTGGACGCTCGACGAGCCCGCGCACTGGGCCGCCGCGGTCGACCTCGAGGTGGACGCGATCATCACCGACCGTCCCGACCGGCTCGCGGGCTGGCTCGCGGCCCGCGGGGTCTGAGGACCGGTCCGGTCGCACCGGGGTCGTGTGCCGAGACGCTCGTCGTCCGGCGCGCGGCCCCGGTCTCGCGTCTCGCGCCCGGCCACCTCCGGGCGGTCAGCGCACGACGATCGTCGTGACGACGTCGGTCACGCTCGGCCG
The DNA here is from genome assembly GCA_003052455.1 of Sphaerisporangium cinnabarinum. Classification (GTDB taxonomy): domain Bacteria; phylum Actinomycetota; class Actinomycetes; order Actinomycetales; family Cellulomonadaceae; genus Cellulosimicrobium; species Cellulosimicrobium cinnabarinum. The sequence goes on along the minus strand of QAPD01000004.1, from coordinate 89,287 downwards.
GGGCGGGGTCGACCCGAAGCCGAACCGGACCGGCGGGACGACGTCGCGCAGGCCGCCGAGCGAGCCGCCGTCCCACCGCGTCCGCGCGGCGAGGAGCGCGTGGACGTCCGTCGCGCCGTAGTGCTCGGTGCGCCCCGGCCCGGCGCTGCCCCGCGTCCGGACGCCGCGCAGCAGCACGCGCGCGACGGGGTCGGTGAGCACGGTCGCGTGCCGCGACGTCGCGACGCGGCGGGGCACCGCGCGCAGCACGTGCCCCAGGAACGTCCGCGGCCCGACGGCGAGCCGCGCCTCGAGCGGGCCGGCCACCACGTGCCAGCCCGGCGGGCGGCCGCTGCCCGCTGCTGTCGCCACGTGCTCGCCGCCGGCAGCGGGCGCGGCGGGGGCCGGCTCGTCCGTGACGGCGACCGGCACCAGGACGACCCGGTCGAAGCGGTAGGTCGACGCCACGAGCTCTGCGACCGGGCGCGACGGCGCGAGGAGGATGCGCTCGCCGTCGGGCCGCTCGACCATGACGTCGGCGAACGCGCCGAACGGCGACGTGTCCCAGCGCCCGACGACGACCCGCGTCCCGGACGCCGTGCCCCAGCCCGCGATGCGGCCGCGGAACCGCAGGACGCTCGACATCCCGGCAGCGTAGGCCGCGCCCGGCGGGCACGCCCCCGTTCGGCGCGCGAGCCGTCGCCCGGGGCGGGACGCTCGAGGGAGGCGGCGACCGCCGTCGGGCAGCAGGAGGTGACCCGTGCCGAAGACGACGCGCGACGGCGACGCGAAGCAGTCCGAGATCCCCAGCACGCTGCAGCGCTCGGACGAGAAGGCGCAGCGCACGTTCGCGAAGGCCTACGACGCCGCGATGGAGCAGTACGGCTCCGAGGAGCGCGCGCGGCGCGTAGCGTTCGCCGCGCTCAAGCACACGCACGAGAAGATCGGCGACCACTGGGAGCCGAAGGACGAGCCCGGCCCGTCCGACGACCGCGCCGCGGAGGGCGGGCTCGACGCGAGCGCCGAGACCGCGGGCGGCGTCGACGCGAACGCGACCAAGGAGCACCTGCTCGACGTCGCGCGCCGGCTCGACGTCGACGGGCGCTCGACCATGACCAAGGACGAGCTCGTCGAGGCGATCCAGCGCGCCAACGACCGCGAGACCCGCCGCGCCCGCGGCGACTGACCCCCACCCCGCGACCACGCGAGGTAGAGCCGTGGTCCCCGGGCGTCGGCGCGTCAGGGTCAGGCGGGCCGACGGCGGTGGGGGACCCGCACGCGGTCGAGGTCCTGCGCGACGGTGAGCTCGCCGTCGAACACCTCGCGGGCCTCGCGCCAGAACTCCGTCGGGTCCGGGTAGCGCTGGGAGAAGTGCGTGAGGACGAGCGAGCGGACGCCCGCCTCGGCCGCGACCGTCGCCGCCTGCCGGGCCGTGAGGTGGCCCCAGCGCTCCGCCTGCTCGCGGTCGCGGTCGAGGAAGGTCGACTCGATGACGAGCAGGTCGACGCCGTCCGCGAGCCGGTGCACGGCGTCGCACAGGCGCGTGTCCATGACGAACGCGAACGACTGGCCGGGCCGGGGGCCGCTCACGTCGTCGAGGGTGACGGTCCGGCCGTCGGGCGTCGTGACGCGGCCCGCGCGCTGCAGCTCGCCCACGACCGGCCCCGCGAGCCCGTGGCGGGCGAGGAGCGCGGGGTCGAGCGACCGGCCGTCGGGCTCGTCGAGGCGGTAGCCCACGGCCTCGATCGTGTGGTCGAGGCGCTCGGCGCGGAGCGTGAAGCCCGGCTCGGGGCGGCCGGGGACGGGCGGGACCACGCCGTCCGTCGTGAGCGGCTGGAGCTCCAGGTGCCCGCGGCGGTAGTGGGCGCTCGCGTCGAGCAGGTGGTTCACCCACCGCTGGCCCGACGCCGGGTAGGTCACCCCGATCGGGTGCCGCACCCCGTCGCCGCTGATGCGCTGGGAGACGCCCGCGAGCCCGAGGCTGTGGTCGCCGTGCAGGTGGGTGATCGCGATGCGCGTGAGGTCGGTCGCCGACACCCCGGCGAACGTCATCTGCCGCTGGGTGCCCTCGCCGGGGTCGAAGAGGATCGCCTCGTCGTCCCAGAGCAGCACGTACCCGTTGTGGTTGCGCGTGCGGGTCGGGACCATGCTGGCCGTCCCCAGGACGACGAGCTCGCGGCGGGACATGCGCCCAGCGTGCCACGCCGCGCCCGCGCCCGGGCTCGTAGGGTGGCAGGAGACCCCCCACCCGAGAACCGGAGAACCATGCGCCTGCTCCTCGTCCGTCACGGACAGACCCCGTCCAACGTCGCCGGCCTGCTCGACACCGCCCTGCCCGGCCCGGGCCTCACCGCCCTCGGGGCGCGCCAGGCGGCGGCGGTCCCGGACGCGCTCTCGGGCCGGGTGGTCGACGGCGTCGCGGTGTCCACGCTCGTGCGCACGCACCTCACGGCCGCGCCGCTCGTCGAGCGCCACGGTCTGGAGCCGCTCGAGCTCGACGGGCTGCGCGAGGTCGACGCGGGCGACCTGGAGATGTCGGCCGACCACGACGACCACGCCCTCTACCTCGAGACGGTCTTCGCGTGGGGGCGCGGCGAGCCCGCCCGCCGGGTTCCCGGCGGCCCGGACGGCACCGAGTTCCTCGACCGGTACGACGACGCCCTCGCGGCCGTCGCGCGGACCGGGTGGGAGACCGCCGTCGTCGTGTCGCACGGTGCGGCGATCCGCGCGTGGGCGTGCGCACGCGCCGCGGGCGTCGACGTCGACCGGCTCGCGTGGACCCCGCTCGCGAACACCGGGCTCGTCGAGGTCGAGGGGGACCCGGCGTCGGGCTGGCGGTTCGTCGGGGTGAGCGACGGGCCGCTGGGCGGCGCGTTCCTCGACGACCTCGTCGCGGAGGACCCGACGGGTGAGTCCGTCGACGAGGAGGAGCGCCGCGCCGCGGCGGACGACTGACCTCTACCACTCGGTCGGAATGACGCAATGATGAGATCATTGCGTCATTCCGATGCATCGCACGGACCTGGCGGTCGTCACGTTCGTGACATACGCTCGAGGGATGGCCGACGCACCGCTGCCCGCGCCGAACGAGCGCGCGCTCGAGTCCGACATCGTCACGGACCTGCGCGAGCAGATGACCTACGGGTCGTACCTGCACCTCGACACGCTGCTCGCCGCGCAGGAGCCCGTGAGCGACCCGGAGCACCACGACGAGATGCTGTTCATCGTGCAGCACCAGACGACGGAGCTCTGGCTCAAGCTCGTGCTGCACGAGCTGCTCTCCGCGCGCGACCTGCTCGCCGCCGACGAGCTGGGGGTCGCGCTCAAGCGCATCGCGCGCGTCAAGCACGTGCAGCGCACGCTCACGGAGCAGTGGTCCGTCCTCGCGACGCTCACGCCGAGCGAGTACGCGCAGTTCCGCGGGTTCCTCGGGCACGCGTCCGGCTTCCAGTCGTGGCAGTACCGCGCGGTCGAGTTCCTGCTGGGCAACAAGAACGCGCGGATGCTCGACGTGTTCGACGCCGAGCCCGACGCGCGCGCCGAGCTCGCCCGCCTGCTCGCCGAGCCGAGCGTCTACGACGAGTTCCTGCGCCACCTCGCGCGGCACGGCCACGACGTCCCGCAGCGGGTCCTGGACCGCGACGTCACCGTCGCGCACACGCTCGACGACGACCTCGTCGAGGTCTTCCGGCGCATCTACGACGACCCGGAGACGTACTGGTCGGCGTACGAGACGTGCGAGGAGCTCGTCGACCTGGAGGACAACTTCCAGCTCTGGCGGTTCCGCCACATGAAGACGGTGCTGCGCATCATCGGCACCAAGCGCGGAACGGGCGGGTCGAGCGGCGTCGGCTTCCTCCAGCGCGCCCTCGACCTCACGTTCTTCCCCGAGCTGTTCGCCGTCCGCACCGAGATCGGGCGGTCGTGAGCCTCGGCCGGGCGGGCGACGGCGGCACCTGGCTCCCGCCGCTCGCAGACGCGCACGTGCATCTCGGCCTGGTCGACCCGGTCGCGGTGCGACGCGGCGGGATCGCGGTCGTGCACGACCTCGGGTGGGTGCCCGACGCCGCGCGCACGTGGCCCGGGCGTCCCGGCTTCCCGGCGGTCGCGTTCGCGGGCGCGTTCCTCACCGCCCCCGGCGGCTACCCGTCGGACCGGTCGTGGGCGCCCGCCGGGTCCGTCGAGGAGGTCGGCTCGCCCGACGCGGCCGTCGCCGCCGTCGACCGCCAGCTCGCCGCGGGCGCGTCGTTCCTCAAGGTCGCCCTGCACGCCGACGCCGGCCCGGTGCCCGACGACGCCACGCTCGCCGCGCTCGTCGGCCACGCCCACGCGCGGGGCCGGGACGTCGTCGCGCACGTGGAGGGGCGCGGGATGGCGGCCCGCGCGTTCGAGGCGGGGGTCGACCGGCTGGCGCACGCCCCGTTCAGCGAGCGCCTGCCCGACGACCTCCTGGCGGCGATGGCCGGCCCCCGCGCCGACCACGCCCTTCCACCCGGTCGAGCACGGGATCACCGACGAAAAGCGGTCGAGAACGGCCCTGACCCCGTGTTCGGCGGGGTGGGTCCGGTGGGTCCGGTGGGGCGGGTGAGCTGGGTGAGCACGCTCGACGTGCACGGGTGGGGGAGCCCGACGGCCGAGCAGGACGTCGCGATCGACAACGTCCGACGGTTCGTCGCGCTCGGCGGGACGGTCGTCTACGGCACCGACCTCGGCAACGGCCCCCTCCCGCCCGGCGTCAACGCTCGCGAGCTGCGGGCGCTCGCGGAGGCCGGCCTCGATCCGCACGCGCTCCTCGGCGCGATCGCGCACGACGGCGCCCTGCCCGACCCCGACGGCGCCGCGACCTGGGTCCCGGGCGACCCGCCCGACCTCGACGACCCCGACGACGTGGCCGCGTGGTTCGCGCGCGCCGTCGTCGTGGCGCGACCCGAGCCCCACGGTGCGCCGCGCGCACCCCGCACCCCGGAGGACCGGCGATGACCGACACGACCGACGCCACGACCGCCCGCACCGACCACGCCGCGCGGTCGGCCGCGCTCGACGCGGCCGACCCGCTCGCGCGGTTCCGTGACGCGTTCGTCGACTCCGAGGAGGTCACGGCCTATCTCGACGGGAACTCGCTCGGCCGGCCGACGCGCGCGTCGGCCGAGCGGCTCGCGCGGTTCGCGACCGACGTCTGGGGCGCGCGGCTCATCCGCGGCTGGGACGAGGAGTGGTACGAGCTGCCGCTGACGCTGGGTGACCGGATCGGTGCGGTGACGCTCGGCGCGGCGGCGGGCCAGACGTTCGTCGGGGACTCGACGACGGTGATCCTCTACAAGCTCGTGCGCGCCGCGCTCTCGGCGCCGCAGGTCGCGGGTCGCGACGAGATCGTGCTCGACGCCGGGAACTTCCCGACGGACCGGTACGTGCTGGAGGGCGTCGCGCGCGAGCACGGCGCGACGCTGCGGTGGATCACGCCCGACCACGACGGCGGCGTGACCCCCGCGCAGGTGGCGGAGGTCCTCTCCGACCGCACGGCGCTCGTGCTGCTCAGCCACGTCGCGTACCGGTCGGGGTACGTGAGCGACGCCGCCGCGATCACGGCGCTCGCGCACGACGCCGGGGCGCTCGTCCTGTGGGACCTGTGCCACTCCGCGGGTGCCGTCCCGGTCGAGCTCGACGCGTGGGGCGTCGACCTGGCGGCGGGCTGCACCTACAAGTACCTCGACGGGGGTCCCGGTGCGCCCGCGTTCGGCTACGTGCGCGCCGACCTGCAGGGCGCGCTCACCCAGCCGATCCAGGGCTGGATGGGGAGCGCGGCGCCGTTCGAGATGGGCCCGGCGTACGCGCCGCACGACGGCGTCCGGCGCTTCCTCTCGGGGACGCCCGCGATCGTCGGGATGCTCGCGATGCAGGACATGCTCGACCTCGTCGACACGGCCGGGATGCCGGCGGTCCGCGCGAAGTCCGTCGCGCTCACCGAGCACGCGACGGCCCTCGTGGACGACCTCCTGCTCCCGCTCGGCGCCCGGTACGCGTCGCCGCGGGACCCCGAGCGTCGGGGGAGCCACGTGACCGTCGACCACGACGCGTTCGAGGCGACGCTCCCGCTCCTGTGGGAGCGCGGCGTGATCCCCGACTTCCGCCGCCCGAACGGCCTGCGCCTCGGCCTGTCCCCGCTCTCGACGAGCTTCGACGAGGTGCGCGTCGGCGTCGAGGCGGTGCGCGACGCCCTGGCCGAGGTCCTCGACGGCCGACCGAGCGGGCCGACCGCGCCGGGTGCGGCCGGGCCCGCGTGATCCTCGACGACCTCGACTCCCGGCCGGGGAGCACGACGTCGTTGCTGCGCACCGTCGTCGGGCTGTACGTCCGGGACCTGGGGGGTGCAGTCGCGGTGGCGGACCTGGTCGAGCTGCTCGGCGCGCTCGGTGTCCCGCCCGCGGGGGCGCGCAGCGCGGTCTCGCGGGTCAAGGCCAAGGGTCTGCTCGTGCCCGAGACGCTCGACGACGGCCGCGCGGGGTACCGGCTCGCCCCCGACGCCGGGCCGATGCTCGCGCGCGGCGACCGGCGCATCTTCGGCTACCGGCAGCAGGGGGACGACGACCCGTGGTGCCTGGTGTCGTACTCGTTGCCCGAGGAGCGGCGCGACGCGCGGCACCAGCTGCGCCGTCACCTCGCGTGGATCGGCGCCGGGAGCGTCGCGGACGGGCTGTGGATCACGCCCGGTCACCTCGTGGACGAGGTCGAGGAGATCCTCGTGGCGCTGGACGTCCGGGACGCCGCGACGGTGTTCCTCGCGGGGCCGCCGCGCGTCGCGGGGTCGTTCGCGGACGCGGCGGCGCGGTGGTGGGACCTCGACCGGGTCGCGGCGCTGCACCGCGCGTTCCTCGCCCGGCACGACGACGCGGGGGCCGACGGCGCCCCGTCCGCGCGAGCGGACGAGCCGCGCGACGCGTTCGCGCGCTGGGTGCGGGCCGTGGACGACTGGCGGCCGATCCCGTACGCCGACCCCGGGCTGCCGTCGGCCGCGCTGCCCGCAGACTGGCCCGGGACGGCGAGCGTCGCGCTCTTCGGCCGGCTCGGGCACGGGCTCGCGGACGTCGCGTCGCACCACGTCCGGGTCGTCGTCGGGCACCGAGGGGAGCACAGTGAGGGGATGAGCGACGTGACGCACGACCTTCCGGCCGCGGTGCGGACCCTCGTCGAGGCGACGAACGCAGGCGACACCGCCCGGTTCCTGACCGCGTTCACCGAGGACGCCGTCCTCGACGACTGGGGCCGCCGCTTCCGCGGCCGCACCGAGCTCGCGAGCTGGGACCGGACGGACAACATCGGCAAGCGCTCGCACTTCGAGGTCTCCGGGCTGCGGCCGGGGGCGACACCCGACGAGGTGCTGCTCGACCTCACGGTCTCGGGGGACGGGTACAACGGGCCGGGCACGTTCACCGTCCGCCTGCGCGACGGGCTGATCGCGAGCCTCGTCATCTCCTGACGTGGTGCGGCGCGCACGCGCTGCCCCGCGGGGCTCGTCGGAAGCCCGACATGACCGACAGGTCCGGCTGCCCGTGCGCACGGTGAGGTGGGGTCGATCACACCGGCACGACTTCACCCGGCACGCGTTCTGGACGCTCGTCCAGTTCGGCCTACGGTGAGAGGGACGGGCCGGTCCCGGTCCGTCGGGACCGACCTCTTCCCCCACCCGATGGAGCTGTCCGCTCGATGCTGCCCTCACGTCTGTTGCCGCAGTCAACCACTCGTTCCGGCCGACGCCGCACCGCTGCCGCAGCCGTCGTCGCGCTGGCCGGCGCCGCGCTCGTGCTGCCCGCGTCGGGCGCCGTCGCCGCCGACGCACCGGTGAACCCGTTCGACCTGGCCGGGGGGTTCAGCGTCTACGCCCGCGAGGACGCCCACCTCGGCAACCACGAGACGGAGGGCTCGGTCGCGGTCGGCGGCGAGCTGTCCGTCCGTGCCGACGGGGGCATGTACGCGATCCTCCACCAGGCGGCCGGGACGGCCGACTACACGATCCCCACCGTCGACGGCGACCCCACCCGTCTCCTCGTGGGCGGCTACGCACCGACGTCGGGGACGGTCCAGATCACGAACGGCGGGGCGCCCGCGGACCGGGGTGCAGCGCTCCAGGGCTACCTCAAGGTCGTGGGTGACGACCCGGCGTTCGGCACGTACCAGCGCGCCGACTGGGTGCGGTACCGCACGTCGCTCGACGACTCGCCCGCCGTCGATGCCACGAACCAGAAGTGGCCCGACGGCGCCGCGACGGTGGCGACGGAGCGCGGCTCCGTGGCGGCGTACGTCGAGACGGGTGCCACGGGTGCCGCCGAGGTCCGCCGGTGCCTCGCCGACCTCGTGCCGAGCGGCGCAGCGCACGTGCTCTCCGTGACGGAGGACGTCGGCGACCGCGTCGTCCTCTCCGCGCTCGAGGCCGGGCGGCCGAACGTCGTCGACTACGCGGCGATCGCCGACGCGTACACCGTGCAGTTCGCCGACGGCGTGCTCCCGTCGGCCGACGCCCCGCTGATCGTCTCCGTCCCCGCCGGGACGACCGACCTCCAGGGCTCCGTGTTCGGCGAGGCCGGCAAGGCGGCCTCGTTCGTGATGTGGGACCTGTCGCGGCTCGACGGCCCGGTCACGCTCGGTGCCGGCGGGGCGCGCCTGGACGGGTCGGTGTACGCGCCGACCGCCGACCTCACCGTCGAGGCGTCCCCGCTCGACGGGCAGGTCGTGGCGCGCGACCTCACCCTGCTCGGCGGGGAGGCGCACGCCTACCTGTTCGCCGGGTCGATCCCGTGCGGCACCGTGCCCGCCGAGAGCGGCAGCCTCACCGTGACCAAGCGGGTGGTGGGCGACGCCGCGTCGGTCGTCCCCGCGGGCACCGCGTTCACCGTCGCGTACGCCGTCGACGGGGCTGCCGGCGAGCTGACGGTCCCGGTAGGCGGATCGGCGACGCTCGACGACCTTCCCGTCGGGGCGGAGGTCGTGCTCGGGGAGCCCGGCTTCCCGGCGGTCGAGGGTGTGGAGTGGGGCGAGCCGACCTGGCAGGTCGACGGCGGCGCGGTCGAGCCGGGCGACGACGGGACGGTGCGGCTGGAGGTCGCCGCGGCCGCGGACGTCGCCGTGACGCTGACCAACACCGCCGACCGGCCGCTCGAGCCCACGCCCGCGCCGACTCCGACGACTCCGACGACCCCGACCGTGCCCACGGACCCGACCGTGCCCACGACGCCCGACGTGCCGGGCACGCCCGACGCGCCGGGAGCACCGGCCGACGGTGGCACGGGTGGGCTCGCGACGACCGGCGTGCAGGCCGCCGGTGTCGCGATCGTCGCGCTCCTGCTCGTCGCGCTCGGCACGGGCGTCCTCGTCCTCCGGCGGCGCCGGGGCGCCTGAGCCGCCTTCTCCTCGTCGCAGGCCTCGACGCCGCGTCCCCTCCGGGGACGCGGCGTCCTGCGTCTGCCGGGCCGGGCGGAGGACGGCCATCTGGCCGCCGCCGCGCGTTCACCCCGACGACGCACGGCCGCCATCCCCGCTACCTACGGTGACAGCGCTTCCCACCACGGGTCCGACGCCGCCACGGTGGTCCGACGGTCGTCGCCGCGCGGACCCCTGACCTGCGAAGGAACCCATGAACCCGCACGCCTCCCGGCCGCCCGGCGCGCTCGCGCGCGCGGCGGCGTCGGCGCTCGCCGTCTCGCTCGTCGGCACGGCGCTCGTCGCCGCGACCGCGACCTCGACGGCCGCCGCCGACGAGTCCCTGCTCTCGACGTCGGGCACGACCTGGCGCTACCTCGACGACAACACGAACCCGGCTGGATCCGCCGCGGACCAGCGCGTGTGGACGACGACCGCGTTCGACGACTCCGCGTGGAAGTCCGCGACGGGCGCGTTCGGCGCGAAGCGCGGCGCCGCGACGGGCATCGGCGCCGCCTTCCCGATCACGACGCTCCTCACCCAGTACATCGAGGGCACGACGACGGACGTCCCCACGTTCTTCTTCCGCACCGACGTGGAGCTCACGGCGGCGGACCTCGACGGCGTCCCGGCGTTCGAGGGCGAGATCGTCTACGACGACGCCGCGATCGTCTACGTGAACGGCGAGGAGGTCGTGCGCCTCGGCGACGACGACCGGAAGATCACCGAGAACCTCCAGTACCACGGCAACGGGCGGACGGACCCGGTGACGGGCACGTTCGTCGTCCCGGCCGACGCGTTCGAGCCCGGCGAGAACACGATCTCCGTCGCGCTCTACCAGGACGCGCCGACGAGCTCGGACATCTACCTCGACGTGCGGTCGCTCGTCCCGACGCACGGCGAGGTGCGCGACGTCGCCCTGAACGTCGGCGCGGACGAGACGCAGGCCAACGTCGCGTGGTTCTCGACGCTGCCCGGCGCGGGCGAGGTCCGGTGGGCCCGGGCCGACGAGACGGGCGGCGAGGTCGACTGGCGGACGGCCGCGACGTCGTCGTCCCGGGACGGCGCGGCCGCGGACGGCGCGACGTACCACCACGCCACGATCAGCGGGCTCGAGGAGGACGCGGCGTACGTGTACCGCGTGGGCAGCGCGGCGAGCGGCTGGTCCGAGCCGTCGACGTTCACGACGGGGACGTTCGGGGACGAGTTCTCCGCGCTGTTCGTCGGCGACGCGCAGATCGGTGCGAGCGGCAACGCCGCGAACGACGCGGCACGCTGGGCCGCCAACCTCGACACCATGACGGAGCGGCACCCGGACACCGCGTTCCTCATCTCCGCGGGCGACCAGGTGGAGAACGCGGGCAGCAGCCAGCAGTACGCGGGCTTCCTCGCGCCGCGCCAGATGCGCGAGCTGCGCTTCGCCGTCCAGGACGGCAACCACGACACCGCGTCGGCGCTCTACGACCAGCACTACGCGATGCCGAACCTCTCGGCCGAGCAGCGCCGCGACTACTGGTACGCGTACAACAACGTCCTCGTCGTCGCGATCGACTCGAACGACTCGTCCGCGACGCAGATCGCGGGGCACGAGGCGTTCCTGCGCGACGTGGTCGGCACGCACGGCGACGCGTACGACTGGGTCGTCGTGACGTTCCACCACTCGCTCTACAGCCAGGCGTTCCACTCGCGCGACACCGACGTGGTGCGCATGCGCGAGGCGCTCTCGCCCGTCTTCAGCGACCTCGGCGTCGACCTCGTCCTCGCGGGCCACGACCACATCTACACGCGCTCGTACCTCATGGAGGGCGCGACGCCGGTCGTCCCGGCCGCGGCGCCGGCCGAGGGCGACGTCCTCACCCCGGACGAGGACCAGGTCCTCTACCTCACGGGCAACTCGTCGTCGGGCTCGAAGTTCTACGACTTCGACGGCGCCAAGCCGTGGACGGCACGCTGGGAGCAGTCGCGCGAGGCCAGCTACTCCGACCTCGACGTCACGCCCACGTCGCTCACCGTCACCACGTACGCGACCGGGTCGCAGCGCGTCGTCGACCGGGTGACGCTCCAGCGCGAGGACGAGGCGGGCCCCGCGCTCGCCGTCGAGACCAGCGCCCGCTGCCTCGCGGGCACGGCGTACGTCGCGGTCCGCGCGACGAACACCGGCGACGTCCCGGCCGACGTCACCCTCGCGACGCCGTTCGGCACGCGCACGGTCGCGGCGGTCGCGCCCGGCAAGGCGGCGTACCAGTCGTTCTCGACGCGGGCGGTCGCGGCCGACGCCGGGTCCGTCACCGTCACGGGCACCCTGCCCGACGGCGGCGCCCCCTCCGCCCAGGACGTCGCCTTCCCGGCGGTCTCCTGCGGCTGAGGCTGTGCTCGTCCGGCCGGTGACGCGAACGCGCCGCCGGCTCAGGCGGGGTCGTCGAGAGGCTGCACGACGACCCCGCCGAACCGCGCCTCCTGCGCGCGGAGCGCGACGCCGTCGATCCACACCCTCCCCGCGAGCACGTCGGCCGACGCGGGCGAGCCGTCCGGGCGCTGCGCGGTGTACCCGCCCGTGATGGTCGCGTTCGCCAGCACGACGGGACGACCCTCCTCGTCGGTGACGTCCTGGGCGCACCACCCGCACACGTGGCGCGGGTAGCGGGGGTTCTCGCGGAGCAGCGTCCCGCACAGCGGGCAGTGCTGCACGGGGCGCGCGTCGCCGTCGGGCAGGACGAGCGCCTCGGAGCGCACGAGGCCGCCCTGGGCGGTGCGGCGCGCCAGCGCCGTGAGCACGCGGCGGTCGATCCCGGGCCAGCCGTGGACGGCGGTCGCCCACTCGTCGGGCACCGCGCGGGCGCCGTACCGCGCGCCGAGCAGGCTCCCGGCGATCGCCGCGACGGTGTCGGTGTCGCCGCCGACGGCGACCGCGGCCTGGAGCGCCGCCACCATGTGGTCCCGGCCCGCGAACCGCGAGCGCTCGGGCGGGGACGTCGTCGCGATCGCGCGCCACGCCGCCTGGAGCGCGGTCACCGTGAAGCCGTTCTGCCGGAGGTCGGCCTCGGGCCGGGCGGACTCCGCGTCCGCGACCCACGCCGACCAGCGCGCCGCGGCCTCCGGGTCGAGCAGGTCGAGGCCGGCCCGCACGTCGAGCCGCTGCTCCGTCACCGCGACGCGCACCGCCTCGGACCACAGCACGCACGACTCGGCGGCGAGCGGGTCGGTGTGCGTGATCTCCGCGACGGCGCGCGCCGCGCGGGCGGTCGCGTCCCGGTCGCCGAGCGCGACGAGCCCGACGACGCCCGTCCGCATGAGCGCGCCGTTCCCCGCCGTGCGGCCGGTCGCCGCGTGCAGCGCCGCGGACGCCTCGCGCAGCCGTGTCGCGGCGGGTCCCCGGCGCGCGGCGGCGTCGCGCAGCACCGCGGCCGTCTGCGTCCCGACGTCGGACGCGCCCCCGGTGCGCCACGCCTCGAACGCGGCGGCGACGTCGTCGAGCGGCGTCGCCCCGAACGCGTCGGGCACGGGGGAGAGGACGTCGTGCGCTGCGGTCACGCGCGCGACGCACACCGACATCTGCGTGTCGTCGCTCCACTCGCCGGGCGCGTACGGGCCGAGCCCGCCCCCGCGCATGACCGCGACCTCGTCCCGGTGCCCGGGCCCGGGCGGCTGCGCGAACTCGTACGGCACGCCGAGCGCGTCGCCCGCCGCCTGCGCGAGCAGCACGCCCGACGCGCGGTCGAGCAGGCCGTGGTCGAGCGGGTCGAGGGGTGCCGGGCGGGGAACGGGCGTCGTCGTCACGTCGCGATCGTGCCACGATGACCGCATGACGACGCCCGACGACCTCGCCGCCCTCGTCGCCTCCGTCGAGGCGGACGAGCGCGACCTCGTGCTCCGCACCTTCACGCACGACGACGCGTGGCGGCTCGGCTGCCTCCTCGTCGAGCTCGCCGACGAGCGCGACCTGCCCGTGACGATCGACGTCCGCAAGGGACCGCAGCAGGTGTTCCACGCCGCGCGCGCGGGCACGACGCCCGACAACGACACCTGGGTCGAGCGCAAGGTGCGGGTCGTCGAGCGGTTCGGGGCGTCGTCGTACCTCGTGGGCCTGCGGGCCCGGGCGACGGGGACGTCGTTCAACGAGAAGCACGACCTCCCGCTCCAGGAGTACGCCGCGCACGGCGGCGCGTTCCCCGTCCGCGTGGAGGGCGTCGGGATCGTCGGCGTCGTCACCGTGTCCGGGCTCGCCCAGGGCGACGACCACGCGCTCGTCACCGAGGCCCTGCGGTCGTTCCTCGGCCGCGCGGGCGCGGCCGAGGGCTGACGACCTACTCGCAGGCCACGCCGTCGCCGTCGCGGTCGAGCTTGGGGGCGTAGCCCGGCTCGCCGCGGAGCAGCGGGGCCGCGCCGGCGGCCCGCACCGCGTCGCAGTTCTGGTAGTACGTGGACGTGCTGGCGCCGGTGTCGGCGACGCCCGCCGGTGCGCTGGGCCGGGTCTGCTGGGCCGAGCGCGCCGCCGCGGCGGTCGCCTCCGCCTGGGCGACAGCGGCCTCACGACCCTCGACGTCGGTCACCCGGGTCGCCAGCTCGGCCTCGACGGTCGCGACCGCGCCCTCGCGCGCCGTGACCTCGGCCTCCGACGACTGGAGCGCCGTCGCCCGCTCGTCCAGCTCGGCCTGGGTCGCCTGCGCGGCGGCCGTCTGCTCCTCGAGCGCGGTCCGCTCGGCGTCCAGCTCGGCACGCTCGCCCTCGACCGCGTCCTGCTCGTCGGCCGCCTGCGCGACGAGGGTCCTCGCCTCGTCGAGCGCCCGGCCGGAGCTGCCCTGCCCGACCAGCAGCCCGACGACGAACAGGGCGACGCCCGCCGCGGTCAGCAGGGCTGCCCGGCGCCCGCGTCGAGGCCGCGTGGCCCCGGTCGACGGCCCGGTGGTGGTGTCCTCGACCCAGAAGGTCCAACCCTCCGGCGCGGACGGCCAGGCAGGGTCCGGAGTCCAGCCCGGCTCGGGGCGCCAGTCGCCGGGGGCCACGGGCCAGCCGGGAGGGGCGTTGAATCTCAGGGCCATGCGTCGTCCTCGTCTCGCGGTCGCCGCATCGACGTCGACGGGCACGACCGAAGCCCCGGGGGGCGTGAGGTGAACGCTAACCCGCGGCCGGTCGTCCGGGGGAGGGGCTGACGGGGTGAAAGGAGGGCGGACGGCCGTTCGGGGACGGCGGTCCTCGTGAGCCGTGCGAGAGGGTGCCCGTACCGGACGGGGCCGGCACCACGAGGGTGCCGGCCCCGCCGTCCGACCGCGCAGGGGCGTGCGCGGCCGGGTCGGAGGGCCGGCGCGACGTCGGGCGTCGCGCCGGCGGCGCGGCGTCAGGCCGCGCGCGTGACCTCGATGCGCTGGGGAGCGCGGCCGGCGAACACGCCGGCGACGGTCACGGTGAGCACGCCCGCGTCGTAGGACGCGCGGACGGCGTCGGCCTCCGCGGTCTTCGGCAGGGTGACGGTGCGGCGGAACTCGCCGAACCGGACCTCGCGGACGCGGCGTCCGGCCGGGGCGACCTCGGCCGCCTCGTCGGTGCTCGCCTCCGGCTGCTCGCCCCCGGCCCGCTCGGCGTCGTCGGACGCCTCGTCGGCCGGAGCCTCGACGACGCGCTGGTCACGACGCTCGCCGCGGACGACGAGCCGGCGACCCTCGAGCTCGACGGTGACGTCGCGCTCCGGGTCGACGCCCGGCAGGTCGAAGCGGGCGACGAGGTCGTCGCCCTCGCGGTACACGTCGGCGGCGGGCGCGAAGCCCGTCGGGGCGACGCCCGCGCCGGACGGGCGCGTCCAGAGCTGGCGCACGAGCCGCTCGGTGGGGAGCGGACGGAACGGCGCCACGGTGTAGGTGCTGATCATGGTGGTCCTCCAGGTCGGTCGTGCCACGGGGGCCGTGGCGTCTGACCTGTGCAACCTTGAGCGTGCCCCGCTCAGTCCCGAGTTCGCGCACGACGAACGGGCTCAGCTGCGGCGCGCCGCCCGGCGGGCCTTGCGCGCGGACGCGGCGCGCTCCTCGGCGGCGTCGAGCCGCTCGTCGACCGCGTCGAGCGCCTCCCGCGCGGCGGACTCCGCGTCCCGCGCGTCGCTCAGGCGGGCGCGCAGCGCCTCGCGCTCGTCGGCGAGCCGTGCGAGCTCGTCCTCGACGCGCGCGAGCTCGTCCTCCACCTGCCCGACGGCGTCGCCCGCCTCGCGCGCGCGGGCGTCGGCGTCGTCGCGCTCGGCCTCCAGCCGGTCGACCTCGGCCGCGCTCTCCTCGACCTCGCGCTCGGCAGCCTCCTGGGCGTCCTCCTCGGCACCCTCCGGGGGCTCCGCACCGGTCGTCCCGCCGTCGTCCCCGGCCCCGGCGCCGCCTGTGCGCGCACGCAGCTCGACGACGTCCGCCGGCTCGCCACCCTCGTCGACGATCCCGAACCCGACGTGCTGGAGCGCCTGCGACAACCGGCCCGCCCGGACGAGCGCGCCCGCGTCGGGGTCCATGACCGCCGCCGTGAGAGTCTCCGCGAGCCGGTCGAGCGCCGTCCCGGACACCGCACGGCCCGCGATCTCGCCCGCGTCGCGCACCTCCCCGACGACGCGCTCCACCCGCTCGCGCCGCAGCCGGTCGAGCGTGCGCAGGCGCGTGCGGTCGCGGTCGGCCGTCGCGTCGCGCAGCTCGTCCCCGAGGCTCACGAGCGCGGCGACGTCGTCCGGCCGCTCGCGCGCCACCTGGTTCACGACCCATGCCGCCACCGTCGGCTTCGTGAGCCGGCCGACGCGCTCCGCACCGACCGCGTCGCCCGACGCCTTGACCCGCTTGGCGGCGGCCGTGCGCGCGACGACGAACTGCTCGAGCGGCAGCGCGAAGAGGTCGTCGACGAGCGCGTCGACGTCGACCGCGTCGTCGCCCGCCGCGTCCGCCGTGCTGCGCGTGCTCATGACGCCCAGCGTCGCACCCCGGCCTCGGGCGTGCGCCCGCTCGCGCCCTCGTGCGCGGCGAGCAGGCGCTCGAACGCCGCCTCGGTGACGACCGGGACGCCGTAGCGGCGTGCGGTGCGGGCCTTCGTCGAGAGGGAGTCGGGGTCGGCGGCGACGAGGAGCCGCGTGCGGCGCGTGACGTACGGCCAGGGGGAGAGGCCCGCGGCGCGGACGTCGCGCTCCCAGGCCTCGCGCGTCCGCGACATCGAGCCGGTGAGCACGACCTCGTCGCCCGCGGCCAGCACGAACGCGGGCCGGACCGGGACCGCTCCACCAGGGACCGCTGCACCCGGGACCGCTCCATTAGGGACCGCGGCCCCCGGGGCCGCAGCGTCCCCGACCGTCTCGACCAGGCGCGTCCCGAGCGCCGCCTCGACGGCTCCCGCGACGTCGTCGGCGTCGAGGCCGAGCTGCCCGGCGACCTCGTGCAGCGCCGGGTCGTCGCGCAGCGCGGCGCCCTCGTCCCGGTCGCCCGCGGCGGTCGTCCCGTCGAGCGCGTCGAGCTCGGCCCGGGCCAGCGCGGCCAGGTAGTCGCGGTGCACGGCCTCGACCGTCGCGCGGTCGAGCCCGGCGTGCCGGGCCTCCGCGAGGAGCGCGGCCCGCTCGGCGTGCGAGACGTAGCGGTCGAGGAGCGCCTCGTCGAGCAGGCGCAGGTACGTGCTCACGTCGCGCCGGGCGTCCGTTCCCGGGGCGCCGGGCGCCTCCGGAGCCGCAGGCGCGTCGGCGAGCGCCGCGAGCCAGTGCCCGCGGGCGCGGCTCGCGCCGCGCAGCACCGGCTCCGCGCCGGGCAGGACGGCGGGCAGCGACCAGCGCACGCCGTCGGCGGCGGCCCGTGCGACGGCCCAGCACTCGTCGTCGGCCGCGACGTCGAGGTAGTACCCGAGCAGCCCCGCGGTGGCGCGCGCGTCTCCGAGGGCCGAGTGGACGCCGTCGTGCACGACGCCCACGGCCGCGCAGCACGCGGCCAGCGCCCGCGAGCCCGTGAGATAACGGCTCGCGAGCTGCTGCGTGCACAGGCACGCGACGGGGTCGATGGCCGCGGCGATCCCCGCACGCCCGATCTCGGCGCGCAGGAAGCGCGTGTCGAACGCCGCGTTGTGGGCCACGAGCACGCGCCCGGCGAGCAGGCGCAGGAGCGCGGGCGCGACGCGGTCGAACGTCGGGGCGAGCGCGACGTCCGCCGCGGCGATGCCGTGCACGTGCTGCGGCCCGAGGTCGCGCTCGGGGTTGACCAGGGTGGACCACTCGTCCTCGACGCGACCGGCGTCGTCCACGAGGACGACCGCGACCTCGGCGACGCGGTCGCCGAGGCGGGGGGAGAACCCCGTGGTCTCGAGGTCGACGACGGCGAATCCGGGCACGCGCACAGTCTGCCCGACGTCGCCCACGTCCCACCCCGTCGCCACGGCCGTCACCACGGCCGTTACGGTCGTGTGAACTCCTCACGCTCCCGCCGCCCAGGGGTTCCGCGCACGGCCCGGGAGGCATACGCTCGCGAGCACACGAGCCTCCGCAGCGTCGCGTCTCGTGTGCGACTCGGCCGCACCCCGACACGACCGGGGGTGGTCCGCGGGGGCCACTGTCGAGGAGGATGCGTGAGACCACGAACGATCGTCCCGTCCGCAGCGGTAGCGGGCCTCGTGCTCGCGGCGCTGACCGCAGTTCCCGTCGGCGCCGAGCCTCTCGGCGCCGCGTCCGGCACGGCCGCCGGCAGCCTGCGGGCCGCCGTCGGCCCGCCCCCGCTCGAGGACCTCGTCACCGGCGACGCGGTCATGCAGCGGCTCCAGGACTTCCAGGACATCGCGGACGCCAACGGCGGCAACCGCGCGCTGGAGACACCCGGCTACGAGGCGAGCGCCGTCTACGTCGAGGACGCCCTGCGGGCCGCGGGCTACGAGCCCGAGCGCCAGTACTTCACGTTCGAGGACCTGGAGATCGACGAGCTGTCCCTCACGGCAGCGGGCGTCGAGGTGACGTCGGACGTCTACCCGGCGGAGTTCGCGCCCGACACCCCGGACGACGGCGTCACCGGCCCGATCGTGCAGCCCGCCGACGCGCTCGTCCAGGGCTGCACCGCGGACACGTGGGACGGGGTCGCCGTGAGCGGCGCGGTCGCGCTGATCAGCCGCGGCTCGTGCCCGTTCGCCGACAAGGCGCTGTACGCGGCGCAGGCCGGCGCGGCGGCCGTGATCCTGTACAACAACACCGACGGGGCACTGAGCCCGACGCTCGGCGCCGAGAACGACGCGTGGGTCCCCACGGTCGGCATCACGCAGGCCGCGGGCCAGGAGATCCTCGCCGCGATCGCGGGCGGCGCGGAGCCGGTCGCGACCTACGACCTGCAGACCCACGTCGAGGAGTTCGAGACGTTCAACGTGCTCGCCCAGACGCCGGGCGGGCGCGACCACAACGTCGTCATGGTCGGCGCGCACCTCGACGGCGTCGAGGACGGCCCGGGCATCAACGACAACGGCTCCGGCTCCGCCGCGATCCTCGAGGTCGCGGTCCAGCTCGCGGCCGCGACCGACGGCGGCCAGGACGTCGAGAACGCGGTCCGGTTCGCGTGGTGGGGCGCCGAGGAGGTCGGCCTGCGCGGCTCGACCCACTACGTGAGCGACCTCGCCGCGAACGACCCGGCGGCGCTCGACGACATCGCGACGTACCTCAACTTCGACATGGTCGGCTCGCCGAACTACATCATCGGCGTGTACGACGCGAACGAGTCGACCTACCCGGCCCCGGTCGAGGTCCCGCCGGGCTCGGCCGAGACGGAGTCGGTGTTCACCGACTACTTCGACGGCATCGACCAGCCGTGGGTCGACACCGAGTTCTCGGGCCGCTCCGACTACCAGGCGTTCATCGAGAACGGCGTCCCGGCGTCGGGCCTGTTCACCGGCGCCGACGGCTCGAAGACGGCCGAGGAGGTCGCGATGTTCGGCGGCACCGAGGGCATCTTCTACGACCCGAACTACCACTCGCCGGCGGACACGATCGACAACGTCGACGCGACCGCGCTCGACATCATGTCGCGGGCGATCGGGCACGCGGTCGCGGCGCTGTCCGAGGACACGTTCGCGATCAACGGCGTGGGCAACCCGCGCGTCGACGCCGTCGAGGCGGAGGCGCGGTGCCTCAACGGCACGGCGTACGTGGCCGTGCGCGGCGCCAACGGGGAGGACGCCCCCGCGGACGTCAAGCTCGTCACGCCGTTCGGCGAGAAGAAGTTCAGCGCCCTCGCTCCGGACAAGAACGCGTACCAGTCGTTCAGCACGCGCGCGTCGTCCGTCGCGGCGGGCACCGCGACGGTCGCGGCCTACCAGTGGCGCGGCGGCGACCCGGTGTACCAGCGGTACGACGTGGCGTACGACGCGATCGACTGCGGCTGACGCAGTCGACCTGACGGGCGGGGCCGTCCTCGGCGGAGGGCGGCCCCGCCCGGTCTACGCTGGCCCGCGGTGCGCCGTCGGTGGCGCGACGGACAGGGGGTCACGTGGCGAAGGAACCGTTCCTCACGACGACGGACGACGAGCCGGGCGAGGGACCCGACCTGCCCGGCACGACGTCCGGTGACGACCGCGGCACGCTCGCGCGGCTGCTCGGCGAGAGACGCCTCCTGCGCATCCCGGCGCTGCCGCGACCCACGCTCCCGCGACCCCCGTTCTCGCTGCCCGGCGCACTCCCCGGCCGCCGTGCGCGGCGCGACGACGGCGACCCGGCGCCCGAGGCGGGTCCCCAACCCGATCTCGACACCGCGCTGGAGGACGCGCTCGTCGAGGCGCTCGCGGACGACGCTGCCGTGGCCGACGGCGCCGACGGTGGCCCGCTCGACGCCGCCGCAGGCGACGGCGGGTTCGACGAGGTCGTCGCGGAGTGGGTGCGGCGCGCGATCGCCGCCTACCCTCGCCCGTCGTACCCGCTCGAGCGCGAGTGGGACGTGTCGGTCCAGGGGGTCGTGCGGCTCGTCCCGTACGTGCCGCGGTTCGCGACGGCGCCGCTCGCCCTGCTCGACCGGTTCGGTGCCGTGACGATCGGCCCCCAGCGTGTGGGCCTCGACGGCAAGGACGTGGACTGGGACCGTGTGGTCGAGGTCCGCACGGCGCCCGCGTGGACGTGCCTGTCGGCCGAGGCGCTGGAGGTGAACCTCGCGCAGTACGTCGTGGCGCTGCCCCCGCTGCCCGGCCGCGCGTGGGTGCTGAGCAAGATCAGCGAGCTCCTGCTCTCGCTCTACCTCGCCGTGCTGCCGCCGGACGCGGACGGCGAGGACGTCCTCGCCGACGCGCACGCGCTCCTCGGCGCGTCCGGCGGCTCGGACGTGGCCGACGCGGACGCGTCACCGGACCGGATGTTCGACCGCGTGGTCACCGAGGTCGTCTACCGGCGGCGGTTCGGGACCGGCGAGGCGCAGGCGAGCACGACGTCGGTCCTGCTCCAGCTCGCGCTGCGCGGCGCGACGGACACGATCGTCCGGACGGCCGCGGAGCGCGGGGTCGACGTCGTGCACGTGAAGGCCGAGGAGACGAGCATCGGGTCGGTCGTGGCGCGCGCGGCGACGTGGCGCCGTACGGCGCTCGACCTGCGCGAGCGGGTGGACCGGCGCCTCGGGCGCTGACGGCTAGCGGTCGAGCGCCTCGAGGACCGGGGTGTCGCCCGCGGTGAAGCGGATGAAGCGCCCGACGGTCGACGGCGTGCGCAGCGCCTGGGCGACCACCATGGCGACGTCCGCGCGCGAGACGCGGGAGGCTGCGCCGTCGGGCACGTCGTCCGCGCCGTCGAGGCCGTCCGGGCCGTCGCCGACGACGCGGATCGCCCCGGTCGGGTCGTCGTCGGTGAGCGTGCCCGGGCCGAGGACGGTCCAGTCGAGGTCGGTGCCGCGCAGGTGGTCGTCGGCGGCGAGCTTGGCGTCGGCGTAGGCGAAGAAGCTCGAGTCCGGGTCGACGCCGTGGTCGGGCACCGACCCGATCCACGACACCATGACGTAGCGCGGCACCCCGGCGGCGACGGCGGCGTCCATCGTGCGGCCGGCGGCGTCGCGGTCGACGGCGTACGTCCGCTCCGGGCTGCCGCCGCCGGCACCGGCCGACCAGACGACGGCGTCGAACCCGTCGAGCGCGGTGGTGATCTCCTCGGTCGAGGCGTGCTCGACGTCGAGCAGGAGCGGCTCGCCGCCCAGCCGGCGGACGAGCGGGAGCTGTTCCTCGGCGCGCACGATCCCCGTGACGGTCGCGTCGTGGTCGACGAGGATCGGGACGAGCAGCCGGCCCACCTTGCCGTGGGCACCGACGAGGGCGATCTTCATGCGGCGGACTCCTGTCTGTGGAGGGTGAGAGTCCACCGTCCTCCGCCGCCGTCCGCGCCGCCACCCGAAGCAGGTCAGGAGCGCGTCACGGGCACTGCTTCGCGTTCGGTGCGGCGTCGAGCGTCACGGTCTGCGACGTGCGGACGAGGTCCCCGCCCGCCGGGTCCTGCGCGCACACGGTCCAGCCGTTGGCCGCGCCGGGCAGGGCGCCGGCCCGCGCGTCGCGCGCGTCCACGACGACGACCGTCACCGCGCCGCGCTTCTCCAGGTCGGCGCGGGCCTGCTTGAGCCGCGTCTCGACGAGGTTGGGCATGGAGAACGCCGGCTCGATCTCGACCGAGACCTCGACCCCGTCCGAGCTGCCCGGGCCGCCGGGACCGCCCGTGGGCTCCTCGGTCGGGTCCGGCGTCGGTTCGACGGTCGGCTCGGGGGTGGGCGTCGTCGTCGGCGACGACGTGGGCGACGGCGACGGGCTCCCCGGGCCGCCCGGCAGCCCGTCCACGCGGCACCCGGCGAGCGCGGTCACGGCCACGACGGCGAGCACGACCGCTCGTGCGCGTCGCGGTGCTCCCACGGCCCGCGGCCGCGTGCCGTCGCGCGTGCCGTCGTCGTGCTTCTTGCTGTGCGTCCGGCCCGTCGTCGACGACGGAGCCGGGATACGTGCTACCACCACACTGCCCCCGGTTGCCCCCTGAAACTGCTTGCGCACTCGAGGGTACGCGACGGGCGCACGGTGCGCGGCCCGAGGGCCGGCACGCGACCGGAGTCCTCGCGAGCGCGCCGTCGCCCCGCGCGGGCGGCGGGCGCCGTCTCAGGGGCGCTTGGGGCCGGTGCGCTTCGGCGGGCGGACGGTCGGCACGTCGCCGACGATCGGGATCGGCCGCCGGTGGAACGGGAAGCCGTAGCGCGTGACCAGGCCCGCGAGCGTCGTCAGGCGGTTGCGCGGCCCGATGAGCCCCATGATGTGGACGAACAGCCACGCGAGCCACGCCACGCCGCGCGTGAGCCGCAGCCTCCCGACGACCTCGGCGATGGCCGCGCGGCGGCCGATGACCGCCATGGTGCCCTTGTCGAAGTACCGCAGGGACGTCGTCGGGCGCCCGGCGAGCAGCGCCTCGATGTTGCGCGCGACCTGCTCGCCCGCCTGGATCGCGGGCTGCGCGAGCTGCGGCAGCCCGGCGGGCGAGATCGCGATGTCGCCCGCCGCGAACACGCCCGGCAGGCCCTCGACCTGGAGGTCGTCGCCGACGACGACGCGCCCGCCCTCGCCGCGCGGCAGGCCCCAGTCGTCGACCTCCTCGTGCGGGTGGACGCCCGCCGACCACACCGTGAGGTCGGAGCGGATGCGCGTGCCGTCGGTGAGGACGACGGCGTCGGGCAGCACCTCGGCGACCCCGGCGCCCAGGTGCAGGCCGACGCCGCGGCGGCGCAGCTCCTCCGCCGCGTACCGGCGCAGCCTCGGGTGGAACGACTTGAGCACCTCGCCGCCGCGCTGGACGATCTTCACCTCGAACGCGTCGCCGTGGATCTCCGGGTAGGCGGGTCGCAGGCCCGCGGTGCGGAGCTCCGCGAGCGCCCCGGCGACCTCGACGCCCGTCGCGCCGCCGCCGACGACGACGACCCGCAGGCCCTCGTCCTTGCCGGGGTTCGCCGCCGCCTTCTCGAGGCGGATGAAGAGGGTGTCCCGGATCTTCATGGCCTGGGACCGCGAGTACATGGGGAACGAGTTCTCCTTGGCGCCGGGGGTGCCGAAGAAGTTGGCCGTGACGCCGTTCGCGACGACGAGGTAGTCGTAGTCGACCCACTCGTCGTTGAGGAGGCGGATGCGGCGCGCCTCGTGGTCGATGCCGACGAGGTGCTCGTGCACGACCCGCACGTTCTTCTGCTTGAGCCGCAGCCCGCGCAGGAAGTACGTCACGTCGCCCGGGTTCAGGCCGCCCGTCGCGACCTGGTACAGCAGCGGCTGGAACGTGTTGTAGACGCGGCGGTCCACGAGCGTCACGCGCACGGGCGCCTTCGCGAGCCCCTTGACGACGGCGAGCCCGGCGAACCCGGCGCCGACCACCACGACGTGCGGTAGCGGGGCGGCGGCTGCCGGTGCGGGGGCAGCGGTGACGGGCTCGGGCACGTGGCCTCCTCGGGGCGACGGGGTGGGAGAGCGCCGGTGCCCGCCCGACTGCGTCGCGGACGTCGCCGACGACGTGTGCCAGGTTACGGCGAACCCCGCCCCCACGCCGAACAGGCGCCCGGCCCCCGAGGGAGAGCCCCGGTCACGCGAGGTAGAGCCCCAGACCAGGGCTCTACCTCGGTGCGTTCGGAGTGGGGTGGGTGCGGACCGCGGTCAGGCGCGGTGGCGTTCGACGTCGTCGCGGCCCAGGAGGTCCTCGCGGACGACGCGGCGCAGCACCTTGCCGATCTGCGAGCGTGGCAGCTCCGGCACGACGGCGAGCGTGCGGGGCAGGGCGTAGCGGGCGAGGCGCTTCTCGCCCCACTCGCGCACGGCGGCGAGGTCGACGCGCGGGGGCGAGGCGGCGTCGTCCGCGTCGTCGAGCACGACGACGGCGGCGACGTGCTCGTCGGAGCCGGAGCCCGGCACGCCCACGACGGCGACGTCCCGCACGCCGGGCATCCCGCGCAGGTGCTCCTCGACCTGCGACGGGTAGACCTTGAACCCGCCCGTGACGATCATCTCCTTGATGCGGTCGACGAGCGTGACGAGGCCGGCGTCGGGGCCGTCGAGGGCCACGCGCACGACGTCGCCCGTGCGGAGCCACCCGTCGTCGAGCAGCTGGTGGGCGGTCTCCTCGGGGCGGTTCCAGTAGCCGCGGAACACCTGCGGGCCGCGCACGAGCAGCTCGCCGCGCACGGTGCGCACGCCGTCGTCGGACGCCTCCGACGGCTCGGCGTCGCGCAGGTCGCCCGCGTCGAGCGCGTCGGCGTCGACGACGCGGATCTCGGTGCTGGGGAACGGGAGCCCGAGGGTGCCGGGGCGGCGGTCGTCGGAGCACGGGTTGCCGAGCGAGATCGGTGACGTCTCGGTCATGCCGTAGCCCTCGATGAGCAGGCCGCTCGTCGCGTCCTCCCAGCGCTGCGCCGTCTCCGCCGTGATGGGCATCGCGCCGGCGAACGCCAGGCGGATCGACGTGAGGTCGGAGCCCGCGCCCGGGGCGTCGGCCGCGGCGGTGACGATGCGGTCGAACATGGGCGCGACGCCGGGCAGGAACGTCGCGGGCCGCCGCGCCTGGGCGGCGACGAACGCCTGCGGGTCGAACTTGGGGAACGTGACGAGGGTCGCGCCGACGCGCGCGGGCAGGGTGAGGCAGAACGTCAGGCCGAACGCGTGGAAGAAGGGCAGCACGCCGTAGACGGTCTCGGCACCCTCCTCGAACGAGGCCCACGCCTGGCCCTGGACCACGTTGGCGACGAGGTTGCGGTGCGTGAGGACCGCGCCCTTCGGGGTGCCGGTCGTGCCGCCGGTGTACTGCAGCAGGGCGACGTCGTCGGCGGCGGGGTGGGGCAGCGCCGGGGGGAGGGCCCGCGCCCGCCGGACGAGGTCGTGCCAGTCGGGCACGCCGGCGGGGAGCGGCGTGCGCAGCGCGTCGCGCTGCGCCCGGGCCCGGGCGACGGGCAGACGCAGGGCGAGGCGGCTGCCGCGCGGCAGGTCGCGCGCGATGTCGAGCCCGACGACGCGCCGCAGCCCGGGCACGTGGGTGCGGGCCTCGAGCACGGCCGGGACCGTCTTGGTCCACACGACCGCGACGCTCGCGCCGGAGTCGGCGAGCTGGTGGGCGAGCTCGTCGGCCGTGTAGGTCGGGTTGTGCTCGACCACGACGGCGCCCAGCCGCTCGACCGCGTAGAACGCGACGACGTGCGAGGTCGCGTTGGGCAGCACGAGCGCGACACGGTCGCCGCGCCGGACGCCGAGGTCGTGCAGGGCGCTCGCGGCGCGCTCGACCTGCGCCACGAGCTGTGCGTACGTGGTGGTCGCGCCGAAGAAGTCGACCGCGACGCGGTCCGGCCAGCGCTCGGCCGCGCGGTAGAGAGCGGCCGTGACCGGCTCGTCCGGCACCACGACGTCCGTCGGGACGCCGGGTGCGTAGCGGTCGGTCCACGGCCTCGTCGCCAGAGTGTTCACTACGCCACCGTAACCTACGGTTGCGTAGGTTGTGTGCGGCAGCGGTGCCGAGCCGGGGAGGGGCCGCGGGGCGAGACGTCATCCCGCCAGGACGCGGTCGAGCGCAGCGCGCCCCACGGGCCCCCAGCGGGCCTTGCCGCCGGGAAGGCCCCGGTCGCCGTTCTGCCCCATGAGCAGGAGGAAGAGGGCCTTGAGCGCCGCGAGCCCGCGGGCACGCCGGACCGCTGCGTCGTCGGTCGGCGCGTAGGCGTCGAAGAACCGCGCCGCGAGGCCGGCGGGCAGCAGCACCCAGGCGGCGGCGAGGTCCCAGGCCGGGTCGCCCGCGAACAGGTCGCCGAAGTCGACGACGCCCGCGAGCGTCCCGTCCGCGACGACGACGTTCGCCGGGTGCAGGTCCCCGTGCACCCACACGGGCGGGCCCTCCCACCCGCCGGCGGCGACGGCGTCGGCCCAGACGGCGCGGACGGCGGCGGAGTCCGCGGGGGCGACGGCGCGCAGGAACCCCTCGAAGCCGTCCGTGACGTCGCGGGGGTGGGCGCCCCGGTCCGTGGACGACGGCGCGTCGGCGGGCGCCGGCACGTGCAACGCCCGCAGGAAGCGGGCCAGCGCGTCGGCGGTGTCCTCGCCCCGGGTGATCGTGCCGTGGTCCAGCGGCTCGCCGGGCACCCAGGTCATGACCGTCCAGTGCCGCGGGAGACGCGCGGACGGCTCGCCGTGCCGCACGGGCACGGGGACGGGGAGCGGCAGGCGCGGGGCGAGCACGGGCAGCCACCGCCGCTCCTTGAGCTGGAGCTCCGGCGTCGGGTCCATGCGCTGCACCCGCACGGCCAGGTCGTCACCGAGGCGCCACATCTGGTTGCCCCAGCCGCCCGCGACCTCGCGGAGCGGCAGCCCGGCGAGGTCCGGGTGCTGCTCCGCCAGCGCCTCGCGGACGAGGTCGGCGGTGATCGCGGTCTCCGTGGTGCTCATGCCCGCCCACGGTACCGACGCGTCGGCACCTAGGCGGCGACGTCGCCCTTCAGGGCGTCGCGTCCCGCGACGGAGTGCCGGTAGCCGTAGAACCCGTAGATGATCAGCCCGACCGCGACCCAGCCGAGGAACCGCAGCCACGTGAGCGTCGTGAGGTTGGCCATGAGCCACAGGCACGCGACGCCGGACACGATCGGCAGCACGGGCGACCACGGCACCTTGAACGAGCGGTGCAGGTCGGGCCGGGAGCGGCGCAGGATCGGGATGCCGAAGCTCACGAGGACGAACGCCGAGAGCGTCCCGATGTTGATCATCTCCTCGAGCAGCTCCACCTGGGACAGCCCGGCGATGAGCGCGACGACGACCCCGACCCCCACCTGGAGCCGGACCGGCGTGCGGTAGCGCGGCGACGTGCGGGAGATGCCGCGGGGGAGGAGCCCGTCGCGGCTCATCGCGAAGACGATGCGCGTCAGGCCCAGCAGCAGCACCATGATCACCGTCGTCAGGCCGATGAGGATCCCGACGGAGATGACCCGCCCGGCCCAGTCGGCGCCGACGAGCACGAACGCGGTGGTGAGCGACGGCGCGTCGGACTCGGCGAGCTCGGTGTACGACACCATGCCCGTCACGACGAGCGTGACGAGGATGTAGAGCACCGTGACGATCGCGAGGCCGCCGAGGATGCCGCGCGGCAGGGTGCGCTGCGGGTCCTTGGCCTCCTCGGCCGTGGTCGCGACGACGTCGAACCCGATGAAGGCGAAGAACACGAGCGCCGCCCCGGCGAGGAGGCCCATGACGCCGTAGGTCGTGGGCTCGAGGCCGGTGAGGAACCCGACGAGCGGCTGCTCGAGGTTGCCCTGCTCGGGCGCCGGCTGCGCGGGCGGGACGAACGGCGTGTAGTTCGAGGCGTCGACGAAGAAGAACCCGACGACGATGACGAACAGGGTGATGGCGACCTTGATGACCGTGAACACGCTGTTGACGCGCGTGCTCAGCTTGGTGCCGAGCGCGAGCAGCGCCGTGAACACCGCGACGATGAAGACCGGGCCCCACTCGAGGTCGACCGGGCCGAGAGGGATCGTCAGCGGGAGGTCGATGCCGAACAGCCCGAACGCGTCGCCCAGGTACACGCCCCAGAACTTCGCGATGACCGCGGACGCGAGCAGCATCTCGAGGATGAGGTCCCACCCGATGATCCACGCGACGAGCTCGCCCATGGTCGCGTACGAGAACGTGTACGCGGACCCGGCGACGGGCATCGCGGACGCGAACTCCGCGTAGCACATGACGGCGAGCGCGCAGACGATCGACGCGATGACGAACGAGACGATGACGCTCGGGCCGGCGTAGTTGGCCGCGGCCGTCGCGCCGACGGAGAAGATGCCGGCGCCCACCGCGACGGCGACGCCCAGGACGGCGAGGTCCCACGCCGTCAGCTCGCGCTTGAGCGAGCGCTCGGGGTCGTCGACCGCCGCGAGCGAGTCCTCGACGGACTTGCGGCGGAACAGGCCGGTCCTCGTAGCCACGGTGCCTCCCGGCGTCGGTGTCAGGTCCGTCCCATTGAACCGGCCCTCCGCCCCGGTCGCGCGGCAACGGCGCCCCGCGGGCGGCACGGGCCCGGCGGGCGCCGACGCCCGCGTCGTCCGTGGCTCAGGCGGGGTGCCAGCGCGCTCCCCAGCGTCGCGTCAGGCGCCCGCCCGACGTCGCCGCGTGGGCCCGGACGCCCGCCTCCACGGCGTTCGCGACGCCGTGCGCGGACGCGTCCGTGTCGGCGAGGAAGCGCACGGTGACGCGCGCCTCGCCGCGGACGACGCCGACGTCGTACGCCTCGACGGTCGTGAGGGCGCGCGCCGCGGCGGCGGCCGCGGGCAGCACGGCCTCGGGGTCGGCGCCCGGGTGCAGGAGGCCCACGGCCAGGGTCACGCGGTAGGACGGCACGGCTCAGACCGCGCCCGGCCGGGGCGCCGCGTCGCTGAGGACCGCCACGAGGAAGTCGGCGTCCGGGGTCCAGGGGCGCAGGTCCCACGTGGCCAGGGCGAGGTCGAGGTGCAGCCCGGCCTCCGTGGCGTCGGCGAGGAGCTGCTCGGGCGGGTACCCGCGACCGGTGCCGAAGCCCACGACGGCGCGCCCCCCGGGTGCGAGGTGGGCGCGGAAGCGGCGCAGCACCTCCACCTCGGTGCCCGGCGCGAGGAACGTCACGACGTTGCCCGCGCACACGATGAGGTCGAACGGCTCGGTGACGCCGTCCGCGGGCAGGTCGAGCTCCGCGAGGTCACCCACGCGCCAGTCGGGTCCCGGGTGGTCGGTCCGCGCGGCGTCGATCAGGACGGGATCGACGTCGACGCCCACGACGGCGTGCCCGCGCGCGAACAGCTCGGCGCCCACGCGCCCCGGCCCGCAGCCGGCGTCGAGGACCCGGGAGCCGCGCGGCAGCATGGCGTCGACCAGGCGGGCCTCGCCCGCGAGGTCGGCGCCCCGGGCGGCCATGGCCCGGAAGCGTTCGACGTACCAGGTCGAGTGCGAGGGGTCGGCGGCGGTCTTCTGCTCCCAGCGCGAGGGACGGGTGGCGCTCATGCCGCCGACGCTACCCGGGCGTGGGAGAGTCGGTCCCGTGACCTTGGTCCCCACCACCCTCGGCGTCGACCTCGGGACGAGCGGGCTCAAGCTCGTCCTCCTCGCCCGTGACGGGTCGGTCGTGGCGGAGTCCGAGGCGGCGTACGACGTCGAGCACCCGCGTCCCGGCCGCTCCGAGTCGGCCCCGACGGCCTGGACGACGGCGCTCGGCGCCGCCCTCGACGACCTCGCCGCCCGCGCGGCCGGGCTCGGGGAGGTCGCGGTGCGCGCGGTCGGCGTCGCGGGCCAGATGCACGCCGCGGTGCTCGTGGACGCGGCGGGGGACGCCGTCGTGCCCGCCGTCCTGTGGACGGACGCGCGCGCGACCGCCCGGCTCGACCGCTGGCGCGCGCTGCCCGACGCCGTGCGCGCGCCGCTCGCGAACCCCCTCGTGCCGGGGATGACGGGGCCCGTGCTCGACTGGTTCGCCGCGCACGACCCCGTGGCGCTCGACCGCGCGGCGCACGTGCTGCTGCCGAAGGACGTCGTGCGTGCGTGGCTCGTCGACGACGCCGCCCTCCCCGTCGCGACGACCGACCGGTCCGACGCCGCGGGCACGCTCCTGTGGGACGTGCCCGCGGACGCCTGGGCGGCCGACGTCGTCGCGCACCTCGACCTGCCGGCCCGGCTCCTGCCGGGCGTGGCGCCGTCGGACGCCGTCGCCGGGACCACCGCCCGGGTCGCGCGCTGGTTCCCGGCGAGCGGGACCGCGGTGCCCGTCGTGGTGGGCGGCGGGGACACCCCGGCCGCGCGGCTCGCCGTCGGGGCGCCCGGGCTGCACGTCAACCTCGGCACGGGCGCCCAGGTCATGGCCGCCCTCGACCAGCCGCAGCCCGCGCTCGACCCGGTCGTGCACACCTTCGCGGACACCGGGTCCGGCCCGGCCGCGCGCTGGTACCGCCTCGCGGCCGTGCAGAACGCCGGTCTCGCGCTCGGCTGGGCGCTGCGCGTGCTCGGGCTGGGCTGGTCCGACGGCCTCGCGCTCGCGCGGACCGTGCCCGACGGCGCGGGCGGCGTGACGTTCCTGCCGTTCCTCACCGGGGAGCGCGGCGGGGTCGCCGGACCCGGCGCGCGCGGCGCGTGGACCGGGCTGCGCGAGGACACGGGACGGCCCGAGCTCGTGCGCGCCGCCGTCGAGGGGATGGTGTTCGCGGTCGCGGCGGCGGTCGACCTGCTCGAGACGGCGCCCGGCGCGGTCGTCGTGACGGGCGGCGGGTCGCGCGACCCGCTCGTGCGCCGGCTCCTCGCCGATGCGCTCGGCCGGCCCGTCCACCGCGTCGGGCTCCGCAGCGCGACCGCGGTCGGGGCGGCGCTGCTCGCCGCGCGGGGCACGGGCGACCCGGTCGAGCCGGTCGTCGCCACGGACGAGCCGGAGCTGCCGGGCCCGGGGCGGGCGGACGTCGTCGAGCACCTCGCGCGCTGGCGGGAGGCCACGGCGGCCCTCGGGTGACGCACGCGGGGCCGACCCTGCGAGAATCGGGGGATGTCCACCGCACCAGCCGTGACGACCGGGACCGCGCCCGTCACGGACCTCGCCTCCAGCGCCCCGACGGGCGAGATCCTCGCGGTGTGCCGCGTGCACGCCCTCCTGCCGGACGCGGGGCCCGTCGGCGTCACGGCGATCGACAAGCGGCCCGTCACGGGACCGGTGAAGGTTCGCCGGCTCGGCCTCTACGCGGACCTGCAGGCCGACCGCGCGAACCACGGCGGCGAGGAGCAGGCGGTCTACGCGTACGGGCAGGACGACGCGGACTGGTGGGCCGGCGAGCTCGGTCGCGACGTCCCGCCCGGCCTGTTCGGCGAGAACCTGCGCGTGGAGGGCATCCCGGTCACGGCGGCCGTCGTCGGCGAGCGCTGGGCCGTGGGCACCGCGCTCCTCGAGGTCACCCAGCCGCGCACGCCGTGCTCGACGTTCGCGCGCCGCCTCGGCGAGGACCGGTGGGTCAAGCGGTTCACGGTCGCGAACCGCACCGGCGCGTACCTGCGCGTCGTGCAGCACGGCGAGCTGCGCGCGGGCGACGCGGTGACGGTCTGCTACCGGCCCGAGCACGGGGTGACGCTCGCCGACTGGTTCGGCGCCTGGAACGGGCGCGGTGCGGACCCGGAGCGCGCGGCCGGGCTCGCGCGCCGCCTCCTCGCCGCCCACCTCGAGGGCGACGTGGCGCTCACGGACGAGCTGCGCGCCCGCGCCGAGATCGCGGCCGGACGCCGGATCGAGGACTGAGCGTCAGCGCTCCGCGCGGGGGATGCGCGGGCCGCGCCGGCCGCGGGGCGGCTCGTTCGGCGGCCACTCGCCGTCGTCGGAGCCGTCGTCGGCGGTGAAGAGCAGGTCGTGCAGGCGCACCTGGACGTTCTCGACGTCCGGCACGTCGTGAAGGTTCAGCCCGGGCTTGTCGGTCGCGTCGGAGATGACGAGCGTGCCGCAGCCGAAGATCCGGTCGATCGGGCCCTTCTCGTAGTTGACGTCGTTGATCCGGTAGAGCGGGATGTCGCGGCCGGTGCGCGTGATGATGCCCGAGCGCATGGCGATGCGCTTGTTCGTCACCGTGTACTCGGTGGTGCGCCAGCGCAGCCACGGCACGAACACCCAGACCACCGCCGCGACCAGCGCGACGCCCGCCACGACCCACCGGACGACGTCGTTCGGGACGAGCAGGACCGTGACCACGACGGCGGCGACCAGCACGACCAGCAGCACGAACGGCCAGAACAGCGCCTTGGCGTGCTCCTTGAGCTCCATGACGACGTGCTCGCCCTCGGTGAGGTGCTTCTCGCTCAGTCCCATGGGCAGCATCGTGCCACCCGCACTACCCCTGCGCGGCCAGGTTCCAGCCCTCGACCGTGCGCAGCCCGTGCCCGTAGCCGAGGAGGCAGATCGCCGCGGTGCCGAGCTCGAACCGCGCGCCCAGGGCCGGGTCGAGCCCCAGCCAGACCGTCGCGAGGACGCGCAGCAGGTGGCCGTGCGCGAACAGCACGACGTCGCCGCCGTCCTGGAGCGTCGGCTCGACGCGCCCGAGCACCCGGGCGGCCCGTGCGGCGACCTCGTCGAGCTCCTCGCCGCGGTGGCCGTCCGGCGCCGCGAGGACGTTCACGCCGTCGCGGAAGAGCAGCCACTCGCGCCCGAGCTGCTCGCCGACCGCGCCCGAGGTGCGGCCCTCGACGGGCCCGTAGTCCCACTCGGCGAGGTCGTCGTCGGTCGTGGCCGCCGGGAAGCCCGCCAGGTCGGCGGTCCGGCGCGCCCGCTCCCGCGGGCTCGTGAGCACGACGGCGGGGCGCCGGCCCCGCCGGTCGGCCCACCCCTGCAGCCACACGCCCGCCGCGACGGCCTGCTGCTCGCCGGCGACGGTGAGCGGGACGTCCGAGCGGCCCGTGTGACGGCCGGTCGCGCTCCACTCCGTCTCGCCGTGGCGGACGAGCACGAGCTGCGGGTCGGGGGAGGGGGCGGTCGCGGTCACGGGTCGGCCTTCCTGCGTCGGGGTCCCTCAGCAGGATGACCCCGGCGGGCGGACGACGCGCGGCGACGGACCGGGTCTGCCGGTGCTGGAGGGCCCGGCCGACGGGGGCGGCGGGGGTCAGCCGGGGATGCCGTCGAGGCCGTTGACCGCGAGGAAGACGACGAGCGCGCCGAGCAGGACGACGGCGAAGCCGGTCGCGACGAGCAGGACGGTACGGGGGCGGACGCGCACGAGGACTCCGGGCCTGGGGGACGGTCGGTCCTCCTCATTCTCGCGCAGCGTCGCGGCGGTGCGGTCCGCAGGTGCGGCCCGCCCGGGTGGGCCGGGGTGCGGCCGCGGGCGTGCGGCCGCGTTGACACGCCCCGCGGGGCCCGGCAGGGTGGCCGGACGCGTGGTCGGGACGGCCGCGCGGACGACGACGTCGGCGACCGCGCCGCGGCGGGACGCCGACGGTGCCGGTCCGGGGGAGGAACCGCGATGGTGCACGAGACGGCGGACGGACGGACCGCGTACGGCAGCCCGGAGTTCGACTGGTCGATCCTCACGGTGCCGACGGCGCTCGCCGTCGTGCGGGGGCAGCTCGGCTTCTCGTGGCTCGAGCTGAGCGACCGGCTCGCGACGCTGACGCAGGCGGAGCTCGAGTGGGAGCCGGGCCCGGACGCGCTGCGGGTCGTGCGGCGGGGCGCCGAGCGCACGCCGCGCACGCTCGGCGCGGGCGAGTGGGTGATGGAGTGGCCGGAAGGCCCGGACTCGCCGCAGCCGCGCACGGTCGCGTGGCTCGTCGCG
Source organism: Sphaerisporangium cinnabarinum (assembly GCA_003052455.1). GTDB lineage: Bacteria > Actinomycetota > Actinomycetes > Actinomycetales > Cellulomonadaceae > Cellulosimicrobium > Cellulosimicrobium cinnabarinum. Next base: position 55,685 of record QAPD01000004.1, on the reverse strand, counting down.
CACCTCACCGAGGCGTTCTTCGAGCGGTGGGAGTGGACGTTCGGGCCGCACGAGCGGCGCCGGGACGCGGTGACGTTCTCCGGGGAGGTGGGCCCTGCCGTCGCCGGGCTGCGGCACGAGGTCGACCGCTGGCGCGCGGGCGTCGACGGCCTGCCCGACGACGGGGCGTTCACGGTCGGGCTCAGCCAGGCGACGGAGATCGACGCGCAGGCGCCGTTCGCGCACCTCGTCGCGCACATGAACCGCGAGCTCGTGCACCACGGGGCCGAGATCATGGTGCTCCAGGACCTGTACCGCGCGGCGCACGGCACCGACTGACCGCTCGCTGCGGGAATCGCGCGGGCGTCCAGATGGTTGAAGCGTCACATGACCACGAACAGCCCGGCCCCGACGGACGCGGCGGCCCCCACGGTGAAGATCGACATCTGGTCCGACGTCGCGTGCCCCTGGTGCTACGTCGGCAAGCGGCGTCTGGAGACGGCGCTCGGCCGGCTCGCGGAGGCCGGTGACGGTCCCCAGGTCGACATCGAGTACCACTCGTTCGAGCTCGCGCCCGACACGCCCGTCGACTTCGACGGCACCGAGGTCGACTTCCTCGCCGGGCACAAGGGCATGCCGCGCGCCCAGGTCGAGCAGATGCTCGGGCAGATGACGCAGCTCGCCGCGGCCGAGGGCCTGCGCTACGACTTCGACGCGCTCCAGCACACGAAGACGCTCACGGCCCACGAGCTGCTGCACCACGCGAAGGCGCACGGCAAGCAGGTCGAGATGAAGGAGCGGCTCCTCAAGGCGTACTTCGAGGAGGGCCGGCACGTCGGCCGCGTCGAGGAGCTCGCGGACCTCGCGGCGGAGGTCGGGCTCGACCGCGCCGAGGTCGTCGCGGCGCTCGAGGACGGGCGCTGGGCCGACGACGTGCAGGCCGACATCGACCAGGCGCGCGCCTACGGGATCAACGGCGTGCCGTTCTTCGTGGTCGACGGCCGGTACGGCGTCTCGGGTGCGCAGGACCCGGCGGTGTTCGTCCAGGTGCTGCAGCAGGCGGTCGCGGAGCGCGACGCGGCCTGAGCCCCGGCGTCCTGCAGGACGTCGGGACGCGCCGCGAGAGCGACGCATCTCACACCGTGTGCGGTAGAACTGCGACTCGGTATCACCCAGACTGGACGCAGCCCGCACCGACGCCGGCCCACACGTGCACCGGCGCCCGTGAATCCCACGAGGAGGCCTCAGATGACGGACACCACCACGAACCTCTACCACTCGATCGCGAACCCGCGCCGCACGACGCTCATGACCGTGAGCGCCGCGGACGCCGCCGCCCCGCACCGTGAGCCCGCACAGGGCCTCACGCTCGTGGGCGCCGACGACGCCGCGGTGTGCGTCGACGGGTCGTGCGCGCTCCCCGAGTAACCATGGGTGCATGAAAGAGTCGCCGGAACGGAACGTTCCGGCGACTCTTTCCTGCACTCAGCGAGGGGCGGGGGTCGGTCAGTTGCGGCGGTGGTCCTGGATCGACAGGCGCGGGCCGCGCCGCGGGGCCTGCGCCCGGCCCGAGACCTCGAGGAGACGCACCACGCGGTAGCGGTGCGGGGCGTACGGGGCCAGCAGCTCGAGCATGCGCTCGTCGTCGACGCGCTCGCCCACGAGCGCCCACCCCACCGCCTTCGCCAGGTGGTAGTCGCCCACGGACACGGCGTCCGGGTCGCCCAGCGCCCGTTGCGCGACCTCGGCCGCGGTCCACACGCCCACGCCGGGCACGGCCTGCAGCCGGGCGTGCGCGGCCGGCGCGCCCTGGGCGTCGCGCAGCCGGTCGCACTCCTCCAGGCGCCGCGCGACCCGCGCCGCCGCGACGACCGTCCGCGCGCGGCCCGGGTCGACGTTCGCGCGGTGCCAGTCCCACGTGGGGACCCGCGCCCAGGTGGCCGCGTCCGGCACGACGAGCATCCCGGCGTCGCCCGCAGGACCCGGGGCGCGCTCGCCGTGCCGCCGCAGGAGCCAGCCCCACGAGCGCCACGCCGCGACGGACTGCACCCGCTGCTCGAGGATCGCCGGCACGAGCGCCTCCAGCACGCGGCCCGTGCGCGGGATCCGCAGTCCCGGGCTGCGGCGGTGGGCGTCGCGCAGCACGGCGGGCGGGGCGAACCCCGCGTCGTCGTCGTCCTCGCCGAGCAGGCGGGGCAGGCCGTCGAGCACCTCCGCGGCGCCCGGCCCCCACGCGTGCCCGACGACGTCGCACGGCCCCGTCTGCACCAGCCGGTAGGCGGCGGGCCCGCTCTCCGCGCGGGTCGTGCGCCACACGTCGCCGGAGGGCGTGCGGCGGAACGTCGGGTCGTAGGGGCCCCGCGCGAGCCGGTCGAGCGTGAGGTGCAGGTCGAGCGGCCGCCCCGACCGGAAGCGACGCGCGAGCGGGGTGTCGGGCTGCGTCGTCGGGCGGGCCTGCGTCGTCGGGACGGGCTGCGTCGTCGGGACGGGCTGCGTCGTCGGGCCGGGCTGCGCGAGGTCGCCGACCACGCGCTCGGCGGGCACGCGGCCCGTGCTCGGCAGGACGGTCACCCGTCCATCGTCGCACCCGCCGCCGACGCCCGACCCCTCCGCCCGACCCGGCGCCAACCCACCACCCCTCCGCCGAGCACGACGTCGCTGGTGGTATGGGCCCTCTGGCGACAGCACGGTCGTGCTCGACCGGGGCAGGGTCGTGCTCGGCGAGCCGGGTCGGTCGAACCGAGCCGGATCAGTCGAACAGGGTGTCCATGTCCCACGCCGGCTCGGGGGCGGCCTGCCGGGGCGCGGGTGCACCGCGGTCGGCCGCGGCCGGTGCGGGCACGCGGCCCGGCGACCGGGTCGGGTCGCCGAGCTCGGGCACGAGCGTGCCGTCGAGGTCCCCGCGGCCCGCGGCCCAGTCCTGGGCGGCGAGGCCCGCGAGCTGGTCCGCGCGCTCGTTGAACGGGTCGCCCACGTGGCCCCGCACCCAGCGGAACCGCACGGGCCCCGCGCGCTCGGCGATGACCCGGTCGATCGCCTGGACGAGCTCGAGGTTCTTCACGGGCTGGCCGCCCGCCGTCCGCCACCCCTTGCGCTTCCAGGCGACCACCCACTCGGACGCGCACTTGATGGCGTACTGCGAGTCGGACTCGATGAGCAGCGGCTCCGCGCCCGGGTGCGCGCGGACCGCCTGGAGCAGCGCGGTGAGCTCGGCGACCTGGTTGGTCCCGCTCACGGCGCCGCCGGAGTCGAACGTGCCGTCGTGGTTGATCCACGCCCACCCGATGGCGCCGCCCGGGTTGCTCAGGCACGAGCCGTCGGTGCTGACAGTGATCACAGCGCTCCTCGATCACGGACGACCCCGCCCGCCGGCTGCGGCGCGGGGAGGCGAATGCGTCGGCGCCATTGTCCCCCGCCCGGGAGGGTCGTGGTGCACACGTCCGACGGCGCCCCTCCGGGAGGCTCCCTCGGGGTCGCCTCAGGGGAGAACCGGGGGGATACCCCATGGTGCGGCGAGGCGGCGCCGTCGAGGCTGGGACGCATGGTCGCGTGGGTCGTGGAGCTGTGGGGACAGGTCGAGTCGTGGCTGCTCGCGCTCGTGGACTCGGCGTGGGCGCTCCCCGTGCTCTTCGCGACGACCGCCGGCGACGGGTTCTTCCCGCCGATCCCGGGCGAGACGGTGATCGTCATGCTCGCCGTCGCGGCCCAGTCGGGCGGCGGCGTCGCCTGGGGGCTCGTGCTCGCGGTCGCCGCGCTCGGCGCCTGGTGCGGCGACCAGCTCGCCTACGCCCTGGGCCGCGCGCTCGGCACCCGCGCCCTGCCCGCCCTGCGGGGCGCGCGCGGGCGGCGCGCCGTCGAGTGGGCCACGCGGTCCCTCGACCGGCGCGGCGCGTCCGTCGTGCTCGGGGCGCGGTTCGTCCCCGTCGGGCGCACGGCGGTCAACGTGACCGCCGGCGCGGTCGGGTTCTCGCGGCGCCGGTTCATGGCGCTGTCCGCCGTCGCCTCCGTGGCGTGGGCGACGTACTCCGTCGTCATCGGGACGCTCGCTGCCGCCTGGGTCGGCGACAGCCCGCTGCTCGCCGTGGTGGTGGGCGTCGTCGGGGGCATCCTGCTCGGCGTCCTCGTCGACACCGCCGTCCGGTTCCGTGCGGCGCGACGCGAGCGGGCCCTGGCCCCGGTGCCCGGCCTGGCGCCGGTCGCGACCGCCGCCGCGGTGACGGGCAGCGCGCCCGAGGAGACGGACCCCGCCCTCGTCCCGTGCCCCGGCGCCGCGAGCTAGGGCTGCCGGCCCGCCGCGCGAACGGCCGTACCGCCGGGACGACCGGGACGCACGAGGGCCCCGGTCGTCGACCGGGGCCCTCCGCTCGTTCTCGCGACGCGTCGGTCAGGACACGCCGAGCAGGTCGATGACGAAGATCAGCGTCTTGCCGGACAGGCGGTGCCCGCCGCCCGCCGGGCCGTACGCGAGCTCCGGCGGCACGACGAGCTTGCGCCGCCCGCCGACCTTCATGCCCGGGATGCCCTGCTGCCAGCCCGCGATGAGGCTGCGCAGCGGGAAGTTGATCGACTCGCCGCGGTTCCACGACGCGTCGAACTCCTCGCCCGTCTCGTACTCGACGCCGAGGTAGTGCACGTTCACGGTCGCGCCGGGCGTGGCCTCGGGGCCGTCGCCCACGGTGATGTCCTCGACGACGAGCTCGGTGGGCGCGGGACCCTCCGGGGCGTCGACCTCGGGACGGGACAGTCCGTTCTCTCCAGTGGTCATGCTCCGATCCAACCACGGCGCCGGGCGGCCGGTCCGGCGCGCGGACCCGCACCCGCCCGGCACCCGTCGGGCGAAGGGGCCGAGGTTGGGGTCGTCCGCAACCCCGGTCGGGGGCGCCCCGCACGGCCCGTTCGGCGACGCGCAACACCGCGAGCCCGAAAATCGCCATCATGGAGGCATGCCCACCACACCTGAGCCGCCCTCCGGCGTGCCCGCCGACCCCTCGCACCCGGACGCTCCCGGGGCGACGCCGACCGCGGTGCCGCCGAACGCCGTCGGGCACCGGCCCACCGCGCAGGAGGTGCGGCGGTGGCGTCGCTTCCTCGCCGACGAGCGCGCCGAGGCCGCGGTGTACCGGGACCTCGCGAGCCGCCGGACGGGCGAGGAGCGGGACATCCTGCTGGCGCTCGCGGAGGCGGAGCGCCGCCACGAGCAGCACTGGCTCGACCTGCTGGGCGAGGACGCGGGACGGCCGCTGCGCGGCGACTGGCGGACCCGCACGCTCGGGTGGCTCGCCCGGCGCTTCGGCGGCGTGTTCGTGCTCGCGCTCGCCCAGCGGGCCGAGGCGCGCTCGACGTACGCGACCGACGCCGACGCGACGCCCCGGATGGCGGCCGACGAGCGGATCCACGAGGAGGTCGTGCGCGGCCTCGCGACGCGCGGGCGCAACCGCATGTCGGGGACGTTCCGCGCGGCGGTGTTCGGCGCGAACGACGGCCTCGTGTCCAACCTCGCGCTGATCCTCGGCATCGGCGCGTCCGGGGCGTCGAACAGCACGGTGCTCCTCTCGGGCCTCGCGGGCCTGCTCGCGGGGGCCCTCTCGATGGGCGCGGGGGAGTACGTGTCCGTGCGCTCGCAGCGCGAGCTCCTCGACGCGTCGACGCCGAGCCCGCAGGCGTCGGCGGCGCTGCCCGACCTCGACGTGGACGCGAACGAGCTCGCGCTCGTCTACCGGGCGCGCGGCATGGCGCCCGCCGAGGCCGAGGAGCACGCGGCCGACGTCCTCGCGACGTACACCCAGCAGACCGTGATCGCGCCGCCGCCCGGCGTCGACGAGCACGAGACGCACGGGACCGCGATGGGGGCGGCGGTCTCGTCGTTCCTCTTCTTCGCGTCGGGTGCGCTCATCCCGGTCGTGCCGTACCTCCTGGGGATGACGGGCTTCCTCGCCGTCGGGGTGGCGGCGCTCCTCGTCGGGATCGCGCTCCTCGCGACCGGCGCGACCGTCGGGCTGCTCTCGGGGACGTCCCCGCTCACGCGGGCCCTGCGCCAGATCGCCATCGGGTTCGGCGCGGCCGCGGCCACGTACGCGCTCGGCCTGGTGTTCGGCGCGACCGTCGGGTGAAATCCGGCGCGCCGAGTGGTGGGCGTCACACTCCCGTGCCTACCGTGACCTCGGACGGGCTCCACGGCCCGCCCCTTCGCTGCACCGACGACCCACGGGGCACACGATGGACGCGACGCACGACGCGCAGGGCAGGCGCGCACCGGCCGCCCGTCGCTGGCTCGTGCGCGCGCTCGTCGCCGGAGGCGGTCTCGGTGCCGGCCTCGCGTTCGCCGTCGCGACCGCAGGTGGTGCGTCCGCCGCGGACGACCCGCTCGGGCTCGGCACGGCCCTCTCTCCCGTCACGTCGACGGTGCAGACCGTCGTCGACCCCGTCGTCCAGGACGTGGTGAAGCCCGTCGTGCGCGACGTCGTCGCCCCCGTGGTCCAGCCCGTCGCCCCGGTCGTGGAGCAGGTCGTCGCCCCCGTCGCCCCGGTGGTCGAGGAGGTCGCGCGGCCCGTCGCTCCCGTGGTCGAGCAGGTGGTCGAGCCCGTCGCCCCCGTGGTCGAGCAGGTCGTCGAGCCGGTGGCGCCCGTCGTGCAGCCGGTGACCGACGCCGTCGCTCCCGTGACCACGCCGGTGCTCGACGCCGTCGCGCCGGCCGCGACGCCCGTCGTCGAGGCGGTCGCCCCCGTGGCGAACCCCGTGCTCGAGGCGGTCTCGCCTGCGCTCGACCCGGTCACCCCGGTCCTGGAGGCGCTGACGCCGGTCCTCGACGTCCTGGCCCCCGTGACCGACCCGATCCTCGGCCCCGTCACGGGCCCGCTCGCTCCGCTGGACCCGCTGACGCCGCTGCTCCCCGGGACGCCCGGCACGGGCGGTCCGGGCACGGACGACCCGGTGGTCGACGGGCCGTCGACTCCTGGCCCGGGCACGGCCGACCCGGGGAAGGTCGTCGTCGCCCCGACGGTGACCGCTGCCCCCGTGCCCCCGCCCGCCGCACCCGCGACCGCCGTGGCCCCCGCGACCACGGCGGACCGCGACGGCCCCGGGGCCTCGGACGCGCGCGCCCGGACGGCGGCGGTCGACGTCGCACCGACCGGCGCGCCGCCCGGTGCGGCGCTGCCCTCCGACGGGCCGACCGGCCTCGGGGACGTCCCCTCCGACGGCGGTCCCGGTACCACCCCCTCGCCCTCCGGCAGCGCGCAGCGCGCCGGGGCGGGCGGCGAGCTCGCGGCGGTCGGCAGCGGTGCCGACGCCCCCGCGCTCTCCTCCTGGACCGCCGTCGTGGACGACGCGCGGTCGAAGCACCCCTCGACCTTCTTCGAGGTCCCCGTCTCTCCTGCCTGACGTGGCTCGCGTCGCGCCCCGAGCGCGGCACACGCGACCCGGCGCCGTCGTGCGCCAGCCACTTCTGAGCAGGAAAGAGAAACGATCATGCACACCTTCGTCCGGCGCGCGCTGCGCACAGCGCTCGTCACAGGCGGCCTCGTGGTCGTCGGGGCCGGAGCGGCCCACGCAGCCGAGGGCGACCTCCTCGGCGATCTCGGACTGGACGTGTCGGTCGAGGCTCCGCTGAGCCAGGTGACCGAGGTCCTGCCCGACGTCGCGGTCGACGTGCCCGTGCACGTCCCCGTGACCGTGTCCGACGTCGCGGTGGGCGCCCTGGGCGATGCCGCCGTCACCCCCGAGCCGGCGCCTGCACCGGCGCCTGCGCCCGCACCGGAGCCCGCTCCGGCGGCTCCCGCGGACGTGGACGTCGACGTGCCGGTGACCATCCCGGTGGACGTGTCCGGGGTCGCTGCCGGTGTCCTGGGTGACGCCGCGGTGACCCAGGCTCCGGCGGCCGACCCGGCGCCCGCGCCGGAGCCTGCTCCTGCGCCGGAGCCCGCTCCCGCCACGGGGGCGGGCCCCGCGAACATCGACCTCGACGTGCCGGTGACGGTTCCGGTGGACGTGTCGGGGGTCGCTGCGGGTGTCCTGGGTGACGCGGCGGTGACGCCGGCTCCGGTGGCGCAGCCGTCGGCCCCTGCGGCCGGTGATGGCGCCGAGGGCTCGACCGGTGGGACGGCGTCCGGGGTGGACGTCGACGTGCCGGTGACGGTCCCGGTGAACGTGTCGGGGGTTGCTGCCGGTGTCCTGGGTGACGCCACGGTGGCCCCGGCTCCGGCGGCGCAGCCGTCGGCTCCTGCGGCCGGTGACGGGACCGAGGGCTCGACCGGCGAGGAGGCGTCCGGCGTGGACGTCGACGTGCCGGTGACGGTCCCGGTGGACGTGTCGGGTGTCGCTGTCGGCGTGGGCGGTGACGCCACGGTCGGCGGCGGGACGGCCGGCGAGGGCTCGGGCGACGGCACCGGCTCGGCCGGCGGCACCGACGGCTCGGGCCTGCTCGACGGCGTCCTCGGCGAGGACGGCCTCGTCGAGGACCTGCTGGGCGACGGTCTCCTCGGGGGCGGTCTGCTCGGCGAGAGCGACGGCCTCCTGGACGGCGTGCTCGGCGAGGACGGTCTCGTGGACGACCTGCTCGGCGGCTCGTCCGGCGACGGTCTGCTCGACGGCGTGCTGGGCGAGGACGGGCTGCTGGGCGACGGCGGCGTGCTCGACGGCGTTCTCGGTGAGGACGGCGTCCTCGGGGCGCTGCCCGACCTGGACGTCGACCTGCCGGTGACCGTGCCCGTGACGGTCTGCGGCGTGGGTGTGGGCCTCCTGGGCGACGCCTCCGCGGGGTGCCCGACGGCCGCCGTCGTGCCGACCGACCCCACGGACCCGACGGACCCGACCGACCCGACGGACCCGACGGACCCGACGGACCCGACGGACCCGACGGACCCGACGGACCCGACCGACCCGACCGACCCGGGGACGAACGGCGGCACGGTGACCCGGGTGCTCGACCCCGTCAGCACGGGGACGGGCGTCTCGGCCGGCACCGCGACCGGCGCGGCGACGGCCGCGTCGGGCGCCGTCACGGCGTCGGGCCCGACCGCCCTCGCCACGACGGGCGCGGGCGGTGACCTCGGTCTGCTCGTGATGGCCGGGCTGCTGACGCTGCTCGGTCTGTCGCTCCAGCGCTTCCGCCGGAAGTCCTGGGTCGCGGACCCGGACGCCTACACCCCGGTCTTCACCGACCGGAGCTGACGTCCAGAGACGGCAGGACCGCCCGGGCCGTGCGCCCGGGCGGTCCTCGCCGTGCTGCGGAGTCGCCGGTCGCTAGACGACGAGCCCCAGGAGCAGGACGACGACGAGCGCCACGACGGACAGCACGCACTCCATGAGGGACCACGTCTTGAACGTCTGCCCGACCGTCATGCCGAAGTACTCCTTGACGAGCCAGAAGCCGGCGTCGTTGACGTGGGAGAGGAACACCGACCCGGCCCCGATGGAGAGCACGAGCAGCGCCGCGTGCGTCGGGGGGAGGTCGGCCGCGATCGGCGCCATGATGCCCGCGGCGGTGATGGTCGCGACGGTCGCGGAGCCGGTGGCGACGCGGATGAGGACGGCGACGATCCAGCCCGCGAGCAGCGGCGTGATGTTCGCGTCCGAGATGCCCTTCGCGACGACGTCCCCGACGCCCGAGTCGACGAGCGTCTGCTTGAAGCCGCCGCCGGCGCCGACGATGAGGAGGATGCCCGCGATCGGCGCGAACGACGAGTCGACGAGCTTGCTCACCTGGTCGCGGGTGCGGCCGAGCGCGGAGCCCAGCACGACGAGCGAGGCGAGCGCGGTGATGAGCAGCGCGACGAGCGGCGTGCCGATGAACTCGAAGACGCGGCCCCAGCCGGTGTCGATGGACCCGGTGACCTCGACGAGGGTGCGGGCCAGCATGAGGATCACCGGCAGCAGGACGACGCCGACGGACACCGCGAAGCTGGGGCGCGGGGCGTCCTCGTCGCGCTCGGTGATGCCGAGCACGGACGTGGGCGGCGGGAGCGGGACCCAGCGCGCGAGGGGCTTGGCGAGCAGCGGTCCGGCGACGATGACGGTCGGGATCGCGACGAGCAGGCCGAGGCCGAGCGTGAGACCGAGGTCGGCGCCGAGCGCGTCGATCGCGAGCAGCGGCCCGGGGTGCGGCGGCACGAGGCCGTGCAGCGCGGACAGGCCGGCGAGCGCCGGGATGCCGACGAGGATCGGGTTCGTGCGGACGCGCTTCGCGACGAGCATGACCACGGGGACGAGGAGCACGACGCCGACCTCGAAGAACAGCGGGATGCCGATGACGAAGGCGATGAGCGCCATGGCCCACGGCAGGCGCTGGGTCGAGGTCTTGCCGAGGATCGTGTCGACGATCTGGTCGGCGCCCCCGGAGTCGATGAGCAGCTTGCCGATGATCGCGCCGAGCGCGATGAGCACGCCGACCCCGGCGACGGTCGAGCCGAGCCCGGCCGAGAAGCTGGTGAACGCGTCGACGAAGTCGATGCCCGCGACGACCGCGAGCACGGCCGAGCCGATCATCAGCGCGAGGAACGGGTGCAGCTTGAGCCACACGATGAGCACGACGATCGTCGCGATGCCGACGACGGCCGCCAGGATGAGCTGGGCGGTGCCGGCGTCGGTGGCGGGGGAGTCCTCCGCGGCGCGCGCGACGGTCGCGAGCGCCGGGGCGTGCTGGGCGAGGGTGGCGATCACGGGCGCGCCTCCGTCCCGCGCGCGGGCGCGGCGCCGTCGGCGCGGCGCTCCAGGACGAGGTCCGCGATCGCGTCGGGCGCGAGGGTCACGTCGACGGTGAAGCCGGGCTCGTCGTCGGCCAGGGGCTCGAGCGTGGCGAGCTGGGACGGCAGGAGCGACGTGGGCATGAAGTGCCCGCTGCGGTGCTGCATGCGCTCGGCGAGGAGCTCGGGGGTGCCGTCGAGGTGGACGAAGCACACCTCGCCGCGGGCGGTGCGCAGCAGGTCGCGGTAGGTGCGCTTGAGCGCGGAGCACGTGACGACGCCGGACCTGCCGGCCTCCGCCTCGCTGCTCAGCCAGTCGCGGATCGCCTCGAGCCAGGGCCACCGGTCGTCGTCGGTGAGCGGCGTCCCGGCGCTCATCTTGTCGATGTTGGCCTGCGGGTGGAAGCGGTCGGCCTCCGCGTACTCGGTGCCGAGGCGCTGCGCGAGCAGCGTCGCGACGGTGGTCTTGCCCGAGCCGGCGACGCCCATGACGACGAGGTGCTGGGGCAGGGGGTGGTGCCCGGTGTCGTCGGGCCGGTCGGTGGAGCTGACGTCGGTGTCCATGTGTCGACTTCCGTGTCGGGTAGGGGCGTCCGGTCGGGTCGGGGCGCGGCGGCCCCGGCCGTCCCGGTGGCGACCGTCGTGGTCGTCCTCGGCCTCCACTGTGGGGTATTGGTAGCACCTTTGGCAAGTGATTGATAGCACCATTGGCCGCCACTAGGCTGCGAAGCATGGCGACGACGGTCCTGCACACCACCGTGCTCGACTCGCTCGGACGTCGCATCACCAGCGGCGACGTCCCCGCGGGCACGCCGCTGACCCTGGAGTCGATCGGCTCCGAGTTCGGGGTGTCGCGCACCGTCGCGCGCGAGGTCATGCGGCTCCTCGAAGGGCTCGGCCTCGTCCGGTCGAGGCGCCGCGTCGGGATCGTCGTGCTCGGCATCGAGGACTGGAACGTGCTCGACCCGCGCGTCATCCGCTGGCGGCTGGAGGGCCCCGGCCGCGACCCGCAGCTCCGCACGCTCACCGAGCTGCGGCACGCCGTCGAGCCGCTCGCCGCCGCCGGAGCCGCGCTCCACGCCACGCCCGCCGAGCGCGCCGAGCTCGTCGCCGCCGCCGGGCGCATGCGCCTGCTCGGGGAGGCGGGCGACCTCGAGGAGTTCCTCGCGCTCGACGTCCGGTTCCACGAGATCCTGCTCCGCGCGAGCGGCAACGAGATGTTCGGCGCGCTCGCGGGGGTCGTCGCGGCCGTCCTCAGCGGCCGGACGCACCTCGGCCTCATGCCCGCCTCGCCCGTCCCCGAGGCCCTCGACCAGCACGAGGCCGTCGCGCGCGCGGTCGCGGACGGCGACCCGGAGGCCGCCGAGGCCGCGATGGCCGCGATCGTCGGCGAGGTGCGCACCGCGCTCGGCGGAGTCCCGCCCGCTCCCGCCTGAGCGGCACGCCCCGGTCCCGTCGAGGGCTGACGGGTCCCGCGGGCTCAGCGGGCGTGCACGCGGACCTCGGCCGCCTTGACGACGAACCACACGCGCTCGCCCGGCACCAGGCCGAGCTCGGCGACCGCGCGCGGCGTGAGATCGGCGGCCAGGCGCGGCGCGTCGTGCCCGACGGCGGTCGTCGCCCCCGCGGTCGGGTCGCGCGGGTCGGCGCCCACCGCGCGCCCCCACACGCGCAGGAGCGGCCCGTGCGGCTCGACGCTCGTCACGACGACCCGGTACGCGTTGCGCGGGCTGCCCTCGGGCGTCGTGCGGTGCACGGCGACCGCGCGCGGCTCGAACACCGCGACGGCGCCGTCCCCGACCCCGAGCGGCTCGTCCGCCGTCCCGCGCACGCGGACCTCGGTGCCGTCGACGGCGACGGTCACCTCGCGCGCGAGGGTCTCCGCGCCCGGGGCGTCCGTCGCTCCCTCCACCAGGTCCGTCCCGTCCGCGGTCCCGCCCGCTCTCTCTGGCGCACCACCGCCCGCCGTCCGCGCCGGTTCCGGGACGGCGACGTGCGCGACGCTCCCCGCGAGCAGGTTGACGCCCGCGAGGCGCGCGGCGAACCGCGACCGCGGCCGCGTGAGCACCGCGTCGACCGGGCCGTCCTCGACGACGCGGCCGCCCTCCAGCACGACGACGCGGTCCGCGAGGAGCAGCACGTCGAGCAGGTCGTGCGTCACGAGCAGGGTCGTGCGTGGGTGCTCGCGCTGCGCGTGGTGCAGCACGGTCCGGACGTGCTGCGCGACGCCGACGTCGAGCGACGCGAGCGGCTCGTCGAGCAGGAGCACGCGCGGGTCGGTCACGAGCGCCCGGGCGATCGCGACGCGCTGCGCCTGCCCGCCCGACAGGTCGGTCGAGCGGCGCCGCGCGAGGTCCGCCGCGCCGACGCGGGCGAGCGCGTCGCGGGCCTCCCCGCGGGCACGGGCGCGGGGCACGCCGCGAGACCGGAGGCCGAACGCCACGTCGTCCTCGACCGACAGGTGCTCGAACAGCAGCGGGCGCTGGCTCAGCCACGCGAGGTGACGACGGCGCGGCGGGAGGCGCGAGACGTCGTCGTGCCCGACGGTGACGCGCGCACCGGGCGCCTCGCCCCGCGTGAGCAGGCCGGCGACGACCTGCACGAGCGTGGACTTGCCCGCCCCGTTCTCACCGAGCACCGCCACGACCTCGCCCGGCGCGACGGTGAGGTCGACGTCGAGCCCCCGCCCCGGCACGACGGCGCGCACGGTCAGCGCGGCGGGGGGCGCTCCGGTGTGCAGGACCGGCTTCCCGGAGGTCTCAGACGGCCGGCCGGCCGGCCGGGGAGCGGAGACGACGGCGCGGGGGCGCGGGCCGCCGTCGGGCAGGGAGCCCCGGGCGCCGCGCCGCGGGCGGGAGCCGGGGCCCCCGAGCACGCCGGGCCCGTGGACGACGGCGGTGATGAGGACCGCGACCACGACGAGCACGAACGACAGCGCGACGGCGCTGTCCGGGTCCGCGCTGCGCTGGAGGTAGATCTCGAGCGGCAGCGTCTGGGTGACGCCCTGGAGCGCCCCCGCGAACGTCAGGGTCGCCCCGAACTCGCCGAGGGCGCGCGCGAACGCGAGCACGGCGCCCGACAGCAGGCCCGGCAGCACGCGGGGGAGCGTGACGCGGCGCAGGACGGTCGTCGGCCCCGCGCCGAGCGTCGCGGCGACGTCCTCGAGGCGCGTGTCCTGCGTGCGCAGGGCACCCTCCAGGCTGAGCACGAGGAACGGCAGCGCGACGAACGTCTGCGCCAGCACGACGGCCGTCGTCGTGAACGCGACCTCGACCCCCAGCACCTCGAGGTGCCGGCCGATCAGGCCCCGGCGCCCGAAGGTGTGCAGCAGCGCGATGCCGCCGACGACGGGCGGCAGCACGAGCGGCAGGAGCACGAGGGCGCGCGCGACGCGCTGCCCGGGGAACGTGGTGCGCGCGAGGACGAGCGCCATGGGCGTGCCGAGCACCACGCAGCACGCCGTCGCGGCGAGCGCGGTGCGCAGCGACAGGCCGAGCGCGTCGAGAGCCGCCGGCGAGGTCACGAGCGCCCAGAAGCCACCGGTCCCGTCCGGACCCGGCGCGAGCTCCACGCGCCCGACCATCGCCACCACGGGCACGACGACGAACAGCGCGCCGAGCAGCGCGGGGACGAGGAGCCAGCGGGGCAGGCCGCGCATCAGGACCCGTCGGGCGACGCGGGCGTCACGGCGCGGAGGCGTCCGGCGCGCCGAACCCCGCGGCGGCGAGCGCGGCCTGCCCGGCGTCGCCGGTCACGAGGTCCACCCATGCCTGCGCGAGCGCGACCTGCTCCGGTCCGGCCTCCTCGGCCGCCGCGACGAGCGCGATCGGGTAGACGTTGAGCGCGGCGTCGGTCTCGGGCACGTCCACGACGTCGACGTCGTCGCCCGCGAGCGTCGCGTCGGTGACGTAGACGAGGCCCGCGTCGGCCTCGCCCGTCGTCACCTTGCCGAGCACGTCGGTGACGCTGGCCTCCTCGCTCACGCGGTGGACGGTGACGCCCGCGGCCTCGGCGACGGTGTCGGTCGCGCTGCCGCACGGCACCTGCGGCGCGCACACGACGACCTTGACGTCGTCCCGCGCGAGGTCGGCGAACGTCTCGACGCCCGCGGGGTTGCCGGGCGGCGTGACGATCGTCAGCGTGTTCGTCGCGAACGCGACAGGGTCGGCGGCGTCGCCCGCGTCCACGACGCGCGCCATGGAGCGCTCGTCCGCGGACGCGAAGACGTCGGCCGGCGCGCCGGCGAGGATCTGGTCGCCCAGGTCGGACGACCCGGCGAACGACAGCGCGACGGTCACGCCGTCGTGCTCGTCCTCGAAGTCCGCCGCGAGGTCGGTGAACACGTCGCGCAGCGACGCTGCGGCGAGCACGGTGAGGGTGCGGTCCTCGGCCGTCGTGCGCGCGGGGTCGGGGGTGGCGCCGTCGTCGGTCCCCGCCCCCGTGGCGCACGCGGAGAGGCCGGCGACCAGGGCCGCCGCCGCGAGCGCCGCGACAGGGCCCCGGGCGGGACGGCGGGTCGTCGTGCGGGCGGGCGCGCTCACGCGGCTCCTCCGGGGGTCTCGACGATGACGGTCGTCGCCTTGACCACCGCGACGGCCAGGCTGCCGGGCTCGAGCCGCAGCTCGCGCACGGCCTCCGTGCTCATGAGGGACACGACGCGCTGGCCGCCGCAGAGCATCTCGACCTGGGACATGACGGTGTCGCTCACGACGTCCGTCACGATCCCCACGAACCGGTTGCGGGCCGAGCGGGCGACACCCGACGGGTCGGGCGTCGGGTGCGACTGCGCGACGGCGAAGCGCGCGAGCTCCGCGCCGTCGACGACCTTGCGCCCGGCGTCGTCGGCGCTCGCGGCGAGGTCTCCGGCGTCGACCCAGCGGCGGACGGTGTCGTCGCTGACCCCGAGCAGGCTCGCGGCCTCGCGGATCCGAAAGTGCGGCATGAGAGCGACTCTAGACCCGCATCTGCGGAGTGTCCTCCGACGGAGGGTGTGCTGGGCTTCGGGGTCCGGCTGGGGAGGTGCAGTCTTCCCGCTTCCCGGTGGACGCCCCTGGCGTGGGGCTAGGCGACGTGCAGCTGGCACTCGGGGCACACGAGCACGGCCGAGGCAGCTTCGTCGCGAGTGATCGGGCAACGATGGGGGCACAGGATGCTCACTCGGTGCGGGACACGGGAGCCGGGGATCGAGCCCCAGGCGATGATGTGCAGGACGCGGGCGCGTGCTTGGCCACCGCAGCCCGGACAGTCCACGGCGATCCACTTCTCGATGACGCTCATGGCGGCTCACGCTCTCGGCGTAGTCTCTGCGCCCCTGACGGTTGCGGTACGCCGTCGTGGCCCGGGAGGTCCTCCGGAAGCGGGCTGCTTCACGACCGGCGTTCCCCGCGACACGTGGTCGCGTCTCTCACGATGCGCCCTCCGTGGCCGGCTCGCCACACCGGGGGCCGGAGCAGACGGGCGAGTCGTCAGGTGCGCCAGGTGGGGTCGAAGTCCGGGTGCTGGGCGTAGGGCGTGGCGAGGGCTCGCAGGATGCGGTCACCGACGAAGGCGACGCCGCTCTGGGCGCGCTCGTCGGTGTCACGCTCGAGGTCGGCAGTCATGTCGTACCCGGTGGCCTCGTAGGCGAGGGTGATGATGCGTCGTTTCATCGCGCACTCGGTCAGGAGCCGTGAGCGTGACCACGGCGCTGGAGGTCCCGGCTCGTCATCGAGGGTCGCGCACGCTGCCTCGTCCTCGTCGATCCGAGCGAGGAGGAACTCCGTCAAGGCCATCTGCTCATTCTCTCACCGACGGCTGGGCAGGCTTTCGTGGACACAGCGAGCAACCCGTCCAGGTGTAGTGTCGAAGTGTGGTTGATCGCCGGATCGGCCCACGCGACGCCGATCGAGAAGGCTCTCGGACGCCGGGCGAGATGGACGCCCCGGACGAGGACACCTCGGGCGCGCGGTGGGACGACGACGGGGGTTATGAACCCGACCTGGAGGACGCACCGATCTCCTTGAGTGGGGCGCCTGACGCCTCCCCGACTGCCGCGACGGCAGCGGATGCGAGCCGGCCCGCCGGTTCCGAGCATCGGACGTCACCATGAGCACCACCACTCCTACTGCCACGTCCTTCGGCCGGGTGCAGGACACCGCACTGCAGCTGCGGGGCGTCCTGGACACTGCGCTGCCGCGCGAGCTCGGCACCGACGCGGAGCCTCCTCTCTACACCGTGACCGCCGTCTTCTCCCGCCGCGTGTCGGGTCCGGAGCAAGCGTTGCTCGAGCTGCCCGCCGTCACGACGTTGCTCGCCGATCATGGCTATGCGGGGGTCAGGCTGCGGGTGGAGGACCGGCGACTGCTCATCGAGAACACGAACCTCGCCATGCTCTCCGGCGGGCTCGCCCACGAGATCGCGACGGTGATCCGGGACACCCAGGAGGCGATCGCGACGGAACGGACCAGGCGGGCGGACGAGCTCGAGGCCTGGCGCGCGGCCGAGGCGGTGCGTGCCGCGAGCGTGAAGGCCGAGGCCGACCGTGTCCGCTTCGAGTGAGGCGCCGCCGCCCCAGGTCCTGACGGTCCGCGCGCTGCCTGCGGCGCGGGCGACGGCTCGGGACTACTCGGTGCTGGCGAAGATCGTGCGCGAGTCCGGGCTGCTGCGTCGGCGGTACGGCTACTACTGGACCCGGCTCGTCCTGACGGTCGCAGCGTTCGGTGCCGTCTGGGCCGGGATCGTCCTCATGGGTGACTCCTGGTGGCAGCTCCTGCTGGCCGTGGTGCTCGCCCTCGTTCTCGCCCAGCTCGCGTTCCTGGGTCACGACAGCTCCCACCGGCAGGTGTTCCGGTCGCGAGCCTGGAACGACTGGACCGCTCGCATCCTCGCGAACGCGCTCGTCGGGCTCAGCCACGCCTGGTGGACCATGAAGCACGACGCCCACCACGCCGCCCCGAACCAGGAGGGCCATGACCCGGACATCTCACCGGGCGTGATCGCGTTCACGCCCGCCGTCATCGCGAGCCGGCACGGCTGGCGAGGGTGGCTGGCACGTCGGCAGGGCTGGTACTTCTTTCCCCTGCTCGCCCTGGAGGGCCTCAACCTGCACGTCGCGAGCGTGCGCCGGGTGCTCGGCCGTCGACCCGTGCCGCACCGGGGCGTGGAGGTCCCGGTCCTGCTCGGGCGGCTCGCGCTCTACCTGGTGGCGCTGGGCCTGCTGCTCCCCCCGACCGTCGCGGCGGCGTTCCTGGCCGTGCAGCTCGCGGTCTTCGGCGTCCTGCTCGGGGGCGCGTTCGCCCCGAACCACAAGGGCATGCCGATCGTCCCGGCGACCGCGGACGTCGACTTCCTGCGCCGCCAGGTCCTCATGTCCCGCAACATCCGCGGCGGCCCGGTCGTCGACTTCTTCATGGGCGGTCTCAACCGCCAGGTGGAGCACCACCTGTTCCCGAGCATGCCGCGCCCGAACCTCAAGCGTGTCCAGCCCCTCGTGCGCGAGTACTGCTCCCAGCTCGGCGTGACCTACACCGAGGTCGGGTTCTTCACCTCCTACCGGATCGTCGTCCAGTACCTCAACGACGTCCCCGGACGCGCCCGCGAACCGTTCTCCTGCCCCCTGGCAGCCAGCCTCGGCCGCTAGGAACACCTGGCCCGCGCGTACAGCCGCTCCCAGGTTCGTTCCCAGGTTGAGGGCGTAGGGTCGGGCTATCCGCGGCGAACGTGCCCCATATGAGGTGCGCGGGCCCGGAACCGCAAGGAGGCCACCATGGCCACCACCCCGCTCAGCTCCGCGACGAACGGACAGCCCGCCGCCGCCGTGTCAGGCAGCCATCCCGACTCACGCGTGTCCCGCACGTCGGGCAACCCGACAAGAACTCCCCGAACCCGCACCGGAGCCACCTGGGTCGGCCTGTGCGTCGCCGCCCTCGTCCTGGTCGCACTCATCGTGTTCATGCTCCAGAACACCCAGCTCGTGATCGTCTCGTTCCTCGGCTGGCAAGGTTCCGTCCCGCTCGCCCTGGCCCTGCTCATCGCAGGCATCGGCGTCGGGATCGTCGCCCTCGTCGTCGGTACCCTGCGCATCCACCAGCTCCGCCGACGCCTCGCACGCCAGGTCTAGCACCGCGGCGCACGATGACCGACGACCGAGAGACCTCGATCCACCGACCCGCCGACCTCATGGGCGAGATCGACGCCTCCCAGCGCGAGATGGAAGACGTCATCTCGGTCGTCGACCAGGGGGCGCCCGTCGAGCTCGTCCTCTACGTCGCCGCACGCGCGCGCCTCGACACGGCCGTCGCCGCATGGAACCAGCGTGTGGGAGCCATCCAGCCACCACCTCGGTGACCGCGAGCCTGACGCACCGCCTGGTGCTCGAGCTCCAGGTGGAGCACGTCGGTCGCGAAGACGTCAACCGGGGGAGCGCGCCCGACCGTCGGTCCTCGCAGCGCTGGGCGGTGCAGCGTGGGTGAGACCGCCGTCGTTCCTCGCGGTATCGAGCAAGCGGGTCGTCGGGCGAAGCGCGATCACGGGACGTGCCGTCGTCAGGACTGACGGCTGGGCGACGCTGGTCGGGCGTGGCATGGTCGATCGGCTACGCGGAGGGTCGCGTGGTGCTCCACACGAAGAGGTCCGACGCTCCTGCGAGCTCGAGCACGTCTCGGGCGTAGTCGCTGCAGCCCAGGATGATCGGCCGCAGAGGTGCGCTGGCGGCAAGCAGGAGGAGGCTGACACCGGCGGAGTCCAGGAACGTGACGCGCGAGGCATCGATGTGCAGCGCCCCATGGGCCGGGCTCGGGCGAGGTTGCGCGGACTCGACGACGGCGTAGTCGATCTCGCCCCACAGCTCCCACGAGTCGGGGCTGGATCGCAGGCCTCCGTGCAACGGGACGGGAGGATACGTGGCCGGGTCGCTCTCGTGAGCCATGCGGGTGCCTTTTTCCGTCGAGGCCGGCCGACGCGGGAACACTGTCGGCTCCCAACCTCTCACACTCGCTGCTTCGGCGGGGGTCGGTCACCCGTCCCTCTTCACCCCGTCGTTTCGTACGACGTGCTCGTCTCGAGCTTCCGGCTCGGTTTCCCCGAGCGCCTCTGGGGTGAGGGTGCTTCAGTACAGGCATGGACCAGATCTCCGACGACGAGCTCGTCGACGCCTACGAGTATCTGCTCGCGCGGTTCCTGGTGCTGCGTCAAGAGCACCAGGACGTCGAGGTGGAGGGCCTGGGATACAACACCATCAAGGAGAACCCGGTCGGGTCGGCGGAGTTCGTGAACCCCAACCTGGACGTGGCCTACCTGGAGGCGTGGATCGCCGTGGACGGCGACCACGCCGTCCTGCTGGACGTCCCGGACGCACGAGGCCGGTACTACACGGTGCAGGTGCTCGACGGGTGGGGCGAGGTGGTGGCGAACATCAACGACCGCACCGTCCCGGAGCACCCCTTCGGCACGGTGGTGTTCGTCCTCGCAGGCACCGAGCCCGAGATCCCGGACGGTGCGCTGCGTGTGGAGCTGCCCGCCGCCAAGGCCAAGATCTTGGCCCGGGTAGAGCTCCAGGACACCCCAGAGCAGGCGGTCGCCCTCCAACGCGCCTTCCGGATCGAGGCCCCGGACGGGATCAGGGTCGAGCCCGCGCACCCGGTGCCCGACTTCACCAACGCCCAGCTCCTGGGCGCAGAGATCTTCACGGAGGCCGCCGGCGTGCTCGCGACCCATGCCGACTCGATGCCGTCCGCCCCGCGGCACCAGGCCGCCGTCGCGCGTCTCGCGGACCTCGTCGCGTCCGAACCAGGTGGTCGGGCACGCGTCGACGAGGCGATCCGGACCAAGGCCATCCCGCACTTCTTCGCCGGCGCCCAGCAGTTCGGCACACACCGCGACGGGTGGTCCGTCTCCTACGCGGTCGGGCGTTTCGGCGACGACGTGTTCGCCCGTGCGGTCATCGACTACGGAGGCCTGTGGGCGAACGTGCCTGAAGAGGCCATCTACTTCATCGGACAGACCGACTCCGGCGGCAACATGCTGGACGGATCGTCCACCTACGAGATCCGGTTCCCCGTGCACGCGCTCCCCGGGGACGTCGTCGACGGCTTCTGGTCCCTGACTCTCTACTCCGTGCCGGAGTACCGCGTCGTTCCCAACGCCCTCGACCGCTATGAGCTTGCCTCCAGGATGCCGCTCGAACCGAACGACGACGGCTCGCTCTCCCTGTGGCTCGCCCCCGAGCTTCCGAGCGGCGCACCCCAGGCGAACTGGCTGCCCACTCCACGGGGAGCCGGTTTCTCGCTCAACCTGCGCATGTACGTCGCCGACCAGACGGTCACCTCCGGACGCTGGTTCCCGGCCCCGATCGACAAGCGCGCGGACGGCTGAGAGCGGCGAGCCGTCACGCCGTCATCGACGGCCGTGTCGCTCCGCGCGGCGGCCTGCGCGATCGGGGGTCGCTCGTCTGTCCTGCGTCGGGTGTGGCACGCTCGGTGCGTGAGCGAGACGACCACACGGGACGACGTCCGCGTCGTCGTGGAGGACCCGACGACCCCCGACGTGCTGGCGCTGCTCCAGGAGCACCTCGACGACATGCACGCGACGTCGCCGCCCGAGAGCGTGCACGCGCTCGACGTCGACCGCCTGCGTGCACCGGACATCACGTTCGTCACGGCACGGTCCGCGGACGGCCACCTCCTCGGGTGCGGCGCGCTGAAGCAGCACGACGCGACGTTGGGCGAGCTCAAGTCCATGCGGACGACGGCGGCCGCCCGGGGCCGGGGCGTCGCCGCCACGGTCCTCGCGCACCTGCTCGACGTCGCGCGCGACCGCGGCCTGGACCGCGTGAGCCTGGAGACGGGCACCGAGGACTACTTCGCGGCGGCGCGGCGGCTCTACGCGCGCCACGGGTTCGTGCCGTGCGCCCCGTTCGCCGACTACACGGACGACCCGAGCAGCACGTACCTGACGCTCTCGCTCGCCTGACGGCGCCGTCCTGCACTGACGTAGAAGCTCCGGTCGAGAGGTAGAGCCCGCCGCGTTCTACATCGCGACCGGGGGCTCTACCTCGCGACTGTGCGGTGGCGGGGGAGCGCCACGCGTCATGCGTCGAGGCGCAGGCGGGCCCCTAGGGCGACGGCGGCGACGACGGCTGCGCCGGCCACGAGGACGAGGTCCTTGAGCACGTACTGGCCCATGAGGGTCATGCCGTGGCCGAACAGCTCGCCCGCGAACAGCACGATCGGCGAGAGGATCCCGGCCATCGCGACGGCGAGCGCGAGCAGCCCCGCGCGGAGCAGCCGGCCGGTGAGGAGCGTCAGGCCGATGAACGTCTCCAGGACCGCGGTGAGGACCACGGCCGCGGTCCCGCCGACGAGGCCGAGCGTGAGCGTCTCGACGGTGCGCGCGGCGATCGCGGCCGCCGGGCTCGCGCCGGGGACGAGCTTGAGGACGCCGAACCCGAGGAACACGAGACCGAGGGAGACGCGCAGGGCGGGCACGGACCAGCGGGTGAGGACGCGCGCGGTCGCGGCGACGGCGGCGTCCACCCGGCCCGCGAGGCGTGCGGGCACGAGGGCGGCGCGACGGCGGCGGGCGGGCGTGGCGTCTGCCGCCGACGGCGCGGACGGGCGGGTGGCGCGGGGACGACCGGCGGTCGTCGGGGCGGTGGTGGACATGCGGGAACCTCTTCCGGAGACGGTCGCGGTCGGGGTGACCGCCCCGGGAAGGAGGGCGTCGCAGGGGGTCCTGGGGACGCCGTCGGGCCGAATTCACCCGCCGACGGGCGCCGACCCGGGTCACCCGGACCGGCCGGACGGGACCCCGGAGGTCAGCGCGAGCGCGGGCGCTCCGACGGGTCCCAGCCCGGCCGCGGGGCGCGCGCGGCGACCGACGCGTCGCGCGAGCGGTACACGACGTACGGGCGGAACACGTAGGGCACCGGGGCGGAGAACGCGTGCACGAGCCGCGTGAACGGCCACAGGATGAACAGCAGGTTCGCCGCGACGATGTGGAGCTGGAACGCCGCCGGGACGCCCGCCATGAGCTCGGGCTGCGGCTGGAGGTACCAGAGCGAGCGGAACCACGGCGAGATGGTCTGGCGGTAGTCGTACCCGAGCCCGTCGGCGAGGAGCTGCGTCTGCACCGTGGCCCACGACCCGAGCAGGATCGACGCCGCGAGGAACACGTACATCGTCTTGTCCATGCGCGTCGTCGCGCGGAAGACGGGGCCGGACGTGCGGCGGCGGTAGACGAGGATGAGCAGGCCCGCGACGAGCACGGCGGCCGCGACCGACCCCATGTACGTCGCGACGAAGTGGTAGGCGACCTCCTGGATCCCCACCGCCTCCGTCCACGACTCGGGGATCACGAGCCCCAGCAGGTGCCCGAGGATCACGAACAGCAGGCCGAAGTGGAAGAGCGGCGAGCCGAGGCGCAGCAGCCGCTTCTCGTAGAGCTCGCTGGACCGCGTCGTCCACCCGAACTTGTCGTACCGGTACCTCCAGACCGAGCCCACGACGAACACCGCGAACGTCACGTACGGGAACACGACCCATAGCAGGACCTCTCCGGTGCTCACCCCGTTCATCGCACCGCACCTCCCGTCCGGTCGGGCGCGCCCGTGCCGTACGGCTCGAGCGCGAAGGGCTCCATGCCCACGAGCTCGGCGGGCGGCCCCGCCGTCACGAGCTCGACGTACCGCTGCTGCGTGCGCTCGTCGAGCGGCGGCAGCGTGAGGCACACGGCCTCGACGAGCCCCGTCCACGGGCTGCGCGCGCTCTCGAGCGCCGTGCGCAGCACCTCGATGCCGTCGCGGTGGGACGCGAGCAGACCGGCCGCGATCGTCGCGTCGTCCCCCGTGGTCCGGGCCGAGAACTCGAGCACCGTCGGGAGGTAGTCGGGGAGCTCGGAGCCCGTGACCTCCCATCCGGCCGCGCGGTACGCCTCGACGAACGCGACGAGCGCCGTCCCGCGTCGGCGCGTGTCGCCTGCCGCGTAGTACGACAGGTACATCGAGCACTTCCGCTTGAGGTCGAACGTCGCGACGTACCGCGCCTGGAGCTCGCGCAGGCCCGGCCCGCCCGACGCCGTCAGGACGTCGCAGAAGTCCTCCAGGCGCTCGCGGACCGGTCCGGGCAGGCTCGGGGCGGACGCGCGGACGGCGTCGACCGCGGCGAGCACGTCCTCGTCCGGGTAGGCCAGCAGCAGCGACGCGGCCATGTGGGCGGTGCGGCGCTGGGCGGCCGACGTCGCGACCGGGGCCAGGTGGTCGGGCTGCGGCCCCCGAGGCCGTGCCCCGGGCCGCAGCGCCGGGGTCGGGAGCAGGGAGCGCGCCCTCATCGGGTGCCTCCGTCGGGCTCGACGCCGGGACCGCTCCCGGGCGCGGGACCGCCCGTCGGCCCGCCGGGCGCCGGTCCACCGGGCGCCGGGGGACCGGGGATCGTGTCGTGCCGCGCGTCCTGGCGCCCGCCTGGCAACGAGCCCGGGCCGCCCGGCGTGACGCCGCCGGGCGCGCCCGACACGTCGCCCGGCTCCGGCCCCTCGCCCGGCGGGAAGAGGCCGGGCGGTCGCCCGTTGCCGTCCCAGTTGAGGAGGTTGACGCGACCGGGGGTCGACGGCCCGTAGGGCGAGTCCGCCGTCTGCCGCGCCTGGAGCACGTGGAAGTTCTCGACCGCGACCGGCACCGGGCTGCCCGACGTCTCGCCGAACGGGCCGCCGCCCGTGAGGCCCATGCCGCCCATGCCGGGGCCGCCGTCGTAGTCGAGGGAGCAGGACAGCTCGTCGAGCTCGCGCGCGATCTCGGTGTGCGCGGTCGGGATGACGTACCGGTCCTCGTACTTCGCGACGGCGAGCAGGCGGTACATCTCCTGGACCTGGGCACCGGTCATGCCGACCGCGGCCGCGGTCTGCTCGTCGGCCTCCCGGCCGAGGTTGATGTCGCGCATGTACGACCGCATGGCGGCCAGACGGCGCAGCACGCGTTCGACCGGGGCGGTGTCGCCCGCGGTGAACAGCCCCGCGAGGTACTCGAGCGGGATGCGCAGCTTCGAGATCGCGGCGAACAGGGTGCGGCCGTCCTCGCCGTCGTTCCCGGAGGCGGCGACGACGTCGACGACGGGGGACAGCGGCGGGATGTACCAGACCATCGGCAGCGTGCGGTACTCGGGGTGCAGGGGCAGCGCGACCTCGTAGCGCGAGACGAGGTCCCAGATCGGCGAGCGCTGGGCGGCCGTGATCCAGTCGTCGGGGATGCCCTCGGCACGTGCGGCGGCCACGACCTCCGGGTCGTTCGGGTCGAGGAAGACGGCGCGCTGCGAGGCGAGGAGCTCGTGCTCGTCCTCCACGCTCGCGGCCTCGGTGACCTTGTCGGCGTCGTAGAGGACGAGGCCGAGGTAGCGCAGGCGCCCGACGCACGTCTCCGAGCACACGGTCGGCAGGCCGACCTCGATGCGCGGGTAGCAGAGCGTGCACTTCTCGGCCTTGCCGGTCTTGTGGTTGAAGTAGACCTTCTTGTACGGGCACCCGGTGACGCACATGCGCCAGCCCCGGCACTGGTCCTGGTCGACCAGCACGATGCCGTCCTCGGCCCGCTTGTACATGGCGCCCGACGGGCACGACGCGACGCACGCCGGGTTGAGGCAGTGCTCGCAGATGCGCGGCAGGTAGAACATGAACGTCTTGTCGAGCTCGGTGGCCACGTGCTCCGACATGTGCTGGAGCACGGGGTCGTCCTGCATGGTCGCGGTCGAGCCGCCGAGGTCGTCGTCCCAGTTCGCGGACCACGAGATGTTGATGTCACCGCCCGTGAGCAGCGACTTCGGCCGGGCGACGGGCGTGTGCTGCCCCTGCGGCGACGAGAGCAGCATGTCGTACTCGTAGGTCCACGGCTCGTAGTAGTCGTGGATCGAGGGGAGCTTCGGGTTGGAGAAGATCGTCGCGAGCTTCTTCAGGCGGCCGCCGGCGCGGAGCTTGAGCCGGCCCTTCTTCGTCCGCACCCAGCCGCCCTGCCAGCGCTCCTGGTCCTGGTAGGTGCGCGGGTACCCGAGCCCGGGACGCGTCTCGACGTTGTTGAACCACACGTACTCCACGCCCGTGCGGTTCGTCCACGCCTGCTTGCACGTCACCGAGCACGTGTGGCACCCGATGCACTTGTCGAGGTTCATGACCATCGACATCTGCGCCATCACCCGCACGACGTCACCCCCTCCCGGCCGGTCGGCCCGAGGCCGCCTGCTGCGTCCGTCCGCGTCACGAGTACCGCACCTCCTGGCTCCGGCGCCGGACGACCGTCATCTCGTCGCGCTGGTTCCCGGTCGGCCCGAGGTAGTTGAACGCGTACGACAGCTGGGCGTACCCGCCCGCGAGGTGCGTCGGCTTGAGCAGGATGCGTGTGAGCGAGTTGTGGATCCCGCCGCGCAGGCCCGACGTCTCGGCGAGCGGGACGTCGATCGTGCGGTCGGTCGCGTGGAACATGTAGACCGTGCCCTCGGGCATCCGGTGGCTGACGATCGCGCGCGCCACCACGACGCCGTTGCGGTTGTACGCCTCGACCCACTCGTTGTCCGCGACGCCGATCTTGGCCGCGTCGGCCGGGCTCATCCAGATGCCGGGCCCGCCGCGCGAGAGCGACAGCATGAAGAGGTTGTCCTGGTACTCCGAGTGGATCGCCCACTTGTTGTGCGGGGTCAGGTACCGCACCGCGACCTCCGCGTGCCCGGCGGACCCCGGGTAGCCCGACGGCGAGGTGTCGCCCACGACGGGCGAGTCGCCGAACAGCCGGTGCATGTCGAGCGGCGGCCGGAACACCGGCAGGTGCTCCCCGAGCTCGATCATCCAGTCGTGGTCGAGGTAGAAGTGCTGCCGACCCGTGAGGGTGTGCCACGGCTTGAGCCGCTCCACGTTGACGACGAACGCCGAGTACCGGCGCCCGCCGTGCTCCGAGCCCGACCACTCGGGCGAGGTGATGACCGGCGTCGGGCGGGACTGGACGTCCGGGAACGTCACGCGCTTGCCCTGCTCGTCCCGGGCGAGGTCCGCCAGGGGCGTGCCCGTGCGGCGCTCGACGTGCTCGAAGCCCTGCACGGCGAGCCGACCGTTCGTCGTGCCTGAGAGGGCGAGGATCATCTCGCACGCGTGCGTGTCCCGGTCGAGGCGCGGACGTCCGGCGGCGGGGCCGTCGGGCACGAGGCCGTTGCGCCGGCCGAGGTCCGCGACCTCCGGCCCGGGCGAGAACTGCACGCCCTTGGTCGCCATGCCCGCCTTCTCGGTGAGGGGGCCGAGCGCGGCCATGCGCGCGGCGAACGCCGGGTAGTCGCGCTCGACGACCACGAGCTTCGGCATCGTCACGCCCGGCACGAGCTCGCGCTCCGTCACGGGCCGCCCCGAGTCGGTGAGCGCGCCGTGCGGGACGGCCATCTCGTCCGGGGTGTCGTGCGCGAGCGGGGCGGCGACGAGGTCCTCCCGCACGCCGAGGTGCGTCACCGCGAGCTCGGAGACCTTCGCCGCGACGGTGTGGAAGATGTCGAAGTCCGTGCGCGTCTGCCACGGCGGGTCGATCGCCGGGTTGAACGAGTGCACGAACGGGTGCATGTCCGTCGAGGACAGGTCGTGCTTCTCGTACCAGGTCGCGGCGGGGAGCACGACGTCCGAGAACAGCGTCGTCGACGTCATCCGGAAGTCGAGCGTGACGAGCAGGTCGAGCTTGCCGCGCGGCGCCTCCTCGCGCCACGTCATCGACCGCGGGCGCCGCTCGGGGCCGGACTCCGCGGCGTTGACCGCGGCGTCCGTCCCCAGGAGGTGCTGGAGGAAGTACTCGTTGCCCTTGCCCGACGACCCGAGGATGTTCGCGCGCCACACCGTGACGACGCGCGGGAAGTTCGCCGGGTCGTCGGGGTCCTCGCACGCGAACCGGAGGTTCCCGGCCTTGAGCTCGTCGACGACGTGCTGCGCCGGCTCCTTGCCCGCCGCGCGGGCCTCGTCCACGAGGTCGAGCGGGTTGCGGTCGAACGTCGGGTAGCTCGGCATCCAGCCGCGCTGCGCGGACTCGACGAGCGTGTCCGCCGTCGTGCGCCCGGAGAACTGGCCCTGCGCGAGCGGCGACGCGAGCGCGTCCGCGGGCAGGCCGTCGTAGCGCCACTGGTCCGTCGCGAGGTACCAGAACGCGGTGCCGATCATCTGGCGCGGCGGTCGTGACCAGTCGAGGCCGCCCGCGTACTGGGCCCACCCCGTGACGGGACGGCACTTCTCCTGCCCCACGTAGTGCGCCCACCCGCCGCCGTTGACGCCCTGGCAGCCCGTGAGGGTGGTCAGCGCGAGCATCGCGCGGTAGATCGTGTCGGAGTGGAACCAGTGGTTCGTGCCCGCGCCCATGATGATCATCGAGCGCCCGCCCGAGTCGAGCGCGTTCTGCGCGAACTCGCGCCCGATGCGCGCGGCGGCTGCGGCCGGGACGCCCGTGAACCGCTC
Source organism: Sphaerisporangium cinnabarinum (assembly GCA_003052455.1). GTDB lineage: Bacteria > Actinomycetota > Actinomycetes > Actinomycetales > Cellulomonadaceae > Cellulosimicrobium > Cellulosimicrobium cinnabarinum. The sequence continues at coordinate 27,600 of QAPD01000004.1, read as the reverse complement.
CTGCCACGCCGGGGTCGCGGGCGTCGCGTCGTCGTCGTACCCCGCGGGCCACTCGCCCGGCAGGCCGAGCTCCGGCCGGTTCACGCCGTACTGCGCGAGCAGCAGGTCGAGCACCGTCGTGACGAGCCGCCCGCCGACGCGTCGCGCCGGCACGCCGCGCACGACGACGCCCGCACCGCCCAGGTGCGCGCCCGCGTCGTCGCCCGGTGCCGGGTCGAGGTCGAACCGCGGCAGCCCGACGGCGACCGTCTCGTACGAGTGGTCGGCCGAGGGAGACCCCGGGTCGTCCGAGGGAGAGACCTGGTCGGCCGGGGGAGAGCCCTGGTCGGGCGACAGCGGGCGCTCGGGGACGGTGTCGCGGGTGGGAGGCGTCTGGGGGGAGCCCCAGAAGACGCCGTGCGGGTCGGCGACCGAGAGCAGCGGGTCGATGTCGCCGAGGTCGAGGTTCCACCGCCCGGCGTCGGCCTCGCCGTAGCGGTGGCCGAGGCTCCCGTGCGGGACGCGCGGGGTGCCGTCCGCGTCGAGCACGACGGTCTTGAAGCGCGCGTTCGCCGAGCCGGCGCCGTCGTCGCCGGGGCGCCCGACGCCGTCGGGCAGGTCCGCCGCGGTGAAGAACTTCCCGGGCACGTAGGTCGTGCCCGACCCCGAGCCGCCGTCGTGCTCCTCGAGCACGACGAGGTGGGGGAGGTCCGTGAAGCGGGCCGCGTACTCCGCGAACTGCGGGGTGCGGCGCTGCGCGTAGTGCTCCGTGAGGATCACGTGGCCCATGGCCTGGGCGAGCGCGCCGTCCGTGCCCGGGTGCGGGGCGAGCCACTCGTCGGCGAACTTCGTGTTGTCCGCGTAGTCGGGCGACACGACGATCACCTTCTGGCCGCGGTAGCGCGCCTCGGTCATGAAGTGGGCGTCGGGCGTGCGGGTCACGGGGACGTTCGAGCCCCACATGATGCAGTACGTCGAGTTCCACCAGTCCGCGGACTCCGGGACGTCGGTCTGGTCGCCGAACACCTGCGGGGACGCGACGGGCAGGTCGGCGTACCAGTCGTAGAACGAGAGCATGGTGCCGCCGAGCATCTGGACGAACCGCGCGCCCACCCCGTGGGAGACCATCGACATGGCGGGGATCGGGGAGAACCCCGCGATGCGGTCGGGCCCGTACGCCGCGATCGTGTGCACGTGCGCCGCGGCGACGATCTCCGCCGCCTCGTCCCACGTGGCGCGCACGAGGCCGCCCTTGCCGCGCGCCGCCTTGTAGGCGCGGGCGGTGGCGGGGTCCGTCGTGACCTTGCGCCACGCGAGCACCGGGTCGCCCGTGGCGGCGCGGGCCGCGCGGTAGGCGTCGAGCAGCGCGCCGCGCACGTAGGGGTAGCGCACGCGCGTGGGGGAGTAGGTGTACCAGGAGAACGCGGCGCCGCGGGGGCAGCCGCGCGGCTCGTACTCGGGCGAGTCCGGCCCCACGGAGGGGTAGTCGGTCTGCTGGGTCTCCCACGTGATGATGCCGTCCTTGACGTACACCTTCCACGAGCACGACCCGGTGCAGTTCACGCCGTGGGTCGAGCGCACGACCTTGTCGTGGGACCAGCGGTCGCGGTAGAACACGTCGCCCTGGCGGCCACCCGTGAGGAACACCTGCCGCAGGTCGTCGGACACCTTCCCGCGCTTGAGGTGCTTGCCGAGCCGCAGCAGCGCGTCCTCGACCGGTCCCTCCGACGTCGTCGTCATGCCGGGCTCCAGCCGCCCGCCGCGGCGGAGACCACCGGGCGCCACCAGGGGCGGCGCGCCGGCGGCGATGACGGCACGGACAGGTACGACATACGAGCCTCCTGGGCGAGCAGGTGCGGCGGTCGGTCCACTGCCACTATGCCCAGGCCGTCCGGATCGCGCGCGGTGAGCGCGCCCTGCGGTCCCGTCCCCGCCGGGCAGGGCCCGGCTCGCTACCGTGGCGCCATGACCGCACCCACCGGACGGCCCGCGGACGCGACCGTCGCCGTCGTCACCGTGTCCGACCGCTGCTCGCGCGGCGAGGCGGAAGACCGCTCGGGACCGCTCCTCGCGGGGCTGCTCGCGGCGGCGGGCTGGGCGGTCGTCACCGACCTCGTGCCCGACGGCGTCGCCACCGTCCGCGACGCGGTCGCCCGGGCGCTGGCCGGGGGAGCGCGGGTCGTCCTCACGACCGGGGGGACGGGCGTCGGGCCGCGCGACCTCACGCCCGAGGGCACCCGCGAGGCGCTGGCGCAGGAGGTCCCGGGCATCGCGGAGGAGCTGCGTCGCCGCGGCGCGGAGCACGTCCCCGCGGCGGTGCTGTCGCGCGGTGTCGCGGGGGTCGCGCCCGGCCCGCACGGGCGCGCGCTCGTGGTCAACCTCCCGGGCTCCACGGGCGGGGTGCGCGACGGCTGGGCCGTCCTGGAGCCGCTCCTGCCGCACGTCCTCGCGCAGCTCGACGGCGGCGACCACTGACGACCAGGCCGTCGGGGCGCGCCGACCAGGCGGTCGCGGCGGGTCCCGGGACGGTGACGAGCCAGGACCGCCTGCTCGGCACGGGGCGGGGTCAGCCGGGCGGGGTCAGCCGCCGGCGAACGGGGGGAGGACGTCGACCGTTTCGTCCTCGGCTATCCGGGTGTCGTCGCTCGTCGCGCGGACGCCTCCCACGAGGAGCGAGCAGCGCGGCAGCACGTCGGCGAGCGCCGCGTGCCGGGCGACGACGGCGGCGTGCAGCTCGCCGACCGTCGCCGCGTCGACGGTCTCGGTCTCGGTGCCGGCGGCGTCGCGCGCGCCGGCGAAGTAGCGGACGGTCGCCATCTCTCAGTCCTGCGTCTCGGCCGGGGCCGCGGTGCCGGGCAGCTCGGGCTCGGGCGTCCACGCGAGCGCGAGCTCGGTCGCCCGGTCGAGCACGTCCTGCACGCTGCGGCCCGACCCGTCGTGCACGGCGAGCCCGGCGACGTAGCCCGCGACGAACGTCGTGAGAGGCGCGGCGGGGCGCTCGATGCCGTGCGCGGCGTCGCGTGCGAGGTCGAGGACTGCGCCGATGTCGACGACCTCCGGGTCGAGGTCGAGGTCCTGCGCGAGCGCGTCGACCCAGCGTTCGAGGTTCGTCATCGTGGCCTCCTGCCGTCGTCGGGGGTGCCGGCGGGCGGGGGCGCCGGGCACCGCGGGCGCGCCTGGGGCCAGGCGGCGCTCCTGCTCGCGGGCATCCTCCCACGTGTCCACGTCGTCGGTGGCGCCCGTGTCGTCGGGGACGCCGATCGCGGGGAGACCGGCGAGGAGCTGCCGCACCGACGCGCCCTGCACGGTCGGCAGCGCGGCGAGGGCGGCGTCGAGCGCCGCGCGCTCGTACAGCCCGACGAGCCACTGCGCGCGTCCGTCGCGCACCGCGTGGACGGCGACCTCGCCGCTCCGGCGGCGGGCGGCGGCGAGCAGCGCGGGTACCGCCTCGGCGGCGCGGGGGACGTCGCACGCGAGCACGAGCACCCAGGGTGCGCGGCCGTCGTCGGGCAGGGCGGCGAGCCCGGCCGCGATCCCGGCGACGGGCCCCCCGAACGGCGGGTCCTCGCGCGTGCGGACGTAGCGCCCCGGGGCGGCGAGCTCGTCCGGCCCGACGACGACCGTCCGCGCCGCCCCCACGGTCGCCGCGAGCGCGTGCTCCAGCAGGGGCCGACCCCCGACGACGAGGCCGGGCTTGGGCGTCCCGAGCCGCTCCGCCCGCCCTCCGGCCAGCACGACGGCGTCGAACGCGAGGGACGGTTCGGCACCCCGCGCGGGGATCGGCAGCTCGAGGTGCCGACCCGGCCCGTCGGGTGCCGACCCGTCGTCGGGGCGGGCCGTCACGGCTCGCGGTGCCAGTCGCCGGACTTGCCCCCGGTCTTCGCGACCAGCCGCACGTCCGTGAGCTCGACGGACTTGTCGAGGCCCTTGACCATGTCGACGACCGCGAGGCCCGCGACCGCGACGGCGGTGAGCGCCTCCATCTCGACGCCCGTGCGGTCCGCCGTCCGGACGGTGGCGGTGACGTCGACGCCGTGGTCGCCCACGACGAGGTCGACGACCGCCCCGTGGACGCCGATGACGTGCGCGAGCGGCAGGAGCTCGGCCGTCCGCTTGGCGCCCGCGATCCCGGCGATGCGCGCGACGGCGAGCACGTCGCCCTTGGGGACGGTCCCGTCGCGCAGCGCGGCGACGATCTCCGGGGAGCACCGCACGGTCCCGGTCGCCGTCGCGGAGCGGACGGTGGGCTGCTTGGCGGTGACGTCGACCATGCGCGCGTGCCCGCGCTCGTCGAGGTGCGTGAAGCTCATGCCGCCACTCTCGCACGCGGCGCCGCGCGCGGACGGTCGGGGGATCGGGTGCGCTCGCGGCCCGCAGCCGCGAGGATCGGCCCATGCGCAGCTCACTCCTCGACCACGCCGAGCGCTCCGTCGAGCCCGGCAGCTTCCAGCTCCAGAACGACCGCATGCTCAAGGTCGACCTCCGCGGCACGGGCGGGTTCTTCTTCGCGAAGCAGGGCTCGATGGTCGCCTACCAGGGCGACGTCGACTTCGCGTACGAGGGCAGCGGCGGTCTCGGCAAGATGTTCAAGAAGGCGTTCACGGGCGAGGGCATGTCGCTCATGAAGGTCTCGGGCAGCGGGGACGTCTTCCTCGCGCAGGACGCGGACCAGGTCTTCGTGCTCCACCTGGAGGACGAGGGCGTGACGGTCAACGGCGCGAACGTGCTCGCGTTCGAGAGCTCGCTCGCGTGGGACATCAACCGGGTCGAGGGCGCGTCGATGCTCAGCGGCGGCCTGTTCAACACGACGTTCACCGGGACCGGGTCGCTGGCCGTCACGGCGTTCGGCACGCCCGTCGTGCTCGACGTCGACGTCCCCACCTTCGTCGACATGCAGGCCGCGGTGCTGTGGTCGACGTCGCTGCAGTCCTCGATCCGCAAGACGGCGAAGCTCGGCGCCGCGATCGGGCGCGGGTCCGGCGAGGCGTACCAGCTCGCGCTGTCGGGGCGGGGGATCGTCGTCGTGCAGGCGTCGGAGGGGCACCCGCCGCCCGCGGCGAAGTGATCGAGGCCGGCCCCGGGCTCAGAGCAGCAGCACCTGCACGGGGTCGCCCGGTGCCACGGCCGTGACGTCGGCCCCGACGACGGCGAGCGCGTCGGCGTGCGCGAGCGCGCTCACGCGGTGCGAGCCGGAGCCGCGCGCCGTCGTGCGCTCGTCGGGGTGACGGCCCGCGGGGACGACGTGCGCGCCGTCGGGCTCGGTGTGGCGCACGAGGACGAGCTGCTCGCGCCCGGCGGGCGAGGACCACCCCGCGGCGGCGACGCGCCGGACGAGCGGGCGGCCCGTGCCGGGCACGCCGCGCAGCCGGTCCACGACGGGCCGCACGAACAGCTCGAACGACACGTACGCGCTCACGGGGTTGCCCGGCAGCGCGAGCCACGGCACACCCCGCCAGCGTCCGAGACCCTGCGGGCGGCCGGGCTGCATGCCGACCGCGACGAGCCGGGCGTCGGTGACCGCGTCCTGCCACGCCGTGCCCGCGCGGGTCGCGGGGTCGAGCACCTCGCGCACGACGTCGAACGCGCCCGCGCTCACCCCGCCGGTGCTGACGAGCAGGTCGGGCGGGGCGCCGTCGAACGCGTCGAGCAGCCCGTCCAGCGTCGCGACGAGCGCCGCCGCGGAGTCGCCCACGGCCCCGCGCCGGACCACGTGCGCGCCCGCCGCGCGGGCCGCCGCGGCGAGGAGGACGGAGTTGGAGTCCGGGAGGTGCCCCGGTCCCGGCATGGTCCCGGGCGCCACGAGCTCGCTGCCGGTGGAGAGCACCGCGACGCGCGGCGCGCGGTGCACGCGCACGGTCGCGTGCCCGGCGGACGCCGCGACCGAGACGTGCCGCGCCGTGAGCACGGTGCCCGCCGCGACGACGACGTCCCCCCGGCGCACGTCCTCCCCGCGGGGCCGCACGTGGGTGCGCGAGGCGTCGTGGACCGCGACCGTCGTCGGCCCGCTCCCGGCCGCGCCCGGCGTGAAGCGGCCGGTCGACGTGCGCTCGACGGGCACGACGGAGTCCGCCCCGGGCGGCACGGGCGCGCCCGTCATGATCCGGACCGCCTCGCCCGGTCCCAGGTCGCCGTCGAGCCCGGGCGGGCCCGCGTCCCCGGCCGCGACGTCGCCCACGACACGCAGCACCACGGGCGCCGACGGCGTCGCCCCCGCCACGTCCTGCGCGCGCACCGCGTACCCGTCCATCGCGGACGCGTCGAACGCGGGGGCGTCCAGCGCGGACACGACGTCGGCGGCCAGGACGGCCCCCACGGCGTCCTCCAGCGGGGTGTCCGCGGGCGCCGTCGGGCGGACGAGCGCGAGCGCGTCCGCGGTGTGCTGGACGATCGTCCGACTCGGGTCGCGCGTCATGCCCGCACCGTAGCCGAGCCCGGGTGCCGACCTCGGGAGGGTGGGCTACGTTGGGCACCGGAGTCATGAAGCGGCCCGAAGCCCCCCGAACCTTGGGAGGACGACATGGCCTCGATCCCCGTGACCACCCTCAGCCCCGACCAGACGGCGCCCGTGCGCCCCGCAGCGCTCGCGGAGGTGCTTGCCGTGGGCACGCACCTCCTCGTGGGGCAGTACCGCGTCGAGCTCGGCACCGGGACGTGGTGGTGGTCGGACGAGGTGTACACCATGCACGGCTGGGCGCCGGGGGACGTCCAGCCCAGCCTCGACGCGCTGCGTTCGCGCAAGCACCCGGACGACCGCGCCCGCGTCGTGCGCGCCGCCACGGAGGCGATCCGTTCCGGACGCCCGTTCTCGTGCGCGCACCGCATCGTCGACGGGCACGGCAAGGCCCGGTCCGTCGTCGTGACGGGACAGGGCCGACGGGACGCGCGCGGTCGCGTCGTCGAGATCGCGGGGTACGTCGTCGACGTCACCCCGACGCACAAGGAGGCGCTCGAGCGCGAGTCGCAGCGCGCGGTCACGCGCGCGTTCGTCACGCAGGCGGCCGTCGAGCAGGTCAAGGGCGTGCTCATGGCCGTGCACGGCGTCGACGACGTCGCGGCGGGCCAGCTCCTCGCGGAGGCGGCCGGCGAAGCGGGCGTCCCCGTCCAGGAGACGGCCGCGCAGGTCATGCGTGCGCTGAGCAAGGCCGGCGGGGTCGGTCCGACGGCCGAGGCCACGGTCGCGGGCGCGTTCGCCGCCGTCCGCCCGGTCGCGCGGCCCCGCGCCCACGAGGCGCAGCTCGCACGCCGTCGCGAGCCGGCCCGCTCCTGAGCCGGGCGGTCCCGCGCACGACGAGGCGCACGACGAGAACCACACGAGAAGGAGGAACCACATGACCGACGAGACCACCTTCCCGGCCCAGCAGCAGGAGCCCCCGGGCCTCACCGGACGCATGGACCCGGTACCCGACCACGGGGAGCAGTCGTACCGCGGCACCGGGCGGCTCGAGGGTCGTCGGGCGCTCATCACGGGCGGCGACTCGGGCATCGGCCGCGCCGTCGCCATCGCGTTCGCGCGCGAGGGCGCCGACGTCGCCATCGGCTACCTGCCGGAGGAGCAGGAGGACGCCGAGGAGACGGCGCGCTGGGTCCGCGAGGCGGGCCGCACGTGCGCCCTCCTGCCCGGCGACGTCACCGACGAGGCGACGGCACGGGCCCTGCCCGGGCGCGCCGCGTCCGAGCTCGGCGGGCTCGACGTGCTCGTCAACAACGCCGGCTTCCAGATGGCGCGGCGCGAGTCGATCGAGGACGTCACGACCGACGAGATCGACCGGGTGCTCAAGACGAACCTCTACGCGCTGCTGTGGATCACGCAGTCGGCGCTCGAGCACCTGGGCGAGGGGGCGGCGATCGTCAACAACTCGTCGATCCAGGCGTTCCAGCCGTCGACGTCGCTCCTCGACTACGCGTCGACGAAGGCGGCGATCAACAACCTCACGGTGAACCTCGCGGCCGAGCTCGGCCCGCGCGGCATCCGCGTGAACGCCGTCGCGCCGGGTCCGATCTGGACGCCGCTCCAGCCGGCCACCCAGCCCGAGGAGAAGATCGAGCAGTTCGGGAAGGACACCCCGCTGGGGCGCGCGGGCCAGCCCGCGGAGGTCGCCCCGGCGTTCGTCTTCCTCGCCTCCCCGACGGACGCGAGCTACGTGTCCGGCACCGTCCTCGGTGTCACGGGAGGCAAGCCCGTGTTCTGACGGGCACCATCCTCACCGGGGGAGCCGCGGACGGTTCGGCCGAGGGCCGCGTCTCGCTCGGGAAGGGTCGGAGGGTGGGCGTCCGCGCCCGCCCGGGGGCGGGTCCGTCGCGAGAGCGACGGCGCCCGTGAGAGGGTCACCAGCCGCCACGCCCTGTGCGGGCGAGACGGCCGCCGCCCCCGCCCCGCCCCGGCATCGTGCCAGGGCGGGGAGCTCCGGCACCGACGGTACGTCGAGGGCCTACGCTAGTGGTCCGACGTATCAGGAGGACGAGATGACGAGCACCGAGCAGAGCGTCGTCGGGGCGCCCGCCGCGCCGGGAGCCGCCGCGCCCCCGGTGCAGGCGGCAAGGGTCACGGCCCTGCCCGGTCTCGCGGGCGGTGCCGACGAGCAGAGCCTCGCCGAGCGAGTCGCCGACGCCGCACGGGTCCTCGCCGACGAACCGACGCTCCAGCAGACGCTCGACCGTGTCGTCGAGCTCGCCGTGTCGATGGTGGACGGGTGCGAGTCCGCCGGCATCTCCCTCGTCACCCGTGGTCGGATCGAGACGCCTGCGGCGAGCGACGACCTCGTCGCACGCGGTGACACCCTCCAGTACGAGCTCGCCGAAGGGCCGTGCCTGGACGCCATCCACGACCACCCGCTCGTCGAGTCCGGTGACATCGTGACGGACGCGCGCTGGCCCCGCTGGGCACCCGCCGTCGCAGAAGAGCTCGGCGTGCGCTCGATGCTCTGCGTGCAGCTCTACACGTCCGAGAACGCGCACGGCGCCCTGAACATGTACTCGACGACGCGTCACGCGTTCAGCGCCGACGACCGCCACCTCGCCGACACGTTCGCGGCCGTCGCCGCGGCGGCGATCTCCGCGGCGCGCACCGAGGAGCAGCTGCAGTCCGCCGTGCAGACCCGCACGCTCATCGGCCAGGCGCAGGGCATCATCATGGAGCGCTACTCGCTCACGGCGGGACGGGCGTTCGCCGTCATGAGCCGCGTCTCCCAGGACGCCAACATCAAGCTCGTCGACATCGCGCGGCAGGTCGTCGAGACCCGTCGCATCCCCGGCGTGGGCACGGACCAGCCCGTCGGCTGACGTCCGCAGTCGTCACCAGGGCGGTCACACGCTCGCGGGCGGCTCACCCGGGCACGGCTTCTCCAGCAGCTCGTCGACCCAGTGGCGCGCCGCGTCGGCGCCGGACAGGTCGCGCGCCTCGGTGCTCGTCACCGCGCCCTCGACGAGCCGCCGTGCCAGCTCCCGGACCGGGACGTTCACGTCGTTCGAGCGTCGGCGCAGCATCTCGAACGCGTCGTCCGGAGAGATGCGCAGGGCCGCCATGAGGACGCCCTTCGCCTGCTCGATCACCGAGCGCGACGCGTCCGCGGCCCGGATCGACGCGGTCGCCTCGCGCCGCGCGGCCTCGGCGTGGGCCGTCGTCAGGTCGACGAAGTAGCCCACCACGTGCGCCCAGGGCAGCTCCGCGCCCGGGTTCTTCCCCTGCGCGGCGACGGCGAGCGTGCGAGTAGCGCCCGTCGCGTCCACGATGCGGTGCATGGACCCGAACGGCTCCCCGGTCCGGGCGGCCTGCGCGAGCTCGCTCGCGACCCGCTCGCGGTCCTCGGGGTGCTTGTGCGACAGCACGAGGGCGGTCGTCGGTACGACCTCGCCCGGCGCGAAGCCGTGCATCTCGTACACCTCGTCGGACCACCACCACGAGTCGGTCGCGATGTCCACGCGGAAGCGGCCGACCGGCTGGGGGTCACCCGGGCCGAGGGCGGCGAGGAGGTCGGCGAGAGCGGGCGGGACGACGTCGTCGGGCTCGGTGGCGTCGGCGGGCAGGGCAGCGTCCATCGATGGGGGTCCCCGGAGATCGAGCAGGACGGAGCCGATTCCTGACCCCAGCAGACTGAAGATTATCCCAGCGTCGGCGCGAGGGAGGAAACCGTGACCACCCAGGTCAGCGACGGGCGGGACGAGTCGGCCGAGGAACGGTCCGACCGGAACTGGGCGGAGCTGCTCCAGGAGCTGCGCGTCATGCAGATGGGCGTGCAGATCCTCACGGGCTTCCTGCTCACGCTGCCCTTCCAGCAGCGCTTCGGCGACCTCGACACCTTCCAGACCGACGTCTACCTCGCGCTCGTCGCGCTGGCCGTGCTGTCGACCGGCCTGTTCGTGACGCCGGTGAGCCTGCACCGCACGCTCTTCCGCCGACACCGCAAGACGACGCTCGTGACCCTGAGCGACCGGATCGCGCGGCTCGGTGTGCTCGTCCTCGCGTTCGTCGTCACCGGGACCGTGCTGCTCGTCGTCGACGTCGTCGTCGACCGGACCGCGGCCCTGTGGTCGAGCGGCTGCACTCTCGTGCTGCTCGTCGGCCTCTGGTTCGTCCTCCCGCGCCTCGTCGCCCGCGGCCCGTCCTCTCCGGCCTCCCCCTGACCCCGCGATCGAGACCTCTCGCCACACAAGAGAGAGAGGCAGAGCCGTGGTTCGCGCGAGGTAGAGCTGTGGTCACGCGAAGTAGAGCGGTGGTCAAATAGCGAAGACCATGGTGGAGCCGGGCGCCGCCCCCCCCGGCCGCCCCGCGCCGGGCCGGAGGGTCGAGCGACTCCCGCTCCGGCGAGCAGGTGGTCGTGGCCCGTCAGTCGACCGGGACGAGCCCAGATCACCTGCTCGCCACCGAGTTCCGGCGCGGCCGCGCGGTGACCCGGTGGTGCAGGTGGGGCGGGGCGGTGCGAGCGCACGTGACCCCGCGGGCAGTCGCTCGGGCAGGGGGCCCAGAGGTGAGACGACGCCGGGCGGGGTGGGTGGTGGTGCCGCGTCGTGGCGGGCCTGGCGGGAGCCGCGAGGAACGAGCGGCGGATGGTAGACGCGGCACCACCACCCACCCCGCCCACCCGGGGCGACCACGCGCCGTCGGGCATGACTACGGCTCTACCTCGCGTGACCACGGCCTCTCTCGGACGGGTCAGGACGACGACGCGGTGGCGCGGGCTCGGACGCCCCGACGGACGGGGCCGAGGGTGAACAGCAGGGTCAGCAGGGCTGTGAGGGCGAGCAGGCCGAAGCCGAGGCCGTAGGTGCCCTCGAGCTGGTAGACGGCGCCCATGAGCAGCGGCGGGATGAACCCGCCGAGACCGCCCGCCGCTCCGACGAGGCCGGTGACCGCACCGACCTTCTCGACCGGCGCGATCTTCGAGACGAGGGCGAACGTCGCGCCCGACGACGCGCCGAGCGCGGCGGCGAGGCCGAGGAACGCGATCGTCCCGACCGGCACGAGCGACGGCTGGAACGCGACGACCGCGGCGAGCGCCGTCACGACGGCGAAGCACACGACGGACACGGGCACGCCGCCGAACCGGTCGGACAGCGCGCCGCCGACGGGCCGCATGACGACGGCGAGCACGACGAACCCGGCGGTGCGGGCCGCGGCGTCGGACGCGGTGAGGTCGTACGCGTTGACGAGGAACGTCGGCAGGTAGACGGAGAACGCGACGAACCCGCCGAACCCGACGGCGTACAGCCAGGAGAGCTGCAGGGTGGCGGGGAGGCGGAACGTCGCCCACGTGCGGGACCAGAACCCGCCTGCGGGGGCGGACGTCCGGCCGGGCGGGACGCGCAGCAGCAGCCACGACACGACGGCGAACACCGCGAGGACGGCGGCGACGAGGAGGAACGGGGCGGCGTCGCCCCAGGCGTCGCGGATGCGGACGGTGGTGAACGCGGAGATCGCGGTGCCGCCCATCCCCATGCCGAAGATCCCGACGGCGGTGCCGCGCCGCGCGGGCGGGTACCAGGCGTTGACGAACGGCACCCCGACGGCGAAGGCGGTGCCGCCGAGGCCGAGGAAGAACCCGCCGACGATGAGCCAGACGAAGCTGTCCGCGACGAGCCCGACGAACAGCACGGGGAGGATCGTCAGCGCGCTGACCAGGGGGAACATGATGCGCGCGCCGTACCGGTCGGTGAGCGCCCCCACGGGGATGCGGCCGAGCGACCCGACGACGACCGGGACCGCGACGAGGACCGACACCTGCACGTCCGTGAGGTCGTACTGCTGCCCGTACGCCGCGCCGAGCGGGCTGATGAGCGCCCAGGCCCAGAAGTTCACCGCGAAGCCGATGGTCGCGAGGACGAGCATGAGCGTCGGGGAGGCGGACGGGGACGTCGTCGTCGCGGCGGGGCCGGCGGCCCTGCCCGCGTCCTGCTGCGCCATGGCGACTCCTGGGGGGAGGTGCCCGTCGTCGGGCACGGGGGAGGTCGTTGCGTCGAGCACCTCCACGCTAACGACGCTCCCCGCGCCGCGCGCGGGGAACCCCCCGTACCGTGGGGGCGTGCTCGACTGGCTCTTCGGGGGCGTGGCCCTGCTCAACGTGTACGCGCTCGCCCTCGTGGTGCTGCGCGCACCGCTGTACCGCACGCGCCTGTACCGGCCCATGCTCCTCAACATCGGGCTCTCGATCGCGCCCGTCATCGTGCTGGGGATCGTGGTCGTCGTCGACGCGGTGCTCATCGCGGGCGGTGCCCCGTCGTGGGCGGTCGTCACGTGCGCCGTCGTCGGGTTCGGCGTCTGGCTGCTGCTCCTGCCGAACGCGGGCTACCTCGTCACGGAGCTGAACTACAGCCACCGCCAGGAGGGCGAGGAGGTCCCGCTCTGGTACGACATCGTGGCCGTGCTGACGCTCGCCCTGTCCGGGGTGATGAACACGCTCGTCAACGTGTTCCTCGCGCAGGCGCTGCTCGCGATCGTGCTCTACCCGGACGACGACGCCCCGTTCCGCCGGCCCGTGTCGTGGGTCGTGGTGCTCGTCGTGCTGGCGCTCGTCTCCGTCGGGATCTACCTCGGCCGGTACGTGCGGTTCAACAGCTGGGACCTTGCCCACCCGGTCCAGTTCGTGCGCAAGCTCGTGCGGCACTTCCGGGCCCGGGGCGCCGTGCTGGACGCGCTGCTCTTCGTGCTCCTGCACACGGTGTTCTTCGCGGTCATGTACGCGATCGTCATGGGCCCGGTCACGACGCTCCTCGTGCGCGGGGCCTGACGGCCCGTGGCGGTCCAGCGACGGTCCCGTGGCGGCCCCGTAGGATGCGCGCCGTGACGTCGACCGCGCCGAAGGCCGCCCGGGGCGTGCCGCTGCTCCGCGCCGTCGTGGGCACGTGGCCGCGCCGCGTGGCGCTCGCCGTCGTCCTGGGGGCCGTCGTCGGCACGACGGCGGCCGGCGGGCTCGCCCGGCACGACGCCGCCGACGCGGGGCCGGCCCGGGCTGCCGCGGGGCAGCCCGTCGCCACGGGACCGTTCGACCTCACCGTGCGCTCGTGGTCCGTGGCGGACACCGTCCAGGTCTCCGCGCTGGAGGACTCCGGGGCGGACGCGTGGCTCGTCGTGGTCGTCGGCGCGCTCGACACGGACCGCGAGTCGCGCCGGCTCGACCGCACCGCGGTGACGCTCCCCGACGAGCTGCCCGGCGGCCTGGCGCTCGCGGGCGACGCGGAGCCGGACCGCCCGGACCCCACGCTCCTCGTGCGCGACGCGTCGTCGTACCCCGTGCTCTTGCCGGGCCTCGCCGACGACGTCGCGCTCCTGTGGCCCGTGTCGGTGCCGGGGGAGGGCGGCGCGGTGAGCACGCCCGACGAGCCGCTGACCGTGACCGTCCCGACGTTCCGGTACCGCGACATGACGGTCGGCGGCGGCCGGCGGTGGGCCGAGACGGGCGCGGTCACGCTCGTGGACGTCCCGGCCGGGGCCGTCCCGCCGGAGATTGTGGACCCGCCCGAGACGGAGGACGGCTGGTGACCGAGGAAGCGACCGCCGTGGCGCAGGACGGGCCCGAGGCGTCGGACGGGCCGGACGCATCGGACGGGCGCCCGCGGCGGACCGGCCGGGCCGTGACCGTCGTGCTGCTCGTCCTCGCCGTGGGGGCGGGGGCCGCGGTGTCGCGCGTCGACACGTGGTGGCCCACGCTCACGCCGACGACGTCGCGGGGCGCCGTGGGCGAGGTCGTGACCGCCGGTCCGGTGCGCGTGCGGGTCGACGACGTCCGCACCGGCACGACGCTCGACGACGGCTCGGGCCCGCTGACGACCGACGGCGTCTGGGTCGTCGTGGACCTCGCGGTGACCGGGACGACGGGCGAGGCGAGCATCGACGTGGTCGAGCTGCGCGACGCCGTCGGGCGGGACCACGAGGCGTCGCACCGCGTGAGCAACCAGGTGCTGAGCACGTTCGCCGACCCGGACGTCCCCGAGGCGGGGACCGTCGCCGTCGAGGTGCCCGCGCGGGCGCTGGAGGGCGACCTCGTGCTGCGCGTGCTCACGGAGCACCAGGACGCGGACCTCGACCGTCCGCAGGCGATCGCCGAGGTCGACCTCGGCCGCGTCGCGCCGCCCGCCGCGGGGGACTCCGTGGAGACGGTGCGGCCCGCCCTCGTCCCGGGCGGGTGGGACGCGTGAGCGCCGGCTGGTGGCGGACCAACCGGTGGTGGCTGCCGGTGCTCGTCGTGGCGCTCGGAGCCCTGGGCTGGCTGACCTGGCGGTCGGACGAGGTGCAGGCCTGGTGGTCGGGCGAGCCGCGCGTCGCGCACGCCGCGGACGCCGAGGGGTGGGCCCAGGTCGGGGACGTGCGTGCCCGGCTCGCGGGCCTCGAGGCGGTCGACGGGCTCGACGACGGGTACGGCGGCCGGATCGAGGCGCCCGACGGCTACACGCTCTGGGCGGCCGACGTGTCGCTCCGCTCCGACGCGCCGGCCGCCCCCGAGGGCGCGGAGGAGACCTTCTCGTCGTGCGCGGTGCTGCTCCGGGACACGGCCGGCCGGGAGTTCGCGGCGGGCGCGTCGGCGCTCGCGGGCATGCCGTACCCCGAGGCGCCGGTCTGCACGGGCGCCGTCTCCAGCCGCAGCACGCAGTACTTCCTCACCCCCGACGACGCCGAGCCGGCCGAGGTGCGGCTCGTCGAGCCGACCCTCCTGCCGGCGTACTGGTCCCTCCCGGTCGCCGACATCGGCTGACGGCCGCCCGGCGGGGTGCCGCGTCAGCGGGCCGAGGCCGCGCCGACCGCGGTCGGCGCGCTCTCCGTCCCGGTGCCGGTGACAGGGCCCGGCTCGGCCCGCCGCGCCGCGCGCCGCGTGCGCAGCGCGGACGGCAGGCCCAGGCTCGCGAGCAGCGCGTCGGCCGCGGCGGCGAGCAGGACGGTCGTGAGCACCTGCACGACGACGGTCCCGACCGTCTCCAGCGGGCCGACGAGCGCGCGCCACGCGACGATCCCCGGCTGGCCGACGACCGCCTGCGCGGCGGTGAGCACGACCTGCTCGGCGAGCGTGAGGAGCGCGAACGCGACGCAGAAGAGCAGCACCGCGCCCCAGCGGCTGCGCCACAGCATCCCGAGCGCGCCGACGAGGCCGCCGAACCGCCGGCCCGGGTCGAGCATCAGCGCCCACGCCCGCTGGGCACCGCTCTCGCCGAGCGTCCGGTTGAACCGGTCGACGGCGCGGGCCGTGCGGCCGGTCGCGTCGCCGTCGCCCGGCACCGCGTGGGCGGGGTCGACGACGTCGATCGCCTCCACGCCGTACACGATCGTCCCGAGCGTGAGCCACGCGAGCGGGACCACGAGCCCGGTGACGACGCCCGCGACGAGGAGGGACGTCGTCGGGCCGACGGCCTCGACGAGCGGCTCGAGCGCGTCCACGCGCGCGACCACGCCGTCCCACCAGGTCGTCACCTCGACGACGACGACGCGCGTCGACCACCACTCGCGGACGCGACCGACGAGGGCCGTGACGGTGAACGCGCCGACGACGATCCACACGACCTCGCAGTAGCCCGCGGCGATGCGCACCGCGGCGGAGCGGGCGCTGTGCCGGGCGTCGTCGTCGTGCGCGGAGGCACCGCGGTCGAGGCGCCGCGCGAGGCGTTCCAGCAGGGTGCGGGCGAGCAGCGCGCCCGCGACGACGAGCACGACGGTGAGCCCGAAGCCCTCGGGGACGGGGCTGGCGGTCTCGATCCCCGCCCCCGCCGCGAACGCGTGGTCGAGCGCGGCGGAGTCGATGTACGCCTGCCAGTCGGACGACAGCCCGCCGTAGAACTCGTAGATGACGAGGTAGGGCACGAGGACCGAGGCGATCGAGCCGAGCAGCGCCCGGACCTCGAGCCGGTCGCGCTCGGTGCGCGGCTCCCGGCGCAGGACGTGCAGCATGACGACGATCCCGACGACCGTCGCGAGCGGCGAGAAGCACAGCACGAGCAGGCCCAGCACGCCCGACGACGGCGCGACGGCGAGCGCGGCCCGCAGGGCGAGCTCGTGCAGCACCTGCGCGAGGACGGCGACCGCGACGAGCGCGGGCCAGTGCCGGGCCAGGAGCCGGCCGGCGTCGGCGAGGACGCGCAGGCCGGCGCGCAGCATCGGGTCCTGAGGGGGCGTCGGGCTCGCCGGCGGGGCGGTCACGCGCGCCAGGCTACCGGGCGGTCCGACCTCCCTCGCGCGGAGGGAGGCCGGGCCGGACGTCAGGCGCGCGAGGCGAGGCGGGCGACGACGCGCTTCGCCTCCTTGCCCGCGAAGCGGCGGGCGAGGACGCCGACGCCCGCGGCGACGGCCGCGAAGGTCACGGCCTGGACGACGCCGACCTCCTCGTCGTCGAGGTCCTTCGGGGCGTCGTGCCCGGTGACCTTGGCCCAGACGAACGTCACGAGCTTCTGCGCGGCCCAGCCCGCGGCGAAGGTCAGGGCGACGGTCCCGACCTTGAGGGCCAGGGTCTGCTCGTTCTCGTTCGTGTCGGCCACGAGGGGTCCTCCGTCGGTCGGGGCGCCGGGCGGCGCCGGGCGTGCTCGCACGACCACCGTAGTGCGAAGTCGCCGCCCACGCGTCGCCCGGCGCGCTCGCCCGGCTCAGTCGTGGCTCACCGCCTCTAGGACGGGGAGGCGTGCGGCGCGCACCGCGGGCCACACCGCGGCGACGACGCCCACGACGCCCGCGAGCACGAGCATCGCGCCGAGCTGGGCCCACGGCACGGCGAGGGTCGTGAAGCCCTCGTCCGCGAGCACCGACGGGAGCGCGGCGGCGAGCCCGGTCCCGACCACGAGCCCGACCGCCGTGCCGAACACGGCGACGAGCACGGACTCGATGACGATCGTCGCCGCGAGCTGGGCCCGCCCGAGCCCGACGGCGCGCAGCAGACCGATCTCGCGCGTCCGCTCCGCGACGGACAGGGCGAGCGTGTTGACGATGCCGAGCACGGCGACGAGCACGGAGAGCCCGAGCAGCGCGTAGACGATCGCGAGGACCGACTCGACCTGTCCCGCGACCTCCCCGGCGAACTCGTCGGCGTCGAGCACGGACGCGACGACGTATGGCGCGACGGCGTCGGTCACCGCGGCCCGCACGGCCGGGAGGTCCGCGCCGGGCTCGGTGTCGAGGAAGAGCATCTCCGTCGTCGTCGCGCCGACGGAGGCCGCGACGTCGGGCGGCAGGAGCAGGTCGACGGAGAACGCGTGCGAGTCGACCACCGCGCCGATGCGGACCTCCCGGGCCGGGAGGTCGGGCCGTGCCGGGTCGGCGAGCGTGAGGACGTCGCCCAGCGCCCAGCCGTGCTCGTCGAGCGCGTCCGCCATGACCGCGGCCTCGCCCCGTGCGTACGCGGCGAGGTCGCCCTCGGTCGCGGTCGTGCGCACGGAGCGGCCGAAGCCCTCGGCGGGGAAGCCGACGACGAGCTGCGGCTCCCCGTCGACGACGACCTGCCCGTACGTCGTGACGTCGACCGCGGCGACGCCGGACACGTCGCGGACGTCGCCCGCGACCCCGTCAGGGAGGTACGGCGTGGCCGAGCGGACGACGAGGTCGGCCGCCGTCTCCTGGTCGACGATGTCCTGCACGGAGGTCCGCGCCGACAGCGCGAGGACGGACGTCGTCGAGACGAGCGCCATCCCGACGACGAGCGCGCCCGCGGTCGCCGCGGTCCGCCGTGGCTGGCGCGTGACGTTGCCGCGCGCGAGGCCGCCCAGCGGGCGGACCAGCGCGACGAACGGCGCGGCGAGGACGGTCAGCACCGGGCCGACCGCGAGCGGGGCGAGGAGGAGCACGCCCGCGACGACGCCGGCCGCGCCGAGCCCGAGGAGGGGCGCGCCGCCGCTGCCGACGACGGTCGACGCGACGACGAGCCCCACGCCCGCGAGCAGCGCGAGGGTCCCGACGGTGGCACGTAACCGACCGGTCCCGGCGGGCCGGACGACGTCGGCGCGCATCGCCTCCACCGGGCGCACGAGCGCGGCGTGCCGCGCGGGCAGGGCCGCGGCGAGCACCGAGACGACGATGCCGACCACGAGCGGGACGACGACCCCCGTGGTCGTGACGGGCAGCGAGCCGGACAGCTCCATCCCGACCGCGCCCAGGCCGGTCCGGGCGAGCTCCGCGAGGCCGAACCCGGCCCCGACGCCGAGCAGCGCGCCCACGGCGCCGACGACTGCCGCCTGCCCCACCACGGAGCCGAACACCTGCCCCGGCGACGCGCCCACCGCGCGCAGGAGCGCGAGCTCGCGCGTGCGGCGTCGGACGTGCATGGAGAACGTGGTGGTGATGATGAACGTGCCGACGAACAGCGCGAGCGCGGCGAAGACCAGCAGGAACGTCGACACGAACCCGAGCTGGTCGGCGATCGCGTCGCTCGTCTCGGCCCGCAGCTCGGCGCCCGTCAGCGACTCGGCGCCCGCGGGGAGCGCGGTCGCGACGGCGTCGCGCAGCGCCTCGGGGGAGACGCCGTCGGCCGCGTACAGGGCGACCGACGGGACGAGGCCGTCGGGCGCGTACGTCGTGGCGGCCGTCCCCGCGTCGAGCAGGACGATCGTCGCGCCCGCCATCGGCGCGGACAGCGAGATCTCGCCGACCACGCGCACGGGCTGCACCGTGTCGCCCAGCACGACGTCGGTCGTGCCGCCCACCGCGAGGCCCGACGCCGCGAGCGTCGCCGACTCGAGCGCGACCTCGCCGCCGTCGCGCGGCGCGCGGCCGTCCACCACCTGGGGGCCCGGGTCGCGGGGGTCGTAGGCGACGGCGATGCTCGGCGCCTGGCTGCTGAGGACCGCGGTCCCGTCGGCGCCCACGAGCACGGCGGGACCGCTCACCTCGGGGAGCGCGAGCGCGACGTCGTCGCGTGCGCCGAGGTCGCGCGCCAGGTCCGCCGGGACGAGGCTGCGCGCGCCGCCGACCTGGGCCGACGCCGACGTGAGCGCGTCCCCGGCGGGGGACGCGCCGCGCACGTACGCGTCCGCCTGGACCGACGAGGCGACGATGCCGTCGAACGTGGTGGCGAGCATCGCGCGCAGCGCGAACGTCCCGGTCACGAACGCGACGCCGATCGTCACCGCGAGGACCGAGAGGACGAGCTGCGCGCCGTGCGCGCGCACGCCGCGCAGCGCGATCCGGCCCATCATCGGGCGGCCGCCGTCGTCGGCACGGGTGCGCCGGCGGGCGCGTGGGCGGGGGACGGCGCGACGGGCGTCAGGGAGCCCAGCGTGTCGAGGACCGCCTGCGGCGTCGGGTCGTGGAGCTCGGTCACGAGGCGGCCGTCCGCGAGGAAGAGCACCCGGTGGGCGTACGACGCCGCGGTCGGGTCGTGCGTGACCATCGCGACGGACTGGCCGAGGTCGTCCACGGACGCGCGCAGGAAGCCCAGGACCTCCGCGGCGGCGCGCGAGTCGAGGTTCCCCGTCGGCTCGTCCGCCAGCACGATGGCGGGACGCGACACCAGCGCCCGCGCGCACGCGACCCGCTGCTGCTGCCCGCCCGACAGCTCGGCGGGCCGGTGACCCAGGCGGGGGCGCAGGCCCACGGCGTCGACCACGCGGTCGAACCACTCCCGGTCGACGGGACGGCGGGCGATCGCGAGCGGCAGCACGATGTTCTCCTCCGCCGTGAGCGTCGGCACGAGGTTGAACGACTGGAAGACGAACCCCAGCCGCGTGCGCCGCAGGCGCGTCAGCCGGCGCTCGCTCATCGCCGAGACCGTCTCGCCGTCGACCACGACCGTGCCCGACGTCGGCGCGTCCAGGCCCGCGAGGCAGTGCAGGAGCGTGGACTTCCCGGACCCGGACGGGCCCATGATCGCGGTCAGCCGACCCTTCTCGACGTCCACGTCCACGCCGTCGAGCGCCCGCACCGCGGCCTCGCCGCGCCCGTACGTCCGCACCAGCCCGCGCGCGGTCGCGATCGCGGGTCGCGCACCGTCCTCAGCGCCCTCGGCACCCTCAGCGGGTGCGCCCTCGCGCGGGGTGCTCCGCTGTGCCGCACCTGTCGTCGTCACGTCCTCGTCCGTCCTCTCGTCGTGCCCCTGCCGGCGCGTCGGGGCTCACCGCGCCGCGTCGTGTCCTGGTGGCCGCCGGGCTCCCGGCGGCCGTACCGACCCTCCCGCGGCGCGCACGCCCGCGACATCGGGGAGGAGCCCCGAGCCGCCCCTGGTCCGCGGTCGCCCGTGCTCAGGGTTCTCTCAGGGGACTCTCCGGGTGGGGGGCCGGTGTAGGCTCGCGGTGAACGACAGGGGAGCTCCTGGAGGAGCTGAGAGTGCGGACCACCGCAGACCCTCGAACCTGATCCGGTTAGCACCGGTGGAGGAAGTCGGGAATCTCGATCACCTGCTCGCGCGGTCCGTCGCGCCCACCCGGCGCACGGCTCGTCGGGCCGGTGGACCCCTCCTGAACGTCCAGGGAGGACACATGCAGCACACGACCACCGTCGCCCGCCGCGGCCGGGCCCTCGCGACCGGCGTGGGCGCGACGCTCGCGCTCCTCGCCCTCGCGGCCTGCTCGGGTGGCGACGGCGCCGGGGGCGACGACGCGTCGTCGGGCAGCGGGGCCACCGTCACCCTGGTGACCCACGACTCCTTCGCGGTGAGCGACGACGTGCTCGCCGCGTTCGAGGAGGAGAGCGGGCTCACGGTCGAGCAGGTCGCGCCCGGCGACGGCGGCGCGCTGGTGAACCAGCTGATCCTCACGAAGGACTCGCCGCTCGGCGACGTCGTGTTCGGGATCGACAACACCTTCGCGTCGCGCGCCGTCGACGAGGGCGTCCTCGAGCCGTACACGCCCGCGGGCGTCTCGGAGTCCGCGGCGTCGTACGCGGTCGGCGACGGCGGCGAGCTGACCGCCGTCGACCTCGGGGACGTGTGCGTGAACGTGGACCATGCGTGGTTCGCCGACGCGGGCATCCCCGAGCCCGTGACGCTCGAGGACCTGGCGAAGCCGGAGTACCGGGACCTCCTCGTCGTGACCAACCCCGCGACGTCGTCGCCGGGCCTCGCGTTCCTCCTCGCGACCGTCGGGGCGTTCGGCGAGGACGGCTGGGAGGACTACTGGGCGGACCTGCGCGCCAACGGCGTGAAGGTCGTCGACGGCTGGTCCGACGCGTACTACGTGGACTTCTCCGGCTCGGAGGGCGCAGGCCCGCGCCCGCTCGTGCTGTCGTACTCGACGTCGCCCGCGTTCACGCTCACCGAGGACGGCTCCGCGTCGACCACGGGCGCGCTGCTCGACACGTGCTTCCGCCAGGTCGAGTACGCGGGCGTGCTCGCGAACGCGAAGAACCCCGAGGGCGCGCAGCAGCTCCTCGACTTCCTCGTGAGCGAGACGTTCCAGGCCGACGTCGCGGACCAGATGTACATGTACCCGGCCGACGACTCCGTCGCGCTGCCCGACGGCTGGGCCGAGTTCGCGCCGCTCGCCGACGAGCCCTTCGAGGTCGCGCCCGCCGACGTCTCGGCGCACCGCGACGAGTGGATCAAGGCATGGACGGCGACGGTCGTCGACTGACCCCCCGGTCCCCGGGCGACCACGGCTCTCCCTCGCGGGGTAGAGCCGTGGTCGCGCGAGGGAGACCCGTGGTCTCCCGAGGTAGAGCCGTGGTGAGGGGTCGGGAGGCCCGGCGGGGCGGCGTCGGGCGCGGGGTGCTGTGGGGTCTGGCGACGGCCGTGCCGCTCGCGTTCCTCGGGGTGTTCTTCGCGTGGCCGGTCGTCACGCTCGTGGCGCGCGGGTTCGTCGGGGACGACGGCGGCCTCGACCTCTCGGGGTTCGCGGAGGTCTTCTCCGAGCCCCGCACGTGGCGGATCGTCGGCCTCACGCTCTGGCAGGCCGTGCTCGGCACGGCGCTGTCGCTGCTGCTCGGCGTGCCCGGCGCGTACGTGCTGTACCGGTGCCGGTTCCCCGGTCGGCGGGTCGTGCGCGCGCTCGTCACGGTGCCGTTCGTCCTGCCGACCGTCGTCGTCGGCGTCGCGTTCCGGTCCCTGCTCGTGCAGGGCGGCCCGCTCGGGTTCCTGCGGCTCGACGAGACGTTCGCGGCGATCGTCGTCGCGCTCGTGTTCTTCAACTACTCCGTGGTGGTACGCACGGTCGGCGGGCTCTGGGAGCACCTCGACCCCCGCGCCGAGCAGGCCGCGCGCGCCCTCGGCGCGACGCCGTGGCGCGCGTTCCGCACCGTGACGCTCCCGGCGCTGACGCCCGCGATCACGAGCGCCGCGTCGATCGTCTTCCTCTTCTGCGCGACGGCGTTCGGCGTCGTGCTCGTGCTCGGCGGCATCCGCTACGGGACCATCGAGACGGAGATCTGGATCCAGACGACCCAGTTCCTCGACCTGCGCACCGCCGCCGTGCTGTCGGTCGTGCAGCTCGTGGTCGTCGCGGCGGCGCTCACGGTCGCGAACCGCACCCGGGCCCGGCGCGAGCGGGCCCTGAACCTGTCGTCCTCGGCGTCGTCCGCGCACCCCCTGCGCCTGTGGCGCGACGGCCGCCCGACGGGCGACCTCGCGCCCGCCGCGCTCACCGCGGCCGTGGTCGTCGTGCTCGTCGGGCTCCCGCTCGGCACGCTCGTGGTGCGCTCGTTCCGCGTCCCGGGCGGCGGCTGGGGCCTCGACAACTACGCGAACCTCGGCACCACGGGCGGGCGCAACGCCCTGTCCGTCACCGTGTGGGAGGCGGCGGGCAACTCGCTGCGCACCGCCGCGCTCGCGACCGTGCTCGCCGTCGTGATCGGCGGTCTGGTGGCGCTCGTCGTGTCCCGACGCCCGCGCTCGCGCGCGGGGCGCCGCGCGATCTCGGTGCTCGACTCGGTGTTCATGCTCCCGCTCGGGGTCTCCGCGGTGACGGTCGGCTTCGGGTTCCTCGTCACGCTCGACCGGCCGCTCGGCCTCGACGTCGACCTCCGCACGTCGGGGCTCCTCGTGCCGATCGCGCAGGCGGTCGTCGCGACGCCGCTCGTCGTGCGCACGGTCCTGCCGACGCTGCGCGCCATCGACCCGCGCCTGCGCGAGGCCGCCGCGACCCTCGGCGCCGCGCCCGGGCGCGTCTTCCGCACGGTCGACGGCCCGATCGCCGCCCGGTCGCTCGGGCTGGCGGTCGGGTTCGCGTTCGCCGTCTCGCTCGGGGAGTTCGGTGCGACGTCGTTCCTCGCCCGCCCGGACAGCGCGACCCTGCCGGTCGTGATCTTCCGGCTCATCGGCCGCCCGGGCGCCGAGAACTACGGCATGGCGCTCGCGGCGAGCGTCGTGCTCGCGCTGCTCACCGCGACCGTGATGCTGCTCGCCGAGCGGTTGCGCGGCGACCGACCCGGAGGAGAGTTCTGATGGTGCAGACCGACCCCGCCCCCGCGCGCACGGGCGCGCCGGAGCCGGCGCGCCCCGGCCCCGGGGAGGCCGCCGGGCTCGCGGTGCGCGACGTCGTCGTGCGGTACGGCGGCCGCGGCGCCGGGGGAGCGCGCACGGACCCCGGCACGACGGCGGTCGCGGGTGTCACGCTCGACGTCGCGCCCGGCGAGGTGCTCGCCCTGCTCGGGCCGAGCGGGTGCGGCAAGTCGAGCCTGCTGCGCGCCGTCGCCGGGCTCGAGCCGGTCGCGGCGGGCTCCGTGGCGTGGGACGGCCGCGACCTCACGGGCGTCCCCGTGCACCGCCGCGGGTTCGGGCTCATGTTCCAGGAGGGCCAGCTCTTCCCGCACCGCGACGTCGCGGGCAACGTCGCGTACGGCATCGCGGGGCTGTCGCGCGCCGAGCGCGAGGCGCGCGTGTCCGAGCTGCTCGACGTCGTCGGGCTCGCCGGGTACGAGCGGCGCGCGGTCGCGACGCTCAGCGGGGGCGAGCGCCAGCGCGTCGCGCTCGCGCGGTCGCTCGCGCCGCGCCCCCGGCTGCTCCTGCTCGACGAGCCGCTCTCCGCGCTCGACCGCGGGCTGCGCGAGCGCCTCGCGCTCGACCTGCGCGAGGCCCTGCGCGCCACCGGCACGACGGCCGTCTTCGTCACCCACGACCACGACGAGGCGTTCACCGTCGCCGACCGCGTCGCCGTCATGGACGCGGGGCGGCTCCTCCAGGTCGCGCCGCCCGAGGACCTCTGGCGCGCGCCCGCGTCGCGCCGCGTCGCGGAGTTCCTCGGCTACCAGGCGTTCGTCCCGCACGGGCCCGCGAACCTGCTCGCGGTCGGCCCGCGCGGCCTGCGGCTCACGACCGAGGGCGTGCCGGCGTCGGACGACGCGTGGGACGCGACGGTGGTCGGGAGCGTCTTCCGCCGCGGCGCGGTCGAGGTGACCGTCGACGTCGACCTGCCCGGCGCCGACGGCGGTGCGCCCGCCCGGCTCGTGGCGCTCGCAGGCGCCCCGTCGGTCGTCGAGCCAGGCGACCGGGTGCGGGTCGTCGTCGACCCGGCGGGGTGCGCCGTCGTCCCGGCCTGACGTCCCGGCCTGACGTCCCGGCCTGACATCCGGCCTGGCGCCCCCGGCGGGCCGCCCGGGCCGTGCGACGAGCGAGAGCGCCGCAGCCGACCTAGCGTCGGGGGATGGACGACGTGACGACCGGTGACCACCCCCCGGAGAAGAACGGCAGCAAGTCCGCGAAGATCCTGTACCGCCCCGTCGGCATCGTCAGCTCCGTCGTGGGCGGGCTCGTCGCCGGGCAGGTGTTCAAGCAGATCTACAAGCGGGTGTCGCCCGGCCACCGCAAGGACGCCCCGACACCCCTGCAGTCGGAGTACCCGCTCAAGGAGATCGTGCTCGCAGCGCTCCTGCAGGGCGCGATCTACGCCGTGGTGAAGGCGCTCATCGACCGCGGCGGGGCGCGCGCGTTCGAGCGCTGGACGGGGGAGTGGCCGGGCGACTGACGGTCAGTCGAGGCCCGCGGCGTGGACGAGCAGCGCGACCTGCGTGCGGTTCTCCAGCCCGAGCTTGAGCAGCACGTTCGACACGTGGGCCTTGACCGTCGGGACGCTGAGGAACAGGCGCGCGGCGATGTCCGCGTTCGTCGCGCCGCGGCCGAGCTCGACCGCGACGTCGCGCTCGCGCCCGGTGAGCGCGTCGAGCGCGGCCCGGGCCCGCTCGCGCTGGCCGCCCGCGTCGGCGACCGACGTCATGAGACGCCGCGCGATCTCCGGCGACAGCACGGGCTCACCCGTCGCGGCAGCGCGCACGGCGGCGACGATCCGCTCCGGCGGCATGTCCTTGAGCAGGTAGCCGGACGCCCCGGCGTGCAGGGCGCCGACGACCTCCTCGTCCGTGTCGAACGTCGTGAGCACGACGACGGCCGGTGCGTCCGGCCGTGACCGCACGCGCCGCGTGGCCTCGATCCCGTCGACGCGCGGCATCCGCAGGTCCATGAGCACGACGTCGGTCGGGTGCGCGTCGAGCACGGTCGCCACCTCCGCGCCGTCGGCGGCCTCGCCGACGACCTCGATGCCGTGCGCGCCGTCGAGCATGAGGCGGAGCCCGGCGCGGACCAGCGCGTCGTCGTCGACGATCACCAGGCGGGTGCGCGCGGTGTCCCGGGGGACCGCCCCGGTGTCGTGGTGGCCGCTCCCGCGCGGGGCGTCCCGGCGCCCACCCTGCTCCGTCACGCGTCCCACGGTAGCCGCACGTCGAGCACGAACCCCGCGCCGTGGGCGCCCGCGTCGAGGGTCCCGCCGAGCAGGTCGACGCGCTCGCGCAGCCCGACCAGGCCGGTGCCGGAGCCGGCGCCCGCGCCGCTCGCTGCGTCGGTACCGCCCGCGGCGCCCCCTGCCCCCGCACCGCCCGCGCCGACGGGGACGCGGCGCGGGCCGGCGTCGGACACCGTGACCCGGACCTCGCCCGCCCGGGCGACGACGCGGAGTGTCACCGGGCCGCCCGGCGCGTGCCGCCGGGCGTTCGTCAGCCCCTCCTGCGCGACGCGGAACGCCGCGACCGCGACCGTCGGCGGGACGCCGGCGGACCCGGTCCGCTCGTAGGTCACCACGCCGCCCGCGTCGCGCGCCTCCACGACGAGCCGCTCGACGTCGTCGAGCGTCGGCTGCGGCGACAGCGCGTCGGTCCCGCCGGGCCCGGGTTCCGTGCGCAGCACCCGCACGACGTCGCGCAGGTCGTCGAGCGCGGAGCTCACCCCGGCGCGGACGAGGCCCGCGGCGCGGGCGAGCCGCTCCGGGTCGGCGTCCGGCCGGTACTCGAGCGCGCCGGCCGTGGCGGCGAGGAGCGAGAGACGGTGCGCGAGCGTGTCGTGCATCTCGCGCGCGATCCGGGTGCGCTCCGCGACGCGCGCCTCGGCGACGCGGCGCTCCTGCTCGTGCTCGGCGCGGCGCGCGCGGTCCCGCAGCGACCAGAGCAGCTGGGCGCGCGCCTGCGCGTACTGGCCCCAGCCGAGCAGGGCGGCGTGCACGGCGAGGTCGCACAGGAGCCACCAGCCGAGCGGCAGCGCCTGCGGCCGCCACAGCGCCTGCACGGCGTGGCCGAGGAACCCGGCCACCGCGACCGGGAGCGCGGTGCGCAGCGGGTACCAGCGAGCGACCTGCAGGGTCGCGACGGTCGAGGCGGGCGTCGCGGCGCCCGAGTACGCCGCGAGCGAGGCGAGGACCAGCGCGCCGATCACCGGGGCGTCGCGCGGGGTCCGCGACCACAGCAGGGGGAGCGCCGCCAGGGCGAGGACCGCGACGGTGACGTCGAGCCACGGTGCCGCGCCGGCGTCGTCCTGCGCGACGATCCCGGCGGTCGCGAGCGCCGTGAGCACCGCGACGGCGAGCCAGGCGAGCGCGACCACCCACCCCGGGACGAGGGGGCGCGTGCCGTCGCGGCGCGCGGCGGCCGTCGCGAGGACGGGGCGCCCGGCGAGGGGAGGGCAGTCGGTGGGGGTCATGCTCCGGACGCTAGGCGGCCCGCGGGCGGCGGACCACCGACCAAGGTCGGGGGTCGCCGTCCGGCAGGAGGGTCGGGGGCCGACGCCGGTCGGTCCGGCCGCCGCCCTCCGGCCGGTGCGGGACGGCGCCTCCGGCCGCGAGCGTGGGGGCGTCGGCACCCGCCGACCGCGGCCCAGGCCGCGCGAGCCGCGGCACCGCGCCGCGCGACGAAGGAGGAACGTCATGTCCACGACGCGGCGCACCTCTGACGGCCCCTCGAACGGCACCTCGGCCGCCACGCCCGACTGTCCCCCGCCCGTCCCGCGCCGTCCCCGCACGTCGGCGCCCGACGGCGGG
>QAPD01000039.1 GCA_003052455.1 Sphaerisporangium cinnabarinum | reverse complement strand
CGGCTCGTCGCGCTGTTCTCGGTGTCCGTCGTGGTCGCCGCCGTCGCGACGTTCGGCCTCGGCGGGACCGACGCCGCGCAACGCGCCGTGCCGCACGGGTCGCACCTTCCCGCCCTGGGGCACCTGCCGGGTCACGGCCCGGGGCACGACGGTGGCGCCCTCGACCAGCCGTGAGCGCGCCGACGGCGGGTCCGCGGACCCGCCGTGGCACCTCCGGCGGGTACGCGTTCTCCCGTAACCGACGGTCGTGAAGTTCCGGGGAATCCCTCATGCCGCACGGCGGGCACCAGGCCTAGCGTCGGGAGCGACCCCTGCACCCACACCGCGGGTGCGGACCGGCGAGGCGCGACGACGCGCCCCGCCCGAGCACGAGGAGCACCTCCGTGAGAACAGTCCTCACCGGCCGCACGCGCGGCCTCACCGGGCGCGCGCTGCGCGCCCTCGCGTCCGTGGTCGCCGCGGCGACCGTCGTCGCGGGCGGCGCGCTCGCCGCCGCCCCCGCGACCGCCGCAGCACCGGCCACGACGCCGGCCGCCGTCCCTCTGAGCGCCGCCGCGCCGTCGGGCAGCACGCAGTGGCTCACCGGCTACTGGCACAACTTCGACAACGGCTCCGTGACGATGCGCCTGTCCGAGATCCCCCAGGCCTACAACCTCGTCGCCATCGCGTTCGCGGACAACCTCGCCGGGACCCCCGGCGGCATCACGTTCAACCTCGCGAGCGCGGAGCTCGGCGGCTACACCGAGGCGCAGTTCACGGCCGACGTCGCGGCGATCCGGGCGCAGGGCCGCAAGGTCGTGATCTCGGTGGGCGGCGAGAAGGGCAACGTCATCGTCTCGAACGCGACCGAGGCGAAGAACTTCGCCGACACCACGTATGCCCTCATGCAGAAGTACGGGTTCGACGGCGTCGACATCGACCTCGAGCACGGCATCAACGCCACGTACATGTCGAGCGCCCTCCACCAGCTCGCGGCGAAGGTCGGTCCGAGCCTGATCCTCACCATGGCGCCGCAGACGATCGACTACCAGGCGACGAGCATGGGGTACTACCAGGTCACCCTCGCGATCAAGGACATCCTCACGATCGTCAACACCCAGTACTACAACTCGGGCTCGATGATGGGCTGCAACCAGCAGGTCTACTCGCAGGGCACGGTCGACTTCCTCACCGCGCTGACCTGCATCCAGCTCGAGATGGGTCTGCGCCCCGACCAGGTCGGTATCGGCGTCCCGGCCGTGCCGCGCGCCGCGGGCGGCGGCTACCAGCCGCTCGCGAACGTCGTCAAGGCGGTCGACTGCCTCGAGGTCGGCACCGGTTGCGGCGCGTTCAAGCCCGCGAAGCCGTACGGCAAGATCGGCGGCGTCATGACCTGGTCGATCAACTGGGACAAGACCAACGGCTACCAGGTCGCGTCCGTGATCGGCGGCCGCCTCGCGAGCGGGCCGACCACGCCCACCGAGCCGACCAACCCCACGAACCCCACCAACCCGACCAACCCGACCAACCCCGGGACCTGCACCGCGACCGCGTGGTCGGCCTCCGCCGTCTACACCGGGGGCGCCCGCGTCTCCCACCAGGGCCGCACCTACGAGGCCAAGTGGTGGACCACCAACGAGAACCCCGCGCAGAGCGGGCAGTGGGGCGTCTGGAAGGACCTCGGCGCCTGCTGACCGGGGCGGCACGCCCTCGGGCGACCTGCTGAGACGACGACGGCGCGGCACCCTGGTCGGGTGCCGCGCCGTCGTGCGTGGTGCGGACGGAGGACCGTCCGCGGGGAGGACTGCCGTCAGGCGGCGTCGTCCTCGAGCAGCTTCGTCGTCTTGGACTGGTCCAGCGGGATGCCGGGGCCCATCGTCGTCGCCAGCGTGGCCTTGGTGATGTACCGGCCCTTCGAGGACGACGGCTTGAGACGCAGGACCTCTTCGAGGGCCGCCGCGTAGTTCTCCACGAGCGCCTTCTCGTCGAACGAGACCTTGCCGATGATGAAGTGCAGGTTGCCGTGCTTGTCGACACGGAACTCGATCTTGCCGCCCTTGATGTCCGACACGGCCTTCGCCACGTCCATCGTCACGGTGCCGGTCTTCGGGTTCGGCATGAGACCACGGGGGCCCAGCACCTTGCCCAGACGGCCGACCTTGCCCATGAGGTCCGGCGTCGCCACGGCGGCGTCGAAGTCGGTGTACCCACCGGCGACCTTCTCGATGAGGTCGTCGCCGCCGACCTCGTCGGCACCGGCCGCACGGGCCTCCTCCGCCTTCGCCGCGTTCGCGAAGACGATGACGCGGGCGGTCTTGCCCGTGCCGTGCGGGAGGTTGACCGTGCCACGGACCATCTGGTCCGCCTTGCGCGGGTCGACACCGAGGCGGAACGCGACCTCGACGGTCGCGTCGTACTTCACGGTCGACGTCTCCTTGGCGAGACGGATCGCCTCGAGCGGCGCGTAGAGACGCTCGCGGTCGATCTTCTCCTCGGCGTTGCGGTACGCCTTGCTGCGCGTTGCCATCTGCTTCTCCTTCTGCAGTCGTGGTCAGCGGGTCCGCGCGGACCCTGCCACCGTCGCCCGCAGGGTGCGGAGCGACGTCGTGCACGAGGCCGTCACACAGGTCAGGCCTCGGTCGTTCATCAGCCCTCGACGGTGATACCCATCGAGCGGGCCGTGCCGGCGATGATCTTCGACGCGGCGTCGAGGTCGTTCGCGTTGAGGTCCTCGAGCTTGGTCTGGGCGATCTCGCGCACCTGGTCCGCGGTGATCTTCGCGACCTTGGTGGTGTGCGGCGTCGCCGAGCCCTTCTGGACGCCCGCGGCCTTCTTGATGAGCTCCGCCGCCGGCGGGGTCTTCGTCACGAAGGTGAACGAGCGGTCCTCGTAGACCGTGATCTCGACGGGGATGACGTTGCCGCGCTGCGACTCGGTCGCCGCGTTGTAGGCCTTGCAGAACTCCATGATGTTCACACCGTGCTGACCGAGCGCGGGGCCGATCGGCGGCGCGGGCGTCGCCGCACCGGCCTGGATCTGGAGCTTGATGAGGCCGGAGACCTTCTTCTTGGGAGGCATGACTCTTCCCTGGCTTTCTTCTCGTGGGCCGACGCCGTGGGCGATGACCCGGTTGCAGTACTGCGCTCACGCGGGGCGGCTCGGGCCGCCCGCGCGTCAGATCTTCGCGACCTGGTTGAACGACAGCTCGACCGGGGTCTCCCGGCCGAAGATGGAGACGAGGACCTTAAGCTTCTGGTTCTCGACGTTGATCTCGGAGATCGTGGCGGGCAGCGTGTCGAACGGGCCGTCCGTGACGGTGACCGACTCGCCGACCGTGAAGTCGACCTCGACGGGAGCCTTCGCCGCGGCCTGAGCGGGCTTGCCGGCCTCCGGGGCGGGAGTGAGCATCGGCGCGAGCATCGAGAAGACCTCGTCGAGCGTCAGCGGCACCGGCTGGTGGGTGTGCCCGACGAAGCCGGTGACACCGGGCGTGTGGCGCACGGCGCCCCACGACTCGTCGGTGAGGTCCATCCGGACGAGGACGTAGCCGGGGATGCGCACGCGTCGGACGATCTTCTTCTGCGCGTTCTTGATCTCGGCCACCTCCTCCATGGGGACCTCGATCTGGAAGATGTAGTCCTCCATGTTCAGGCTCTGGATGCGGTTCTCCAGGTTGGCCTTCACACGGTTCTCGTAGCCCGCGTAGGAGTGGATGACGTACCAGTCGCCCGGCTGCGAGCGCAGCGTGCGCTTGAACTCCGCGACCGGGTCCTCGATGACGTCGCCGTCCTCGTCGGCCGGGCGGACCTCGTCCGCTTCGTCGTCCGCCTCGTCGTCCGCCGGCTCGTCGTCGCTCCCCGCGTCGTCGGCCTCGTCCGTCTCGTCAGCGGCGTCGAGGGCCTCGTCGGCCCCGTCGACCGCCGGGACGTCCGTGGTCTCGTCGACGTCGTCCTGGGCACCCTCGGGCTGCGTCGGGTCGACGTTCTCCGTCTGGTCCAGCGACTCCTGGGACACGAACGAACCTGCTTTCTCAACGAACTGCTCGAAGACTTCTTCTGGAAGCGCCGACGGCGCCCCGAGAGGCGCCGGCTGCCGTGCTGACCCGGTCTGGCCGGGGAAGGTCGTGCGCTAGCCGAAGACCCACCGGACGGCCTGGCCGATCCCCAGGTCGAGGACGGTCACGAACGCCATGACCACGACCACGAAGACGAGGACCACCGTCGTGTAGGTGATGAGCTCGGAGCGCGTCGGCGTCACGACCTTGCGGAGCTCGGCCACCACCTGGCGCACGAACAGGGCGATGCGCGCGAAGAGGTTGGGCTTCTTGTCCGCGGACGGACCGCCCTTCTTCTTCACCTCGTCGGCGCGGGCACCGCCTGCACCCACGGCCTCTGACGGCGATTCGCTCACTCGATCTTCCCCATCGCTCACGTACGGGACTTGCTCGAACCCTCGGTGCGACCCGGTGCCGGGCCGCGCGCGGATCCCGGGAAGGTCCCGCGAGAGCCACGCCGTGCAGGGTAGACAGGACTCGAACCTGCAACCTGCGGTTTTGGAGACCGCTGCGCTACCAATTGCGCCACTACCCTTCGTGCCGACGGCGCCCCGCACGGCCTCGGTCCCCGGACGAAAGTCGTCTCACGGGCGCGGACCAGCGTGGCGGGCGTCAACCACCGAGGGATCACTGTACGCGACGCGGCGCCCCTGGTCGAACCACCGTCCACCGATCGGTGGACGCGAGGTCCGGACGAACGGGCGTCGCGGCCAGGGACCGCGCGCCGACAGGCTGGTCCCATGACGACGACACCCCTCCCCGTCGGCCCCCGCGGCGCCGGCTCCGGCCCCGGCGCCGGTCAGAGCGGACCGGCCGTGGACGTGCGCGGCCTGCGCAAGCGCTACGGCCCCAAGCAGGCCGTGGACGGCATCGACCTGCGCGTCGAGCGCGGCGAGATCTTCGCGGTCCTCGGCCCCAACGGCGCCGGGAAGACCACCACGGTCGAGATCCTCGAGGGCTTCCGCCGCCGGGACGCGGGCGAGGTCCGCGTGCTCGGCGAGGACCCCCAGACCGCGGGCCGCGCCTGGCGCTCGCGCATCGGCGTCGTCCTCCAGGACTCGCGGGACCAGGCCGAGCTCACGGTCACCGAGCTCGTCCGGCACTTCGCGACGTTCTACCCGACGCCGCGAGACCCCGACGAGGTGGTCGACGCCGTCGGGCTGCGGGAGAAGGCGCGCACGCGCACGCGCCAGCTGTCCGGCGGGCAGCGCCGACGGCTCGACGTCGCGCTGGGGATCGTCGGCCGGCCGGAGCTGCTGTTCCTCGACGAGCCCACGACGGGGTTCGACCCCCAGGCCCGCCGCGCGTTCTGGGCGCTCGTCCGGTCGCTGCGCGAGGACGGCACCACGATCCTGCTCACCACGCACTACCTCGACGAGGCGGCGCACCTCGCCGACCGCGCCGCGGTCGTGCGCGCGGGCCGGGTCGTCGCGCTCGACGCGCCCGACCGCCTCGGGGGCACGGAGGCGCGCCGCCCGGTCGTGCGGTGGCTCGACGGCGGCACCCGGCGCTCCGAGCGCACCGACTCCCCCACCGCGGCCGTCGCGGCGCTCGCCGCGCGGTACCCGGACGGCGAGGTGCCCGGGCTCGAGGTGACGCGCCCGAGCCTCGAGGACCTCTACCTCGAGCTCATCGGCGAGCCGGCCGCTCCGGGCGACCCGTCGCCCGCACCCGACCCGAGCGGCGCACCCGCCGCTGCCCGCACGCCCGACGACGCGACCGTCGTCGTCCCCGAGGAGGCCCGACCGTGACCGTCGCCCCGACCGCGCGCGCCCCGCGCGCCACCCTTCCCGGCCCCGGCCGTCTCGGCGTCGAGCGCACGCGCGCCGAGCTGCGCGGGTTCTTCCGCGAGCGCGACGCGGTCGTGTTCATCTTCACCTACCCGCTCATCATGCTGGCGATCTTCGCGACCGTCTTCGACGGCCAGGACCAGGGCGCCGCGGGCTACTCCGTGCCCTTCGCGCAGTACTTCCTGCCGGGCATGATCGCCACGGGCGTCATGCTCACGAGCTTCCAGTCGCTCGCGATCTCGATCGCGGTCGAGCGCGACGACGGCACGCTCAAGCGCCTGCGCGCGACCCCGCTGCCGGCGTCGGCGTACTTCTACGGCAAGGTGGGCCTGGTCCTCGCGACCTCGCTCGTGCAGACCGCGCTCCTGCTGCTCCTCGCGGCCGTCGTGTACGACGTCCCTATGCCGTGGGACATGCCCGACGCCGCGACCCGGCTCACGACGTTCGCCTGGGTGTTCGTGCTCGGGTGCGCCGCGGGCGCCGTGTGCGGGGTCGCGTTCTCGTCGCTGCCTCGGTCGGGCCGCTCCGCGACGGCGGTCGTCACGCCCGTCGTGCTCGTGCTGCAGTTCATCTCCGGGGTGTTCTTCGCGTTCTTCGCGCTGCCGACGTGGATGCAGACCGTGGCGTCCGTGTTCCCGCTCAAGTGGATGGCGCAGGGCATGCGCTCGGTCTTCCTCCCCGAGCAGGCCGCGGCGCTCGAGCCGTCCGGGTCGTGGCAGCACGGGGCGACCGCTGCTGTACTGGT
Organism: Sphaerisporangium cinnabarinum; assembly: GCA_003052455.1. Classification (GTDB taxonomy): domain Bacteria; phylum Actinomycetota; class Actinomycetes; order Actinomycetales; family Cellulomonadaceae; genus Cellulosimicrobium; species Cellulosimicrobium cinnabarinum. Next base: position 37,257 of record QAPD01000039.1, on the reverse strand, counting down.
CGCATGGCTGGTCGTGGGGCTCGTGGTGGGCGCGCGGACGTTCCGGTGGCGGCGCCGTGACGACGGCTGACCCGCCGTCGCCCGCGGGCAGCCTCCCGGCGCCCGGGGCGGGCGCCGAGGACGGTGCGGCCGCGGCCCAGCTCGACGGCACGTGGGCGCGCGACGTGCGCTGGTGGGACGTAGCGTTCTACGTCATCGTCGTGCTCAGCGCGCTCGCGCTGCTCACCGCGGGCGTCGGCGGCACGGCCCTGCTCGTGTCGCTCGCGGCGCTCGGGACGATCCTCCTGGCCTACCTCGCGTGGGGGCGGCGCGCGGCGCGCACGCGCGCGCAGGTGCCGGCGCACCTCTACCTCCTCGTCGCGATCGCGGGCACGTTGGTCGTCGTCGGGCAGGACGCGCTCGGCACGCTCCTGCTGTTCGCCGTCTTCACGCAGATCTGGATGCTCTCGGAGCACCTCGGGGCGCAGGTCGTGCTGTGCGTCGCGCTCGCGGCCGGCACCGCGCTCGCGCTCGCGTTCGACCCGACGACGGGGCGCGTCGAGCCCGACGAGCTGGCGAGCGCCGCGCCGCAGATGGGCGTCGCGCTCGCGTTCGCGCTGAGCCTCGGGCTGTGGACGGCGCACACGATGCGGCAGTCGGAGCGGCACGCGCGCCTCGTCGACGCGCTGCGCGCGACGCAGGCCGAGCTCGCGCGCTCGCACCACGAGGCGGGCGTGCTCGCGGAGCGCGAGCGGGTCGCCCAGGAGATCCACGACACGCTCGCCCAGGGGTTCACGAGCGTCGTCATGCTCGCGCAGGCCGCGAGCGCCGACCTCGACCGGGGCGCCCCGGACGCGGCGCGCGAGCGTCTCGCGCTCGTCGAGTCGACGGCACGCGACAACCTCGCCGAGGCCCGGGCGCTCGTCGCGGCCTCCGCGCCGGCCCCGTTGCAGGGCAGCACGCTCGGGGAGGCCCTGCGCCGCCTCGCGGTGCGGTTCGCCGAGGAGACGGGGACGCCCGTGGACCTCGCGGCCGACGACGTCCCGGGGCTGTCGAGCGCCGCGGAGGTCGTGCTGCTGCGCTCGGCGCAGGAGGCGCTGACGAACGTGCGGCGCCACGCCGGGGCGGGCGCGGTGCGGGTCGGGCTGCGCCACGACGCGGACGGGACCCTCCTCGAGGTGTGCGACGACGGCCGCGGGCTGCCCGACGACGCGGCCGAGGGCTACGGTCTGCGGGGCATGCGCGAGCGCGTCGCCGCGGAGGGCGGCAGCCTCGACGTCGGGCCCGCGCCGGGCGGGGGCACGCGCGTCGCGGTGCGGCTGCCCGCGACGGGCGTGGGCACGGGCCGGACGGCCCCGACGAGGCGAGGAGCGGTGCGGTGACGGGGACGACAGGCCGGGACGGCGCGGTGCGCGTGCTCGTGGTGGACGACCACCCGGTCGTGCGCTCGGGCATCGTGGGGATGCTGGCTGCCGAGCCCGACCTGGCGGTGGTCGGGGAGGCGGGCGACGGCGCGCAGGCGGTGGAGCTCGCGCGCGAGCTGGCGCCCGACGTCGTGCTCATGGACCTGCGGATGCCCGTGCTCGACGGCGTCGGCGCGACCGCGGCGATCCTCGGCGCCCCGGGCCGCGGGCACGCGCGCGGGGGTGCGGGGCCGCGCGTCGTCGTGCTCACGACGTACGAGACCGACGCCGACATCCTGCGGGCCGTCGAGGCGGGCGCCACGGGCTACCTGCTCAAGGACACGCCGCGCGACGAGCTCGTGGCGGGCGTGCGAGCCGCGGCGCGGGGTCAGACCGTGCTGGCGCCGAGCGTCGCGACGCGCCTCGTGACCTCGGTGCGCGGGACGGAGCGGCTCACGGACCGCGAGGTCGAGGTGCTGCGGCTCGTGGCCCGCGGGCTGTCGAACGCGGCCGTCGGGCGCGAGCTGTTCATCGCCGAGGCGACCGTGAAGACACACCTGCTGCGGGCCTTCGCCAAGCTCGGGGTGGACGACCGCACCGCCGCCGTGACGGTCGCGATGCAGCGCGGGTTCCTCCCCGGCGTGTGACGCGCGGGGGCGTCGCCGACGCGCGGACCTGCGGCGCGACCTGCGGCGGGACCGGGCGGCGTCCGACGGCGGGCGCCGGGCGCCCGTGACAGACTCCCGCTGTGCGAGACCTCGCGACGCTCCCCAAGGCCCACCTGCACCTGCACTTCACGGGGTCCATGCGACCCGACACGCTGCGCGACCTCGCCGCGCAGTACGACGTGCGGCTCCCCCACGCCCTCGTCGACGGCGACCCGCTGCGTCTGCCGCCCACCGAGCGCGGCTGGTTCCGGTTCCAGCGGCTGTACGACGCGGCGCGCGCGTGCGTGCGGTCCGAGGCCGACATGCGGCGCATCGTGCTCGAGGCGGCGCAGGACGACGCCGCGGAGGGGTCGGGGCGGCTCGAGATCCAGGTGGACCCGACGTCGTACGCGCCGTTCGTCGGGGGCATCACCCCGGCCGTGGAGATCGTGCTCGATGCCGCCCGGTCCGCGAGCGCCGCGACGGGGACCGAGGTCGCGGTGGTCGTCGCGGCGTCGCGCACGCGGCACCCGCTCGACGCGCGGACCCTCGCGCGGCTCGCGGCGCAGTACGCGGGCGAGGGGGCGGGCGAGGTCGTGGGGTTCGGCCTGAGCAACGACGAGCGGCGCGGCGACACCGCCGAGTTCGCGCGCGCGTTCGCGATCGCGCGACGGGCGGGGCTCGCGTCGGTGCCGCACGGCGGCGAGCTCCTGGGCCCGGGCCACGTGCACGAGGTCGTGCGCGAGCTGGTCCCGGACCGCCTGGGCCACGGGGTGCGGTCGGCGGAGGACCGGCGCGTCCTCGACGACGTCGTGGACCGCGGGATCGCGCTCGAGGTGTGCCCGGCGTCGAACGTCTCGCTCGGCGTCTACGAGGAGGCGGGGCAGGTGCCGCTCGGCGCGCTCGTCGACGCGGGCGCGCAGGTCGCGCTCGGCGCCGACGACCCGCTGCTGTTCGGGTCCCGGCTCGTCGGGCAGTACGAGACCGCGCGGCGCGAGCACGGGTTCTCGGACGCAGAGCTCGCCGACCTCGCACGGTCGTCGATCCGGGCGAGCCGGGCGTCGTCGGGCACCAAGCGGCGGCTCCTCGCGGGCGTGGACGACTGGCTCGCGGCGGGCTGACGCCGGGGGGCGCGCCGGCCGCCGGAGGGCGGGGGCGCGCCGCGGGGGTCACGCGCGCGTCGCGACGACGAAGACGCGGCGGAACGGCAGCAGCGTGCCCGCGCCGCGCTCCGGGTACGCGTCCCGCAGCGCGGCGGCGTACTGCGCGACGAACGCCTCGCGCAGGTCGTCGGGGAGGGCCTGGAGCACGGGGCGGGCGCCCGTCGCGGAGACCCAGCGCAGCACGGGGTCCGGGCCGCGGAGCACGTGGACGTACGTCGTCTCCCAGGCGTCGACGGTCCAGCCGAGGGCCGCGAGCGCGTCGAGGTAGACCTCGGGGTCGTGGGCTGCGGGGCGCTCGACCCCCGCGGTGTGCGCGGCGTACGGGGACCGTCCCGCGAGCTCGCGCAGGAGCCGGTGGCTCGGCGCGTCGTGGTTGCCGGGGACGGAGAACGCGAGCGCGCCGTCCAGGGCGACGTGGTCGGCGAGCCGGGAGAGGAGGTCGAGGTGGTCGGGCACCCACTGGAGCGTCGCGTTGCTCACGACGACGTCGGCGGGCGCGGGCGGCGACCACGAGCGCACGTCCGCGAGCTCGTACCGGACCCACGGGGCGGACGCGTCGCGCCGGGCCGTGTCGACCATGGCCGGTGAGGCGTCGATCCCGGTGATCGAGGCCTCGGGCCAGCGCGCGTGCAGCAGCGGGGTCAGGTGGCCGGGGCCGGACCCGAGGTCGACGACCGTGCGTGCGTCGACGGGGACGCGCGCCACGAGGTCGGCCATCGGGCGCGTGCGCTCGTCGGCGTGGCGGAGGTAGAGGGCAGGGTCCCAGTCGCGGGGCATCACGGCTCCGTCCGGTCGCAGTGTCTAGACATCAACAATCTTGACATCAAGATACATGGGATCCTGGTGCGTCGCGCGGGCTTCTCATGTGCGTCTCATCCGGCTCTCCGATACTGGGTCCATGACTCGCCGGACCGTCGCGTGGCTCGTGGGGGCGCTCGTCGTCGTCCTCGCCGGCGCCGCTGCGGCCGGCGCCCTCGCCGCACGCCCGCAGGACCGCGACGTCGGGGTCGCCGTCGTCGTGACGCCCGCTCCCCCGGCCACGACCCCGACGACGCCGAGCCCGACGCCCAGCCCGACCGACGACGGCGACGACGACGCGGACGACGACGACCGCGTCACGCCCGCCCCGCCGTCGAGCGACGACGACCCGGACGACGACGCGACCGACGACTCGGACGACGGCCCGGACGATGATGCGACCGACGACCAGGACGACGGGTGAGGCGCCGGGCGCGCGGCGCAGGGCTGACGGTCCGCACCCGCATGCTCGCGGCGTTCCTCGGCCTGTCCGCCCTGGCGCTGCTCCTCGCGGGCGGCGCCGCGTGGTTCCTGCAGCGCGGCCAGCTCGACGCGCGCATCGACGAGAGCCTCACCCGGAGCGCGAACGAGCTCCGGCGGATCGCAGGCTCCGGCGTGAACCCCGTGACGGGCGAGCCGTTCCGGTCCGCCGACGACGTCGTGGTCGCGTCGATCCAGCTCACCGTGCCCGCCCACAACGAGGGCGTGCTCGGGCTCCGCGAGGGTCGGGCGCCGCTCGTGTCGCAGCAGGACGTGCGCCTGCGCCTGGAGGGGGACGCCGAGCTCGTCGCCGCGCTGTCGCCCCTCGTGACGGGAGACCACGTGGTGCTGCGCTCGGTCCGGACGGCGACGGCGGACTACCGCGCGCTCGTCGCGCCCGTGCGCGCGACCGGGGCGGACGCCGGGCCCCCCGCGGCGCTCGTGCTCGCCTACGACCGCTCGGCGGAGCACGCCGAGTTCGCCCAGGTCTTCCGCACGTACGCCGTCGTCGCGCTCGGCGCGCTCGTGCTCATCGGTGTCGTGGGCTGGGTCGTGGCCGGCCGGCTCCTGCTCCCGATCCGCACGCTCTCGCGCACGGCGCAGCGCATCGGCGAGACCGACCTCTCCGCGCGGATCCCGGTCACGGGCAACGACGACCTCTCCGACCTGTCCCGCACCGTGAACGGCATGCTCGACCGGCTCGAGGGCGCGTTCGACTCGCAGCGGCGGCTCATCGACGACGTCGGGCACGAGCTGCGCACGCCCCTCACCGTGGTGCGGGGCCATCTCGAGCTCATGGACCCGCACGACCCGACCGACACCACCGAGACGCGCGACCTCGCGCTCGACGAGCTCGACCGCATGAACCGTCTCGTGGACGACCTCGTGACGCTCGCGACCGCCGGCCGCCCGGACTTCGTGCGCCCGCTCGACACGGACCTCGGGCGCCTGCTCGACGACGTGCACGACAAGGTCCGCACGCTCGGCGACCGTCGCTGGCTCGTCGACGCGCGCGCCGACATCGTGGTGCGGGCGGACGCGCAGCGCCTCACGCAGGCGCTGCTCCAGCTCGCGGCCAACGCGGTGAAGTTCTCGGTGCCCGGCTCGGTCGTCGCGCTCGGCTCGGCCGTGTCCGACGACGGCGCGCGCGTGCGCGTCTGGGTCCGCGACGAGGGCGTGGGGATCGCCCCCGAGCAGCAGGACCGCATCTTCGAGCGGTTCGCGCAGGCGACGACGCCGGGCGCGGCGCACCCCGAGGGCGCCGGGCTGGGGCTCGCGATCGTCGCCGCGATCGCCGACGGCCACGGCGGCCGCGTGCACGTGGACTCGACGCCCGGCGTCGGGTCGACGTTCACGCTCGACCTGCCGCTCGTCCCGGTCCCCGGGGCGGACCCCACGACGGCCGCCGACGCCGCGACCCCCTCCGGGGCCGCCGCGCCGACCGCGCCCACCGCGCCGTCCGCCCCGACCCCCGAGCTGCCCCCGGACGCCCCGGGTGTGCAGCCGACCAGCGCGGGTGCGGGCTCCGAGAACGGCACCCCCGCCGGGGACGGCGCCCAGACCAGCACAGAGACCAGCACAGAGACCGGCACCGAGACCGGCACGGACCCCGACGGAAGGACCACCCGGTGAGCCAGATCCTCGTCGCCGAGGACGAGACCCGCATCGCGTCGTTCGTGGCCAAGGGGCTGCGCGCCGCGGGCTACGCGAGCACCACGGTCGCGACGGGCCGCGAGGCGTTCGACCTCGCGAGCAGCGGCGACTTCGCGCTCCTCGTGCTCGACCTCGGCCTGCCGGACCAGGACGGCTTCACCGTGCTGCGCCGGCTGCGGGAGACGGGGAACGCGATCCCCGTCATCATCCTCACGGCGCGCACGTCCGTCACGGACACCGTCGCCGGGCTCGAGAGCGGCGCCGACGACTACATGGCCAAGCCGTTCCGCTTCGAGGAGCTCCTCGCGCGCATCCGGCTCCGGCTGCGCAGCGAGCCCGCGGGCGAGGTCACGGTGCTCACGCACGGCGCGCTGAGCCTGGACCTGCGCACGCGCCGCGCCCGGACGTCCGACCGCGAGGTCGACCTCTCGGCCCGGGAGTTCGCGCTCGCCGAGGCGTTCCTGCGCAACCCCGGGCAGGTCCTCTCCCGCGAGCAGCTCCTATCGCGCGTGTGGGGCTACGACTTCGACCCCGGCTCCAACGTCGTGGACGTGTACGTGCGGTACCTGCGCAACAAGCTCGGCGCGGAGCACTTCGTCACCGTGCGCGGGATGGGCTACCGCCTCGCCGACGCGCCGCGACGCGCCTGAACGACGACGACGCCCGCCCCGGGGGACCGGGACGGGCGTCGTGCGGGTGCGGGCGGCGAGGCCCGGGCCCGGTCAGGCCGCGGACTGCGGCGACGGCGGCGTCACCGGGCTGGCCGGCGTGCTCGCCGTCTGCGCGGTCGGGGCGGTGTTCGCGCTCGCCGGGCTGTTCGCGGTCTGGGCCGTGGTGGCGGAGGCCGCGGTCGTGGGCGACCCGGACGTGTTCGCGGTGACGGTCGTGATCGACGTCCCGTTCTGGACGTCCGTCGGGCTCGGGGTGGCGGCCGCGGTCGTGGCTGCCGTCGCGACGTCGGACGTCGCCACCTCGACCGACGGGGAGACCACCGCCTCGTCGGGGGCGTCGAGCGCGCCCTGGGCGGCGGCCATCGTGGCCCCGAGACCGACCGCGCCGAGCGCCCCGGTGACGATCCATGCGCTGCGTGCCTTCATGGTGCTTCTCCTTCGTCCGATGGTGCGCACGACCCCTCGGCCGTGCAGGTCTCGAGCCTCCCGCTCACGCGTGAGAGACCGAGGAGGCCGTCATGAGAGTGCTCTCAGGAAGCGGGAGCAGCCCTTCGGCGACCGCGAGCCAGGCCTCCGCGAGCTCGCGCGAGCCCGCGCCCGGCACGAGGGACAGCACGACCCCCGCGGCCCGGGCGCGCAGCCCCACCGGGTCGACGGTGGCCCCGAACACCGCGAGGCACCGCTCGACGAGCCCGCCCACGCCCCCGTACACGGACGGCGCGAGCGCGGGCAGGACGGCGAGGTGCCCGACGAGGCACGCGAGGTCGTCCACGCGGTGGCCCGGCCCGAGCGTGTCCACGTCGAGCAGCACGGCCACGCGCGGCCGGGCCGTCGCCCCCGGGCGGTCGTCGGCGTCCGAGCCCGCGGCGAGCAGGACGTTCGCCTCGTAGAAGTCGCCGTGCGTCGCGACCACCGGGCCCGGGTCCCGCGTCGCGACCGCGTCCCCGACGACGCGCGCCACGCGCCGCACCCGCGCGGCGTCGAGACCGTGGACCGCGAGCGCCGACGTCGCGTAGTGCTCCACGCGCTCCGCCCACGCGGGCCGGCGGCGCAGCGTCGTCGCACGCGCGGGCAGCGCGTCGAGCGCGCGGAGCAGCTCGCGCGGGTCGATCGCGCCGGGCTGCGCGGCCGGACCCGACGCCGCGAGGTGCTGCGCGAGCGACGGGCCGCGCGCCTCCTCGAGGACCACGAGGCCGTCGTCGTCCCGGGCGAGGCACCGCGGGGCACGCACGTCCCCGTCCTCGAAGAGGTCGTGGCGGCGCGCGAGCGCACGCGCCCGGCCGGGCCGGACGACCTTGACGTAGAGCGTGCGGGAGGGCGTCCGGGCGCGGAGGACCGCGCGACGCAGCGGCCGGTAGGCGACCATCGCGACGGACTCGACGGACTCGCCCGGGGCGAGCACGCCGGCGTCGTCCAGGCGGCGCGTGAGCCCGGGCGCGTCGCACGCCGCCGCGAGCGCGGGCAGCAACGGGTCGGCCGGGTGCCGCCACACGTGCACGACGCGCGGCCCGTCCTCCAGGCGGGCGACGCCCGGCCCGACGGCGTCGGGCGGGAGGGGCGCGGTCGTCGCGAGCAGGTACGCGGTCGCGTCGACGGACGCCACCGCCCCACCGGGCCGGGCCGGGAGCGTGCGGCGGGCGACGACGTCATACCCGACGGTGACCTCCGCACCGGGGCGCGCGTGCACCTGGTGGACGCGCCACGTGCCGAGCCCGGCGCCGTCGCCCCCGAGCGCCGCGGCGAGCAGCCCTTCCGCCTCGGGCCCGGTGAGCAGGTCGAGCCAGGCGCGCTGGTCGGGGGCGGCGAGGGCGATCGTCATGGGCCCAGGGCATCGTGCGCGCGTGGGCCCCGGGTGAGAGCCCGATGAGAGTCCTCTCATCCCGAACACGGAAGGACGGCGGCACACCCTTGACCCGGGCGCGACCGGCATGCGAATGTACCTTTGTGTTGACACAAAATGTGACGGAGGAGCCGGGCGGGGTCGCGCTGTTCCTCCCCGCCGGGTACGACCTGGTCTGGAGCGTCGTCGCCCTCGCCGCGCTCGCGGGCGTCGGAGCGCTCGTGGTGCTCGTCGTGCGCGCACTGACGCGCGAGCCGGCGCCCGCGCTGCACGGGCTCGCCGACGAGGACCCGGTGCGTCGCGCCGCCCGACGGCACGCGACGACCGTCAGCGTCGCCGCGGCGACCGCCGCCGCGCTCGTCGGGGCCGTCCTCGTGCAGGCCGTGACGACCGCCGTCGGCGGCCTCGCGGAGGGCGTGCTCGTCGGGCTCTCCCCCGCGCTCGTCGGCCTGGCGTTCCTCGGCGCGCACGCCGTGGGCGAGCGCACGTGGCCGCGCCAGCGCACGGCGGTCCGGGCGGCCACGCTGCGGCCCCGCACCGTGGCCGACGTCGCGCCGCGCGGCCTGCGCCGCCTCACCTGGGCCCTCGGTGCCCTCGTGCTCGTGCTCACCGCGGTCGGCGGCCTCACCGCCGGGGCGGACGGGCGGTCCGTGACGCGCGTGCTGGGCGACGTCACGTCCACCGCGGGCCCCTACCCCGGGTGGTTCTACGGCGCCTGGCTCGCGGCCGGCGCGGTGCTGGTCGTGGCCGGCGCGGAGGGCGTGCTGCGGCTGGTCGCGCGCCGCCCCGCCGTCCCGCGCGTCGAGCCGGGGTGGGACGTCGCGCTGCGCCGCGCGTCCGCGCACCGTGTCCTGCGCGGCACCCAGCTCGCGCTCGGGCTCACCGCGGCCGGCACGCTCGCCTACGGCGCGAACGCCGCAGCCCGGGCGGGCTACCCCGGCGCGGTCGTGCTCGTGGCCGTCGCCGTCGCGATCGCCCTCGTGGCGATCGCCGTCGGCGTGCGGCCCGCCCCCGACCCCGACGCGGAGGCCGCCGCCCCGGCGTCCGCGGGGCACGGGCGTGGCGATGGGTGAGCTCCGCGTCGAGATCGACCTGCACACCGGCCTCGCCCCGTACGAGCAGATCCGGAGCCAGGTCGTCGCGCACGTCGCCGCCGGGCGGCTGCGCGTCGGCGACCGCCTCCCGACGATCCGCGCGCTCGCGACCGACCTCGGGCTCGCCCCCGGGACGGTGGCCCGCGCGTACCGGGAGCTCGAGGCAGCCGGGGTCGTCACGACGCGTCGCCGGGCCGGGACCGTCGTGGCCGACGGCGTCTCCCCCACGGACGTCGCCGCGCGCCACGCCGCGCACGAGCTCGTGCGCGCCGGACGCGAGGCCGGGCTCTCCGACGACGCGATCGTCGACGTCCTGCGCGGGGCGCTGCTCGGCGAGCCCCGGACCGACCGGACCGCACCGCACTGACCTGGCCCCGGCCGACCGGCGCCGCGGTCCGTGCGTCACGACCGGGTCACGATCCACCGAGAACCGGTACCGTCGCCCGTCGGGGCGCGGTGCACGGCGCATGATGGACTCCGCGGCGACGCCGCGCCAGACGAAGGGGGACCAGGTGGAGCAGCGAACCGTCCGCTCGACCGCGGTGGCGACCGCGGTGGCGACCACGGTGGCGACCGCGCCCGGGACGCGACCGGCTGCGGCAGCTCGTCGTCGCGGGCCCGCCCGGCGGGTGGTCGCGCGCGCCGTCGTGCCCGCGCTCGCCGCCGCGCTGGCCCTCGCGGGCTGCCAGGCGGGCCTGCCCGACATGGAGCCCGGGCGGACGCCGTCGGCCTCGGAGAGCCCCGCGTCGCCGGAGCCGACGAGCCCGAGCCCGTCCGCGCCGACCACGGCGCCGGAGCCCACCCCCACCGAGACGCCCGAGCCCGAGCCGACGCCCACGGAGACGCCCGAGCCGAGCACGCCGCCGCCCGCCGCCGAGCCGGCGCCGGAGCCGACGCCCGAGGCACCGCCGGAGCCGGTCGAGCTGGCGCGCGGGGCGACCGGCGAGCGCGTCGTCGCGCTCCAGCAGCGCCTGGCCGACCTCGGCTACTTCATCGGCGCACCGGACGGCGACTTCGGCGGCGGCACCCAGCAGGCCGTGTGGGCCCTGCAGAAGGCGGCGGGCCTCTCGCGCGACGGCGTCGTCGGGCCCGCGACCCAGGCCGCGCTCGACGAGGGCGTCACGCCGCAGCCGCGCAGCGGGTCGGGCAAGGTCGTCGAGATCGACCTCGACCGCCAGCTCCTGCTCGCCGTCGAGGACGGTCGCGTGGTCACGGTGGTCAACGCGTCCTCGGGGAACGGGGAGTCGTACGAGGCGAAGGGGCGCACCTACCGCGCCAGCACGCCGCGCGGCACGTTCCAGGTGGGCCGGCAGGTCGACGGGAACCACTCGTCGAGCCTCGAGCTCGGCGACATGTGGCGCCCCAAGTTCTTCACCGGGGGGATCGCGGTGCACGGGTCGGGGTCGATCCCGCCGTGGCCCGCGTCGCACGGGTGCGTCCGCGTCGCGAACTCGGCGATGAACTGGCTCTGGGACACCTGGCGCGCCGACCCCGGCACGACGGTCCTCGTCTACTGAGCCCGGCCCCCTTCCGCTGAGTGCCTGATCTCGTCGCGTCGGCAGGGTCAGAACGCGACGAGATCAGGCACTCAGCGGGGGGCGGGTCAGAGCGCGACGCCCACGAGCACCGGCTCCGGCACGAGCTCGACGCCGAACGCCTCGACGACGCCGTCGCGCACCGCGCGTGCGAGCTCGACGACGTCCTCCGCGCTCGCCCCGCCACGGTTCGTCAGTGCGAGGGTGTGCTTCGTGGACAGCCGCGCGAGGCTCGACGGGCCGTGCACGCCGAAACCCTTGGTGAAGCCCGCGTGCTCGATGAGCCACGCGGCCGACGTCTTCACGAGCGTCGGGTCGATCTCGCCCAGGCTCGGGCCGGTGGTCCGGGTCGGGGTCGCCGTCCGGACCGGGTACCGCGGGGCCTCGGCCGGGAGCAGGTCCGCCTGCTCGGCCGGGACGACGGGGTTGGTGAAGAACGACCCCGCGCTCCAGCGGTCGTGGTCGGGCCCCGCCGCGGGGTCGACGTCGGGGCCGACGCCGTCGAGCAGCATGCCCTTGCGCGCACGCAGGGCGAGCACCGCGGCGCGCACGTCGGCGCTCGGTGCGCGGTCCCCGACCTGGACGTCCAGCGTGCGGGCGAGCTCGGGGTACGCGACCGGCGCCGACAGCGAACCCAGCCGCGCCTGGAAGCCGACGTCCAGCACCACGTAGCGCGGTGACGGGTACCAGGGGCCGTCGTCGTCCGACCCGGCGCCGGCGTCCACGTGCATGCTGCGCTTGAGCAGCGACGTCCGGTACCCGAACGCGAGCTCGCCCAGGGCGAGCGTGCGCACGCGCGAGCGCGCGCGGTCCCAGACCCGGACCGTCGAGATCACGCCCGCGACGTCCTGCCCGTACGCGCCGATGTTCTGGACCGGCGCCGCGCCCACGGTGCCGGGGATGCCCGACAGCGCCTCGACCCCGACCCACTCCTCCGCGACCGCGCGTGCCACGAGCTCGTCCCAGTCCTGGCCCGCCGGGGCGTGAAAGCTCGCGCCCCCGCACGAGTCCTCCGCGTCGACGGTGATCCCGCGCCGCAGGTCGCGCACGACGACACCGCCGAACCCCTCGTCGCCCACGAGCAGGTTCGAGCCTCCTCCGACGACGAGGAGCGGCTCCCCCGCCTCGTCGGCGGCCCGGACGATCTCCAGCAGCTCGGCCTCGCTGTGCGCCTCGAGGTAGCGGTCCGCCGGGCCGCCCACGCGCAGCGTCGTCAGCTCGGCGAGCGACGGCGTCCCGACGGCCTCGGGGCGCAGCCCCGGGGCGGTCCCGACGATCTCGGGCAGGTCACGGTCCACGGGGGCGGCGGGTTCACAGGTCACGCGTCCAGCGTAGTTCGGGTTCCCCGGGCCGGGCCGCGCCTCCCGCGCTCGCCCGCTGCGCCGAGCGAGAACGCCGGTCGACCGGGCGCCGCCCGGCGGGCCGGGCGCCACTCGGAGGGCCGGGCGCCACTCAGAGGGCCGGGCGCCACTCAGAGGGCCGGGCGCCACTCAGAGGGCCGGGCGACCCTCAGTCGGCGTGCCCGGCGCGGTCGGCGCGCTGCGTGGCCTGCCGGCCCGCGGTGCCCGCGGCCGTGGGGAGCGGGCGCGTCGCGCCGACGACCAGCAGGCCGACGACGACGGGCACGGCGATCACGAGGAGCGCGCCGCGGTAGCCGACGTGCTCGGCGAGGAAGCCGATGAGCGGCGGGCCCATGAAGAACGCGGAGTACCCGATGGTCGCGACGACGCTGACGCGCACCGCGGCGCGCGCCGGGTCGTCGGACGCGGCGCTCATCCCCACGGGGAACCCGAGCGCGGCGCCCATGCCCCACGCGACGACGCCGACGAGCGCGACCCAGAGGTTCGGGGACAGCGTGAACACGAGCAGGCCCAGCAGCGCGAGCCCCGCACCGAGGCGCAGGACGGCGACGCGGCCGTAGCGGTCGAGCAGCCCGGTCCCGAGCAGGCGCATCCCGGTCATGGCGGTGAGGAAGACGGCGAGGCCGACGGCGCCCATCGCGTCGGACGTGCCGAAGCCGTCGACGACGGCGAGGCTCACCCAGTCGTTCGCCGCGCCCTCGGTGAGCGCGGCGGCGAGCACGACGAGGCCGATGAGGAGCGTGCGCGGCTCGGTCCACGCGCTGAGGGCCCCGCGCGCGTCCTTGCCCCCGCCGTGCGACGACCCGCTCCCGGCCGCGGCGGCGGGGTCGGCGCCGGTCGCGTCCTCGACGGAGTCGGCGACCGCGTGGTCCACCTGGCCCGCCGGGAGGAAGAACCGCACGCACCACAGGACCCCGACGAGGCTCAGCACGACGGCGGCGGTGAGGTGCGCCTGGACCGGCACGTGGAACGCGGCCATGAGCGCGCCGACGCCGGCGCCGGCCATGGTGCCGAACGAGAACCCGGCGTGGAAGCGCGGCATGATCGCCTTGCCGAGCCGCTGCTCGACGGCGGCGCCCTCGAGGTTCATCGCCGCGTCCCACACGCCCGTGCCGATCCCCGCGAGGAACAGCCCGATGCGCACGACCACGTCCTCCCCCGTCGCGACGCCCGTGACCGCGGTGACGAGCCCGACGACGTTGGCGACGGCGAAGACCGTGACGGCCTTCGAAGCGCCGAGGCGCTGGACGACCATGCCGGACAGGGGCAGCGCGAGCAGCGAGCCGACGGCCATGAAGAGCAGCAGGAGGCCCATCTGCGCCTCGGTGAAGCCGAGCGAGTCCCGCACCGCGGGCAGGCGGGAGGCCCACGTCGCGAAGTTGAAGCCGTTGAGGAAGAAGACGGCGAAGACAGCCCACGTCGCGAGGGCGACGACACGGCGGTCAGGACGGGCGGTGGTCATGCGGAGGTCTCCTCGCGGCGGTGCGACGGGCGGTTGCGGGGGCGGCGGTACGCGGCGCGCGCGGCCCGGTGGGCGGTGGGGGTCCCGGCACGGACGCTCCGCCACGGTCGGCGGGACCGCCGAGGACGGGGTGTGCCCTCCTCGGACGTGTCGTGCGCGCCGCCGGTCGGGGCGTCCACCGGACCATCCTGCACCGCGACGGGTGCGGGGTCGTCCGTGCCACGCACCGGGCGCGCCGCGCGGGCGGCGGCGGTGCCCAGGGGCGCGACCTGGCGGGCCAGCAGGACGCTGAGGACCATCGCGGCGACGATGAGGACGAGCGCGTGGCGCGCGCCCATCGCCTCGGCGGCGAGGCCGAGGAGCGGCGGCGCGGCGAGCGACGCCATCGAGGAGAACGCCGAGACGACCGACACCCGGCTCGCGGCCCGCAGCGGCTCGTCGGACGCCGCGGCGATCCCGACGGGCACCGCGAGGGCGGCCCCGAAGCCCCACAGGACGACCCCGACTCCCGCGAGCTGGAGCGTCGGCGCGAACCCGAAGAGCACGAGCCCGGCGATCGACGCGACGCCCGACGCGCGCAGCACGGTGACGCGGCCGAACCGGTCGATGAGGCGCGTGCCCGCGAGACGCATGACGGTCATGGCGGCGACGAACGTGCCGAACACGACGGCGCCGACGGCCTCGGTCTGCGCGAACCCGTCCACGACGGCGAGCGACAGCCAGTCGTTGGCGGAGCCCTCCGAGAGCGCGGCCGAGAGGATGACGAGCCCGATGAGCAGCGTGCGGGGCTCGCGCCACGCCGACAGCGCGGCGCCGAGCCGGGCACCGCGCCGGGCGAGGCGCGCGCGCAGGCCCGCCGTCTCGACGTCGACGACGGCGTCGCCGAGCGCGTCGACCGGGTCCGGCGCGGCGGTGCCGGGCGCGGGGGCCCGCAGAGGGAGCGTGTCGTGGACCGTGGCGGGGATCGCGGCGAGCCGCCACACCGTGGCCACGACCCCGGTCGCGACGAACTGCACGACGACGGGCACCTCGGCGTGGGCGCAGGCCGCACCGACCAGCGAGCCCACGACGGCGCCGACGGAGAACGCGGCGTGGAACTGGGGCAGGATCGTGCGCCCGACGCGACGCTCGATGCCCGCGCTCTCCACGTTCATCGGCACGTTGCCGAGCGAGAACGCCATGCCGTTGACGAAGATGCCCGCGGCGAGGAGCGCGACCGACCCGGTCGCGGGGCCGAGCCCGAGCAGGAGGAACGCGACGCCGAACAGGCCCGCCGAGACGGCGAACGCGACCCGGCCGCCGAACCGCGTGACGAAGGGCCCGGCCGCGGTGACCGTGAGGAGCGCACCGACGGCACCCGCGAGGAGCACGACGCCGAGGTCCGCGGGACCGAGGCCGAGCGCGTCGCGCACGGACGGGAGGCGCGCGAGCCAGCTCGACATCATGACGCCGTTGAGCGCGAACACCCCGAGGAGCACCCAGCGGGCCCTGGCCAGGGCGCGGGCGTCGGACGCGGGGCCGGACGAGAACTGCGCAGCACCTCCTCGAATCGATTCGATCCGACGGACGAGAGTGCGCTTCGAATCGATTCGAGGCATGGTCACCAGTGTGCGGGTACGCTGGCCGCGCGTCAATCGAGAATCCCGCGCACGCGGGAGGCAGGGAGCGTGATGAGCGACACCCCCGGGAACCGGGAGCCCGCGGCGTCCGCCGCGCCGGCTCACCGGCCCACGCTCGCCAAGGTCGCCGAGCTCGCGGGGGTCTCCGTCTCGACGGCGTCGCTCGCGTTCTCCGGTGCCGGCCCGATCACCCCGGAGACCCGCGCGCGCGTCCTCGACGCGGCGAAGGAGCTCGGGTACACGGGACCGAACCCGCTGGGCCGCCAGCTCCGCTCGGGCCGGTCGGGAGTCGTCGGCGTCGTCGTCGGCGACCAGCTCCGCCGCGCGTTCCGCGACCCCGTCGCCGTCCAGGTGCTCGACGGCCTCGTCTCGACCCTCGGCGAGAACGGCCTCGGCGTGCTGCTCATCCCCGGCATCCCGTCCGACGACCCCGCGCGCGCCGTGGACCCGCTCGTCGAGAGCGCAGCCATGGACGTCGCGGTGCTCGTGTGGGGGGTCGGCACGGACGACGCGACGCTCGCCGCGCTCCAGCGGCGCGGCGTGCCCGTCGTCGTCGGCGAGGGCCGGCCCGTCAAGGGCGCACCGCTCGTCCTCATCCACGACCGCGTCGGCACCGCGGACGCCGTGCGGCACCTGGTCGAGCTCGGGCACACGCGCATCGCCGAGGTCTCGCTCCCCCTCGACACCTCGGACCGCAGCGGACCGCTCGACGCCGCGCGGCTGGCCCAGGTGGACCGGACCCCGACGGCCAACCGCCTCGCGGGCGTGCGCGACGTCGTCGAGCCCGTCGCGAGCTGGGAGACCGAGGCCTCGCTCGTCG
Organism: Sphaerisporangium cinnabarinum; assembly: GCA_003052455.1. Classification (GTDB taxonomy): domain Bacteria; phylum Actinomycetota; class Actinomycetes; order Actinomycetales; family Cellulomonadaceae; genus Cellulosimicrobium; species Cellulosimicrobium cinnabarinum. Next base: position 20,732 of record QAPD01000039.1, on the reverse strand, counting down.
AGCACGGCCGCTCCGCGACGCTCGCCCTGCTCGGCCGCCCCGCGGCCGACGGCACGACCGAGCCCGCCGATCCCGCGACCCGGCCGACCGCCGTCATCGCCCACTCCGACCTCCTCGCGGCGGGCGCGCTGCTCGCCGCGCGCGAGCTCGGGCTGCGCGTGCCCGACGACGTCTCGGTCGCGGGCTTCGACGGGCTCGACCTCCCGTGGCTGGCCCCCGACGTGCTGACGAGCGTGCACCAGCCGCTCGCCCGCAAGGGCGCGGAGCTGGGGCTGGCCGTCATCCGCCAGCTCGCGGGCGAGGCGCCCACCACGGTCGAGCTCGACGTCGAGCTGGTGGTGGGGACGACGACGGGCCCCGCCCCCACCACCTGACGCCCGCGTCAGCCCAGCCGGCCCGGCTGCAACGGGTTCGCGCGGGCCGCGGCGAGCAGGTACCAGGACGTCGCCCCGACGTGCTGGACCTGGAAGTACCCGAACCCGAAGCCCGAGTCGAGGAGGCTCGACGCCGCGACCACGCCCGCACGCTCGGGCAGCGGAGCACCCCCGATCGTCTGGCCGGCACCGACCGCCTCCTGCGCCCCCTGCACCTCGCGCAGCAGGCCCTCGGCGCGGACCCGGTCGTCGTCCCGCTCGCAGCCTCGGCGACCGCGCCGCCGGTCGTCGCGGTTCCCCCGCCCGCGCGCCCCGCGGTCCGCGAGCGCCGACGCGAGCTGCGCCGTCCCCTCGAGCCACACGCCCTGCTGGTGCACCGGCAGCCCGTTGTACGACGCGGTCGACGTGAGGCTCGCGCTCGAGAACGTCACGCCCTCGACGACCGTGCCCGCCGGGAGCTGGGACACCCCCTCCCCCGCGACGTCGCGCGCCGCCAGCGCGTCGTCCGCCCAGTCCAGCGCGCGGGCGTAGCGCCGCTCGCGCAGCGCGAGCCACCCCCACGTCTGCGGGTCCAGCGGGAGCGGGTCCCGGTTGATCTCCGTGCCGTCGTTCGTGCCGGTGTAGAGGTAGCCGCCGTCGGGCTCCCACATGCGGTCGACGAACGCGCGCGCGTGCTCGGCGGCACGGCTCCAGCGCCGGTCGCGCGTCACGGACCCGAGCTGGCGGAAGAACGCGACGCAGTCGACGTTGTGCTCGGTCGAGCCGTTGGGGACCGGGGTGTTCGCGCCGTCCACGCCGAACGAGAAACCGCCGAGGGGCGCCTGCGACCACGTGTTCGCGACGATCCACTCGCCGATCCTCCGGGCGGCGTCCAGGTAGCGCCGGTCACGCGTCGCCGCGTGCAGGTGCAGCAGCGCGATGCCCGGCCAGGCCATGTCCCCGACCGCCGTCCCGAGGAACCCGAACTGCCACCCGACGTTCGCCGTGCCGTCGGGGAGCACGAGCCCGTGCTCCTGCGGCGTGCCGTCGTAGAAGGTGTAGGGCCCGACGTTGTACGCCTGCCGGAGCCGGCCGTCGTCGTGGTCGGGGTCGTGCTCGAGCGCGAACACGAGCCCGTCGCCGAGCGCCCGGGCTCGGTCGAGGTGGCGGCGCCCCGCGGTGAGCGTCGCGAGGATCGCGAGGGCGTTGTCGTAGACGAACGCCGTCGAGAACAGCCCGAGCTGGTCGGCGTAGGACTGCGCGAGGCGGGGACCGGGGTTCTCGGCCGGGTACGCGTCCGTCGCCGCCGTCAGGAAGTCGTGCGCGCGCCGGACCGACGCCGCCCGGTCGCGGGACGGGCCGCCGCGCCCACCCCGCCCGAGAGCACCCGCGGCGGGCAGCGGACCGGTGCTCGTCGCCGCGGCCGGGGCGGCCGTCAGCCCCGCGAGCGCGAGCGCGCCCCCGAGGGCGAGGACGGTGCGTCGGTCGACGCCACGAGCGGGACCGGGGTCGTGCGCGGGGAGGTCGGGCCGTCCAGAGCGGCCGCCGTGCTGGGTCATGAGCGTCTCCTTCGACGTCGTGAGTGGCGCGACCCACCCTAGTGGGAGCGCTCTCACGACGGAAGAGGGTGGCGCGCTGGCAGCGCGGAGGCTCGGCCCGTCGCCTGCCCGCCGCCTGCCCGTCGTCTGCCCGCGACACGCGCCGAAGGTGCCGAAGCCCTCGGCCCGGCTCGGCCGGGGAGTCGCGGCCGACGACGACGAGGGCGCCGCACCCGGCCGGGTGCGGCGCCCTCGTGGCGTCAGGAGCACGTGGTCGCCCGGGGCGACCACGGGTCAGAGGCGGACGACCGCCTGGGTCTTGCCGAGCACGCGCGCACCCTCGAACGTCACCGTGAGGTCGACGCGGACGGTGCCCGCCTCGGCGTCGATCGCGCCGACGGTCCCCGTGACCTCGAGCGTCGCGACACCCGGGTTGGGCACGGGCACAGGCCGCGTGAACCGGGTCTGGTAGTCGACGACCGCACCCGGTCCCCCGGCCCAGTCCTCCACCAGCGCGACGGCGGCACCCATGGTGAACATGCCGTGCGCGATGACGCCCGGCAGGCCGACCTCGGTCGCGAACGCGTCGTTCCAGTGGATGGGGTTGAAGTCGCCGCTCGCGCCGGCGTACCGCACGAGGCGGGCGCGGTCGACCTCGACCGTGCGGGTGCCGACCACGTCGCCGACGGTCAGGTCCGCGAGGACGGGGCGGGTGTCGTCGGTGCTCATGCGCCCTCCCCGCGGACGGCGAGCGTCGAGGTGACGGTCGCGACCGGCTCGGTGCCGCCGTCGGCCAGGGTCGCGGCGATCTCGCAGCGCGTGGTGACCATCGCGAGGCCGGCTCGCTCGACGATCGAGTCCACGTGCAGCACGGTGACGAGCTCGTCGCCCGCGACGATCGGCCGGTGGTGCGTGAAGCGCTCGTCGGCGTGGACGACGCGCGAGAAGTCGATGCCCGCCTCCGGGTCCTCGATGAGCTGCCCCTCCGCCCGCTGGGCGACGACGACCGCGAAGGTCGGAGGTGCGACGAGGTCCGGATAGCCAGCACCCCGCGCCGCCACGAAGTCGTGGTGCACGGGGTGGGTGGCGCCGACGGCGCCCGCGAACTCGCGCAGCTTCTCGCGCCCCACCGAGTACGGCGCGTTCGCGGGGTACTCGCGGCCGACGTAGGCCAGGTTGACGCTCACTGCGGGTCGCGGGTGCGGAGCCGGAGGCTCAGCGGGTCTCGCGGTGCGCGGTGTGCTTGCCGCAGCGCGGGCAGAACTTCGCGAGCTCCAGGCGGTCCGGGTCGTTGCGACGGTTCTTCTTCGTGATGTAGTTGCGCTCCTTGCAGTCCACGCAGGCCAGCGTGATCTTGGGGCGAACGTCAGCGCTCTTGCTTGCCACGGTAGTGAGCCACCTCTCGCGCCTCCGGAGGGCGCATGTGCTGTGCAGGTCGCACGACGCCGGCCGCCGTGCGAGGTTGTCGAAAGTGGTAGCGGAGGCGGGGATCGAACCCGCGACCTCACGATTATGAGTCGTGCGCTCTAACCATCTGAGCTACCCCGCCGCGTGACTGAACGCGAGGTCGCCTTGCAGTATTCCAGCAAGACGACCCCGCGTCACCACAGAGCCCCGAAAGGGAATCGAACCCTTGACCTTCTCCTTACCATGGAGACGCTCTGCCGACTGAGCTATCGGGGCAGCGCGGAAAACTCTACACGGAACACGGCGCCGAGAGAAATCGGCGTCGTTCCGCCGTTTCCGGGCCGTCGGACCGCGCCCGACGACGCCCTCGCGGGCACTCCCCACGCACCGGACCGGCACGACGACGGGGCGCCACCCGTGGGTGACGCCCCGTCGCTCCGGTGGCAGGTGAGGGATTCGAACCCCCGAAGGCTGAGCCGTCTGATTTACAGTCAGATCCCTTTGGCCGCTCGGGCAACCTGCCGTGTGGAGTTGTCGCTCGCCAGGACGCTGCACCAGGTGCAGCCCCTGCCGTGCGGGCGAGCCAACGATACAGCCCGACCGGACCAGGTGCGAAATCCGCGTGTGGGCGCCCCTCCGTACAGTGGTGCGGTGACCCACCCCTCCCCCGCGCCGGACCACCTCCCCGGCACCGGGACGCCCGTGCCCCCCGACGCGCCGTCCGCTCCTGCCGCGCCGTCCGCCTCCGCCGCGCCCGCGCCGTCGGGCGCCGGCCGCGGCGCGCCCGCCCCGACCGACCGCTGGGGGCTGCTGCTCGGTGCCGGCGCGTTCTTCCTCTGGGGCGCGATGCCCCTGTACTTCCCGCTCCTGGAGCCCGCGGCACCGCTCGAGATCATCGCGCACCGCGTCGTGTGGAGCCTGCTCTTCTGCCTCGTCCTGCTCGCCGCGACGCGCCAGCTCGGCGGCTTCGTCGCCGCCCTCCGGTCGCCCCGCACGCTCGGGACGCTCGCCGTCGCCGCCGTCCTCATCGTGACGAACTGGACGGTCTACGTGTACGGCGTCCTCTCGGGCCACGTGCTCGACGCCGCGCTCGGGTACTTCATCAACCCGCTCGTCACCGTGCTCCTCGCCGTCGCCGTGCTGCGCGAGCGGCTGCGGCCCGCGCAGTGGGTCGCGGTCGGCGTCGGCGGGGCCGCCGTCGTCGTCATCAGCACCGGCGCCGGCGGGCTGCCGTGGATCGCGCTCGTCCTCGCGGGCTCGTTCGGCCTCTACGGCCTGGTGAAGAACCGCGTGGGCCGCACCGTCGAGGCGCTCCCGGGGCTCGCCGTCGAGACGGCGGTGCTCACACCCGTCGCGCTCGGGTACCTGGTGTGGCTGGGCGCCACGGGAGCCGGCACGTTCGGCACCGAGGGCGTGGGCCACGCGCTGCTGCTCGCCTCCGCGGGGATCGTCACGGCCCTGCCGCTGCTGCTGTTCAGCGCGGCCGCCCGGCGGCTGCCGCTCAGCGTCGTCGGGCTCCTGCAGTACCTGGGCCCGGCGCTCCAGTTCCTGTTCGGCCTGCTCGTGTTCCACGAGCCCATGTCGCCGACGCGCTGGGCGGGCTTCGGGCTCGTCTGGCTCGCGCTCGTCGTGCTCTCGGTCGACGGCCTGCGCACCGCCCGGGCGACGCGCCTCGCAGCCCGTCCCTGAGCCTGCTCGACTACGGTGGGACCCAGCACCCTTCCCGGCCCGAGAGAGGACCACCCATGGCCGACTCGTCGTTCGACATCGTCAGCAAGGTCGACCGCCAGGAGGTCGACAACGCGCTGAACCAGGCCGCCAAGGAGGTCTCGCAGCGCTACGACTTCCGCAACGTCGGCGCGTCCATCGCCTGGAGCGGCGAGACCATCGTCATGGTCGCCAACTCGGCCGAGCGCGTGCTCGCGATCCTCGACGTGTTCGAGACCAAGCTCATCAAGCGCGGCATCTCGCTCAAGTCCCTCGACACGGGCGACAAGGAGCCCAAGGCGTCGGGCAAGGAGTACCGCCTCGTCGCGACCCTCAAGGAGGGCCTGTCGAGCGAGAACGCGAAGAAGATCACCAAGATCATCCGCGACGAGGGCCCCAAGGCCGTGAAGACCCAGATCACGGGCGACGAGGTACGTGTGACGAGCAAGTCGCGCGACGACCTCCAGGCCGTCATCGCGCTGCTCAAGGGCGCCGACCTCGACGTCGCGCTGCAGTTCGTCAACTACCGGTAGCTCGCCGTGATCCTGCCCGACGGCGGCCCGCGCCCGGTCGCGCCGGGCCGTCCCGCCGCGTCGTCGAGCGGGCTCCCGCGCGTCGTCGCCACGGACCTCGACGGCACGCTCCTGCGCTCCGACGGCACCGTCTCGGCGCGCACCCGCTCCGCGCTGCTCGCGGCCGAGCGCGCGGGCGTCGAGGTGGTGTTCGTCACCGCCCGGCCGCCGCGCTGGCTCGACGCGCTGGCCGACGTCGTGGGCGGGCACGGGCACGTCATCTGCCTCGGCGGGGCCGCCGTCTGGGACCTCGCGACCGCGAGCCCGCTCGACGTGGTCGGTTTCGCCGACGACGAGGCGGCAGCGCTCGTCGCGGCCCTGCGAGCCGCCGTCCCGGGGGTCGCGCTCGCGTTCGAGCGCGTCGACGGGCCCACGTTCGACCCGGGCTTCCGCTCCACCCCGGACGACGACGCCGACGTCGTCGCCGTGGTCGAGACGACGCTCGACCCCGGCGCCGCGTCGGGCGACGCGGCGAGGCAGCCCGTCGGCAAGATCCTCGCGCGCGACCCCGCCGTCCCCGTCGAGGACGCCCCCGCGACGCAACCGGTCGTCGTCGCGGAGGGCCAGACGACGGCGCAGGAGTCGTTCTTCGCGCGCGTGCGCGACGCCGTCGGGGACCGCGCCCACCTCGCCTACTCCGGCGCGGCGGGGCTCGCGGAGCTGCTCGCCCCCACGGTCACCAAGGACGCCGCGCTCGCGCGCTGGTGCGCACGCCTCGGCGTCGACGCCGCCGACGTCTGGGCGTTCGGCGACATGCCCAACGACCTGCCGATGCTGCGCTGGGCGGGGCGCTCGTTCGCCGTCGCGAACGCGCACCCCGACGTGCTCGCGGCGGCGACCGACGGCACGGCCTCGAACGACGACGACGGCGTCGCGCGCGTCCTGCTCGACGCCGTCGACACCCTGCGCCATGCGCCCGGGAGGGCGTCGTCGACCCGCTGAGCGCGGTCACCGCGCTCCGCACCCCGCACTCCCGACGTGCACCCTCCCCGGGCTGACGCGGAACCACCGCGTGGGCGTCGCCGTCCCCCGCGGCGCGTCGGTCAGTGGTAGGTGATGCCGCCGTAGCCCGGGCCGTGGCCGGCCATCGCCTCGAGCCGCTTGATGCGCTCCGCCATCGGCGGGTGCGTCGCGAACATCTTGCCGACGCCCGCACCGCGGAAGGGGTTGGCGATCATCAGGTGCGAGACGTCGACGAGGTCGCGGTTCTGCGGCAGGGGCGCGCGCTGCGTCCCGGCGTCGAGCTTGCGCAGCGCGGACGCGAGCGCGAGGGGGTCGCCGGTGAGCTTCGCGCCGTCCTCGTCCGCGTCGTACTCGCGCGTGCGCGAGATGGCGAGCTGCACGAGCATCGCCGCGATCGGCGCGAGGACCACCATGGCGATCGCCGCCAGCGGGTTGCCGCCCCGGTCGCGGTCGCCGCCGAAGATCAGCAGGAACTGCGCGAGCGACGTGATGACCCCGGCGAGCGCGCCCGCGACCGACGACGTGAGGATGTCGCGGTTGTACACGTGCATGAGCTCGTGCCCGAGGACGCCGCGCAGCTCACGCTCGTCGAGGAGGCGCAGGATGCCCTCCGTGCAGCACACGGCCGCGTTCTTCGGGTTGCGACCCGTCGCGAACGCGTTGGGCGCCTGGGTGGGCGACACGTACAGGCGCGGCATCGGCTGGCGCGCCTCCGTGGAGAGCTCGCGCACGATCCGGTACATGGCGGGCTGCTCGAGCTCGCTCACCGGGCGCGCGTGCATCGCGCGGATCGCGATCTTGTCGGAGTTCCAGTAGCCGTAGAACGTCGTGACGAGGCCGATGCCGACGAACAGCCACAGCAGGTTCGCGCGCGCGCCGAACAGGGCCCACAGGCCCAGGACGATGGCCCACATGACGCCGAACAGGCCTGCCGTCTTGAGACCGTTGAAGTGCTGACGCCCCACGCTGTGCTCCCTTCCGCGCCCCGGGGGCCCCGCGCGGAGTGCCGGGCGCCCGACGGGCGCCGACCCTGCCGACGCCCACCTGGATGAACGCCCGAGGCGACCGTCCCGTTCCCGAGCGGGGCGACGGCGTCGGGCACCCGCGGCGAGGGAGGCCCGGGACCACCCCCGGGACGACGACGGCGCCCCACCCGGTGCGGGTGGGGCGCCGTCGGACGTGCGGCAGGGGGCCGGTCAGCCGGCCTGCGACTGGCCGCGCGCGACGCGGATCATGTCCTCGCGCGGGACGACCTTGATGCGCTCGCGCCCGTGCGGCTCGCCGAGCGAGCGCTCGTACGCGTCGAGGAGCTCCCAGCCGGACCACTCGATCGGGTCCACGCCGCGCTCGCGCAGGAAGTCCAGGACGGCCTCGGGCTCGCCGAGCGGAGCGACCCGGCCCGCCGTGAGGTCGGCCGTCGCGACGTCGCCGCCGTCGCCCGCGCCCGTGACGTCCTCGACGAGGTGCCGGACGGTCTCGGACGCGTCGGACTTCGTGTGCCCGATGAGGCCCACGGGGCCGCGCTTGATCCAGCCCGTCGCGTAGACGCCGGGGAGGTGCTCGCCGTCGATGTCGACGACGCGGCCCTCGCGGTTGGGGATGACGCCCTTGAGCTCGTCGAAGGGGATCTCCGGGAGCGGCGAGCCGAAGTAGCCGACCGCGCGGTACACGGCCTGGACGGGCCACTCGTGGAACTCGCCCGTGCCGGAGACCGTGCCGTCACCGTTGAGGCGCGTGCGCTCGGTCCGCAGCGCCTCGACCTTGCCGTCGCCGAGGACCGCCGTCGGCGCGTGGAGGAAGTGCAGGTGCAGGCGCCGCGACGCCGTGTTCTGGCTCGGGTCCTTGAGCGTCCAGTCGGTGAGGGTCTTGACGACCTGCTTCGTCTGGTTCGAGGAGCTGATGGCGGCCATCGAGCCCTCGTCGAACTCGAAGTCCTCCGGGTAGACGATGACGTCGACGTCCGGGACGTGGCCGAGCTCCCGCAGCTCGAGCGGCGAGAACTTGGCCTGCGCCGGACCACGGCGGGCGAAGACGTGCACGTCGGTGACGGGCGAGGCCTTGAGCGCCTCGTAGACGTTCTGCGGGACCTCGGTCGGGAGCAGGTCGTCGGCGTGCTTCGCCAGGACGCGCGCGACGTCGAGCGCGACGTTCCCCGCGCCGAGGACCGCGACCTGCTGGGCCTCGAGCGGCCACGTGCGCGGGACGTCGGGGTGGCCGTCGTACCAGGACACGAAGTCCGCCGCCCCGTAGGAGCCCGGGAGGTCGATGCCCTCGATCGGGAGCGCCGCGTCGCGGATGGAGCCGGTCGAGAAGATCACCGCGTCGTAGTACTGGCGCAGGTCGTCCAGCTTGAGGTCGACGCCGTAGTCCACGTTCGCGAGCAGGCGGATGTCGCCGCGGCTCAGCACCTTGTGGAGCGCCACGATGATCTGCTTGATGCGCGGGTGGTCCGGCGCGACGCCGTAGCGCACGAGGCCGAACGGCGCGGGCAGGCGCTCGAACAGGTCGATGCTCACGTCGAGGTCGGTCTTGGACAGGATGTCCGCGGCGTAGATCCCGGCGGGACCAGCGCCGACGATCGCGACGCGCAGTGGACGGATGCTGCTCACAGGACAGGGCGCCTTCCGGTCGAGGACGGGGGTCTCTCCCGCGCGGCCGACGGGCCGTTCCGCGTCGACCGGTGGGTACCGGCCGCAGGAGACCTCTCGATTGTACGACTGGGGTGAGGGTTGCCTCACTCGGACCCTCTCCTCCGTGACCAGCCTGACACCGGTCTCGCCTGCTGGATACCCCGTCTTGCGGTCCGGGCGAATGTAACGCCGGGGGTCAGCGGTCGACGCGGAGGCTCTCCTGGACCGCGCGGATCTCCCCCGCGGCCCACGGGTGCTGCGTCAGCGTGCACGTCCCCGTCGTCTGCACGAGGTCGGCCACGGGGCCGCGCGGGACCACGACCGTGCGCACCGCCTGCACGAGGACCGTCCCCCCGCCGCCCTTGAACGACGCCTCCAGCCAGCGCCCCGGCAGGCCGTCGACGTCCACCTCGCCGCCGTCGAGCTCGCGCAGGCGCGGCATCGGTCGGAGCTTGCGGAGCACCTCGGCGTGCGCGTCGTCGAGCGTCTGCTCCCCCCGGATGCGCGACACCGTGACGATGACGTTCGGGTTGAACTCCCCCGGGTCGACCTCGCGGCCGAGCGCGAGCGGCAGGCCGACGTGCGGGAGCGGGACCCACCGCTCCGGCGCGACGACGCGCACCCCCACCGGCGCGGGGAAGTCGTCGCTCGGGTAGCGCAGCTCGGTCATGCGTCAGGTCCTCTCGTCGGGGTGGGCGCCCGCGGGGGGCGTCAGCAGTCTCGCACCCGGGGCCGGTCCCGGACACGCCGAGGGCGCGGGACCCTCTCGGGGTCCCGCGCCCTCGGCGGAGCTCAGCCGGATCAGCTGTTCGAAGCCTGCTCCTGCTGCTGCGCGTTCTGCGTGGCCTTCTGGCCCGCGTCCGTCAGCGTCTGCGCGACGTTGTTGAGCTGCGTCTGCGCGGCCGGCCAGTCGCTGCCCTTGAACTGCTGGGCGTCGGGGCCCTCCCACGGCACGCTCTGGATCTGGGAGTTCAGGTTCTGCATCGTCGTCCGGATCTCGTCCGCCTTCTGCTGCAGCGTCTGACCGAGCCCACGGAGCTCCTCGACGTTCGCGCCCCACATGCCACCAGCCATGGTGTTCTCCTTCTGTGTCTCGACCCCCACCCTGCGTGGACGTCGTCCCGTTGTCGATGGCAGTACTCAACCATCGGCCCACGAACGCCGTCGATGGGGAGGTGTCCCCATGAGGTGCCCGTGGTCGTCACGTCGCTACCGCGGGAGCGCGACGTGCAGCTTGCGCGCCCTCCCCGAGACCACGAGGAAGCCGCGTCCCGGCGGGAAGTCCGCGCGGCGGATCCGGCCCAGGCCCGTCCCGAGCAGCGTGTCGCCGTCGAGGTCGCCGGGCGTCAGGAGCAGACCGGTGCGCCCCGCCTTGAACGGCTGCGCGATCGCCCACGCCTGGCCCCACGTCGAGGACTCCGCCTCGCCCACGACGAGCTGCTCGGCCCGCGTGGCGGCCCGCACGAACGCGACGAGGGGCTGCTCGGCGGGGGTGCCGGTGAGCTCGGTGACCGACTCGATGAGCACGGTGAGCGTGCCCGGGCGCAGCGACCCGCTCTCGATCGCCTGCGTGAGCGTCTCGAGGAGCGTCACGACCTCCTCGGGCGACGTCGCGACGGTGTCCCACGCGTCGAGCGCCGAGATGCTCGTGCGGCGCGGCGAGAGGTAGACGACCCGGCCCGCACGCGCCCGGCGCACGGCCTGCGCGATGGTGACGAGCGCCGTCGTGCGTCCGCCCCCGGGAGGGCCCGAGAGCATGAACGTGCCGCGCGCGGGGAGCCCGACGGGCGCGATGTCGAGGTCGTCGAGACCGATCGTCGGACGCCCGCCCGTGACCTCGGGCAGCGACTCGAGCGCGAAGCCGTCCGGCAGCCGCTCCACGCCCGGCGCCTGCGGGATGCCGAGCCGCGTCATCGCGTCGCGGAGCTTGCCGAGCTCGCGCGCCTGGAGCGCGACGTTCGGGTCGCCGCCGAGCACCGCGACCTGGACCTCGTTCTCGTCCAGGACGCCGCGCCCGGGCGGGGACGTCAGCGACAGCACGTCCTTCGGGACGCCGAGCGTCAGGTAGTCGTCCTCGCTCGCGAGGCGCAGCACGAGCCGCTTCTGGATCGTCGAGCCGAGCGACGTCGGGACCGAGGCCGCGCGGTCGCCCGCGACGACGACGTGGACGCCGACCTGGCGCCCGTCGGTCGCGACGGCCGTGAAGGCACCCCACACGGGGAACGCGTGCGCGGGCCGGAACTCGTACGACTCGCGGAACGCGCCGATGCCGTCGACCAGGAGCAGGATGCGCGGCTCGTCGGGCGCGTTCGCGAGCCGACGGTACTCGTCCAGGCTGCCGGCGCGGACGGCGGCGTACCGGGCGGACCGCTCGTCGACGAGGTCGCGCAGGGTGCGCAGGAGGCGCTGGACGCGCTCCTCGTCGTCGCCCGAGATGACGGCGCCGACGTGCGGCAGGTCCTCGAGCATCCGCAGGCCGCTCGCGCCCGCGTCGATCGCGTACACCTGGACGGGGCCGCCGCGCGCGGTGATGGCGGCCGAGACAGCGATCGTCCGCAGCGTGGCGCTCTTGCCCGACCCGCCCGTGCCGTAGATCGCCATGTTGCCGTCGCGGTCGGGCTCGTAGAACACCGTCGGCTGGGCCTGCGACTTCGGGTCGTCCTCGACGCCGAGCAGCAGCATCGTGTCCGTGCGCGGGTTCGGCAGGCGCGCGAGGTCGTACGTCGGCGCGAGCTCGGCGAGCCACGGCTTGCGCGGCATCGGGACCGCGGCCTCGGTCGCGGCCCGGGAGATCGTCGCGACGACGCGCGCGATGTCGTTGGGGCCCGGGTCGGTGACCTCCTCGACCTCGGGTTCCGGGAGCTCCCAGCGCACGCCGGTGCCGAACGACATCTCCTGCACGTCGATGCGGGGGCGCTCGGGACGCGACGTCGTCCAGCCGCCCGCGTAGCCGGTCTGGAACGGCGTGATGCGACCGGGGCCGGTCTTCACGGCGCCGCGGCCCGGGATCGACGGGTCGAAGTGCGCCGCCATGGGGATGCCGAGGATGTCCGTCGAGTCGTCCTCGTCGGCCATGCGCAGCGCGACGCGCAGGTTCGTGTTGGCGCGCAGGTTGTCCTTGATGACGCCCGCGGGACGCTGCGTGGCGAGGATGAGGTGCAGCCCGAGGGACCGGCCGCGCTGGGCGACGTCCACGACGCCGTCCACGAACTCGGGGACCTCGTTGACCAGCGCCGCGAACTCGTCGACGACGATGAGCAGGCTCGGCGGCGCGTCGGGGTCGCCCGTGCGCTCGAGGGACGCGAGGTCCTTGGCCTTCTTCCGGTTGAGCAGGTGCTCGCGGTAGCGCAGCTCGGCGCGCAGCGACGTGAGCGCCCGGCGCACGAGGTGGGGCGAGAGGTCGGTGACGAGCCCCACCGTGTGCGGCAGGTTCACGCAGTCCGCGAACGCGGCGCCGCCCTTGTAGTCGACGAAGAGGAACGTCACGCGGTCCGGGCTGTGCGCCGCGGCCATGCCGAGCACCCACGACTGGAGGAACTCGGACTTGCCCGCGCCCGTCGTCCCGCCCACGAGCGCGTGCGGGCCCTGCGTGCGCAGGTCGAGGTAGAGCGGCTCCGTGCCGGAGTGGCCGACGAGGCCGCGGAGGTTGGTCGGGACGGAGCGCCGCACCGGCGGGGACCCGTCGCGCGGAGTGAGCGACCCGTTCTCGCGCCACGCGTCGATGAGTCGGCTCGGGTCCTCCGCGAGCGCCGTGCCCGCGAGCGCGAGGTAGGAGACCGAGCGCGGGAGGTCCGAGTCGTCGTCGACGGGCGCGCCGACGTCGACCACCGGAGCCAGGATGCGCGCGACCTCGTGCGCCGTCGCGAGGTCGACCGTCTCGCACGCCACGGGGAACGTCAGGCGCCCGACGCGGACCTCGCCGCTCGTCGCGCCGGCGGTGCCCCCCGGGCCGGCGGTGTCGGCGGTGTCCGCGCTGTCCACGAGCACGAACGTGCGGCACGCGGCCGGGAGCTGCTCGACGGAGGGCGCGACCCACACGACGTGCACGCCGGCGTCCGCGCCGCGCTCGACGAGGCGCGTGAGGCGCGAGCGGTCGACCGGGGCGTCGTCCTCGACGAGCACGACGACGGTCGGCAGGACCGGCTTGGGGGTGTCCTCCCCCTCCTCGGGGTCGATCGGCCCGCGCAGCTCGGCGTGCGTGCCGAGGTCGGCGCCGCGCAGCTCGACGAGGTCCTCGAGCTGGGACAGGAGCGACTGCGCGGCACCCGGGTTGTCGGCGAGGTGCTCGCCGCCCAGCGGGCTGTGGGCCGACCCGGTGTGCGGGAGCCACTCGAGCCACTCCCAGTCCGCGCGCGAGCGCTGCGACGTCACCGCCGCGAGCACGAGCTCCGACGGCGAGTGCAGGCCCGCGAGCTGGACCAGCACGCCGCGCGCGACGGCGTCGACCGCGGCGCCCGCCCCCGCGACGCCGAGCGCGCCGACGGTCCGCAGCGGCGCGACGACGGGGACGCCGGAGATCGTGGCGCACTGCGTGTGCAGCTTCTCGAGCTCGTTCCAGAACTCCGGCAGCGTGTTGTTCTCGCTCGGCTGCTCGAGCTGCGTGCGCGCGGGCGCGGAGCCGAGCCCGATCCGGACGGAGAGGAACGCGTCGTGCTCCGGGCGGTGCGTCCACAGCAGGCCGCCGAGACGGCGGACCGCGTCGACCGTGTCGGCGACCGACGGCGCCTCGGAGAGCCGCACCGCACGCTCGACCGCGTGCGTGCGGTCGATCGTGTCGCGCATCGCGACGACGGCGGCCTCGAACTGCTCGCGCTGCGCCTTGAGCTTGCGCCGCGCCTGCACCTTCTGGTCGAGGTAGTTGCCGAGCATGAGGATCGGGCTGAGCCCGATGAAGACGATCGACAGGACGTTGCGCGTGACGGAGTAGAGGATCACGCCCATGAGGAGCGGCGCGACCATCGCCAGGTAGGGGAACCGCTGCGGCTCGGGCGGCTGCGGCGGCTTGGGCGCCTTGAGCTTGCGCTCGGGGAAGCGGGCCACGACGCGCGGGGACCGGTTGAACTCCACGACCGGGCTCGTGGGCGCGAGGCTCGTCGTGCGGTGCAGCGCGACGACCGAGACCACGGTCGTCCCGATCGTCACCGTGTCCGCGGACGTGAGCGTCGAGCGCAGCATCCGCTGGCCGCCCATGACCAGGCCGTTCGCGGAGTTCGTGTCCGTGATCTCGATCGTCTCGCCGACCGTGATGCGCGCGTGCCGCTTCGACACCTGGGGGTCGCTCAGGCGGATGTCCATGTTGCGGTCGCGCCCGAGGTAGCTCGTGCCGACCGGAAGCGAGAACTCGCGGCCCGCGTCGGGGCCCTCCAGCACGCGCAGCACGGCGACGGCGGCTCCGCGGTCCTGGCCCGGCGAGTCGAACTGTTCGGAGACCCGCACGATCGAGACGGTCGACCCCGAGCGCAGCCCCGCCTCGACGAGGTCGCTCGTCGGCGACAGCACGCGACCCTGGCCGCTGCCCGACGGCGACGTCCCGACCTGCAGCGTGAGCCGGTCCGGGACGGCGGTGCCTGCGCGCGTCGGGTCGCCCGCGAACAGCGCCTCGGCGACGTCGCGCACCGACGCCGTCGCGTCGGCCGTGACGGCGACGTTCGTCGTGCTGGCGTCGGGGCGGTGCAGCGTGAGCTTGATTCGCACGGGAGTTCCTCGTTCGGGTCCGGGTGGTCAGCGGCGGACGGCGAGCGGTCGACGGGCGCGACCGACCGGAACGCGCGGCGCGCGCTCGCAGGAGCGGGCGGGCTCAGCCGTCGTCGGTCAGGTCGAGCAGGGGCAGGTCGGCCGCCGTCACGAGGCGCGACGCCACGGCGTACTCGACGAGCCGCGCGCGGCGGTTCGTCGCGAGCGCGCCGGGCCCGCCGCGCAGGCCCTTGACGCCGATCCGGTCGAGCTTGTCGCACACGTTGTCGAGCTTGCGGTTGAAGCGCGTCGTCGCCCAGCCGAGCCGGGCGGCCGCCGCGGCGGACGACGGGATCTCCGACAGGCCCGTGCCGTCGCGCCGCAGCATCGGCTCGGCGAGCGCCACGATGAGCTGCTTCTGGCTCGTCGTGAACGTGATCATGCCGATGGTCGTCGCGCCGCCCGCCTCCGGGTCCTCCGAGCGGATCTCCTGGTAGGGCGCGCCGCGCAGCTGCGCGGCGATCTCGTACGTCGTCGGCCCCGCGGTGAACACGATCGACGTCGTCGGGAAGACGATGGGCAGGCGGTTGCCCGGCGAGAGCCACGACTGGACGCCGCCGCCCGAGTCGCACACCGTCGCGGAGATGAGCGACCCCACGTTGGCGAGCCACCAGATGCCGCCCTCGTGCGCGATGCGCAGGAAGCGTCGGTGCAGGTACGGGTTGTCCTCGATCGCGAGGTCCCCGTCGCGCCCGATGTCGAACGGGTCGCCGTCGGTGGACGGGCGGAACCACTCGCCGCAGAACTCGACCGCCAGCTCGCTCATGCCGCCTCCCCCGTGACGCACGTCTTCTGCGGCGCGGCCGAGACCTTGCCGTCCCGGTCGACGATGACCTCGATGCAGACCTGCTCGCCGGGCTTGGCCCGGAGCTCGACCGACGTCTTGTCGAAGTTCTCCTTGAACGGCGTCTCCTCGATCGGGTCGATCTTGCGCCACCAGAAGGAGTCGTCCTCGAGCGCCTTGTCCGAGTCGTAGGCCCACGTGAACGTCGCGACCTCGCGCGCCGGGTCGTAGGTGCCGACGAGGTCGTTCACCGGGGGCACGAGGTCACCGAGGTTGTCCGACGGGACGAAGTCGTCGTCGGGCGCGGTCGAGCTCTCGCCGCCCGCGGTGGTCTCCGCGTCGTCCGGCGTCGCGTCGGGGCGCAGGAGGAAGAACCCCCCGACGGCGACCGCGACGCCGACGACGCCCGCGACCGTCGCCCAGAGCGCACCCCGGCCGGAGCGCTGCTCCTGCGGGGACGCGTCGTCGGGCGCGTGGTCCGGCCCGGCGGTCCGGTGCACGGTGTCCTCGACGGGCGGGGCGCCCCAACCGCCGGGACGCCGTGGCCCGGGGTACAGCCGCGAGGGGTCCGTGAGCTCCGCGACGGGCGCACCACCCTGCCCGACGGCGGTCGTCGGCACGGTGCCGGACGTCCCCGCCGCCGGCCCCTGGTCCCACGAGGCGGGCGCGTAGGGCACCTGGGGGCGGTACGGCCCCGGCTGCGCGGGCGCGGTGCCCGGGGCGACGGTCTGCCCCGGCCACGCACCGGGCGGGGCGGTGTGCAGCGGGGTGGTCGGCTGCGTGGGACGGCCGGGCGCCACGGGGCCCGCGGACGTCCCGGTCCCCGACGGGTCGATGGAGACGACCTGGCGCAGGCGCGTGCCGGCGTCGTCGTCCGGCTCCTCCTCCTGGACGTGGCCCGAGTCGTCGAGCAGGTCGATCGGCGTCACCGCGTACGACAGCTCGTTCTGGACCTGCTGGAGGGCGCGCGCGAACGCGAGGACCGTCGGGTAGCGCGACGCCGGGCTCTTCGCCATCGCGGTCGCGAGCACGCGCTCGAGCGAGGCCGGGACGTCGGTGCGGCCCGTCGGGGGCAGCGGCGAGCCCTCGATGCGCGAGATGAGGTTCGCGCTCGAGTTCGACCCCCCGGGCACCTCGAACGGGGTGCGCCCGGCGAGCAGCGTGTACGTCGTCGCGGCGAGCGCCCAGACGTCCGTCGCGATGCCGCTGCGCGGGGGCTCCGCGAACGACTCCGGCGGGGACCACGGGATCGACATTCCCTCCGCGCGCGCGGCGTCGTCGACCGTGGACGAGATGCCGAAGTCCGTGAGCGCGGGGTGCCCGTACTCGGTGACGAGGATGTTCGCGGGCTTGATGTCGCGGTGCAGGATCCCGGCGCGGTGCGCCGTCTCCACCGCACCGGCGATCTGGACGGCCGTGCGCAGCGCCTCCGCGACCGGGAGCCGCTCGGTGCGGTAGCGCGCCCCGAGGTTGGGCCGCGAGCAGTACTCCATCGCCAGGTACGGGCGGCCGTCGTCCGCGATGTCCGCCTCGTACATCGTGACGATCGACGGGTGCGTCGAGAGCGTCGCCATGAGGTCGGCCTCGGCGTCGAACGCCGCGCGCTGCGAGTGGCTCGACCACTCGTGCAGCAGCACCTTCACCGCGACGCGGCGGCGCGGGCGCTGCTGCTGGTACAGGAAGACGTCCGAGAACCCGCCCGAGCCGATGAGCGAGACGTACTCGAAACCGCGGATCTCCGGTGGTGGGGACGGTGCGCGCTTGCTGCTCACCGGATCCCCTCGAACCGCAGGGTCACGCCGTCGCCCAGGTCGGCGACGTCGCCGTCCACGACGAGGACCGGCTCGGACGGGTGCAGGCGCCGCGGCGGCTGACCGCCGCGCAGGAGCGTGGTCCCGTTCGTCGTCGCCATGTCGCTGACGAGGACGTGCCAGCCCTCGAGCGTGATCTCCAGGTGCGAGCGCGAGATGTCCTGCTGCGGGCTCGGCACCGTGACGAGGCGCGGGAGCTCCGCGGCCTGCGTGCGCGGCGAGCGCGGGCGACGGCCCACGACGACGGGCCGGTCGAGCTCGAGCGTCTGGCCCGTCGACACCACGACCCGGCCGAGCGGCGGGCGCACGGCGAGCTCGGCGTCGCCGTCGAGCGGGGCGTCGCACACGGCGCACGTGTCGCGCGACGGCGGGTTCGCGTGCCCCTCGGGGCACGTGCGCGCGAGGATCTGCTGCTGCCCCGGCGCGGGCGGCGGGCTGAAGGACGGGACGGGCGGCGGCACGGGCGCGTCCTCGGCCGCGGGCTCCTGGGCCGCCGCGCGCAGGTCGGCGATCGCCGAGGAGAGCACGGTGTGGCCGTCGTGGTCGAGACCGGCGACGGGCGCGTCCTGCGCGGGCTCGTCGTCGGGCGTGACGGTCGCCGCCCGGTGCGCGGCGGCGGGCGTCGCGCCCGTCCACTCGCGCGGGACGCCCGCGATGAGGCCGTCCGGCGCGGGCGGCGGGGCCGGCACGGGTGCCTCCTCCGCGGGCGGGGCGGGGACGGCCGGGGGCGCGGGCGGGACCGGGGCGGACGGCGCGGGCTCGTCGGCCTCGTCCGTCTCCTCGTCCTCCGCGGCGCGGACCGCGGCGTCCTCGACGGTCCGCAGGATGGTGGAGCCCCACAGGTGGGCGTAGTCGTCGTCCTCCTCCGGCGGCGCCTCGGAGACCGGCGCGGCCGGCTCCGCGACGGGCGCCGGCTCGACGACGTCGGGCTGCGGCGCGATCGTCTCCTCCGGGAGCCGGAGCGTCGCCCCGAGCCCGCCGAGGACCGTCGTCGCCGACGGCGCCGCGGGCGCCTCGGCGAGCGTCGCGGTCTCCGCGGCGGAGTGGTGTGCGCCCGGTCCCGCGAGCGGCTCGGGGCGGTCGGCCCCACCCGCCTCCGGGGCGGCGAGCGGGCGGCCGTCGGCTCCGGCGTCGGGACCGAGGTCGTCGCTGCCCCGGTCCTCGCTGCCGGTCGTGGCGGGCTGCTCGGGGCGCTCGACGAGCGGCCACGCGACCGCGGCCGCGAGCACCACGCCCGACTCGAGCGGCACGGAGAGCGCATCCCCGAGGAGCGGCCCGCCGGGCGCGGCGGGCTCGACGGGCACGACGCCCGCGTCGGCCTGGACGAGCAGCTCGACGACGTCGTCCAGGACCCGCTCCGACCAGGTGGTGACGCCCTCGCCCTCGACCTGGACGCGGTCGCCGCCGTCGAGCTCGAGCGTGACGGAGAGGCGGCCGCGCGCGGCCACGTGGACGCGGCGGCCGGTGACGACCGCGACGACGAACGGGGGCACGGTGCGCAGGCTCGACCCGAACGCGCCCGTGAGGACCTGGAGGACCTCGACCACGCCCGCGTCGGTGCCGAGCTGGTCCCACACCTGCTCGACGAGCGAGGGCTCCACCGGTGCGGGCAGCACGACGACCGCGCCCCCGCGCACCACGGTGCGTGCCGTTCCGGTGACGTAGCGCAGCGTCACGTCAGACCCCCGATCTGCAGACGAACATCCCTGGGCAGCGTGTCCTCGTCGACGACCGGACCCGGCGCCCCCGCCTGGTCCCGCGGTGTCGTGCTCCCGCCGCTCGTGTCGTCGGACACGCCCGTCGCGTCGACGACGACGACTGTGATGTTATCCCGGCCACCGGCGGCGATGGCCTCGTGGACCAGCCGCTCGGCGGCGGCCTGCGGGTCCGGCGTGGCGAGCAGGACCTCCGCGATCCGCTCGTCGGACAGCTCGCCGGTGAGGCCGTCGGAGCAGACGAGCACGCGGTCGTGCCGCTCGATGGGCAGGTACCAGAAGTCGGCCTGCGGGGCGTTGCGCGAGCCGAGCGCGCGCGTGACGACGTGCCGCCGCGGGTGCGTGAGCGCCTCGATCGGGGTGAGGAGACCGGCGTCGACCATCTCCTGCACCTCGGAGTGGTCCACGCTCACCTGCTCCAGCCGACCGCCCGCCAGGTGGTAGGTCCGTGAGTCGCCGACGTTGACGACGAGCCAGTACGGGTTGCCGTCCTGCTCGGAGACGACGACGCCCGTGACGGTCGTGCCGGCGCCGCGGCCCGGCTCGGTGACGATCGCCTGCACGTTCTCCTGCGCGACCGCGATCCGGGTCCGCACCTCCTCGGGCGTGACGACCTCGAGGTCGGCGAGCGGGCGCAGCGCCTCGACGGCCGTCGCGCTCGCGACCTCGCCCGCCTCGTGCCCGCCCATGCCGTCGGCGACGAAGAACACGGAGCGCGCGGCGAGGAAGCGGTCCTCGTTGAGGAGGCGGCGGGCGCCGCGGTGCGACGCCGCGCCCCAGGCCAGGTGCACCTCGGCGGGCTGGTCGGTGGTCACGAGACTCCCGGGTGGACGACGAGGCGACGGTCGCCCACGTGGATGGTCGCGCCGACGGGGACGCGCACGCGCGTCCCGGGCTCGGCGACGCGGGGCGGTGATCCGGGCACCGAGACGACGGTGCCGTTCGTCGAGCCGCGGTCGGTGAGCCACAGGCCGCTCGGGTCGACGCGCAGCTCGGCGTGCGTCTTGGAGACGGAGCGCGTCGGGTCGTCGACCGCGACGAGCGTCCACGGGCCGTCGTCGGGCGCCTGCGGGTTGCGGCCGACGAGGGTCGGACGGTCGACGGTGCGCCGCTCCCCCGACTCGAGCTCGAGGACGACGGACACGTCCGGCGCGGGGTCCATCGCGCGCACGTCGCGCGCGGACATCCGGGTGCTGTCCCACTCGGGCTCGGCGGCCTCGGGGACCGCCGGTGCGGCGGCAGCCGCCGGGGCGGACGCGGGCACCGGCGCGGGCGTCGGTGCCGGGGCTGGTGCGGGTGCGGGTGCGGGCGGCGGGGCGGAGGCACCGCCTCCGACGCCGGGGACGCCCGTGATGAGGCCGCCCTGGGCGGGCGCGGGCGTGGACGGGAAGGCCCACGGGTCCGGCACGGGGGCGGACGCCGTCGGCACCGCCGCGGACGGCTCGCCGGGACGGGCGGGCGAGGCGGCAGACGGCGGCGCGAACGACGCGGCGGGGGTCGCGGCCGACGGGGCGGCCGG
>QAPD01000038.1 GCA_003052455.1 Sphaerisporangium cinnabarinum | reverse complement strand
GCGCCGGTGCGCCCGGCTCCGGCCGCGAGGCCGCGGCCGTCGGGACCGGGGCGGGCGCTGCGGGCGCAGGTGCCGAGGGGGTCGGCGCGACGGGTGCGGCCGGTGCCGGTGCCGACCCGGCCGGGCGCGAGGCGAGCGCCTCGGCCGAGGGGCCGGCGGGCCGCGTCGCCTGGGGCGTGGCGGTCGTCCGCGGACGGCGACCGAAGAGACCGCGCTTGCGCACCTGGCTCTCGCGCAGCGACCGGCGCGTCGGGAGGTCCGCCATGAGCTCCTCGAAGCGCGGCAGCGCCTCGAACGTGAGCTCGGCGGGGATCTCCTCGGCGCTGTCCGCGGCGCGGTGGTCCGCCTCGGTCACGACCGGGACGTCCGCCGCCCGCTCCGGGGCGGAGGGCGCCACGGGCCGGGCGTCGTGCGCCTCGGTCGGGGTCCGGCTCGCGAGCGGCGCGCGCTCGACCACGGGCTCCTCCGGCTGCGCCGCCACGGGCGGCACCACCCGGGTCGCGTCGAGCGGTGCGTCGGCGAACGACGACGGGGCCCAGCCCGTGGCCGCGCGCTCCTGCGCGGGCTCCGGCGACCACGCCTGCTCGGCGGGCTGCTCCGGCGCCCACGCCTGCTCCGCGGGCTGCTCGGGAGCCCAGGCCTGCTCGACCGGCTGCTCCGGGGCCCACGCCTGCTCGGGCGCCCAGGCCTGCTCAGCCGCCGCCTCGCTCGGGACCGCGGGGTGCTCCGCGACCTCCGGCGGGGTCCAGACCTCCTGGTGGACCGTCGCGTCGGCCGTCGGCACGTCGACGACGAGCGGGATGTCGGTCGCCGTGACGTCCGGCGCGGCCGGGAGCTCGACCGGGTTCTCCGTGACCGGACGCTCGCCCACCGGGCGGAAGCTCGAGAAGAGCGCGCTGCGGGTGCTGACGTCGAGCACAGGGATCTCGGCCGAGACGGGCTCGACCGGGGTCGCGGCGGCACGGGAGCGGCTCGGGAGCGCCGACGTCGCGGGGGCCACCTCCGCGGGCGGGGTCCAGGCCTCGTCCCCCGCGGGCAGCTCGTCCGGGAGCGCCGGGGTCGCGAGCGGCGGGAGCACGATCGCGCCCGTCTGCGGGCCCGACGCGAACGACGCGCTGGGCGCGGCCGCCGCCGGGTCGACCGTGCGGGAGCGGCGGCGCGGCATGCCGGTCTGCGTGGTGCCGTCGGTGAGCGCGTCGAGGTCGACGGGCACACCGGCGGGCGCCTCGGGCTCCACGGACGCCGTCGGGACGGGCGCGGGAGCGGCGGGCTCGGCGGGGAGCGCCGGCATCACGCCCGTGCTCGTCAGCTGCTGCGCCGCGGCCTGGGTGCGCGTCTCCAACGGGTCCGTCGGCTGCGGGAGCGGGACGTTCGAGTCCGGGACGAAGAGGACCGCCGGGAACGACACGACGACCTCGGTGCCCTGCTCGTCGCCCCCCGCGCTGAAGCGGACCTTGGCGCCGAGGCGCTCCGAGAGGCGACCGACGACGAACAGGCCCAGGCGCTGGGCACCGACGACGTCCGAGGCCGCGTGCGTCGCGACCTTCCGGTTCGCCTCGGCGATCTCCTCGGCCGTCATGCCCAGGCCGTGGTCGCGGACCGTGATGTGCACGAAGTCCGCGTCGCGGCCCGTGGTGACCTCGACGGGCGTGTGCGGCTCCGAGAACATCGTCGCGTTCTCGAGGAGCTCGGCGAGCAGGTGCGCGGCGTTGAGCGCGTTGTGCCCCAGCATGAGCGGGTCGACGACGAGGTTGAGGCGCACGCGGTCGTACAGCTCGATCTCGGAGGACGCGGTGCGGATGACGTCGGAGGCCGGCATGGGCTGGCGCACGCGGCGGCCCGAGTCGATGCCCGCGAGCACGAGCAGCGACTCGGCGTTGCGGCGCATCCGGGTCGCGAGGTGGTCGAGGCGGAAGAGGTTGGACAGCGTGCCTGCGTCCTCCTCGGAGCGCTCGAGGTCGTCGAGGAACGCGAGCTGGCGGTTGAGGAGCACCTGGTCGCGGCGGGCCACGTTGACGAACATCTCGGCGATCGAGCCGCGGAGCGCGG
This sequence comes from Sphaerisporangium cinnabarinum, assembly GCA_003052455.1. Classification (GTDB taxonomy): domain Bacteria; phylum Actinomycetota; class Actinomycetes; order Actinomycetales; family Cellulomonadaceae; genus Cellulosimicrobium; species Cellulosimicrobium cinnabarinum. The sequence continues at coordinate 33,209 of QAPD01000038.1, read as the reverse complement.
CCTGCTCGCGGGCGACCTTGATCGTCGTCTGGTTCACGTCGTTGAACGCGGTCGCGAGCTGGCCGACCTCGTCGCTGGACTCGACGGTGATCGGCGCGAGGTCGATGCCCGGGCCCTGGCCCGGGACGGCGACCTGCTCGACGAGCTTCGGGAGCTGCTCGCGGACGTCCTCGGCGGCGTCCGTGAGGCGCCGCAGCGGGTTGACGATCGCGCGCGCGATGAAGCCCGCCACGAGGATCGAGGCGACGACCGCGGCGAGCGTCACGAGGATGGTGATCACGGCGCGGGTCGTGGCCGCCCCCGCGAGGTCCGAGGCCTTCTCTGCGGTCTCGGTGCGCACGGCGTCGCGCACGGGGGCCGTCTGGTCGCGATCTTCCTGCGAGAGGTTCGGCCACTGCTCCGCCTGGCTGGGCGGCGTGGCAGCCGGGCGGGACCCGATGAGGTTCTGCCGGATCTGGTTGTAGGTCGCCGTCGGCGTCTCGAGGCGGAACTCCCCCGGCAGCTGGCGGACCGCGGCCCGTGCGCGGCCGGCGAGCGTGTCTCCGGTGGTGACGAGGACGGCGGCCTGCTGGTTGGTGACGGTGTTCTGCTGGCCCGCCTGCGCAGCCTGGAGCACCGCTCCGGCCAGCGGCTGCTCGAGCGCCTGCTGCGCGAGCAGCTCGTCGAGCAGCACGTAGGTGTCGAGGTACTGCGCGAGGCTGCGGTCGGGGGTGGTGTCCGCGAGCGTGCGCGGCACGTCCAGCGCCGCGTCGATGAGATCGCCGTACATCGAGTTGCGCTGCAGCTGGCCGAGGCCGGACCGGTCGATCGCCTGGCGGACACCGATGAGCTCGGACCGGTCACCGATCGTGTCGGCCACCGCCTTGCGCACGCGGGGGTCGAGCGCCGACGTGTTGAGCCGCTCGTACGCGCGGTCGCGGGCGTCGAGCGCGCGGTCGGTCTTCTCGCGCTGCGCCATCATCTGCGCCGTGGCTTCCTCAGCCGTCTCACGCGTGCTGTTGGCGTCGAGGAACGAGTACGTGCGCTCGGCCGCGATCTCCGTCCCGGCCGCGTCCTGCGCCGCGAGCGCCGCGACGAGCGCGCTCGTCTGGCTCGCGTCGCGCGCGGTCCCGATGGCCTGCGCCGAGATGATCGCCGCGGCGGCGAAGAGGACGAGGACGGGCACCGCGAGTGCCGCAAGGATCTTCCCGCGGACGCTCAACCTGCGGAGCATACGAACCTGCCTCCATCACCTGGTCCACCCGTTCGGCGGCATGGTCGACGCGCGTGGCAGCGGCGCCTCCCGGGCTCGCTCCCCGGTCGTGCGTACTAACTATCGGTGCACAGCTCCCGGACACCTAATCCGCGAGGAACGCGAACAATCGCCCTCGTCCCGCGGTGCCCCCGTCGGCGAACCGGCGCCCCCCGGGCCGTCCGCGTAGTCTCGGCGATGTGCGAGGCGTCACGATATCGGGCCCCGGTGGCCCTGAGAAACTAACGGTTTCCACGCTCCCTGACCAGACCCCTGGGCCGGACGAGCTCGTGGTGGACGTCGCTTCCGCTGGCGTGAACCGTGCTGACCTGCTACAACGCGCTGGATCTTACCCTCCGCCGCCGGGCGCACCCGACTGGCCGGGCCTGGAGGTCTCGGGCACGGTGGCCCGCGTCGGGGACGCGGTGTCGGGCTGGTCGGTCGGCGACCGCGTCGTCGCGCTGCTCGACGGCGGCGGCTACGCGGAGCAGGTCCGGGTGCGCGCGACGCAGGTGCTCCCGGTCCCCGACGGGATCGACCTCGTGGACGCGGCCGCGCTCCCGGAGGCGGTGTGCACCGTGTGGAGCAACGTGGTCGACGTCGGCCGTCTGGCGCCCGGCGAGTGGCTGCTCGTGCACGGCGGCTCGGGCGGCGTCGGGACGGTGGGCATCCAGCTCGGGGCGGCGCTCGGGGCGCACGTCGCCGTGACGGCGGGCGGCCGAGAACGCGCCGACCGGTGCCTCGCGCTCGGGGCGAGCGTCGCCGTCGACCACCGCACGGAGGACTTCGTCGCCGCGGTGCGGGACGCGTCGGGCGGCCACGGCGCGGACGTGGTGCTCGACGTCGTCGGCGCGGCCTACCTGCCGCGCAACCTCGAGGTCCTCGCCACGGGCGGGCGCCTCGTCGTCATCGGCATGCAGAAGGGACGACGCGCGGAGCTCGACCTCGGCCTCCTCCTCGCCCGGCGGGCCACGGTGGCCGGGACGACGCTGCGGGCCCGCCCGCCGCAGGAGAAGGCGCGCATCGTGCACGAGGTGCTGACGCACGTCTGGCCCCTCGTGGAGGACGGCCGGGTGCGGCCGGTCGTGCACGCGCGGCTGCCGCTCGACGAGGCGGCGCGCGCGCACGAGCTGCTCGACTCGGGCGAGGTGTTCGGCAAGGTGCTGCTCGTCCCGTGACGGCGGGTCGCGCCCGTCGGTGCGCGCGGGGGTGGCACGCGCAAGACTGGACCCATGGCTGACGAACCGCGCGACCCCCGTCCCGACGAGCCCACCGCTCCCGACCCCGCGGCGACCGCGCAGGGCGACGACGAGCCCGGCCGTTCCACCGTGGTCATGCCCGACGGCACGGGGGTGAGCGTCGTCGAGAGCGACGACTCGACCGACCCCGACCGCAACCCGGCGACCGTCATCGAGGAGCCGGCGAAGGTCATGCGCATCGGCGGCATGATCAAGAAGCTCCTCGACGAGGTGCGCGACGCCCCGCTCGACGAGGCGGCGCGCTCGCGGCTCGCGGAGATCCACGAGCGGTCCCTCACGGAGCTCGAGGAGGGCCTCTCGCCGGACCTCGTCGAGGAGCTGCACCGCATCACGCTGCCGTTCTCGGACGACAGCGTCCCGACCGACGCGGAGCTGCGCGTCGCGCAGGCGCAGCTCGTGGGCTGGCTCGAAGGGCTGTTCCACGGCATCCAGACGGCGCTCGTCGCGCAGCAGATGGCCGCGCAGGCGCAGCTCTCGCAGATGCGCCGCGCCCTGCCGCCCGGCTCGCTGCCGCCCATGGGACCGGGCGCGCCCGGCGGGATGCCGGGGCAGCAGCCGCGTCCGGACGAGCACGACGGCCGTCCCTCGCCCGGCCAGTACCTCTGAGGTCCCGGCCCGCTCAGGCGGGCGGGGGGTCGGTCGGCGCGACGTCGTCCGGCTCCCCGCGCCTGCGCGTCCCCGGGCGCGCGGCGGTCATGGCGATCGCCCCGGAGACGAGCACGAGGCCGACCAGCTCCAGGGGGCTCGGGACCTGTCGCAGCACGACGGCGCCCACCACGGCCGCCGTCGCCGGGAGCAGCGCGAGGAGCACCGAGAACGTCGCCGCGCTGACGCGGCGCAGGATCACCTGCTCGAGCGCGTAGGGCACGACGGACGAGAACAGCGCGATCCCCGCGACGGCCACGGCGTGCCGCCAGTCGCCGAGCACCGGGACGGCGTCCGGCGCGAGGAACGGCGCGAACGCGAGCGCGCCCACGGTCATCCCGACCGCGAGCGACGTGACCCCCGAGCCGCCGACGGCGACCCGGCGGCCGAGCACGATGTACGCGGCCCAGCACGCCGCGGCCACGCCGATCGCCGCGAGGCCGACCACGGCGTCGTCGTGCGGGAGGTCGGAGCCGACCGTCACGCCGGCGAGGAGCACGACCCCGGCCGCGGCGACGGCGATGGCGCCGCGCTCGCGCCATCCGCTGCCCGTGACCGCGGCCACGGCGACCGGGCCGAGGAACTCGATCGCGACGGCGGTCCCGAGCGGGAGGTGGTCGATCGCGACGTAGAAGGCGAGGTTCATCGCCGCGAGCGCGACCCCGAAGACCCCGGCCCACGCGAGGTCGTGCCGCGTCCACCGTCGCTGCCACGGGCGGCGCCAGGCGAGCAGGAGCAGCGCGGACGCCGCGATGCGCAGCCACCCCACCTCGACCGCCCCGGCGACGGCGAACAGCCCGACGGCGATCGCCGCGCCCAGGTACTGCGTGAGGCCCGAGACGACGAACAGCGCCGGTGCCGGGACGCGGTCGAGGGCGGCGGTTCGGGTGGGCACCGACCGACTCTACGACCGCGCACGCACTGCGCCGTCGCACGCCGGACGTGCGACGGCGGCCCGCCCGCCGTGCGGGACGGGCCGCCGCCACAGGCTCGGTGCGGCCGGCGTCAGCCCTTGACCGAGCCGGCGAGCAGGCCGCGCACGAAGTACCGCTGGAGCGCGAGGAACACGACCACGGGCACGACCATCGAGATGAAGGCGCCCGCCGGGAGCAGGTGCCAGCTCGCGCCGCGCGAGCCGGACAGCTCGGCGAGCCGCACCGTGATGGGTGCGGTGTCCTGGCCGGACGCGAACGTCAGCGCGACGAGCAGGTCGTTCCACACCCAGAGGAACTGGAAGATGCCGAACGCCGCGATGGCGGGGACGAGGAGCGGCATGAGGACCTGGAAGAAGATCTTCACGTGCCCCGCGCCGTCCACCCGGGCGGCCTCGACGAGCTCGCGCGGGATGTCCTTCATGAAGTTGTGCAGCAGGAAGATCGCGAGCGGCAGCGCGAAGATCGAGTGCGACAGCCACACGGGCCAGAACGAGCCGTCGATGCCCCAGTCCACGTACTGCGTGAGCAGCGGGACGAGCGTGACCTGGATGGGCACGATCTGGAGCGCGAAGACCGCGACGAACAGCAGGTTGCGGCCCTTGAAGTTCACCCACGCGAACGCGTACGCGGCGAGCGACGCGAGCGTGATCGGGATGATCACCGCGGGCAGCGTGATGACGAGGGAGTTGACGAAGTACGTCGCGAAGCTCGTCGAGCCGCCGAACAGCGCGTCGGTGTAGTTGTCGACCGTGAACTCCGGGTTCGCGAACGCCTCCCACCACCCCGACCGGCGGATCTCGCGCGGCGGCCGGAACGACGTGACGAGGAGCCCGAACGTCGGGATCGTCCACAGGACGGCGAGCACGATCGCGATGATCGACGCGGGCCGCGAGGAGACCTTGCGGCGCACCTTGTCGGCGCGGGCGTCGAGGCCGGCGACGATGCCCTGGCCGCTGCCCTCCTCGACGGTCTCGTCGACGAGCGGGGCGTCGGGCACGGAGGCGGACAGTGGGGTGCTCATCGGATCTCCTCCGCCTGCTTCAGCTGCCGCACGTTGTACACGATGATCGGGATGACGAGCACGAAGAGGATGACGGCGAGCGCGGCGCCCAGGCCCTGCTCGCCCTGGCGCAGCGCCTGCGTGTAGAACTCGTTCGCCACGACCGACGTCTCGAACCGGCCGCCCGTCATCGTGCGGACGATGTCGAAGACCTTGAGCGTGCCGATGGCGATCGTCGTGAGGACGACCACGAGGGCCGGGCGGATGCTCGGCACCGTGATGTAGCGGAACATCCGCATGCCGCCGACGCCGTCGAGCCGGGCCGCCTCGACGATGTCGTCCGGGATGGCGCGGATCGCGGCGGCGAGGATCGTCATCGCGAACCCGGCCTGGATCCAGATCATCACGAGGATGAGGAAGAACGTGTTCGCCGGCGCGCTGAGCAGGAACTGCTGCGGCTCCAGCCCGAGCCACACCAGGACCTGGTTGAACAGGCCGATCTGCGGCTGGCTGGCCGGCTTGTACTCGTACATGAACTTCCAGATGATGCCCGCGCCGACCATGGAGATCGCCATGGGCAGGAAGATCAGGGTCTTGGCGAGCTTCTCGAAGCGGGACCGGTCGACGACGACCGCGTACACCAGCCCGAGGAACGTCGAGACGAGCGGGACGACGATGACCCAGATCGCGGTGTTGCGCAGGACGATCTGGAACTCGTCCCGCGTGAACGCGGTGACGTAGTTGTCGAACCCGACGAACGCGGAGCCCGTGCGGTTGTAGAACGAGTCGCGGATGGTGCGCAGCCCCGGGTACAGCAGGCCGAACGCGAGCATGACGACCGCGGGCCCGGCGAACGCGATCGCGACGACCCAGCCGGGCACGCGCTTCGGCCGGTCGACGAGGAAGAGGATCAGACCCATGACGACGACGAAGAGCAGGATCGCGACGACCATCACCGCGAGCTTGCCCCCCGTCCCGGAGGGTTCGAGCAACCAGTCCATGTGAGGCTCCTGAGGTGGCCGGCGACGGCCGGGACGACGAGGTGGACGACGAGGGACGGTCGCCGAGGGCGGGCCGCCCGGGTCCTGCCCGGGCGACCCGCCCCCGGGTCGACGCGCGGGGCCCGGGGCCCGACGACGTGGCTCGCGCCGCGCCGTCAGCCCCCGGGCCGCTCGCGGGTCAGGACGTCGGCCAGGACGCCTCGATGGCGTCGAGCACGGCCTGGTCGGACTTGTCGCTCGCGATCCACTCGGTCATCTCGGACCAGAACGAGCCGGCGCCGACGGCGGCGGGCATCATGTCCGAGCCGTCGAAGCGGAACGTGTAGCTCTCGTCCGTGAGCAGCTCGTACGCCTGCTGGTCCATCGGCGACTGCAGCAGGTCGGGGTCGAGACCGTTGTTCGCGCTGATCCAGCCCTGCGGGGTCACGCTCGCCTTGGCGTTGGACCACTCGGGGCTCGACAGGTACGCGTGGAAGGCCTGGACCTCGGGACGGTCGTTGAACGCCGCGACGAACTCGCCGCCACCGAGCAGCGGCTTGTCGTCGGCCGACTCGCCCGGCAGGTAGAACGCCCACACGTCGCCGTCCTCGGCCACCTCGAGGTCGGGGTCGAGGGTCGTCCAGTTCGCCTGGTAGAACGTGGCCTGGCGGTGCATGTAGCAGAGGCCGTCGATGATCGGGTACCCGCCCTCGGTGAACTCGGTCGTCGCGATGCTGCTCACGTCGCCCAGGCCGCCGTTGACGTAGTCCTCGTTCTTCAGCACGTCGCCGACCGTGGCGAGGGCCGTCGCGATCTGCGGGTCGTTGAACGGGATCTCGTGGTTGACCCACTGGTCGTAGACCTCGGGGCCCGCCGTGCGCAGGACGACGTCCTCCATCCAGTCGGTGGCCGGCCATCCGGTCGCCTCGCCGGACGCGATGCCGGCGCACCAGGGCTTCACGTCGCCCTCGGGGTTGTCGGCGACGATCTGGTCGGAGAGCTCCATGAGCTCGTCCCACGTCGTCGGGACCTCGTAGCCCGCCTCCTCGAACATGGACGGCGAGTACCAGACGAACGACTTCACGTTCGCGCCGAGGGGCGTCGCGTAGAGCGTGCCGTCGACGGTGCCGTACTCCTTCCAGGACTCGGTGTAGTACTGGTCGACGTTGGCCGCGGCCTGGTCGCCGACCGGCTGGATCGCGTCGGGGAAGTCCGCGACGATGCGGCGCAGGAGGCCGGGCTGCGGCAGGTACGCGATGTCGGGTGCGCTGCCGGACTGGATGCGGACGGGGAGCTGCGCCTCGAACTCCTTGGAGCCCTCGTAGTCGATCGTCGCGCCGGTGCACTCCTCGAACGGCTCGTACGACGCCTGCTGCTGCTCGGCCTCGGTGTCGACGATCGTCGAGTAGACCGAGACGGTCTTGCCGGACAGGTCGCCGTACTGCTCGAAGTCGGCGCAGTCCACCTCCGCGCTGGGCGACTCGTCGCCCCCGCCGCCGCCCCCGCTGCTGCACGCCCCGAGCACGAGCGCGAGGCTCGCGCCGCCGGCGGCGACCGCCAGCGTGCGGCGACGCGCCGCGCTGGTCCTCGTGGTCCTGGTCATCTCAGCCTCCACCTCGTCGTGGGTCCGGACGCCGTCACCCCGGTCCGGTGAGGACCGGGCGCATCGCGACGTCGCGAGCGCGGGTGCGCTCTCGCCCTCCCACCATGCAAGCGGTTGCATGCCGCGGGTGCAAGCACAGCAGAGGCGAGTTTGGGTAACGATTCCGTCACGCGGGCCGGGTGCGCGCTCTCTCGGGCCCCGCGCGGCTGGTCGCGCTCCCACACCGTGTTGGCCCGCGGGGGCACGCGCGGCGGGACGAGAGAGCGGACCGGCCTACGCGCTCGGGGCGAGCGGCGCCGTCGAACCGCGCCGGACGAGCTCCGTCGGGTACGTCAGGCTCTCGGGGACGGGGGCACCGTTGATCATGTCGAGGAGCAGGAGCGCCGCGTCGAAGCCCTGCTGGTAGGCGTCCTGCGCGATCGTGGTCAGACCGACCAGCTCGCCGAGGTCGTGCCCGTCCACGCCCACGACGGACAGGTCCTCCGGCACGCGCAGGCCCAGGTCGCGCGCCGCGAGGATCGCCCCCATCGCCATCTCGTCCGACGCCGCGAACACCGCGGTGACGTCGGGACGACGGCGCAGCAGCTCCGCGGTGGACTCGCGCCCGCCCGCGACGTCGAAGTCGCCGTTCACCTCGAGGTCCGGCTGCACGACGACGCCCGCCTCCTCGAGCGCGCGCACGTACCCCCGCGCCCGCTCCACGGGCGGGGACCACGACGACACCAGGTCCGGGACCCCGGTCACGTGCCCGATCACCCGGTGCCCGAGGTCGAGCAGGTGGCGCGTCGCCGCCCGCCCCGTCGCGACGTCGTCGAGCCGGACCGTCACCTGCTCCGCCGGCCCCGACCCCACGAACGCCAGCGGCCGCGCGAGCCCGACGAGCGAGCGCACCTCGTCGTCGTCCAGCGGCAGACCGACGACGAGCGTCCCGTCCACGCGGTGGCGCAGCACGCTCGGGTCGACCCGCCGGCGCGACGACGTGCGGCGGACGTCGAACGTGTAGAGCAGCACGTCGTAGCCCAGGTCGCGCAGGGCGCGCTCGGCACCCTCGATGACGTTGGCGAAGAACCACCGGTTCACCCACGGGGTCAGCACGCCGATCGTGCGGGTCCGCCCCGTGGCCAGGGACGACGCCGACGGCGTGGGCACGTACCCGAGCCGCGCCGCCTCCGCGAGCACCCGCAGGCGCGTCGCCTCGGAGACGTTCGGCAGGCCGCGCAGGGCGCGCGAGACGGTCGCCGTGGACACCCCGGCGGCCTGGGCGACGTCGTCGATACCTGCCACGACGGGTGATGCTGCCACGCCGGGACGGACCCTGGCGAGGCGCCGTGCCGCATCGTGAGCAGATCGATGCAAGCGCTTGCTCCCGCCGGGACCGATATCGTGGTCGGGCCCACCCTCGGCACCGCTCGGCATGCACGAGCCCGCCGTGCCGTCGTCGGGCACCACGACCTGCGAACCGGAAGGACCACGATGATCGAGCTGAGGACCCCGCGGGAGATCGAGCAGATGCGGCCCGCCGGACGGTTCGTCGCCGACGTCCTCACCACGGTGCGGGCCGCCACGAAGGTCGGGACGAACCTGCTCGAGCTCGACGAGATCGCGCACCGGATGATCCGCGACCGCGGGGCCGAGTCCTGCTACATCGACTACCACCCGTCGTTCGGCGCCAGCCCGTTCGGCAAGGTGATCTGCACGTCCGTGAACGACGCCGTGCTGCACGGCCTCCCCCACGACTACGCGCTGCGCGACGGCGACCTGCTGAGCATCGACTTCGCCGCGTCCGTCGACGGGTGGGTCTCGGACTCGGCGCTGTCGTTCGTCGTCGGCACGCCGCGCGCGGGCGCGCTCGGCGAGGCGGACGCCCGGCTCATCCAGACGACCGAGCGCGCGCTCGAGGCGGGCATCGCCGCCGCGCAGCCGGGCAAGAAGGTCGGCGACATCTCGGCCGCCATCGCCGACGTCGCGCACGCCGCGGGCTACTCGGTGAACACCGACTTCGGCGGGCACGGCGTGGGCCGCACCATGCACGGCGAGCCCCACGTCCCCAACGACGGCCGTCGCAAGCGCGGGTTCCCGCTCAAGCCGGGCCTCGTCATCGCGATCGAGCCCTGGTTCCTCGAGACCACCGACGAGATCTACACCGACCCCGACGGCTGGACCCTCCGCTCCGCCGACGGGTCGCGCGGCGCGCACAGCGAGCACACCATCGCGATCACCGAGGACGGCCCCGTCGTGCTCACCGCCCGCGAGCCCCGCGACTGACCGCCCCCGCGAGGTAGAGCCCCGGTACCGCGAGGTAGAGCCCTGGTACCCCGAGGTCGAGCGGTGCACCGTGCGCGACGTGCGTGGTGCCCGGGACGTCCACGCCCCCGCCGTCGATCGAAGAGGATGAAGAGGATGACGCACGACGCTCTGGGAGGCGGCCTGGGCCGTGACGCCGGGAAGGCGCGGACCACGGACGCCCGGCCCCGCGACGGGCGCCGACGGCGAGCCGCGGCCCTCCTCACGGGCGGTCTCGTCCCCGTCACGCTCGTCGCGTGCGCCCCGGGAGCGCCGGACACCGACACCACCGAGAGCGTCGCGGTGGTCGAGGACTTCTTCGCGAAGCTGGAAGCCGGGAGGGCGAGCGACGCCGCGGCGCTCACCACGATCGACCTCGACGAGGATCTCGTCGACGACGACTTCTACCGTGCCTCCGTGGCCCGGCCCACCGATGCGCGCGTCGTGGCGTCCTCCGGCTCGCCCGCCGGTGCGAGCGTCACGGTCGAGTTCAGCCTCGACGGCGTCGACGCCCCCGTGAGCATGGAGGTCCGGACGACCCGCGACGGCGACCGGACCACGATCAGCGAGCTCACCACCGCCGACACGATCGGCGCAGGTCAGCCCGTGTCCGGCACGCTGACGGTCAACGGCCAGGTCGAGTACCCGGCGGCGGACCTCACCCCGGTCACCTTGCTCCCCGGCGCCTACGCCGTCGAGTACACCGACCCGAACGGTCTCTTCGAAGGTCTGCTCCGAGGCTCCACGTTCACGGCCTACGTGCCCGACGTCGTCCGGGACGGCGAGGTCGTCGCCGAGGGCTTCGCGTTCACCCCGACCTTGATGCCCGACGTCGAGCCGGGAGTGGAGGAGGCGGTCGAACGTCTGCGGGCCGCCTGCGAGGACGAAGGCCTCACCGGTCCGTCATGCCCGTCGGAGCTCGTGGAGAACGCGCGCGAGGGCTCCCGCACGGAGTGGTTCGCCGAACCCGGGCCGGAGATCCGGTACGTCGACGGGGCGTACGAGGCGACGGCGCGGTACACCGTCCTGCTCCGGGACGGCGGCGACCTGCCGGCCGAGGTGCACGCCTCGTACACCGGGACCGTCTCGCGCGACGCGACGGGGAAGATCACCTTCACCCGGCCCTGAGGCGTGCGGCCCCGGTCGGGCCCCTCTCCTTCGGCGCCGGGGCGCTACCGCGCGGGCAGGAGGCTCTGGAGGACGCGCGCCGCGCCGTCGTCCTCGATGGGGGCGGTCACCTCGTCGGCCGCCGCCTGCACGACGTCGTCCGCGTGGCCCATCGCGACGCCGCGCGCCGCCCAGCGGAGCATCTCGACGTCGTTGCGCCCGTCGCCGACCGCGACGGTCCGGTGCGGCTGGACGTGCAGGGTGCGACGCACGAGCTCCAGGCCGGTCGCCTTGGTGACGCCGAGGGGCGCGATGTCCATCCACGCCGTCCACCCGACGGCGTACGTGACGTCGTCGAGGCCGAGCCGTTCGACGAGCTCGTGGAACTGCTCGCTCGTCGACCCCGGCGCCCGCACGACGACGCGCGTCACCTCGCCGGACCACAGCTCGTCGAACGCGACGACGCGGTGCACGCCGTCGAGCTCGCCGTCGGGGAAGAGCTCGTTCATGCGGAACCCGACACCGATGTCCTCGACGGCGTACCGCGCGTCGGGCAGGTGCTCGCGCAGGAGCCGCAGGGCCGGGCCCGGGTCGAACGTCACGACGTCCTCGAGCACGTACCCGTCGGGCTCGTCGGGGTCGAGCCGCGCGGTCACCGCGCCGTTCGACGCGACGACCCAGCCGCGGTCGATCCCGAGGATCTCCGCGACGGGCGTCATCGCGATGAGCGACCGGCCCGACGCGAGCACCACGTGGTGCCCCGCCGCGCGCAGGTCGGCGACGGCGTCGCGCACGTCCTCCGACAGCTCCTGGTCGTAGGACATGAGCGTGCCGTCGATGTCGAGCGCGACGAGCAGCGGCTCGGCCGCACCGGCCGTCTCCCGCGGGTCCGTCACGCCACCACCGGCTCGAGGACCTCGAGGCCCCCGAGGTACGGCCGCAGGCCCTCGGGCACGCGGACCGACCCGTCGGGCTGCTGGTGGTTCTCGAGGATCGCGACGATCCAGCGCGTCGTGCCGAGGGTGCCGTTCAGCGTGGCGACGGTCCGCGTCTCCGTCTTGCCGTCGGTCTCGACCCGCTCGCGCACGTTGAGGCGGCGCGCCTGGAACGTCGTGCAGTTCGAGGTCGACGTGAGCTCCAGGTAGCGCTGCTGCGTGGGGAGCCACGCCTCGCAGTCGAACTTGCGCGCGGCGCTCGACCCGAGGTCGCCCGCCGCCGTGTCGATGACGCGGTACGGCAGGTCGACGAGGCGCAGCATCTGCTCCTCCCAGCCGAGCAGGCGCTGGTGCTCCGCGGCGGCGTCGGCCGGGTCGCAGTAGGAGAACATCTCGACCTTGTGGAACTGGTGCACGCGGATGATGCCGCGCACGTCCTTGCCGTGCGAGCCGGCCTCGCGCCGGTAGCACGCGCTCCACCCGGCGTAGCGCAGCGGGCCGCCCGACAGGTCGACGATCTCGTTCGCGTGGTAGCCCGCGAGCGCGACCTCGCTCGTGCCGACGAGGTAGAGGTCGTCCTTCTCGAGGCGGTAGATCTCGTCCGCGTGCGCGCCCAGGAAACCGGTGCCCTGCATGACCTCGGGCCGCACGAGGGTCGGCGTGATGACGGGCGTGAAGCCCGCAGCGATCGCCGTGTCCATCGCCGCGTTGAGCAGCGCGAGCTCGAGGCGCGCGCCCACGCCTGTGAGGTAGTAGAACCGGGCGCCCGAGACCTTCGCACCGCGCTCGGTGTCGATCGCGCGCAGGCCCTCGCCCAGCTCCAGGTGGTCGCGCGGCGTGAACCCCTCGGCGGCGAAGTCGCGGATCGTGCCCTCCTCGCGCAGCACGACGTAGTCGTCCTCGCCCCCGGGAGGCGCCCCCTCGACGACGTTCGAGATGCGGAACAGCAGCCCGCGCAGCTCCTCCGACGCGGCGTCCGCGTCGGCCTGCCGCGCCTTGACGTCGGCGGCGAGCTGCTTGGTGCGCGCGAGCAGCTCCTGCTTCTCCTCCCCCTGCGCCTGGGCGACCAGCTTGCCGAGGGACTTCTGCTCGGCACGCAGGCTCTCGAACTCGCTCAGCGCGGCGCGGTGGCGCGCGTCGGCGTCGAGGGCGGCGTCCACCAGCGCGGGGTCGTCACCACGGGTGACCTGGCTGGCACGGACGATGTCGGGGTTGTCGCGCAGGAGGCGGAGGTCGATCACGCCAGCAGCCTAACGAACCGGGCGGCGCGGCGGTCGTGGTCCTCCCCAGGCGGAGGTCGATCACGCCAGCAGCCTCACGAACCCGGCGGCGCGGCGGTCGTGGTCCTCCCCAGGCGGAGGTCGATCACGCCAGCAGCCTCACGAACCCGGCGGCGCGGCGGTCGTGGTCCTCCACAGCCGCGACCCGGCTACGGTGTCGCCATGGCCTGGACCCTCTGGGTCGCGATCGCGGCGCTCGCCGTCGCCGTCGTGGCCCTCGTCGTCGCGCTGGGGCTGCGCGCCCAGCAGTCGCGCCTGCGGCGCGCGCACGGCGCGGACCTCCCCGTCGAGGACACGCCCGCCGACGACGACCCGCGCGAGCTCGTCGCGTTCGTCGCGAACCCGTCGAAGCCCGACGTCGTCGGGCTGGAGGCCGTGGTGCGCCGCGCCTTCGCCGACGCCGCGCTCCCCGACCCGCTGTGGTTCGAGACGACGATCGCCGACCCGGGCGTCGGGCAGACGCGCGCCGCGCTCGCCCAGGGGGCGGACGTCGTCGTCGCCGTGGGCGGGGACGGCACGGTCCGCGCGGTCGCGGAGGGCATGGTCGGCAGCGGCCGCACGATGGGCCTCGTGCCCGTCGGCACGGGCAACCTCCTCGCGCGCAACCTCGACCTGCCCGTGGGCGACGCCCGCGCGGCGCTCGCCGTCGTGATCGCGGGGTCGGACCGCCCGATCGACGTCGGCTGGGTCACGGTCCTGCGGTACGCGGACCCCGCGGGCCCCGGGGACGTGGAGGGCACGACCCTCGACCCGGCCCGGGCGCCCGGCAAGGAGCACATCTTCCTCGTCATCGCGGGCCTCGGGTTCGACGCCGCGATGGTCGCCGACGCCGACGACGAGCTCAAGGCCAAGGTCGGGTGGGTCGCGTACTTCGTCGCCGGGATCCGCCACCTGCACGGTCGGCGCATGCGCGCCCGCATCCAGCTCGACGACTCCCCGCCCGTCGACGCGCGGCTGCGCTCGCTCATGATCGGCAACTGCGGTCGGCTCCCCGGGGGCATCACGCTCCTGCCCGACGCCGTGATCGACGACGGCGTGCTCGACGTCGCCGCGGTCGACACGCGCGGCGGAGTGGTGGGCTGGGCGCAGCTCTTCGGCGAGGTCGTCATGCAGGGGCTCGGCGTCCGGAACGACCTGCCCGCCAAGATCGGGCGCATCGACCACGCGCGGGCCCGGCGCGTGCGGGTACGGGTCGAGGAGGGCGAGCAGGCGCAGGTCGACGGCGACGTGCTGGGCCTCGCGGTCGAGATCGAGACCCGCGTCGACCCCGGCGCGCTGGTGGTGCGCACGGCCTGACGCGCGGCGTCGAGCCCGCGTGGCGCGGTCAGGCCGCGGGGGGCGTCTCCGCGTCGATCGCCGACCGCATGACCGTCGTCGGCGGGACGACCTGCTCCCCGCCGACGCGGGTGAGGCCGGCGAGCCCGACGCCGACCATGAGCAGTCGCCCCGCCGCCTCCCGGCGTCGCGCGTCACCCCGGTCGCCGAGGGCGTCCGCCAGGACGTCGGTCAGGAGCCCGAGCGTCTCGACGTAGGCCCGCGCGACGACGGGGCGCAGCTGCGCGTGCGCCCCCGCCTCAGCCCACCGGGCGAGCGCCTGCCCGTCACCCGCGGGCCCGAGCAGGTCCTCGAAGAAGAGCTCGAGCGCGGCGCGGGCGGCGCGACCGCGGGCGGCCTCCTCGAACCGGACGATCTCGACGTCCGCGTACCGCCGCCACGCCTCGGCGACGAGCGCGTCCGTCGACGCGAAGTGGTGGTGGATCTGCCCGGGGGACCCGCCGAGCTCGTCGGCGACGACGCGTGCGGTGACGGCCCCGAGACCGTCGCGGCGCACGACGGCCGCAGCTGCGGCGACGATGGAGTCCCGACGCTCCGCGCGCGGCAGGTAGGCCATCAACGACTCCTCGTCCGCGCCGCGGGGGCGCCGTCGGTCAGGGTGTGCAGGAACGCGACGGTACGCGTCCGCAGGCCCTCCCGACGAGCTCGCACGACCTCGTCGGGCCGGGGGTCGAGCGGACCGCCCGACCGGACGGTCCGGACGTTGCGGTGGCAGTCGAGGTCGGTGCACAGCAGGAGGCCCACGCTGCTGAGCCGCTTCCTCGGGTCCCGCGACGGCCGGTGCGCCGCGAAGAACGCGACCTCGTTGAACCGCCGCGAGAACCGGCACAGCGCGCACATCACGGCGCGCGACGCGACCTCGGCGTGGCTCGGGCTCTGGCGCAGGAGCGCCCCGACCGCGCGCCCGTCGACGTCCGCGACGAGGAACGCCCGCGAGGGCGCGCGCGGGTCGCGCCACCCGAGGTAGTCGAGCTCCTCCCAGCGCAGGTCGTCGAAGTGGCCGGGCAGGCGGATCTTCCCCTCCGCCGGGTCGACGTTGACGATCGCGGCCCGCGCCTCGGTGCGGGTCAGAGCGCGCACGGTCGGTCCTGAAAGTTGTACATGGATACAAGTTGTACACGGCACCAAATTGGTACGTCCAGCGGATTGCGCGCAGCCGGCGTGGAGGCCGCGTGAGCGTCGCGCGCGGACCTGCGACGACGCCGCCGCCACGGTCGGAGGCGGCGTGACGCACCCCCGTAGGCTGGTCCGGTGACGTTCCCGGCCGCCGCGCTCCCCCCTGCCCGCACCCAGCCCGCCCGCCGGGACCGGGGCCTCGGGCCGCGGACGGCAGCGCTCGCCACGGCCGTCGCCCTGCTGCTGACGCTCCTCGCCACGGCCGGCCCGGCGGCGGCGACCACCGCAGGTGCTCCGGCGGTCGCGTCGGGCGGCTCGGCGAGCAGCGAGGCCACCGTCGCGGCCGGCCCGCTCGCCACCGCGCCCGCGCACGACCCGCGCCCCGTCGTGCTGGTCGCGGTGGCCGGCCTGTACTGGAGCGACGTCTCCCCCACCGCGACGCCCACGCTGTGGTCGATGATCCGCACGGGGTCCGTCGCGTCGCTCAACCTCGGGCGCACGGCGTGCACGACCGACGCGTGGCTCACGCTCTCGGCGGGGCGCATGGTCTCGGCCCAGGCGGAGGAGCAGCCCGCGGAGCCGTTCCCGGCCGACGCCGAGGAGCCTGCGAGCGGCTGCCTCCCCCTGCCCGTGCCCGACGTCACGCCGACGGGGGCGACCACGCCCGACGCGCGCCCCGCCGACGTCCCCGGCTGGGCCGTGCTCACGGCGCCGACCACGGAGGAGACGCCCGCGCAGGCGGCGCGGCACGACCCCGGGACGGCCGCGGCCCGGCTCGCCGAGACGGGCGTCTGCACGACCGCCGTCGGGCCGGGTGCCGCCGTGATGCTCGCGGACGCCGTCGGTCACGTCGAGCGGTACTCGCCCTCGCTCGCCGCGCTCCCCGACGACGGCCTCGACGCGTGCGACGTGACGGTCGTCGACCAGGGCGAGATCGTCGACTCGGCCACCGGCCGCGGCGAGAGCCTCGACGAGCTCGACGAGGCGCTCGCCCGGGTCATGGACGAGGTCGACCGGGGCACGCGCGTCCTGGTGGCCGGCGTGTCGGCGGGACCGGTCGGCGAGACGGGGCTCCAGGTCGTCGTCGACTGGCGCAAGGGGCAGCCGACGAGCCGCTGGCTCCACTCGCCGAGCACGCAGAAGGACGGCATCGTCCAGCTCACCGACCTGACGGCGACCGTCGTGGAGTCGGCGGGCGGCAGCACGGAAGGGCTCGAGGGCGCCGCTCTGGAGCAGGGCGAGGTGCGGCGCATGGACGTCGCCCGGACCGTCGAGAACCGGCAGTACCTCAACGTCCTCACCAGCACCATCCCCACCCTCTACCCCGTGCTCGTCGGGCTCCTCGTGGGCACCCTGGTCCTCGCGCTCGGGGGCGTCCTGTGGGCACGCCGCGCCGCCGTCCGCCACGGGCGCGAGCCCGGTCCGGGGCCCCGCGGCCTGCGCGTGCTCTCGGCCGTGCTCATGGTGGTCGCGGCGGCCCCGGTCGCGGCGTCGCTCGCGAGCCTGTCGCGCTGGTGGGTGTGGAGCGCCCCCGCCCCGGCGCTCACCCTCGCGCTCGCGGTGAGCGCGGTCGTCGTCGCCCTCGTCGCGTGGGTCGTCTCGCGCCTCCTGCCGCGACGCCCGTGGGCGCTGCCGTCTGCTCTCGCCGGGGTCACGTGGCTCGTGCTCACCGTCGACGGCGCGACCGGCACGACGCTCCAGCAGGCGTCCCTGCTCGGGACGTCGGCCGTCGTGGGCTTCACGCGCTTCTACGGCTTCAACAACGTCACCTTCGCCGTGTACGCCGTCGCGGGCCTCGTCCTCGCGGGCGGCCTCGCGTCGGCCGCGACCGCCCGCGGACGACGCCGCCTCGCGGCCTGGACCGTCGTCGCCGTCGGGGCGGTCACGGTCGTCATCGACGGCTGGCCCGCGTTCGGCGCCGACTTCGGCGGCATCCTCGCGCTCGTCCCCGCGTTCGCCGTCCTCGCGCTGCTCGTGGGCCGGGTGCGCATCACGTGGCTGCGTGCGCTCGTCGTCGCGCTCGCGACGGTGCTCGTGGTCGTGGTCGTCGCGGTCGTGGACTGGCTGCTGCCGGGCGGGAGGTCCCACCTCGGCGGGTTCGTCCAGACCGTCGTGGACGGGGCCGCGCTCGACGTGATCGGCCGCAAGGCGCTCGGCGCGTGGGCCACCCTCGCGAACCCCCTGGGCGCGGTCGCGGCGGTCCTCGTGGTGCTCCTCGCCGTCGCCGTGCTGCGCCCCGAGCGCTTCCGCCTGCCGGAGGTCGCGCGGGCCTACGAGACCTGGCCGATGCTGCGCCCGCTGGTCGTGGCGATCGTCGTCGTCGCGGGCGTCGGCTCCGTCCTCAACGACTCGGGCGTCATCATCGCGGTCATGGTCGTCGTCGTCGCGACCGCGATGATCGTCCCGGGGTTCCTCGCCCGCCCCGCGCCCCCGCAGACCGCGCGGGCCGTGCCCGAGCCGGGGATCCGACGCATGCCGACCATGCTCGCGACCGTGGGGGGCGGGCTCCTCCTCGTCCTCCTGCTCGCCTCGACGGTGCTCGCCTCGTCGGGGCTCCGTCCGGCGGCCAGCGCCGCCCCGGCGGGCGGCGAGGCCTCGGTGACCCGGACCGACGCGATCGCGACGGACCGGCCGGTCGTCGTCGTCGGCACCACAGGCGTCACGTGGGCCGACGTCACGTCGTCGGCCACCCCCACCCTCCACGCCCTGCTCACCGACGGCGCGGGCGCCGGCGGCGTCTCCCAGCCCACGGGGGCGGCGAGCCGCTGCACCGTCGGCGGCTGGCTCGCGCTCTCCGCCGGGCAGCTCGCCGAGGTCGCGACGGAGCGCGCTCCCGACGGCGCGTGGGCGTGCCCGACGCCGCAGCCCGCCCCCGACGGGGCGGACGGGGCGCAGGTCGAGGGCTGGGACGACCTGGTCGCCCTCCAGCGGGGCTCGGGCTACCAGGCGCGCCTCGGCGTCCTCGGCGACGCGCTCGCCGCGGCCGGCGCCGACGGCGCGGTGTGCGCGACGGCGGTGGGCCCGGGCGCTGCGGTCGCCCTCGCGGACTCCGCGGGCCAGGTCGCGCGGTACCGCGACCTCGCGGACGCGACGGCACCCGGCTCCGACGCGTTCGCGTGCCCCGTGACCGTCGTCGACGCGGGCGACGCGACCCCGCCGGTCGTCGACCCCGACCTCCCGGCGGACGAGCGCGCGACGCTGCGCAGCACCCTGCGCGCCGACCGCCTCACCGCGGTCGACGCGACCGTCGGCGCCGTGCTCGACGCGGCCCCGAGCGGCACGACCGTGCTCGTCGTGGACGTCGCCGGTGCGCCCGGCACCCGTCCCGCGCTCGGCACGACGCTCGTGCGCCCGTCGTCCGACGGCCCCGACCAGTCCCGCTACCTGACGAGCGCCGCCACGCGGACCGACGGCGTCGCGCGCGTGCTCGACGTCCCCGCCACGGTGCTCGACGCCGCGGGCGCCGCCACCCCGGCACGGATCCAGGACACCCCCCTGGCCTGGGGGTCGCCGCGCCCGGCCGACGCGACGTCGACCGCCGACGCCCTCGCCGACCTCACGACGCGCGACCACGTGCGCCGCGCCGTCTACACCGCGTTCGTCGACGTGCCGCTCTACGCGGGGCTCGTGATCGCCGGGCTGTGCCTCCTGCTCGCGCCGCGTGCCGCGCGCGCGACGGGCGACCCCGCGCGCGCCCGGTGGGCCCGGGCGGCGCACTGGGCCCGCGGGTCCGCGCTCGTCGTCGCCGCGGTGCCCACCGCCGCCTTCCTCGTGTCGCTCACGGGCTGGTGGCGGTTCGGGAACCAGACCCTCGCGATCGTCGTGTCCACGGTCCTCGCGACGGCAGCCGTCGCCGGCCTGGGCGCCCTCGCCCCACGCCGGCCGGTCTGGCTCGGCCCCGGCATCGTCGCGGGGCTCACGTTCGCCGTGCTCACGCTCGACGCGCTCGTCGGGACCCCGCTCAACCGGGCGAGCCCGCTCGGCTCGGCGCCCACGTTCGGCGCCCGGTTCTACGGGTTCGGGAACCCGACGTTCTCCGTGTACGCGGTCGCGGCGCTCGTCGTCGCCGCGGCGCTCGCGCAGTGGCTCGTCGCGCGCGGCCACCGGTACGCCGCCGCCGCGACGGTGGGCGTCATCGGTCTCGTGACGATGGTCGTGGACGTGTGGCCGACGCTCGGCGCCGACCTCGGCGGCGGTCTCGTCGTCGTGCCGGCGTTCGCCGTGCTGGGCCTCGCCGCCTCGGGCGCGCGCGTCACGTGGCGGCGCTTCCTGCTCGTCGCCGCGGCGGGCGTCGCGCTCGTCGCCGCCGTCGGCGTGCTCGACTGGCTGCGCCCGGCCGACGAGCGCTCGCACCTGGGCCGGTTCGTCGGGCAGGTCGTCGACGGGTCGGCGTGGGAGACGCTGCTCCGCAAGGCGGGCTACGCGGCGCGGTCCGTGCTGGGCGGGGTGCCCGTGTGGCTGACGATCGCCGTGCTCGTCGCGGCCGCGCTGCTGCTCTTCTGGCCGCGGCGCTTCACGCCGCGGTGGTTCGCGCGCACGGAGGCCGCGTGGCCGCTCGTGCGCCCGACCCTGCTGGCGCTGTGGATCGTGGCCGTCGCAGGCTCGCTCGTCAACGACTTCGGCGTGCGGATCGCGCTCATCGCGCTCATCCCGGCCGTCCCGCTGCTCACCGTCGCCGCGCTCCACGCGGCGGACGACGGCGACGGCACGGACGAGAGCTCAGACGACGACCCGGACGACCGCTCCGGTGCGGAGGGCCCCGCGGCGCGGGTCGGGAGCACCGCGTCCTGACGCAGGTCAGTCCCGCACGTCGGCCGCGACGTCGTGCAGGACGAAGGTCGCGAACCCCAGCTCGCGTCGGGCACCGTCCAGCCAGGCGTCACGATTCTCCCGTGCGGCGGCGAGCGCCTGGGCACGGTCCTCGGCCGTCGGGGCCTCCCGGACGGCCCAGTCGACGAGCGAGCCCGTCCAGCTGAGCTGGTAGTCGTCCCACTCGGCCAGGGTGCTGACGTGCCCGAACGACGGCTCGAACCCGTGCGCACGGACGGCCCGCACGAAGCCGGCGAGATCGGGATAGGCGTCGGCGGGGACGTCGAGCGCCGCGAGCGCCGCGGCCGACGGGGTGCCCTCCCAGATGCTGTCACCGACCAGCGCCTGGCCGCCGGGGCGCAGGCGCTGCCGGACGGCGCCCAGCGTGGCGTCCAGCCCCCCGAAGGCGTGGCTCGCGCCGACGCACAGCACGACGTCGAACGCCCCGTCGTCCCAGGTGGCGGCGTCCGTCTCGATCCACCGCACCCGATCGCCCAGCCCTCGCTCGTCGGCACGCCGTGCCGCCGAGGCCGGGAGCATGTGGTCGATCCCGACGCCGGTGGTCCCGGGGTGGGCGAGCAGCAGCTCCTGCAGCCACTCGCCCTCGCCGCACCCGAGGTCGACGGCGCGGGCTCCGTCGGCCGGGCTCAGCCAGCCGACCAGCTCCCGCAGCCGCTCGGGCGCCACGGGCGCCCCGATCGGATGGCGCAGGTGGGCGATGTCGAAGATCTCGGACCGTTCCATCCCGCGACGCTACAGGCCGCACCGCGCCGCGCGGTGCCGCCCTCCGGGCCGCACCACCGGGTGGCTCACGCGTGGAGCGCGCCCTCGGTGAGCACGAGCCCGCTGCCGCTCGCCGCGAGGTCGGCCATCGCGACGCTCCGGACCGCGGGGTCCTCGTACGTGTTCCAGTAGTAGGTCTGCGTGCGCGCGGAGAACAGGCCCGTGTAGACGGTCTTCTCGAACTCGCCGGACCCCATCGCCGCGCAGCCGTCGACCATCGCGACCTGCTGCAGCGTGTGGAAGGCGCGGCTCACGTTCTCCTCCTCGGTGCCCTTGGTCGGGTAGTGGGAGTTCACGTAGGCCGCGCGGACGAAGCGGGACGGCGAGTAGTAGTCGCCGGGGACCCCGCGCATGTGCGAGCCCGAGCCGAACGGGGCGAGGTGGGCCCGACCCACGACGGTGTCCTCGGGGAAGTCCGGCGAGACGTTGAGGTAGTTGCGCAGGTTCTCGTGGTGCCAGGTGAACCCGGGCTGGTTCGTGAGGACGTCGACGTCGTCGTCGAACACCTGCATGCCCGCGCTGGTGTACTCCACCACGATCGCGCGGCGCGCGTCGCCGATGAACCAGTGGAGCAGCGAGCTCGGGTACCTGTCGTTGATCGGACGGTCCACGATCGCGACGTCGCGCAGCGCGGCCTCGACCTCGTCGACCGTCGCGAACTGCGCGCACACCCACAGCGGGAACTCGAACGCGGCCACGTTGACCGCGCCGTCGACCGGGCCGGACGCGTAGTCCGCGTACCCGGGGAAGTTGAGGCCCGCGACGGCGAGCCCCGCGTCGTTGCCGCAGTCGAAGTACAGCGGCGTGTCCTCCTCGACGATCCCCATGCCGAGGACCGCGTGCTCGATCCCGCGCACCGCGCCGAACGGCGACCGGGGCGTGTAGCCCGTCGGGGTCAGCAGCACCTGCTGCCCGTAGCCCGTCGTCCAGTCGAGGTTGCGGGCGAGGTAGAGGTTGCCGTCATCGTCCGTGAACCTGATCCCTGTGCACATGGCGCTGCCCCCGTCGTCGTCGGCACGGCACGCCGGACCGCGCGCCGCCGGGACACGACGTCGTGCCCCGTCCTCCCATGGTGCGTCCGTGCGGGCTCCGGGGCCACTGCCGGGGCCGGCCGGTCAGGGCTGGAGATACACCGAGACGTGGGCCTCGATCGCGCGCTCCGCACGGCCGGGGTCGCCCGAGCGGAGCGCGGCGAGCAGCTCACGGTGCTGCTCGACGACGGCGTGCGCGTCCTCGTGGTGCGGCGCGTCCCGGACGAAGTACGCCCGGACGCGCGGCTGGATGAGCCGCCAGATCTGCAGCGACTGCGTGTGGCTCGCGGCGGCGATCACCGCCTCGTGGAACTCGAGGTCGAGGTCGGCGAGCCGCCGGGCGTCGAGCGGGTCCGCCGCGCGCTCCATCGCCGTCACCGTGCGGTCCAGCGCGTCGAGGAGCGCGGGGTCCTGCGCGCGGGCCGCCGCGCGGAACGCGACCTTCTCGATGACGGTCCGCACCGGGACGAGGATCTCGGCGATCTCCTCCTGGGAGACGTCCACCACGACGGCGCCGCGGTACGGGTGGGAGACGACGAGCCCTTCCTGCTCGAGCACCATGATCGCCTCGCGCACCGGGCCGCGGCTGATGCCGTAGGAGGCGGAGAGGTCACGCTCGACGAGGCGGTCCCCGGCGGCGAGGTCGCCGGAGGCGATGCGTTCGCGCAGGTGGCGCAGGACCCAGTCGCGCCGGGACTCGGGCGGCGATGCGGGCAGGACGGGCACGACGGAGACCCTCTCACTCGGGAGGGCTCCACCCTAAGGGATGGCCGATGGTTGACCATCTACCATCACGCGCCCTAGAGTCGCGGACCACGACAGCCCGACGAGAGGACACCCATGAGGATCACCGCCATCACCGCCGCCGGCCTGCGCGGCGCCACACCCGAGGGCGGCTGGCAGGAGGAGCTGCGCCAGGACGACGTCGTGCACACCCTCGTCGCCGTCCACACCGACGAGGGGCTCGTCGGCGTCGGCAGCGTGTTCACGACCGAGGACCTCGTGCGCGGCGCGCTCGACGTCCTGCGGCCCCTGCTCCTGGGCGCGAACGCGCTGGAGCCGGAGCGCACGAGCGAACGGCTGCACCGCACGACGTTCTGGATGGGGCGCGGCGGGTCGATCACGCACGCGATCAGCGGCGTCGACACCGCCCTGTGGGACCTCCTCGGCCAGGCGACGGGACAGCCCGTCGGGCGCCTCCTCGGCGGGCGGTACCGCGACCGGGTGCGCCCGTACGCCTCGCTGCTCATGGACCAGCCCGACGCGCTGCGCGACCACCTCACCGCGCTGCGCGCCGAGGGATGGACCGCGTTCAAGATCGGCTGGGGCCCCTTCGGCCGGGTCGACGAGCGGCTCGACGAGCGCATCGTCGCCGCGGCGCGCGACGCCGTGGGCCCCGACGCGATGCTCATGGTCGACGCCGGCGGCAGCGACAGCGCGTGGAGCCAGGGCTACAAGTGGGCCCTGCGCACCGCGCGCATGCTCGACGCGTACGGCGTCGCGTGGTTCGAGGAGCCGCTGCCGCCGGACGCGATCGAGGACTACACCCACCTGCGCCGGCGCTCGCCCGTGCCGATCTCGGGCGGCGAGGTGCTCACGCGCCGGCAGGCGTTCCAGCCGTGGATCGAGGGCGGCGCCCTCGACATCGTGCAGCCCGACGTCACGAAGGTCGGCGGGACGAGCGAGCTGCGGCGCATCGCGTGGTCCGCGCACGACCACGGCGTCAAGCTCGTGCCGCACGGGTGGAACACCGCCGTCGGGCTCGCCACCGACCTCCAGCTCGCCTCCGCCCTGCCGGACACGGACCTCGTCGAGTACGTCACCGGCTCGCCCTACATCGACGACCTGACGACCGACCGCTGGACGCTCGACGCGGACGGGATGCTCCCGATCCCGGACGGCCCCGGCCTCGCCGTCACGCTCGACCGCGAGCGCCTCGGGCGCTACTGCGACGTCGACGCGCTGCTCGGGAGCGCGGCGTGAGCCCCCGGTCGCTCGTCGTGACCGGCGCGGCGTCGGGGATCGGCCGCGCGGTCGCCGTGGGCGCCGCCCGGGACGGCTGGTTCGTGCACGTGCTCGACCTCGACCCCGACGGTGCCGCGGGCACCGTGGACCTCGCCCGGGAGGCGGGCGGGGACGGTCGTGCGCACGTGCTCGACGTGACCGACGCTGCCGCCGTCGCGGCGGCGGTCGGGGCGGTCGCGGACGCCGGGCCGCCGCTGCGCGGGCTCTTCGCGGGCGCCGGGATCGACGTGGGCGGGGCGGCGCACGAGCTCGACCCGGCCACGTGGCGCCGCGTGCTCGACGTCAACGTGACGGGCACGTTCCTCGTCGTGCGCGAGGTGCTGCGCACGATGGTCGCCGGCGACGGCGGGAGCGTCGTGCTGTGCGGCTCGCCCGCCGCGACGGTCGGCTTCGCGGCCGGGGGCGCGACGGCGTACGGCGCCTCGAAGGGCGCGATCTCGTCCATGGTCCGCACCCTCGCGGTCGACTACGCGCGTCACGGGGTCCGGGTGAACGCGATCGTGCCCGGCCCGACGGAGACCCCCCTCATGTGGGCCAACGTGGCCGCCGACGAGGTCGCCGCCACGCGCGCGCAGATCGAGCGCGAGGTCCCGCTGGGCCGGCTCGCGCGGCCCGAGGAGATCGCCGAGCCCGTGCTCTGGCTGCTGTCGGACCGCTCGTCGTACACGACCGGGTCGCTCGTCGGGTGCGACGGCGGCGTCCTCGCCAAGTCGTCGATCAGCGTATGAGCGCGCCGGACGCCCCGGCACGTCGCCCCCGGGTCGGGGCGACGTGCTGGGCGATCGGCGACGGCTGGATCCCGCCGTACGGCACGGGCGAGGACCCGACCCTCGCGAGCCACGAGAGCCTGTGCCTGCTCAACGCCGGTCCCGACGACGCGCGCGTCGAGATCCGGCTCTACTTCACCGACCGCCCGCCGGCCGGGCCCTACGTCGTGGTGGTGCCCGCCGAGCGGGTGCGCCACGTGACGCTCAACGACCTCGACGACCCCGAGCCCGTGCCCCGCGGCACCGACTACTCGGCCGTCGTCGTCGCGTCGGCGCCCGTCGTCGTCCAGCACACGCGGCTCGACTCGCGGCAGGCCGCCAACGCCCTGTTCAGCACGATCGCCCATCCCGTCGACACCTTCCGAGAGGACCTCCGATGACGCAGACCTCCACCCCGACGACCTTCCGCCGGGGCACGCCGTGAACGCCGCGACGGGCCGCCTCGGCCACGGCGCCCTCACCCCGCTCGTCGTCGCGTCGACCGTCGGGGCGGCGCTGGGCGGGTTCATGTTCGGCTTCGACACGGCCGTGGTCAACGGCGCCGTCGACGCCCTCAAGGCCGAGCTCGGCGTCGGGAGCGCGCTCGTGGGCGTGATCGTCGCGAGCGCGCTCCTCGGCGCGGCGGTGGGCGCCTTCTCCGCGGGCACGATCGCGGACCGCTTCGGACGACGGCGCCTCATGATGGTCGCCGGGACCCTGTTCGTCACCACGTCGGTGCTGTGCGCCGTCGCGCACGACGGCCCGACCCTCGCGCTGTGGCGCTTCCTGGGGGGCGTCGGGGTGGGCATGGCGTCCGTCGTCGCACCGCTCTACATCGCCGAGATCGCGCCCGCCCGGCTGCGCGGGCGGCTCGCGACGGCGCAGCAGATGTCGATCGTCCTGGGCATCTTCGCCGCGCTCGTATCGAACGCTTTCCTCGTCCGCGCCGCAGGCGGGGCCGACGCGGAGCTGGCCCTCGGCCTGCCCGCCTGGCGGTGGATGTTCCTCGTCGCGGTCGTGCCGTCGGTGGCGTACGTGGTCGCGGCGGTCCTGCTGCCCGAGTCGCCGCGGTACCTCGTGATGCGCGGCGACCGCGACGGCGCCGCCCGCACGCTGCGGCGCCTCCACCGCGTCCCGGAGGGCGACGCGCTCCTGGCCGTCGCGACCATCGAGGGGACGCTCCACGAGGCGCGGCCGGCGTGGTCCCACCTGTTCGCCGGCCCGGGCCGCCTCAAGCCCATCGTCTGGCTGGGGATCGCGCTCGCCGCGCTCCAGGCGCTCGTGGGGATCGACGTCATCTTCT
This sequence comes from Sphaerisporangium cinnabarinum, assembly GCA_003052455.1. Classification (GTDB taxonomy): domain Bacteria; phylum Actinomycetota; class Actinomycetes; order Actinomycetales; family Cellulomonadaceae; genus Cellulosimicrobium; species Cellulosimicrobium cinnabarinum. Next base: position 6,803 of record QAPD01000038.1, on the reverse strand, counting down.
ACTACTCGACGTCGCTCTGGGCGCAGGTGGGCTTCGGCGAGCAGCAGGCCTTCTGGCTCTCGGCCCTCACGTCGCTCGTCAACGTCGCGGCGACCGTCGTCGCGATCTTCCTCGTCGACCGCGTGGGGCGGCGTCGCCTGCTGCTCGTGGGGTCGGTGGGCATGACGGTCGCCCTGGCCGCCATGGCGACCGGGTTCGCCCAGGCGCGGCAGACCGCGGACGGCGTCGTGTTCGTCGACGCGTGGGGCGTCGTGACCCTGGTCGCGGCGAACGTCTTCGTCGTCGCCTTCGCCGTCTCGTGGGGTCCGGTGGTGTGGATCCTCGTCGGGGAGATGTTCCCCAACCTGATGCGCGCCCGCGCCGCCTCGCTCGCCGCCGCCGCGAACTGGGCGGCGGGCATCGCCGTCAACCTCACGTTCCCCTCGCTCCGGGACCTGTCGCTCCCCGGCAGCTACGCCCTCTACGCGGTGTTCGCGGCCGCGTCGTTCGTGCTCGTGCTCCGCGCGCTCCCCGAGACGGCGAACCGCCCGCTCGAGGAGATGCGGGAGGAGACGGCGTCGGGTGGACATCGATCGCTTTAGGAGTGTTAAAGTGATTGCATGATCCAGAACTCCATCACCCCGGAGCAGGCCCGTCGTCAGCTCGGCCAGGCGGAGGAGGTCGCCGCCCAGGCCCACCGCGCGACCCGCTGGTACCCCTGGCTCAGCGTCGGGCACGCCGTCGCCGCCCTCGCGTACACGATCGCGATCGACGTCCTCGACGCACCGTGGTGGCCCGCCACCACGGTGCTCGTGGTCGTCCTCGCCCTGCTGTGGTCCGCCGTCGCGCGGCACCACCGGACGGCGCCGCGGCGCTGGGTGCGCGACATGGGCATCGCCCTGATCACCTGGGCGGTGCTGTACTTCGCGATGCTCGACCCGGCGCTCCAGCTCGTCGGCGCGGCGTCGCCGGCCTGGTGGGTCCTCGCCGGCGTCGTCGCCGCCTCCCCGTTCGCGGCGTGCGCGTTCGCGAGCGCACGCCGGTGAGCCACCCGCGCAAGGGCCTGGACGCGCTCATCCACTCGCCCGTGCGCTTCTCGATCCTCGCTGCCCTGGCGAACGTCGAGAGCGCGGACTTCCGCTTCCTGGCCGACCTGGTCGAGCTGAGCGACTCGTCCCTCTCCCAGGCCCTCACCGCCCTCTCCGACGCGGGCCTGGTGGAGATCCGCAAGGAGGCCGCCGGGCGCCGGACGCGCACGTGGGTCCGCATCAGCGACCGCGGGCTCGACGCGTTCCGGCAGCACGTGCGCACCCTCGAGCAGATCGCCCGCACCGGCGCGATCGAGCCGCGGCCCGACCCGACCCCGAGAGGCACCGCACCATGACGCCCACGTTCCGTCGAGCCACCGCCGCCGACGTCCCCGCCGCGGCCCGCACCCTCGCCGCCGCGTTCCACGACTACCCCTGGACCCGCTGGGCCGTCCCGGAGGACGGCTACCCGGAGCGCCTCGCCGCGCTCCAGGAGATCTACCTCGAGCACGCGCTCGCGCACGGGATCGTCGTCGTCCACGAGCCGGTGGACGCCGTCGTCGCGCTCATGCCGCCCGACGCCCCCGCTCCCCCCGAGGACGTCCAGGAACGGGTCGCCGCGCTGCACGGCCCGCGCCTGGAGGTCGTGGCCGCCGCGGAGCTCCCGCCGCCCCGCCCGGACGCCTGGGTGCTCGCGACGGTAGGGGTCCTGCCGTCGCTCCAGGGCACCGGGCTCGGCACCGCGGTGTGCCGGGCGGCGCTGCGCGACCCCGCACTCGGGGACGCGCCCGTCGCGCTCGAGACCTCCGACGCGCGCAACGTCACCTTCTACGAGCGGCTGGGCTTCGTGCGCACCGCGACCACGCAGGTGCACGACGGCCCCGTCGTGCACGGCATGGTCCGCACGCCGAGGCCCTGAGCCCCGACGCCGAGCCGCCGCGCCGGGCGACCTTCCGCGCCGGGTCGCCCGGTGCGGCGGCCGCGCGTGGCTAGTGGTCGCCCGCGCGCACCCGGTCGACGGCGGAGCGCATCTTGCGCGCGTTCACCGCGAGCAGCACGTCGCGGTACTGGGCCGCGCGGTGGAGCTGGCCCTTGAGGTCGTTCGACGACGCGCGGTGGCGCAGGTCGCACGGCACCTCGACCGCGACGTACCCCTTGCGGAGCAGGTCGATCGTCATGCCCGTCTCCACGCCCCAGCCGCGCGCGAGCGGGGTCGCGGCCTCGAACGCCTCGCGCGTGAGGCACCGCATCCCGGAGAGCGGCTGGGTCGGGGTCCACCCCGTGAGGGACTGGATCGCGCGGCGCGCGGCGCCCACGACGATCCCCCGGCCGCCCGCGCCCGGCTGGGGCGGGAGCAGCGCGATCGCGACGTCGGCGTACCCGTCGAGCACGGGCGCGACGAGCGGCGCGGTGTTCACGGCGGTCTCGCCGAGGTCGCCGTCGATGAAGAGCAGGAGACGCGGCGGGCGGTCGGCCGCGTCGCGCATCGCGACCACGGCGGCGCCCGTCTCCATGGCCGCAGCCTTCCCGCGGTTGTGGGAGTGCCGCACGACGACGGCCCCCGCCTCGCGCGCGACGTGCTGGGTGTCGTCCTCGCTGCCGTCGTCGACGACGAGCACGAGGTCGACGTGCGGGATGGCCTTCGCGGCGCGCACGGTGGCGGCGATGCGGCGGGACTCGTCCTTCGCGGGGATGATCACCGCGACGCGCTGGCGGACGGCGCGGCCCGTGCGCCCGTCGCCGGCCACGGGACGCGGCGTGCGCGCCCGTGTGCCGGACGCCGACAGGTACGTCGGCGGCGTGCTCGCCGTGCTCGTGGGGGCACTCCCCGTGTTCTTCCCCGTATCGGTCGACCGATGGTCCGCGTTCACGCCGTCCAGCCTAGTAGTGCAAAGAGTTGGCCGCAGATGTGTCGTCGTTCCACCAGCGGATCCGCTCGGGATCTCCGCAGGACGACCGGGCTGCGTTCCCAGGTCTCCCGGATCCTACTCGACGCGAGAGCCCGCCGACAGGGGCGTCGGCGGGCTCTCGGGGTGGTCGCGCTCCCGCGTCGTGCGCTCGCGCGGGGTGCTCCGGGTCAGCGGAGCGTGACCTGCCGGGACACGATGCCCGCGCGCGCACGGCGCTCGTTCGCGTCGAGCGGCTCCGTGACCGCGAGCGCCTCGGTGAGGCGGGCGTCGAGCTCCGCGACCGGGCCCTCGAGCTCGTCCGCCTCCGTGCCGCGCGGCAGCTCCCACACGGGGACGAGCAGGCCGCTCGACCGGAACGCGCCGACGAACTTGCCGCCCGCGAGGCCGGACTCGCGCTTCGCGTGCAGGCGCGAGATCGCGTCGATGAGGGCGTCCTCCGGCTCGGGGCGGGCCCAGCGCAGGAACTCGCGCGACATGCGGCACCAGTACGCGGACCCGACGGCGTCGAGCTTGACGGTGGGCACCATCGACTCGGCCGCCTGGTCGAGCGAGGCACGCAGGTCCGGCGTGATCTCCGCCGACGGGTCCAGCCAGAAGGCGAAGTCCTCGTGCACGGTGACGTCGAACGGGACGGAGAGGTCGAGCACGTCCTGGAGGCGCGGGCCGGCGTCGGGCAGGGCGCTCATCTCGATGGACGTGCCGGGCTCGGCGTCGATCGCCTCCAGGAGCGCGGCGGCGAGGTCGCGGCTCGTGTCGCCGGAGCCGGCGAGGGTCTGGACGGCGAGGAGGATCGTGCCGTCCTGGCGGTGCAGCGCGGCCCAGCCGGCGGGCAGGACCGTCACGACGAGGACGTCGCGCGCCCCGTGCTCGGCGGTCGTGCGCGCGGTCGCGGTGGCCGAGGGGACGACCTCGCGCATCGCGACCCAGTCGGTCTCGCCGGGGAGCCCCTCGAACGGGCGCAGCACGAAGTCGGGCGTGGTGTTCTTGGCCATGCGCGGCAGTCTACTGGCGCGGCCTACCGGCGCGGCGGAGCGGCGGGCCGGGTGCGCGGACGCAGGCGGACGTCGGGCAGCGCGGGCGCGGGCAGGGGGCCGCCGTCGTACCCGACGACCTCGCCGTAGCGGCGGTCGCGCGCGCCGTCCGCGTACCGGGTGCCGCCGCGGTTCGGGCCCTGGTCCCCCGTGACGACGAGCTGGGCCTGCCAGTCCGCGCGGGCGCGCGCGACGTCGTCGTGCGAGCGGCCCACGAAGTTCCACCACATGACGATGTCCTCGCCGAACGGCTCGCCCCCCACGAGCACCGCACGGGCGGGGGCGTCCGGTCCCGCCTCGACGACGAGCGTCGTGCGGCCGGGCTCGACGTACCCGAGCGACGACGGCGGGACGGGCGAGCCCTCGAGCCGCACCACGCCGTCGTCGACGAGGAGGCCGTGCTCGAACGCCGGGTCCACGTCGAGCGTGACGCGCGCGCCCGGCGCGAGGTCGAGCTGCGCCCCGACGATCGGCGTGTACGTCGTGGCGGGCGAGCGCAGGGCGGCGCCGCCCACGCGGAGCGCGCCGAGGAAGACCTGGACGCGCGCGCCGTCGACCGTGGCGACGGGGAGGTCGGCGTGGTGCTCGAACGCGGGCGGGTCCGCGAGGCGGTCGCCCGGGAGCGCGACCCACAGCTGGACGCCGTGCAGGACCGGGGGCCGCTCGCCGCGCGGCGACTCCTCCGAGTGGGAGATGCCGCGGCCCGCGGTCATGAGGTTGAGCTCGCCGGGCCGCACCGTCTGGAGCGACCCGACGGCGTCGCGGTGCAGGATCTCGCCGGCGAACAGCCACGTGACGGTCTGGAGCCCGGTGTGGGGGTGCGGCGGCACCTGCATGCCGTCGGTGCCGTCGCCGATGGCGGGCAGCGGGTCGGGGCCGTAGTGGTCGAGGAAGCACCACGCGCCCACGAGCGACCGGGCGCGCTGCGGGATGGTGCGCCGCACCCGCATCGCCCGGGTGCCCCCGAGCGGGACGTCCCGGTGCTCGAGGATCTCGACCGCGGCGCGTGCGCCGTCGTCGTGGGGCGCGCCGGCCGAGCAGACGCGCTCCTCGGGCCGGGTCTCGAGGTTGCTCATGGGCACGAGCGTAGGCGTGCGGGGCGGAGCCGTCCTGCGCCTGTGGACGGTCTTCGCGTCGGGCCGCGCCCGCGGGAGAATGGGGACGAGGCCCCTCGGAGCAGGATTCCGAGGGGCCTCGCCGTGTCCGCGCGACCCCGGGGCGGTCGGGCCGGGTGGCCCGTCGGGGCGCCGCTCGCGACGTGGCGGCCCGGCGCCCTCGCGTCCGGCCCGGGTGCCCGGGCAGGTGCGGTGACGCCGATCGCGGTCGGCCTTCCGGGTCCGGTAGGAACCTGCGCCGTCGCGCGCAGCCCCGCAGCAGGGGGTGGCGGGTCGTCCACCGTTCTCCGGTCGGCCGTGCCCTCGCGTGCGCGGCGGGACGTCGTGCGGTCCTGGCGGGGCCGTCAGACCCCTGCGTGATGCGTGCCGGAACCCCGTCGTCCGTGTGCGCCCGTCCGGGCCGTTACGGACGTTTGTAGTCCTCGGCCCGAGGGTCTGCAAGAGTTCCCACCGTTGTCATTTGGGCCGCCCGGATGACCACAGGTTCGTCCACAGGACGCCCCGCGCCGTTCCCACGCCGCCCACAGGCCTGTGGATGAATTCTGTGGACAGATTTCGGCGCGGACCCGGCCCCTCCGGCCCCTCGGCGCGGCCCGTGCGCACGCGCTCAGACCCAGAACCGCGCCGTGGGTGCTGCCGCCGGGGAGAGCCGCTCGTCGAGGTCGAGGTCGCGCACGACGAACCCGCCGTCGTCGACGAGCGTCCCCGCGAGGCGGCCCTGGAGCATCGCCGCGAGCCGGGCGAGCAGCACCCGGGCGCGCGAGCGCGCGAGGACGTGCAGCCCCGAGGGCCGCTCGACCGCGAGCTCGTCCGGCTCGGTCGGCACCCACGTGAGGCGATAGGCGTGCGGCCCGTGCTCGCGCCAGTCGAGCCCGTCGAGGGCGAGCGGGACCTGCGCGACGCGTCGGGCCTCGAGCCGCACCGCGCCGTCGTAGGGGGTCTCCCCCGACAGCACGTACTCCGCGAGGCCGTCCGCGCCCGCCCGCACGGCGACGACCCTCGCGCCGGGGACCGTCGTGCGCAGGACGCCGAGCGCGTCGTCCGGCCCGAGCACGTGGGCGCTGTAGAGCGTGAGGTCGACGCCCGACGCCGGGTCGGGCGTGAGCACGGCCCGGCCGTCCGCGACGACCGCGCCGCCGACGCGCCGGGCCGCGGCGACGGCCCAGCCCAGCACGCGGAGCTCGAGCCCCTGCGGCAGCCCTGCCGGGAACGCGCGCACCAGCCCGTCGCGGTCGTCGGTCGCGGCGACCGCCGCGGGCGCGAGCCGCGCGTCGGGGTGGTCGACGTGCAGCGCGTACGCCTCGGCGCTCCCGCCCGCGAGGCCGAGCGCGTGCGTCTGCGGCGGGGTGAGCGCGAAGGGCCCGACGACGCGCGCACCCTCGGCGAGGCGCAGCTCGCCCGGTGCGACGACGCCGTCGGGCACGACGCCCCGGAACCGCGCGCCGGCCATGGGCCGCGCCGCGCCCCCGCCGCCCGGCGGGGTCGCCCAGGCGGCGCCGACGAACCAGGCGCGCGCGAGCGCGTCCACGGGCGTGCGGGCCGCGCCGCGCGAGCGAGGCGTCGCGCGCAGGTGCGCACCGGCGTGCGCGTCCGGCCCCAGGCCGGCGACCGGGGCGTCCATGACCGGAACGTAGAGCCCCCGGGAGGCGGCGGTGTTACGGCGGTGCCACGAGCGTGGGTCCGTTCGCCGCGACCCGCGCGCGCCAGGCCCCGTCGTCGCGGCGGCGGGGGCCCCCCTCG
>QAPD01000037.1 GCA_003052455.1 Sphaerisporangium cinnabarinum | reverse complement strand
CGGCGAGGCGCAGTCGATCCTGCAGCGCATGCGTGACCTGTCGGTGCAGGCCGTGAACGACACGAACAACGCCGACGCGCGCACCGCCATCAAGTCGGAGCTCGACGAGCTCGCGGACGAGCTCGACCGGATCGTCGACTCGACGAACTTCAACGGGATCGACCTGCTCAAGTCGACCGCGACGGACCTCACGGTCCAGGTCGGCGCCGAGGGCACCGGCGACGGCAACACCATCACGATCGACCTCACCACCAACGACCTCCAGACGGTCATCGAGGCGGGCGTGTACAACACCGCGGGCGGCAGCTCCCTCACGGTGAACACGGCGGCGAACGCGCAGGCCGCGATCGAGACGATCGACACCGCGCTCAAGGCCGTGTCCACGGCTCGCTCGGGCCTGGGTGCGACGCAGAACCGCCTCGAGTACGCGATCTCCAACATCAACGTCGCCACGGAGAACCTCACCTCCGCGGAGTCGCGCATCCGCGACGTCGACATGGCCAAGGAGATGATGAACTACTCGCGCACCAACATCCTGTCCCAGGCCGGCACCGCGATGCTCGCCCAGGCGAACCAGGCCAGCTCCGGAGTGCTCCAGCTCCTCGGCTGACCCTGACGACCACCCGGCGGGCGGCCTGGACCGCCCTCCGCGCCGTCCGCCGGGTCCTCTTCCTCCCTCGTCCCCAGCAAGCCTCACGTCCCGCACCCGGAGGTGATCCGCGTGGGCATCTCCTTCACCGGGCTGTCGAGCGGTCTCAACACCGCAGACCTCGTCAAGCAGCTCATCGCCGTCGAGTCGATCCCGCAGCAGCAGCTCCAGGCCAAGGCCAAGACCGAGCGCTCCGAGATCAGCGCGCTCCAGGACCTCAACACGCGCGTCGCCGCGCTCGCGAAGCTCGCCAAGGAGCTCACCGCCGGCGACGCGCTCGCGCTCTTCACCGCGAAGGGCTCGTCCGACGCGGTCTCGGTCGCCGCCCACGCGGGCGCCTCCCCGGGGAGCGTCGACGTCGTCGTCGACGCCGTCGCGACGGCGCAGAAGTCGGTCACCGCGACCCTCTCGACGGCTCCCACCACCCGCTTCACCCTCACGGACGCCAAGGGCGAGCACACCGAGCTGACCGCGGCCTCCACGTCGCTCGACGACGTCGTCACGGCGATCAACCGTGCCGACGCGGGCGTCACCGCGGTCAAGGTCGGCGCGGGCACCGACGCCGCGACGGGGGAGAAGCTCTACCGCCTCCAGCTCACGGGCGCCGCGACGGGCGCCGCGGGCGCGTTCTCGTTCCACGCCGGGACCGCCGCCGAGGTGGACGCCGGCACCGCGACGAACCTGCTCGCGGCTCCCGGCGCGGCCACCGTCACGGCGGCCGCCGACTCCGTGGTGCGCCTCTGGGCAGGCACCGCCGCCGAGCAGACCGTCACCTCGGCGTCGACCACGTTCACCGACCTCCTGCCCGGCATCGACGTCACCGTCTCGAAGGCGTCCGCCGACCCCGTGACCGTCACCGTCGGCGAGGACCCCGAGGCGCGCGCGAACAAGGTCCGGAGCCTCGTCGACGCCGTGAGCGCGATCCTCGCGCGCATCGGGACGCAGACCAAGGTGACCATCGGGTCCGACGGCTCGACCTCCGGCGCGACGCTCGCCGGCGAGTCCATCGTGCGCAACGCCCGCCAGTCGCTGCTCGGCGCCGTCACGGACCCGGTGGACGGGACGTCGCTGTCGTCGATCGGCATCGAGATCACGCGCTACGGCGAGATCACCTTCGACGCCGAGAAGCTCTCGGAGGCCCTCGCCGCCGACCCCGACCGGACGATGAGCACGTTCACGCAGGTCGCGACGCGGGTCCAGAAGACCGCCGACATGCTGTCCGACAAGTACGACGGCCTCCTGACGACGTCCGTGAAGAACCGCGAGACCCAGGTCACCCGCCTGGACGACCAGATCGCCCGGTGGGACCAGCGGCTCGAGCAGCGCTTCAAGCGCCTCACCGCGCAGTACACCGTCATGGAGGTCCAGCTCGCCAAGCTCGACTCGCAGCAGCAGTGGCTGACGGGCCAGCTCGCGACCCTCATGCCCTCCTCGTCCTCGAAGCGCTGAGCCGCACCTCCCGCGAAGGAACCGCCGTGACCCACCTCGCCCGGAGCGCCTACGGGCGCGACGCCATCCTCACCGCGTCCCCCGCGCGCCTGCTGACCTTGCTCTACGACCGGCTCGTCCTCGACCTGCGCCGGGCCGAGGCCGCGCAGGGCGAGGAGCGGTGGACCGCCGCGTCCGAGCAGCTCCTGCACGCCCAGGCGATCGTGGCCGAGCTCATGGGCTCGCTCGACACGACGGTCTGGGACGGCGCCGACGACCTCATGGCCCTCTACGTCTACGTGCACGAGGCGCTGGTCGCCGCGAACGTCCACCGCGACATCGGGCGCACGCACGAGGTCCTCGAGATCGTCGTGCCGCTCCAGGAGACGTGGCGCCAGGCCGCGGAGGTGCTGCCCGCCGGGCACGGGAGCGCCGCGGCGCACGGCGGCGGTGCGACCGGTGTCGCCTGACCGCGTGGGCGCGCTCACGGCCTGGACCCGTGCCCTCGACGAGCTCGACGCGATGGCGTCGGTCGCCGGCGAGCACGCCGGTGAGACGGCCGTCGCCCACCTGGCCGCGTGGACGCCTCCGACCGGGCTGGGGCGGCTCCCGGCCGAGCTCGTGGACCGCGCGCTCGAGGTGCTGGTCCGCCAGGCCGACGTGGTGGACCGCCTGCACGCCGCCCTCGTGGCGAACCGGCGGCACTCCCGTGCCCTGACGTGCGTGCCGCGCGCGCACGACTCGACCGCGGCGGCGTACCTCGACGTGAGCGCCTGACCCTCGCGACACCCCGGCCCGGCGGCGCTACCGGGCACGTGCGGCTCACGCGACGCGACCCTGCATAGGGGTCGGGTGAGCACACGACCACTTGCGCAGCACGCGTCCTCGCGGCGCGGGCACGACGCGCGGCGGCCCCACGGTCGTCGGCAGCTCAGGGTGAGCACGGACCGCTCCCCCCGCAGGCCATCGGACGGCCGACACCGACGACGTGGGGACCTCGCGACCATGTTCGACTCCGTCACCTCCGTAGCGCTCCAGAGCGCGCTGAACGGGCTGTCCGCCCGCCAGGGCGCCATCGCCGAGAACGTCGCCAACATCAACACCCCGGGCTACACCGCGAAGCGGGTGCAGTTCGAGGAGGCGCTGGCGGCCTCCGTCGCCGACGGCGACGCGCGGCGCACCGCCTTCACCGTCGACCGCTCGGTCGAGCCGACCCGGCTCGACGGCTCGAACGTCAACCTCGACACCGAGACCGTCTCGAACGTCGACACCGTCCTGCGCTACCAGTTCGCGACCCAGGCCGTCGGCGGCGAGGCCGCCGCCCTGCGCGCGGCGATGCGGACGGCCTGACATGACCTTCGACGCTCTCGGCATCGCCGGCACGGGTCTCTCCCTGCACCGCAAGTGGCTCGACGCGGTCTCCGACAACCTCGCCAACGTCAACACCGTCACGTCGACCGACGACGCGGCGTTCCAGGCCCGGTACGTCCTCGCCACCGAGGGCGGCGAGAAGAACCCGGGCGCGTACGTCGCGGGCGCGGCGTGGGGGAGCGCGGAGGGGCGGCTCACGTACGAGCCGGACCACCCGCTCGCGGACGAGGACGGCTACGTGCGCTACCCGGACATCGACATGTCCGAGCAGATGGGGAGCCTCATCCTCGCCCAGCGCGGCTACCAGGCGAACGCCGCCGTGATCGACCGCGCGAAGACGGCCTACGAAGCAGCACTCCAGATCGGGAAGTGATCCTCATGCCCATCCCCTCCGTCGAGGCCACGACCGGCACCGGGTACCTCTCCGGCGTCGAGAGCCTCTCCACCCTCGCCCCCGCCGGGGCCGGGTCGACCGGCGCCGCGGGCGCGAGCGTCTTCGCCGAGGTGCTCGGCGGCGCGGTCGACGGCACGCAGCAGCTCCAGGGTGCTGCGAACGAGCTGACGATCGCCGCGGTGACGGGCGAGCTCGAGAACGTCCACGAGGCGACGATCGCCTCCACCCGTGCCCAGACGACCCTCGAGCTCGTCGCCGCCGTGCGCAACAAGGCGGTCGACGCGTTCAACGAGATCATGAGGATGCAGGCCTGACGATGCCCGAGAAGATCAGGTCGACGTTCGGCCGCGCGTTCGGCGCCGTCCGCGACTTCACCATCGCCCAGCGCACGCTCGCGCTGCTCGCCCTCGCGATCCTCGTGGTCGCGATCGTCGCGCTCGTGTCGTGGGCGTCGCGCCCCTCCTACACGCCCCTGTTCTCCGGCATGTCGAGCGCGGACGCCGCCGCGATCGTCGACCAGCTCCGCTCGCAGGGCGTGCCCTACGAGCTGACCGACGGCGGCGGCACGGTGCTCGTGCCCGAGGAGAAGGTCTACGAGCAGCGGCTCGCGGCCGCCACCGCCGGCCTGCCCGCCGACGAGTCGACGGGCGGCTACTCGCTGCTCGACGAGATGGGCGTCACGTCGAGCGAGTTCCAGCAGGACGTGACGTACAAGCGCGCGCTCGAGGGCGAGCTCGCGCGGACCCTCTCCGCGATGGACGGCGTCGAGACGGCGACCGTCCAGCTCGCGATCCCCGAGGAGACGGTCTTCGCGGCGGAGCAGGGCACCCCGACCGCGTCGGTCTTCGTCGCCCCCGCCCGGGGCCAGAAGCTCACGACCGAGCAGGTCGAGGCGATGGTCCACCTCGTCTCGGCGTCGATCGACGGCATGGCCCCCACCGACGTCGCGGTCGTCGACGCGCAGGGAGAGGTGCTGTCCGAGGTCGGCGTCGGCGCACGGTCGTCGGGCGAGCAGGCCGGGCAGTACGAGGAGAAGGTGTCCGGGCAGGTGCAGGCGATGCTCGACCGCGTCGTGGGTGCCGGGAACTCGACCGTCGCGGTGACCGCGCAGATGGACGTCGCGAGCTCCGAGCGTCTCGAGGAGACGTTCCGCACGCCGGAGGGCGGGCCCGTCCTCAACGAGTCCACCACCACCGAGGAGTACACGGGCGCGGGCGGTGGCGTCGCCGGGGTGCTGGGGCCGGACAACATCGCCGTCCCGGGCGGCGCCGGCGCGGACAGCAGCTACACGTCCGAGGACGCCACGCGCAACAACGCGATCGACAAGGTCACCGAGACCACGACGACGCCCGCCGGCGCGCTGACCCGGCAGGCCGTGTCGGTCGCGCTCGACGCCGAGGTGGCCCGGGGCATGGACACGGCCGCGATCACCGCGATGGTCTCCGCCGCCGCCGGCATCGACGCCGAGCGCGGGGACACCGTCGAGGTCGCGGTGCTGCCGTTCGACACGGGCGCCGCCGAGTCGGCGCAGGCCGCGCTCGCCGCGGCGGAGGAGGCGGCCGCGGCCGAGAGCCGGGCCCAGATGCTGCGCACCGCGGCGGTCGTCGCGGGGGTGCTCATCGCCCTGGTGATCGTGCTCGTGGCCGTGCGGCGCGCCCGTCGTCGCCGCGAGCGGCGCGAGACGGTCGACCTGGACGACCTCCGGATGACGACCCTGCACGAGCTCGACCGCGACGACGACCGCCCGGCGCTCCCGTCGGGCGGCGGTCAGGGCGAGCTCGAGCCCGTGCCCGAGCGGCCGGAGATCCAGCCGCCGACCCCGCGGTTCACGAGCCTCGACCAGCGTCGGGCCGAGATCGACGCGCTCGCGGCGACCGACCCCGACAAGACGGCCGAGTACCTGCGGGTGCTGCTCGCCGAGGACCGGGCGGGGGCGCAGCGATGAGCGTCACGACGGCACCGCCCGAGACGGCGCCTGCAGGCACCGGCGCCGCCGGCCTGGCGGCCGCCCTCGACCCCGCCGCCGCGGCGCTCGCGACCGAGGCCGCGCGGAAGGTCGCCGCGATGAGCGGGGTGCAGAAGGTCGCCCTGGTGCTCATGCAGCTGAGCCAGGAGCGGGCGGCGACGGTCCTGTCGCTGCTCTCCGAGGACGAGGCCTCCGAGGTCGCCGCGGAGATCATGCGCACCCAGGTGGTGGACGAGGACCTGGCCGTCGCGGCCCTCGACGAGTTCTACGACATGGCGCTGTCCGGCACCCCGCGCCCGCGCGGGGGCAAGGACTTCGCCGTCGGGCTGCTCGAGGCGTCGATGGGCGCCGACCGGGCGGCCGACGTCGTCGAGCGCCTCGTCGCGAGCATGCAGGGCAAGGCCTTCGAGTACCTCGACGGGACCGAGCCGGGGCAGATCGTGTCCCTGCTCGACGGCGAGCACCCGCAGACCGTCGCGCTCGTCCTCGCGCACCTCAGCTCGGGCGTCGCGTCCGCGGTGCTCGCCAAGCTGGCCGACGACTACCGCACCGACGTCGCGCAGGCGCTCGCGACCATGGGCACCGCGTCGCCCGACGCGGTGAAGCTCGTGTCGGAGCAGTTCCGCACCCGCATGGGCGCGAGCATCACCCCGCGTCAGCCGGTCGAGATCCTCGGCGGCGTCCAGCCGCTCGTCGACATCATCAACCGCTCCGACGGCGCCACCGAGAAGGCGGTCCTCGAAGGGCTCGAGGCCCGGGACCCGCAGCTCGCCGAGGAGGTGCGCTCGCGCATGCTGACGTTCGAGGACATCGCCTCGTTCGAGGCGCGCGACGTGCAGATCATCCTGCGCGGCGTCGAGATGTCGGTGCTCGCGCTCGCCATGAAGGGCACGACCGCCAAGGTCGTCGAGACGATCACGAAGAACATCTCCGAGCGCAACCGGGCGCTGCTGGAGGAGGAGGTCGCGGGCCTGGGCGGGGTGCGCATCAGCCAGGTCGAGGAGGCCCGCGCGGAGATCGTCCGCGTCGTCCGCAACCTCGAGGCCGACGAGAAGATCACGATCCACCGCACGGACGGGGACGAGCTTGTCTACTGACGCCTACTTCGTGCCGCAGGCCGTGCCGGTCCTGCGCAGCGACCGGGTCGCGGAGGTCGAGGCGGCGGCGTCGGCCCGCGGGTACGCCGCCGGCTACGCGGCCGGGGCCCGCGCGGCCCGCGAGGAGGCGGAGCGACTGCGCGCCGCGCTCGAGGCGGACCACGCGCGCCGCACCGCCGAGCGCGACGAGCGCACCGCGCGCGCGGTCGCCGTCCTGCGCGAGGCGGCCCAGGCCCTCGGCGAGCGGACGGTCCCCGTCGTCGCCGCGGCGCAGGACGCCACGGTCCGGGGCGCGCTCGACCTCGCGGAGTCGGTCCTCGGGTACGAGCTCACGGACCGGACGGGGGCCGCCCGCGCGGCCCTCGCGCGCGCGACGGCCGTCGCCGACGGGGCGGTCGTCGCCGTCCGGCTGCACCCCGACGACGTGAGCCTGCTGACCGAGGCCGGGGCCGGCGACGTCCGCCTCGTGGCGGACGCGTCGCTCGACCGCGGCGACGCCGTCGCGGACCTCGAGCACGGCTTCCTCGACGCGCGCGTCCGGGCCGCCGTCGACCGCGCGCGGGCCGAGCTCGCGCTGCTCGACGTCGGGCCCGAGGCGGGGCACGGCGCGTCCGGAGCGTCGTCGTGAGCGCCCCCGTCGGCTCGGCCGCGCCGGGCACCCGGGCGGGGGTCGACGCGCCCCGACCGGTCCACCGCCCGTCGGCGCTCGACGCGCTCCTCGGCGTGGCCCGCCCCGAGCGGGTCGGCGTCGTGACGTCGGCCGTCGGCCTGAGCCTCGAGGTCGCGGGACTGAGCTGCGGCATCGGCGACCTCGTCCACGTCGGCGACGGGCCGCACCGGCTCGACGCGGAGGTCGTCGCCACCGCCGAGGGAAGGGCGCGCTGCATGCCGCTCGGCCGGCTGTCCGGGGTCCGCGCGGGCGACCCGGTGCGCACGCGCGGCACCGGCGTCCTCGTGCCGACCGGGCGCGGGCTGTTCGGCCGCGTGGTCGACGCGCTGGGCCGGCCCGTGGACGGGCGGGGCCCGCTCGCACGCGGGCCCCGCGTGCCCGTGGACGCGGACGCGCCCGCCGCCATGGAGCGGGCCCGCATCGACACGCCGCTCCAGACCGGGGTGCGGGTCCTCGACACGCTCACCACGCTCGGCCGAGGGCAGCGCATCGGGCTGTTCGCCGGCTCGGGCGTCGGCAAGTCCTCGCTGCTGTCGATGGTCGCTCGCGGGACCGACGCCGAGGTGTCGGTCGTCGCGCTCGTCGGCGAGCGCGGGCGCGAGGTGCGCGAGTTCCTCGAGGACGACCTCGGCCCCGAGGGGCTGGCCCGGTCGGTCGTCGTCGTCGCGACCTCCGACGAGCCCGCGATGATGCGCAAGCGCGCCGCGTTCACGGCCACCCGGATCGCCGAGTCGTTCCGGGAGGCCGGGTCGCACGTCGTGCTCATGATGGACTCCCTCACGCGCGTGTCCATGGCCCAGCGCGAGATCGGGCTGTCCGTGGGGGAGCCCCCCGCGACGCGCGGCTACCCGCCGTCGACGTTCTCCCTCATGGGGAACCTGCTCGAGCGGGCGGGCACCGCGGCGACGGGCTCCGTCACCGGGATCTACACCGTCCTGGTCGACGGCGACGACCACAACGAGCCGATCGCCGACCAGGCGCGCTCGATCCTCGACGGGCACGTGGTGCTCGACCGGTCCATCGCCGTGTCGGGGCACTACCCGGCGGTCGACGCGCTCGCGTCGGTCTCGCGCGTCGCGTCGCGCGTGACGACGCCCGAGCAGAGGTCCGTCGCCCTGACGCTGCGCCGCGTCCTCGCGGCGCGCCGCAAGGCGCAGGACATCCTCGACATCGGGGCGTACAAGAAGGGCACCGACCCCCTCGTCGACGCGAGCCTCGAGCACCAGGGGGCGATCGACGCCTTCCTGCAGCAGGTCATGACGGACAGGACGCCGGCCGAGGAGTCGTGGGCTCGCCTCACGCGGCTCACCCAGGTGCTGGCCGGAGGGGAGGACTGATGGCGGGGAAGTTCCGGCTCGCGGGCGTGCTGCGCCTGCGTCGCCTCGAGGAGGACGGCGCCAAGGTGGCGCTCGCGGGAGCGCACGCCGACCTCGCGCGCACCGTGGAGGAGGCGGGCGGTCTCGCCGCCTACCTCGACGCGTCGCCCGAGCGCCCGACGACGAGCGCGGCGCTGTCCGGGCTCGCGGCCTCGCGCGCCGCGGCGAGCGCGCTGTTCTCCGTGCTCGAGTCCGAGGAGCGCGTGCGCGCGCACGCCGTGGACGAGGCGCGCGCCGAGCTCGCGCGCGCCCGCGCCGCCTCGCTGGGTCTCGAGAAGCTCCAGGAGCGGCACGACGCCGAGACGGCCCGGGCGGAGGGGCGTGCCGACCAGGCCGCGCTCGACGAGATCGCCTCGACCGCGCTGCGCACGACGCGAGGGACGACGACGCCGTGAGCATGCCCCAGGCCCTCGCCCGCGTGGGCGAGATCCGTACCGAGATCGCCTCGCTGCGGGAACCCGCGACCGCGCCCGACCGGTCCGCGGCCTCGTCGACGAGCGCGACCGACTTCGCGTCCGCGCTCGCGGCGCTGTCCGGGCTCGCGACGCCGTCGGGCGCGGCGGGAACGGGCGGGTCGGACGTCGTCGGACGCCTGCTCGGCGCGCTGTCCGGCCCGGCGGGCGCCGACGCGCTCGCGCGCAGCGCGCTCTTCGGGTCGGGAGCGGCGACGAGCGCCTCCACCGGGCTCGCGGCCGGCGTCGTGCCCGCCGCTCCCGCGGTTCCTGCAGCACCCGCCGGCTCCGCGACCGCGCCGGGCGGTGACGCGGGACGGGCGGTCGTCGAGACGGCCCGCCAGTACCTCGGCGTGCCGTACGTGTGGGGCGGCGAGAGCCTCGGCGAGGGCGGGCTCGACTGCTCGGGCCTCGTCCAGCTCGTGTACTCCGCGCACGGCGTCGACCTGCCGCGCGTCGCGCGCGACCAGATGCGCCAGGGGACCGAGGTCGGCTCGCTCGCCGAGGCGCGTCCCGGGGACCTCGTGGTGCAGCGCGGCGGCAAGCACATCGGCATCTACATGGGCGACGGGCAGATGATCCACGCGCCCAAGCCCGGCCGCACCGTCGAGGTCACGGACGTCACCGACGCCTCCGTGACCACCATCCGCCGCGTGATCGGCTGAGGAGGACCACGATGACCCTGACCACGACGACCCTGGTCCCGGCTCCCGCGCCGGCCGCGCCGGCACGTCCCCGGACCGCGCCGGGCGGGTCGGCCGACGCGTTCGGCCGCACCTTCGACGCGGCGCTCGGCGAAGCGGCCCGCGACCGGCAGGAGCCCGCCCGCGCGGGCGCTCCCGGGGGCACCCCTGCCGACCGGGCGACCGACGACGGCACCCCCGCCGCCGGGACCTCGACCACCGGGACCTCGGCCGCCGAGAGCCCGACCACCGGGACCTCGGGCGACGACGTCCCGGCGGAGGGCACCGCCGCCGGGGACGACGCACCCGCCGGGCAGCCCGTGCCACCGGGTCTCCCGGGCCTGGTACGTCCCGACGTGCCGCCCACCGGGCTCGACGTCGCGCTCACCGGCGCAGCGGCGGTGGACGGCGCGGCGCCTGCCGCGGCCTCGGACGCCGCGGAGGTCGGCGTCGGCGACGCGCACGTCCCGACCCGTGGCGCGTCGACGGCCGACGCCGTGGCCGTCCCGGACCGGACCGCGTCCGCCCCGGCCGCGACCGACCGACCGGGCGCACCGGGCGCGGTCCCGGCGGCGGGTACGGGCGAGGTGGCGACGCCGACCGGTACGCCGTGGTCGTCCGTCGCGACGGCGCCCGCCGACGCGCCGAGCCCGGTGACCGTGCCCGTCGCGACGCGGGTGAGCGGTGGTGAGGGGGAGGCCCTCGGGACGGCCGGACCCCTGTCGACCGCCGGGCCGGGGGCAGGGTCTGCCACGAGCGCCGCGCCGGGTCCCGTGCCGGGGGCCACCACGCCGGGTGCGCCCGTCGCTCCCGGGGGGACGGACGTCGTCGGCGCGCCCGCGTCGGCGGAGGCGGACGGCGCGGCGGCACCGACCTCGACCGGCGTGGAGGGCGCGGCCCCGGCGCCCGACGCCGCACCCCGGGCTGCGGCGGAGCTCCTCGTCACCGCTCCCGTCCCGACCCCCGCCGCGCCGACCGCCGCGGGCGCGCCCGCGGTCACCGCCCCGGCGGCGGCCTCGCACCCGGCGCAGCCGCTGCACGCCCAGGTCGCCGGGCCTGTCGTCGCGCTCGCCGAGGCGGGCGACGGCGACCACGTGCTCACCCTCTCCGTGACGCCCGAGAACCTCGGGCCCGTGACGGTCCGTGCGCACGTCGCGGGCGGTGACCTGCGCATCGAGCTCTACGCGCCGCACGACACCGGCCGCGAGGCGCTGCGCGCGATCGTGGCCGAGCTGCGGCGCGACCTCGCGGGCATCGCGGGCGGGGCGTCGTCGGTCACCGTCGCGGACGCGGGAGCACCGGGCGCGACCGTGGACGGTCGGGACGGCCGGGACGGCCGCGGTGCCACCGCGGACGGCTCCGGCGCGCGCCGCGACCCGCAGGAACCCGGTGCGCACGACCGCGCACCGGCCCGCCCGCACCGAGGGGCCACCGAGCCCGAGACCGAGCCGACAGTGATCGGCAGGACGTACGGCGCCGCCCGGCGCCTCGACGTCCTCGTCTGAGGAGAGGAACCCCGTGCCCGTCGAACCCGTGAGCGCGCCGGTGCCGGCATCGATGTATGCCACGAAGAACACGCGCGCGCCCAAGCAGGAGTACGACAGCGAGCTCTTCCTCGAGCTGCTCGTGACCCAGCTGCGCAACCAGGACCCGTCCAGCTCCATGGACACCGGCGAGATCGTCTCGCAGACGACGTCGCTCGCCATGATGGAGGCGCTCACCCGGATGAGCGGTCTCGTCGAGGAGTCGTTCGCGCTCCAGATGCGCCAGTCGGCCGCCGACCTCCTGGGCAACCAGGTCTCCTACCTCGACGCCGACGGCGTCGAGCACACGGGCATCGCGACCGCGGTGTCGTACCACGACGCGGTACCCACCGTGACGATCGGCGGGGTGACGGTCGAGCTCGACCACGTCTCCGCCGTCACCTCCTCGGTCAGCACGGATGCCACCGGGACCCCGGCAGCCACGGACGGCGCCACCGACGACCACGGCAGCTCCGCCGCCTGACCCGAAAGGACTCTCGTGCTCCGCTCCCTCAACACCGGAATCTCCGGCCTGCGCGCCCACCAGAACATGCTGGACGTCACGGGCAACAACATCGCGAACGTCAACACGACGGGCTTCAAGGCGTCGCGCACCCAGTTCCAGGACACGCTCTCCCAGCTCGTCGCGGCGGGCGTCGCGCCGGACCAGCAGGTCGGCGGCGCGAACCCCGCGCAGATCGGCCTCGGCGTCACGACGGCGGCCATCACGACGCAGTTCACGCAGGGCGCCGCCCAGACCACGGGCGTCCCGACCGACCTCATGATCGACGGCGACGGGTTCTTCGTCGTCGAGCGGGGTGGCCAGGCGTACTACACGCGCAACGGCGGGTTCACGTTCGACGGCGCCGGCCGCCTCGTCAACGCGAGCGGCGACCTCGTCCAGGGCTGGACCGCCACCGACGGCGTGGTGAACACGAGCAGCCCGCTCGGGAACCTCACGATCCCCGTCGGGGACGTCATCCCGCCCCGCGCGACCACGGGCGTGACGTTCGGGGGCAACCTGCCCTCCGACGCCGCCGACGGCACGGAGCTCGTGCGCGACGTCGAGGTCTTCGACGCGGCGGGCCGGGCGAGCAAGCTCTCGCTCGTCTTCACGGCCGCCGCCGGCGGCTGGTCCGTGAGCGCCCGCGACGGCGCGACCGGCGCCACGCTCGCGGGCCCGCAGGCCCTCACGTTCACGGGGGGTGCCCTGACCGGTGGCGGGTCCCTCGCCGTCGGCGGGGTGACGGTCGGTCTCGACGCGCTCACCTCGTACGCGGGGCTGTCGAACGTCGCCGTGGCGAGCAAGGACGGCGGGGCCGCCGGGTCGCTCACGTCGTACTCGATCTCCGGCGACGGCTCGATCGTCGGCCGCTACTCGAACGGCCGGACCGAGGTCCTCGGTCAGGTCGCGCTCGCGACGTTCACCAACGCCGGCGGGCTCGAGAAGGCGGGCGACTCGCTCTTCTCCGCGACGCAGTACTCGGGCGAGCTGCTCGTCGGTGCCGCCGGCGACCCGGGCCTCGGCTCGATCACGGCGGGCGCCCTCGAGATGTCGAACGTCGACCTCTCGCAGGAGTTCACCAACCTCATCGTGTCCCAGCGCGGGTTCCAGGCGAACTCGCGCGTGATCACGACGTCCGACGAGGTGCTCACCGAGCTCGTCAACCTCAAGCGCTGACCCGGGCGCGGGCGGTGCGGTGCCCCCGGGCCGACCGGGAGGCACCGCACCGGCACCGCCACCGGCACCGCGTCGCGCCGTCCCGCCTCGTGTCCCGCACCTCCGTCCCGATCCCGTCCGCACCTGACCCGGACCCGTCCCAGCCGAAGGGGGAACCGTGATCGTCCTCACGCGCTTCAGCTCCGAGCGCATCGCGATCAACGCGGACCTGGTGGCCCGCGTGGAGACCAACCCGGACACGCGCGTGACGCTCATCGACGGCTCGCGCTACATCGTCACCGAGCCCATGGAGGTCGTGATCCGCCTCGTCGAGGAGCACAAGGCGCGCGTGCTCGCGCTCGCGCGCTCCCTGCCCACCGCCGTCGAGCGCGCCCCGCTCGAGGTCGTCCGGTCCGCACCCGACGACGCCCCCGCCCCCGGCGACCGCCCGGTCGCCCTCGCCCCCCTGCCCGACCCGAGGACGAAGTAGGCCATGGACCCCGCAACCATCATCGGCATCCTCGTCGCGTTCGGCTCGCTCGTCGCGATGGTGTACCTCGAGGGGTCGCAGATCACGTCGATCCTGCTCCCGGCACCGATCATCCTCGTCTTCGGGGCGAGCATCTTCGCCGCCGTCGCGTCGGGGACGCTCAAGGACTCGGTCCGGGCCTTCAAGACGCTGCCGCGCGCGTTCACCGGCAAGGCGCCCCGTCCCGCCGAGGCCATCGAGGAGGTCGTCCGGGCCGCGGAGATCGTCCAGAACGAGGGCGGTCTGCTCGCCCTCGAGGCGGAGTCCCAGAAGACGGACGACCCGTTCCAGCGCAGCGCGCTGCAGTCGCTCGCCGACGGCTCGGACGCCGAGCAGCTGCGCACCCTCCTCGAGGAGCGGATCGAGACCAAGGCCCGCGAGGACGCCGTCGCGTACGACTTCTTCAACGCGATCGGCGGCTACGCCCCCACGATCGGCATCGTCGGCACCGTCGTCTCGCTGACCCACGTGCTGGAGAACCTGTCCGAGCCCGAGAAGCTCGGGCACATGATCGCCGCGGCGTTCATCGCGACCCTGTGGGGCATCCTCTCCGCGAACTTCATCTGGCTGCCCATCGGCGCCAAGCTCAAGCGCCTGTCGGACCTCGAGCTCGAGCGGCTCCACGTCCTCCTCGAGGGCTACATGTCGATCCAGGCGGGCTCGCGCGCCCGCGTCATCGACGAGCGGCTCAAGACGATGGTCCCCGAGTGGTCGTTGCCCGAGGACAAGGCCGCCTGATGGCACGGCGACGCAGGGGCGGCCACGGCGGCGGGGGCGGTGGCGGCGGCGGGCACGACACGGGCGGCTCCGGCCGCTGGATGGTGTCGTACATGGACATGGTGACCGTCCTCATGTGCCTGTTCATCGTCCTGTTCGCCATCAGCTCGGTCGACCAGGGCAAGTACCAGGAGCTCAAGTCCTCGCTCGCGGAGGGCTTCGGCAACGTGGAGGACGCCGCGGTCGTCGAGGAGGTCGTCGAGAACCCGGCGGAGGAGCCGGTCGACGTCGAGACCGACCTCGAGCGCGCGCTCCAGGAGGTGTCGGACCTCGCGGCGCTGCGCGACACGATGGCGCGGGACCTCGCCGCGCAGGGGCGGTCCGACACGGTGCGGTTCGACATCGACGAGCGCGGGCTCACGGTCCGGCTCGTGTCCGCGGACACGTTCTTCTCGCCGGGGAGCGCGGAGCTCACGCAGGAGGCGCGCGGGGTGCTCGACGTCGTGGGGCCGACGCTCGCGCCGACCGGGCACGAGATCCGCATCGAGGGGAACGCCGACTACACCTCGACCGTGACGTCGGTCTTCCCGTCGAACTGGGAGCTCTCGGCGTCGCGCGCCACGGCCGTGCTCCGTCACCTCGTCGAGCAGGACGGCCTGGCCGAGCACCGGATCGCCGCGGTGGGCTTCGGCTCGGCGCGGCCCCTCGCCGAGGGCACGAGCCCCGAGGCGCTCGCGATGAACCGGCGCGTCGACATCATGGTGCTCTCCTCCGCGCCGGAGGCCGTGCGCGCGCTCATCCCGCAGGTGCTCGCGGGGCAGCTCACCGCGGCGGACGTCCCGGCCGCGGAGGCGGACGCGCGGGCTCTCGCGCGGGCCGCCGAGACGGCGGGAGAGGCGGCCGCTCCGGGGGAGTGACGCGGCCCGTCGAGCCTGCGCGCCGTCGCGCAGGCTCGCGTCGTGCGCGCCCGCATAGGAGCGGTCGTGAGCACGACGACAACCGACCGGGTCCCGCAGCCCGCCCCGAGCCGCAAGGTCGAGGTCTACGACTTCCGCCGACCGACCACGCTCGTCCGCGAGCACCACCGCATCCTCGAGATGGCGTTCGAGAGCTTCGCGCGCCAGTGGGGCACGCAGCTCACGGCCCGCGTGCGGGTCGTCAGCCAGGTCGGCCTCGCCGCGGTCTCGATGCGCACCTACGACGACTACGTCGCCGAGCTGCCCGTGACGACGACGTTCGTCGTGTGCGAGCTCGACGGGATCGGCCCGCGCGCCGTCCTGCAGTTCCCGCACACGGACGCCCTCACGTGGATCGCCCACATGCTCGGCGCCGGACCGACCATCCCGGTGGTCGACCGCAAGTTCACCGACGTCGAGCGCACGCTCGTCACGTCGCTGCTCACCGAGACCCTGCGGGACCTGCGCCACTCGATGGGCCGGCTGCTCGAGAGCCCGCTGCGGATCTCGTCGATCCAGCACAACTCGCAGTTCGCCCAGGCCGCCCCCACCGCCGAGCTCATGATCGTCGCCGAGCTCGACCTCCGCGTCGGGGAGCGCGCGTGCCGGGCCACCCTCGCCGTGCCGTCGGTCGCGCTCCTCCCGCACCTCGGCGAGGCCAACCCGGCGGACGACCCCGCCGACGCGACCCGGCGCACGCGCCAGCACGTCGCCCGCTCCCTCGTCGACGTCACCGTCGAGCTGTCCGCCGCGACCATGACCCCGGCCGAGGTGCTGGACCTCGCGGTCGGCGACGTCGTGCGCGTCCCGCACACCCAGTCCCGCCCGCTCGACGTCATCGTCGACGGCCACGTCATGGCCCGCGGCGCCGTCGGCTCGTCCGGCTCCCGCCTCGCCTGCCGCATCGTCACCACCGAGGAGAACTGACCCATGAGCACCGCCACCCCGGTCGAGCAGTCCGTCGTCGAGGCCGCGTCCGCCGCCGCCCACGCGCTCGTCGCGCTCGTCCCGACCAGCACCCCGCTGCGTGCGGCCCTGCGCGGCGGGGCCCCCGTCGGCCCGCAGGCCGCGCGGGCGGTCGTCGCGTCGTACGTGGGGAGCTCCGGCTCCGACCTCGCGCTCGCCCTCATCGACCAGGACGCGCTCGCCGACGCCTCCCAGGAGGCGGCGCTCGACGTCACCGACGTCCTGCGTCCCGCGCTGGAGGCTGCGGGGGCGACCACCGGCGTCGGCGTGCTCGGGGAGGTGCGGGTCGCCGACGCGACCGCGCTCTTCGAGGACCCGGAGGCCGTGGTGTTCGAGCTCGCCACGGACGACGGCCCGACGGCGGGCTGGTTCGTCGTGCGGACCCGCCGCGCGCTGCAGGGCCTGCCCGACGAGGCCGTGACCGGCGCCCGGCTCGCGCGCATCTCCAACGTCGAGATGCGCCTCTCGGTGATCGTGGGCCGCACGCGCATGCCGGTGCGGGACGTGCTCAACCTCGAGCCGGGCGCCGTCGTCGAGCTCGACCGGTCCGCCGGGGCGCCGGCGGACGTGCAGCTCAACGGCCGCACGATCGCCAAGGGCGAGGTCGTCGTCGTCGACGGCGGCGACTACGGGGTGCGCATCACCAAGATCCTCGACGCGGACGACTGACCGGCATGGACGTCACCACCGTGCTGCGCGTCGCCTTCTCGCTGGCGGTCGTGCTCGGGCTCCTGTGGGTCTCGTACCGGGTCGCGAGCAAGACCTCGCGCTCCGCGCCGCGCGGACGCCACGAGCAGCTGACCGTGGTCGCCCGCCAGGGGCTGTCGCAGAAGAGCGCCGCGGTCCTGCTCGAGGCCGGGGGCCGCCGGTACCTGCTCGGCGTGACGGAGTCGTCCGTGACCGTCATCGACGGCCCGTCCCCGGTGCCGTCCGTCGCCCCGCCCGCGCCCGGCACCACCGCGGACGCGACGCCCGCCGTCGTCCCGACCACGGACGCGACGCCCGCGGACGCCCCGACCTCGGCCGAGCCCTCGTTCGACGCCGCCGTCACCGCGGCCCGCCTGTGGCTCGCGCAGCCGCCCGCGAACGGGGATGCCCCGGCGTGGAACGGCGAGCCCGGCTCGGTGCCCGCCCTCACGCCCGCCACCGTGCCCCCGGACGTCCCGGGACCCCGGGCGGGGACCGCGACGGCCGTCGTCGTCCCGCACCCCGCGCCGACGAGCGCCCTGCGCACGTTCCTCGCGCCCGACACGTGGCGCAAGGCCGCGCGCGTCGTCCGAGGAGGTGCCCGGTGACACGCGCTCTCCCGTCGCGCCGCACGCTGCGCGTCGCGGTGCTCGTCGGGGCGGTCCTGCTCCTCGTGGCGGTCGCGACCGTCCTGCTCGCGCCCCACGCGGGCGCGGCGGTCGTCGACCCGACCGACCCGGCACCACCCACCCAGCCGCTCGACCCGCAGGACGGGGGGTCGACGCTCTCGGTGGAGATCAACGGGCCGAACGGCGAGCCGTCGTCGTCCCTCGTCACGCTGGTCGGCATCACGCTGCTGTCGCTCGCGCCGACGCTGCTGCTCATGATGACGTCGTTCACCAAGATCTTCGTCGTCCTCGCACTGACCCGGAACGCGCTGGGCACCGCCACGGTGCCGCCCAACATGGTCCTCGCCGGGCTCGCGCTGTTCCTCTCGCTGTTCGTCATGTGGCCGGTGTTCGGCGAGATCAACGACGCCGCGGTGCAGCCCTACCTCGACGGCACCACGACCTTCAGCCAGGCGCTCGACGCGGGCGCCGTGCCGCTGCGCGAGTTCATGCTCGCCCACACGCGCGAGGAGGACCTCGCGCTCATGACGCGCGCCGCCGACCTCGAGAACCCGGCGACCCCCGTCGACGTCCCCCTCACGACGCTCGTCCCCGCGTTCGTCATCTCGGAGCTCCGCGCCGCGTTCATCATCGGGTTCGTCGTCTTCGTGCCGTTCCTCGTCATCGACCTCGTCGTCGCCGCGGCCCTCATGAGCATGGGCATGATGATGCTGCCGCCCACGATGATCTCGCTGCCGTTCAAGCTGCTGCTCTTCGTCCTCGTCGACGGGTGGGGTCTCATCACGACGTCGCTCATCGGCTCGTACGGGATGGGTTGACCGTGGAGACCGCCGCCGTCCTCGACGTCGCCACGCAGGCGCTCGTCCTCGCCGCCAAGCTCGCGGCCCCCGTGCTCGTCACGTCGCTCGTCGTGGGGCTCGCCATCTCGATCGTGCAGTCCGTCACGCAGATCCAGGAGATCACGCTCTCGTTCGTCCCCAAGGCGCTCGCGGTCGCCGTCGCGCTCGTCGTGTGCGGCAACTGGATGATCGGCGAGATGGTGACCTTCACGCACGAGATGTTCGACCTCATCCCGTCGCTGCTGAACGGGGGCTGACGTCCCGTGGAGCTCGAGATCGACCTCGCCTGGCTCCAGGCGACGATGCTCGCGGGCGTGCGCATGGCCGCATTCATGACCATCGCGCCGCCGTTCTCGCACCACGCCATCCCGCGGCAGGTGCGCGCGATCCTCGCCGTCTCGCTCGGGCTCGTCGTCTCGGGGCGCGCCGCCCCCGGGTACGAGGCGACCGGCACCGCGACGTTCCTCGGCCACCTCGTCGCCGAGGCGGTCACGGGGGCGATGCTCGGGACCCTCGTCATGGTCGTCTTCTCGGCGATCACCGCCGCGGGCGCCCACCTCGACCTGTTCGGCGGGTTCTCGCTCGGCATGGCGTACGACCCCCAGACGAACGTCAACGGGTCGCAGTTCACGCGCCTCTTCGCGCTCCTCGCGGTCGTGCTCATGTTCGCGTCCGACGCGTACCAGCTGGTCGTGCTCGGCCTCGCCCGCTCGTACGACGCCGTCCCGGTGGGCGGCCTGGCCGGCGTCCCCGCGGCGTCGTTCGTCGAGGCCCTCACCGGCTCGTTCGTGGCGGGGCTGCAGATCGCCGGGCCCATCGTCGTCGTGCTCTTCCTGGCCGACGCCGGGCTGGGCCTCGTCAACCGGGTCGCCCCCGCGCTCAACGCGTTCGCGATGGGCTTCCCGCTGAAGATCTTCCTCACGCTCGCGCTCGTCGGGACCGTGCTCGTGGCGCTGCCGCACGTGGTCTCGGTGCTCACGGCCGAGGCCGTGGAACGCATGGGCGGGGTGGGCTGATGGCCGACTCCACCGAGGAGAAGACCGAGCAGGCCTCCGACCGGAAGATGAAGGAGGTCCGGTCCAAGGGCCAGCTCGGCAAGTCGCAGGACCTCACGGCGTGGGTCGGGGTCGGGATCGCCGGCGCGGTGATCCCGCTGACCGTGAGCGGCGCGGCGCGGGCCGCGACCGACCAGGTGCTGTCGCTGCGCACCGTGATCGAGAACCCCGAGCCCGCGGTCGCGCTCGAGCTCGCGCAGGACGCGCTCGGCACCGTCGTGCCGACCATGCTGCCGCTCCTCGGGGCGATCGCCGTCGCCGTGCTGCTCGCGTCGGTCGCGCAGGGCGGCCTGCACCTGAAGCGGCTGCGCCCGGAGGCCGACCAGTTCAACCCGATGAGCGGGCTCAAGCGGATGTTCGGCGCGCAGGCGCTGTGGAACGGCGCCAAGGCCCTGCTCAAGACGACGGTCGTCGGCGTCGTGCTCTACGCGGTCGTCCAGTCGCTCATGCCGGTCCTCCTGGCCGCGGGCGGCCTGCCGATCGCGTCGCTGCTCGAGGCGGCGGGCTCCGGCGTGCGCTCGCTCCTGGTCTGGGCGACGGCGGCGGGCCTCACCCTCGCGCTGTTCGACCTGCTCGTCGTGGCCCGGCGCAACCGCAAGAAGACGCGCATGACCAAGAAGGAGCTCAAGGACGAGAACAAGAGCACCGACGGCGACCCGCTCGTGAAGTCGCAGCGCCGGTCGATGGCGCGCTCGATGACGCGCAACCGCATGATCGCCGCCGTGGCCGACGCGGACGTCGTCGTCGTCAACCCGACCCACGTCGCCGTCGCGCTGCGGTACGAGCCCGGGCGCTCCGCGCCGCGCGTCGTCGCGAAGGGCGCCGACCACGTCGCCGCCCGCATCCGTGAGAAGGCCGAGGAGTCGCGGGTGCCGATGGTGCGCGACGTCCCGCTCGCGCGCGCCCTGCACCGGGCGTGCGACGTCGGGCAGGAGGTCCCCGTCGAGCTCTACATGGCCGTCGCGCGGGTCCTCGCGTTCGTCATGGCGCTCACGCGCCACGGCGCGGCGGCCTCGTCGGTCCCGCACCGCATGGCCCGCCCGGCGATCGCGCCGGGCGAGTGGCCCGCCGCCGACGACGCGCAGGCCGCATGACCCGCCCCGGCCCACCCGTCGGCGCGCGCTGCGGCGTCCGCGACCTGCATAGGACCTCGCGTCAGCAGCCGCCGACGCCCCGGACCCGGAAGGACCAGCGTTCCGCGTGAAGAACCGATCCCTCGCCATGATCGCCGTACCGCTCGGCGTCGTCGGCATCGTCCTGCTGCTCGTCGTGCCGATCCCCGCGGCGCTGCTCGACGTGCTCATCATCGTCAACATCCTGCTGTCGCTCGTGATCCTCCTGACGTCGATGTTCGTCAAGAAGCCGCTCGACTTCTCGGTGTTCCCGTCGCTGCTGCTCGTCGCGACGCTGTTCCGCCTGGGCCTCAACGTCGCCTCGACGCGGCTCGTGCTCGGCGACGGCTACGCGGGCGAGGTCATCGGCGCGTTCGGCCACATCGTCGTCGACGGGAACCTCGTCATCGGCATGGTCGTGTTCCTCATCCTCGTCGTCATCCAGTTCCTCGTGATCACCAAGGGCGCCGAGCGCGTGGCCGAGGTCGGGGCGCGGTTCACGCTCGACGCGATGCCCGGCAAGCAGATGGCGATCGACGCGGACCTCAACGCGGGGCTCATCAGCGAGCAGGACGCGCGGGCCCGCCGCGCCGAGATCTCCGCGGAGTCGGACTTCTACGGGGCGATGGACGGCGCGTCGAAGTTCGTCAAGGGCGACGCCATCGCGGGCATCGTCATCACGCTCATCAACCTGCTCGGCGGCATCGTGATCGGCTTGGTCATGCACGGCATGCCGGCCATGGAGGCCGTCGACACGTACTCCATCCTCACGGTGGGCGACGGGCTGGTCACCCAGGTCCCCGCGCTGCTCATGGCGGTCGCCACGGGCATGATCGTCACGCGCTCGAACTCGGGCGAGGGCGACGTCGGCTCGCAGGCGTCGAGCCAGCTCGTCCAGTCCCGGCAGGCGCTCGCCATCGCGGGCGTCGCGGCGTTCGCCATGGCGCTCATCGAGGGCATGCCCAAGCTGCCGTTCCTCGTGCTCGGGGTCGGCCTGATCGTCGCGTCCCAGCAGATCAAGGCCCGCCAGCGGCGTGCCGAGGTCGCGCGCGCCGCGGCCGAGCAGATCGAGAAGGAGAGCACGCGCAGCGACGGCACGGAGGACCTCCTCGAGCAGATGCGCGTGCACGCGCTCGAGATCCTCCTCGCGCCCGACCTCGTCGACCTGGTCACCGGCGCGCACGACGACCTGCTCGGACGGGTCCGCGCCCTGCGACGCAAGATCGCGACGGACCTCGGGGTCGTCGTGCCGCCCGTCCGCACGCGCGACTCGATCGAGCTCCCGGCGTCGACCTACGCGGTGCGGATCGCCGGCGTCGAGGCCGGTCGCGGCCAGGCGCCGGCCGGCAAGGTCCTCGCGCTCGGCGACGACCTCGCCGCGCTGCCCGGGCTGGCGACCGTCGACCCGGTGTTCGGCATGGACGGCAAGTGGGTCCCGGTGGAGATGCGGCACAGCGCCGAGATGGCCGGCGCGACGGTCATCGACCGGGTCTCCGTGCTCGTCACCCACCTGTCGGCCCTCATCGCCGCGAACGCGGCACGGCTGCTGTCCCGCGAGGACGTGCGCGTGCTCACCGACGAGGTCAAGCGGACCAACCCGTCGGCCGTCGACGAGCTCACGCCGGCCCTGCTGTCGCTCGCGGAGGTCCAGCGTGTCCTGCAGGGCCTGCTCGAGGAGCAGGTCGCCGTCAACGACCTGCCCCGGATCTACGAGGCGCTCGCGCTCGCGGCGAAGCGCTCGACCGACCCCGAGCACCTCGTCGAGGCGGCACGCGCCGCGCTCGGCCCCGCGATCCCGGCCCGGCACACGGTCGCCGGCACGATCCGGGTCGTGACGATCGCCCCCGCCCTCGAGCAGGCGATGCTCGCGGGCCGCCAGCCCGGCGGCGAGCAGGGCACGGCGATCGTCGTGGACCCGGCGCGCCTCGACGCGTTCCGGTCGTCCGTGGGCGAGCGCGTGCAGGCGGCCCGGGCCACCGGCGAGGACGTCGTCCTCGTGTGCGCGCCGTCGCTGCGGTCGGCGGTCCGGCGCCTCGTCGCGACGCAGGTGCCCGACCTCGCCGTGCTGTCGTACACCGAGGTGACGGCGGGCAACGCGCTCATCGAGACGGTCGGGGTGGTGAACGATGCCCCGGCGATTGCGGCTCGAGGGTGAGTCCCTCGACGCCGTGCTCGCGCAGGCACGGCGGCTGCACGGCCCGGACGCGCGGATCGTCTCCGCCGAGCGGGTCATCACGGGCGGCTTCAAGGGCCTCTTCGGGCGACAGCACTACGAGGCGGTGGTCGAGGTGAGCGACGCGCCGCCCCGGACCGCCGTCGGGCCGGTCCGGTTCCCCGCGGCCCGCCGCGCGGGCATCGCGGCGCTGCTCGACGACGCCGACGAGGGGGACGCGCTGCGCCCGGCGCCGACGGCCGCGGTCGAGGTCTCGACCCGGGGCGACGACTTCGCGGCCCTGCTCGACGAGCTCGTGGCCGAGACGGCGGAGCCGCCGACCGCGCCCGTCCCCGCCTCGCCGCCACCTGCGGCGCCGGTGCTGCGCGCGGCGCCGGGGGACCTCGTGGCGCTCGTCGGGCTGGCCGCGGACGTCGTCCCGGCGGCCCGTGCGATGGCGCAGCGGGAGGGCCTGCTCACGGCCTGCGCGGGCGCGGCGACGGACGGTGACACGGTGCGCGTCGACGACCGCCGCGCGGCGACCGAGGCCCGCGCCCGCGGGGTCCGCGCGGCCCGCGCCACGGTCGTGGCCGTCGGGGTGCGCGTGGACACGGTCGGTGCGGCACGGGTCCTCGACGAGCTGGGCGCCGAGCAGGTCGCGGTCGTGGTCGACGCCTCGCGCAAGCCCGCCGACACCGAGCGCTGGGTCGCCGAGGTGCAGCGCCTCGTGCTGGTCCGCGCCATGGTCGTGGTCGGACGCGGGCTGACGACGACCCCGGACTCCGTCCTCGCGCTCGGGCTCCCCGAGCTCCGGCACGCAGGCTGACCCGGGCCGCGCCCGCATAGGTCTCCCGAACGGTCAGGATGACACGCGGGACGTCAGGAGGACGTGGCGATGCTGGTGCTGGGACGCAAGGTGGGAGAACGGATCCTCGTCGGCGACGACGTCGTGGTCACGGTCGTGTCGGTGGGCCGTGACGGGGTGCGCGTCGGGATCGACGCGCCCCGCGAGGTGCGGGTCCACCGTGCCGAGATCGTCGACCAGGTCGCCGCGGACAACCGCGCCGCCGCCCTCGTCGCGCCCGGCGGCGAGGCGCGCGCCCGCGCGCTGCTGGGGCTCGACGCGCGGCCCTGACGCCGCCGCACGGGGACGCGGCGGCCCCCGTCGCCGACGAGAGCGCGTGGACCGTCGGGAGGGCTCGTGCTGCCTGGAGGTCTGCCGTCGAGCGCTACCCGCGGCCCCCGCGCCCGCCGCCGTGGCCCCGGTCCTGCCGGCCCGCGTCCTTGTCGGTGCGCCGGTCGTCGTGGGTCTGGGGCTGCGGCTTCGCCGTCCCCGGCCGGGACGAGCCGCGTGCGTCGTCCGGCCGCGGCGCGGGGCGGTCGGGCTTCGGCGGCGCCGGGCGCGTGACCGGCGGCGCCGGTCGCGCGGGCACGGGCGTCGGTGCGGGGCGAGTGGCCGGCGCCGGCTTCGGCGTGGGCTTCGACGACGGCGTCGGCGCGGCCGGCGTGGGCTTCGGTGCGGCCGCAGGAGCAGGTGGCGGTGCCGGGGCCGGGGCCGGTGCGGGAGCCGGCGGGGTCGTCTCGCGGTCGGCCGGTCCCGGCGCGGCCGGCACGACCACCGGCAGCGGCGCGTCGACGGGCTCGTCGGCGGCGTCCCCCACCACCCCCGTGCCGACGGACTCGTCGACCGACTCGTCGGCCGGCTCGTCGACGAGCTCGACGGCGGGCGCGGTCGACGGCGCCAGGCCCGTCAGCACCGGGGCGGACAGGTCGAGGCGGACGGCCGCGGCGCCGGCACCGTCGAGCGGTGCCCACCCGGTCGAGCCGGTCCCCGGGGCCGTGCCCAGGAGCACCTGCTCGGGGCGTGCCGAGACGCCGGGGCCGGGACCGACCTCGTCCGCCGCGGGCGCGACCGCGACCCCGAAGACGAGCGTCGCCGCGGAGAGCACGGCGGCGGCACCCCAGCGCACGGAACGACCCTGGACGGTGGAGCGCGCGCGTCCCCGCGCCACGAGCGCACGGCGTCCCCGGCGGGCGGGGGAGCGCGCCGGTACGACCGCCGGCGCCGGCCGGGCGGCCGGGAGCGCGCACAGGGCGGTGGCGTCTCCGACCGCGTGCGGTGCGGCCGGGATCCCCGCCACGACGGCCCCCGTGCGGACGACCTCTCGGGGCGCAGCGAGGTCGACGACGGCGGCGGACTCACGGAGCACGAGCAGGGCGACGCGGTCGGCCGCGAGGCGGTGGCGGTACGGCGGCACGACGACGGTGCCGTCCGCCGCCAGCGCGCGCACGGCGCGGACGGCCTCGAAGCGCACGGTGGGTGCCCAGGCGCGGCCGTCGAGCGGGCGGCGACCGGTGACGAGGTCGTCCAGGACGGCGCGCTGCGCGTCGGTCACCGCGCGCAGCGCGGCGGCCCGGTCCGTCCCCGTGACGCCCGAGGCCCGCACGTGCCGCCGGGCGTCGCGCGCGAGCCCGACGGCGTGCGCGGCGACGAGGCCCGCCACCGCACGATCGTGCTCGCTCTCCGGCACCG
Organism: Sphaerisporangium cinnabarinum; assembly: GCA_003052455.1. Lineage (GTDB taxonomy): Bacteria > Actinomycetota > Actinomycetes > Actinomycetales > Cellulomonadaceae > Cellulosimicrobium > Cellulosimicrobium cinnabarinum. The sequence continues at coordinate 15,800 of QAPD01000037.1, read as the reverse complement.
TCGCAGCGACGACGAGCGCATCCTCGACGACCGAGCGTCGAGGCCCGGGTCCCGCGTCAGACATGTCCTGCTGCCCCCTGTGCTCCTGCGCCCGCCCTGCGGCCGCCCCCTGGTCCCCGTGCTCGCCACGGTGCGGTTCTCCTGCTCGCCGCGGCGCTGCGCCGCGGGCCCCCCGGCAGGTGCGGGTCGTGGAGCGACGTGCGCGCTCACCCGGTCTCCACGGCGTCGAGGACGATGCCGACGTCCCGCAGGTGCCGCGCCGCCAGCTCCCGGACCCGCTCGATGTGGTCGACGGTCCGGTGGCGGGGGAGTCCCAGGGTCCGGGCGATCCACACGACCGTGTCATGACCCGGGAGCGGTCCGCCGCCCCCGTACGCCTCGGACATCCAGAGCGCCGCGACGCGTCCGCGGACCGGGTCCTGCGCGTGCGCCGCGTCGACCACGGACCGGACGAGCGCCGGGACCTCGACCGCGTGCAGCACGCAGTCCGCGTGCGCGTCGGTCGTGCGCGCGGAGTCGAGGGCCTCGTCGAACGACAGCGCGCCGCGCAGCACGAGCTCGTCCGCCTCCGTCACGACCATGCCCTGCCGGACGACGTCGGCCCGGTGGGCGCCGAGGCGCTCGTTGGTGGCGCGCACGGCCTCCTCGACCGAGGGGGCCGCGCCGCGCAGCGCGGCGAGCTCCGAGCGGGTGCGCGCGAGCTCGCGGCGCCGACGCTGCGCGGCCACCATGCCCGACGCCGGGGCGGTCGCGTGGTCGAGGAACGAGCGCACGCGCGGGCGAGCCGTGTAGACGACGATCGCGAGGAACGAGCGCATGCTGCGCAGGTACGCGGGGTCGCGCCGGGAGCGCTCGAGCATCTCCCAGGCGGTCTCCACGACGATCGCCGCGACGTCGTCGAGGTGCTGCGCCGCGGGCACCGAGTTGGTGCGGCACAGGCGCGCCGCGATCCGGCGCCACTGCGTCGCGTGGGCGGCGAGGAGGGACGAGACCTCGGCGCGGTACCGGGCGTCGTCCTCGATCGCGACGACGCGGGCGACCTCGTCCCGGAGCGCTCCGGGGTCGTCGTCGTCCTGCGGGCCCTCGTCGACGGCGCGCACGGGACGCGCGTCGCGCGCCCGGTGCGAGCGCGGGTCGAGCAGGGTCCGGTCGGTCACGGTCCAAGCATGCGGACCCGGAGGGGCTCCTGGCGCGCCGGACACCGTCTTTCACACCGGACTTCACCCTCGGGCACCCCGGGCAGCGGGTGATCTCCGCACGCTTCGCCCGCCGCGGGTGTTTCGCGGACGTCGCCTCGGTGGGATGCTGTCCTCGGCGACGGGCTCGCCGGACGGACAGGGCAGGACGAGATCAGGAGGTGGACCGGGTGCACGCAGCGTCCTGCGCTTCGACGGCGTCGCCGTGCCGGGCCGCCGACGCCCCGGGCGGGGTGGTGTCGCGGTGACCCCGGAGGAGGACGGCGCCGGCGCGCCGTGGGACGACACGACGTGGGCCATCTGGGCCGTGGGCCTCGTGGAGCCGCTCATCGACCCCGACGACCGGCTCGCGACCATGGCCGCGATGCGCGCCCAGGCGAAGGCGCACCCGCTGCGCGCCGTGACGCTCCTCGCCGGCGCCCTCACCGACCTCCTGGACTCGTTGCCCGACGACGACCCGTGGCGTCACCTGGACCCCGCGACGTTCGGTACGTACCGGGACGGCCTGGACCTGGTCCCGTCGGAGGCCGTCGTGATCGCCGAGGACATCGGCCTCGCGGCGCTCGCCCGGCCGCTCGGGCACGGCGGCGCGCGCGTCATGAGCGAGGCGCAGCACGGGTGGGAGAACGCCGCGCACGCGGCGAACGAGCTCGACGACCCCGTGCGCGTGCTCACGCGCGCCGTGGCGTGGGCCGCCTGGCGTCGCCGCGTGTACGTGGGCGAGGACAGCTACCCCGTCCTCGTCGTCTTCTCGTGGCTGCCGCGCGCGGCGCTCATCGCGGCGGGTCGCGAGATCGACGACGACCTCGCCCGCGCCGAGATGCGCGCGTCGGCCAAGATCGTCGACGACCTCGTCTGACCGGCCCGGGCCTCAGGCCCCGTCCGTGCCGCTCGCGGGCAGCGGACGGTGGGCGGGGAGGAGCCCCAGCTCGATCCCGCGCGCGAGGGCGTCCTCGCGCCGGCGCACGCCGAGCTTCCGGTAGATCGAGCGGAGCTGGCTCTTGACCGTGTTCACGGACACGGTGAGGCTCCGGGAGATGTCGACCGCGGTCGCGTGCCGCATGAGGGTGTCGAGGACGACGACCTCCCGGTCGGACAAGGGCTGCGGGAGGTCGGCCGTCGCGGCGAAGAGCTCCGGGACGGGTTCCGCGTCCCCGATGAGGCGCTGCGCCGTCTGGTCCTTGCTCCGTGCCGCCAGCTCGGCGAGCGCGAGGAGGTCGTGCCGGGCGGGGAGCGCGAGCGCGAACCGCAGCCGCCGGTCCTCGGCGACGCCGGCGAGCTTGTCCAGGGCGTCGCGCGCCTGCGTCTCCTCCTCGGCGTGCGTCAGGGCGGCGGCGAGCAGGACGGCGTGCGCGGCCCGCAGGCGGGGTGCGGCCGTCCGCGGCGGCGTGCGCGCGACGAGCACGTCCCGTGCGGTGCTCCACCGGCCGGTGAGGAGGGCCACGTGGGCCCGCAGCAGCCAGGTGAGCGACGACGTCGCCGGGGCGACCTTGAGCCACGAGTGCACCGCGCCGACCTGGCCGCGCGCGAGCCCGAGCAGCCCGCTGACGTAGTCGAGGTGGTCGATGTCGCGCGCGGAGATGCGCCGGCGCCCGCGCTCGGACTCGATGTAGCGGCGGAGCCGCTCGATGCCGAGGGCCGGCTCGAACGACACCAGGTCGACGTAGGCCTGCACCGTGGCGACGACCGGGCGGGTCTCGAGCGTCGCGAGGTGCGGGCGCAGGACGTCGAGGTGGGCCTGGGCGCCGCGCGTGTCGAAGCGCTCGAGGCACACGATCGCGCGCGCGACGCGGTACAGGTGGTCGTCGCGCCCCGCGCGGACCTCGGCGTGGGGCGACGCCTCGATGACCTCGAGGTCGCGCACGGCCTCCGGCAGGTCGCCGCGGACCGCGAGCACGAGCGCGCGCAGCGACAGGCCGTAGAGCGCGCGCGGGTCCACGGCGGGGGAGCCGCCGAGGTCCTCGAGCGTGGCGAGCGCCTCGTCGTCCGCGCCCGCCCGCGCGAACGACATCGCGACCTCGGCCCGGAGCCGGGGGAGCTCGCGGACGAGCTCCCGGCGCTCGTCCACGCCCAGCTCGTCCAGCGTCCGACGTGCCCGGCGCGCCGGGTCGAGGGCGCGCTGCGTCGCGTTCGTGGAGCGCAGCGCGACGCTCTCCAGCACGTCCAGCACGACGCGCTCCGCCGTCGAGGCCGTCCTCGCCCGGGGACGCAGGGCGGCCAGCGTCAGGTGGTACATCTCGATCGCCTCGGCGCGCTCCCCGGGGACGCTGTCGTGATGGATCGCGAGCGCCCCGGCGAGCAGCGGCCACCGCCGGAGCTCGGACTGCGGGAGGCTCTTGAGGACGTCGAGGCGGACCAGCGCCTGCGGCTCGAGCAGCTCGCCCCAGTGCCGCGAGACGGCCGAGGAGGCGAGCGCGAGGTCGCCCGCGCCGACCGCGTGCCGCACCGCCTCGACGGGATAGCCGTTCGTCAGGTACCAGCGCGCGGCCGCGAGCTCGGCGCGCCCCCACTCGTCCGGGTGCTCCTCGCGGACGCGCTCGGCCACGAACGTGCGCACCACGGGGAACAGGACGAACACGCGGCCTGCGGGGCGTCGCTCCCACGCGCCGAGCCCGCGCTCCTCGAGCATCCACAGCAGCTGCGGCGCGGCGGGCTCCCGGGTCAGCGCCACGGCGAGGTCGGCGGTGAGGACGTCCGCGACCGCGCACCGCCGCAGGACCTGCTCGAGCCGAGGGCGCTCGGCGCCCTCGAGCTGCTTCTCGAGGGCGGCCCGCAGCAGCTCGTCGGCGACCTGGACGTGTGCCGGGGTCCCGTGCGACCCGGCCATCTCCGCGGCGAGCATCGCGACGCGCAGGTACAGCGGCTGCCCCCCGGTGAGGACGTGTGCCTCCGCGGGGTCGAGGTCCACGCCGGCCTGGCGCAGCATGCGCGCCGTCTCGTCCTGGGTCAGCGGCAGCTGGTCGGCCGTGATGACCGTCCGGTCCAGCTCGAGCCCGATCGAGGCGGCCTCCAACGGGGAGACCGTGCTCGTGGCCACGGCGACGGAGAGGTGCGGGCACAGGCGCAGGAGTGCGAGCACGTCGTCGTGGACCGCGGCGTCCGCGACGTCCTGGTAGTCGTCGATGACGACCACGACCTCGCCGGGGACGGCGAGGAACGCGTCGGCCAGCCGGTCGGGCACGTCCTCGGCGGTGAGCTCCGCGGTCCCCAGCGCCGCCTCGAACGCCTCGAGCCCGGCCCGCGCGGCGCGTCGCGCGACCGCGCGCCAGAGGTCCGTGCGCGTCATCTCCGGGATGACGGACAGCCAGAGGCCCGGCGTGGCCCGGCGTCGGGACCACTCGGCGAGGAGAGAGGTCTTGCCTGCCCCCGCGGGGCCCCGGACGACGCGGAGCGCCGCGTCGACCTCGAGCCGGTCGAGCAGGCGCTCGCGGACGAGCTCGGTGTGCGGCGGGCGCGGCGCCCCGTACAGACGGAACGTCGTCGTGTCCGTCACCGACATGCTGCCCTCCGTGCTTCCCCCGCTCCACGGGCGGGCGGGCGGACGGGCGGCGAACCGCGTCCGGCCACGGCTCCGCCCCCCAGAGCCGGCACCGCGCCGTGATCCGCTCTCACCCTAGGCGAGGAGGTGCGCCGGTTCTCGGGGAAGCCGGGTGAAGCGCTCGAACCGGTTCGTCCCGGGCCCCGCCGGCCCGGACGAAACGGGACGCGCGAGGACGATGCGGACAGCGCGGCCCGCCTCGTGCATAGGGGCCTCGGGCGCGTCCAGAAGCGGACGCGACCGGAGAGGAGCCGCACGCCCATGTCCGCGCACCGGGCTCGCCCGAGGACCACGCTCGCCGCGGTGCTAGTGAGCGCCGTCCTGGTCGGCACGACCGCCACGGCCCACGCCGCGCCGGTCACGCGCACCGCGACCGGTCCGGAGGTCGTGCCCGTGGCGGGGGAGACGTTCGTGCGGGTCCTGGAGAGCAGCGGCCGGACCGACGTCGGCGCCACGGACGCGGTCCCGGGGGCGGGTGCGGACCAGGACCTGGTCCTCGACGCGGACGAAGGCCCGGGCCACGGAGCGGACGAGGCGCCGGACGACGGCGCGGCCCCGGACGGCGCGTCGGTCGCTCCCGTGCCGGACGGTCCGGAGCCTCCCGAGGAGGGCCCGCCCACTTCGGAGGCGGGCGCGTTGCCCTCCGGCCCCGGTCCCGGCCCGGCGGCTCCGGACGAGAGCGAGCCGCCACCCGGCCCGGACCCCGCCGTGCCCGACGACGAGCCCGCGCCCCGCGTGGTCGTGCTGCCGCCGGTCCTCGTCCGCGCGGACGCCGAGGGCGCGGTCTACCTCGTGCCGGTGGTCGAGGGCGCGCGCTGGTCCCTGGGCGGCGAGCCGGTGGCGTGCACCGTGGTCGTCGTGTACGGGTACCGGACCGTCGAGGCGCCGCGGGACGGTGGCGTCCTGCGGGCGACGGCGACGGCCGAGGACGGCCACGTGCTGCAGCTCCCGGACGGGCAGACCGTCGGCGAGGCGGTCACCGAGCTGCTCCCCGTCGTCACGGCGGTGCTCCCCGACGTGCAGGACGGCCCGGGCGAGGCGGACACGTACACCGTGCCCGACACCGAGGGCCTCGTCGTCCGCGACGCGACCGGCGCGGTGCTCCCGCCCGGCAGCACGCACGCCGTCGAGGGGTACGTCGACCACGTGGCGCGCGTCGTCCTGACGCTCTCCCCGGTCGCGGGCCTGCGGCTCGCGGCGGTGGGCGCGGCGGAGCCGGTGCTGCCGGGGTCGGACGGGTCGCGCGCCGTCGAGCTCGTGTTCTCCGGTCTCACCGAGGTCCGCGCACCGGCCCCCGTGGTCGTCGCCGCGCGCCCGGGCGCGGCGGCCGAGGTCGAGGTGCCGCGTGCCGACGGCGTGGAGCACCTCCTCGACGAGCGGGTCCTCGCCCCGGGCCGCCATCCCGCCCGGGGCACGGTGACCGTGACGGCGCGCGCGCTCGACGGCTACGTCCTCGTCGGCGAGACGTCCTGGGAGCTCACGCTCGACGGGCCTGCCGTCCCCGAGACGCCCTCCGCCCCGCCCGCGTCGCCGGCTCCGACCGCCCCGGACCCGGCGCCCGCCGAGACCCCGAGCGCGTCCGGGCCGACGACGCCGGACGGGCCCGCGCTCGACCTGCAGCCGGTGGTCGGCACGGCGGACCCGTCCGGCGCCGTCGTCGTGGCCGCGGGCGGCGCGCCCGTCGCGGTCCCACCGGCCCCGCCGCGCGGCGACACCGGGTTCGACCTGCTCACGCTGCTGCTGGGCGGGGCGCTGGTGTCCGGGGCGTGGGTGCTGCGCGCGCGCCGCGACCAGACGGCCTGACGCGCCACCCCGTCAGGCGCGCGGGCCGCCGCGGGCGGCGAGCCGCTCGACGAGGCGCGCGAGCACGTCGCCCGTGCGCAGGCCGTCGTGCTCGAGCTCGTTCGTCACCCACGTGCGGACGTTCCCCACGCGCCCGGCCGTCTCGAGCGAGAGCCCGGCGTCCACGAACATGTCGTCGAAGTACACCGCCGCCTCGACCGGCACCTCGTTGCGTGCGAGGACGTCGAGGTCGTACAGGTCGGGCCAGTCCTCCCGCGCGGCGAGCGCCTCCGCCGCCGCGCGGAACGGCCGGAGCGCGGCGACCTCCTCGAACATCCAGGGGTAGATCATCTCGCCGGTGAGGAGCAGCGGCCGGGCCGACGGGTCGAAGGCCGGGTCCTGCGCCCGGACGGACTCGGCGGCCCAGGCCGTCGGGCCGTCGCCCGACTGCGCGTAGATCGACTCGTGGAGCACGGCGTACAGGGGGTTGGTGCGGAACGACGTCGCGGCCGCGACGTCCGCGAGGAACGTGTCCGTCAAGGTGTCCGGCGCGTCGGGGTCGAACGCCTCGTCCACGAGCCAGTGGATGCGCTCCGGGCCCGGCTTCATGCCGAGGTCCGTGCCGAGCGACTGGAGCCGGCGCACGGTGAGCCGGTCGCCGTCGGGCAGCCGCACGTCGTCGGCCGTGAGGAGGTCCGCGACGCGCGCGAGGCGGGCCGCGTCGTCCGGGTAGCGCTCGCGGTAGGCGGCGTTCTTCGCGACGACGCGCGGCTGCGTGCGGCGGTAGACCTCGCGCGCGTCGGCCGTCAGGCCGGGCAGGCCACCCGTCACGTAGCAGGCCGCGAGCGCGTCGGGCGCCCGCGACAGGTAGGTCATCGTGAGGAAGCCGCCGTAGGACTGGCCGAGCGACGTCCACCTCCGGCCGCCGTACACCGTCCGCCGCACGTGCTCGGCGTCGGCGACGATCGCGTCCGCCCGGAAGCGGGAGAGGTACTCGGCCTGGACGGCGCCCGGGCCGCGCGCGGCGAGCGCCGCCCCCCGCACCGCCGAGGACCGGCCCGTGCCGCGCTGGTCGAGCAGCACCACCCGGTGCGTCGCGAGCGCGGTGCCGACCCAGCCGTCCGGCCCGGTCGGCCGGGGCCCCTTGCCGCCCGGGCCGCCCTGGAGGAACACGAGCAGCGGGAGGTCGTCGTGGCGCCGCACCGGGTCGACGAGCTCGCGCACGAACAGCGTGAGGCGGCGCGGGTCCGCGTCGTCGTCCCAGACGAGCGGCACCTCGAGCTCGCGGTCGGTGACGTGGATGCCGGGCAGGGTGTACGTGGTCTCGCGGGTGACGCTCACCCGGCCACCCTAGCCGCGGGGCCCGCGGGCCCCGCGGCGTCCGACGGCACGCGTCACAGCTCGACGGTCTCGTTCTCCCCGCCGTCGTAGCGCGACCCGGTGACCTTCGCCTTGACCAGGCTGAAGAGCGTCGCGACGCGGCCGCCGGGGGAGTCCCAGTACTCCGCGGAGTCGGCGTGCAGCCGGATGAGGACCACCCCGGGCGTGTCCGGGCCGTCGGGGAACCAGGCGTCGGCGACCGTGTTCCACAGCTCGCGGATCGTGTCGCGGTCGCGGACGAGCGAGGCGCGCCCGGACACGGACACCCACGACGTCGAGCCCGAGAAGGCCGCGTTCGCCGCCGAGTCGCGTGCGATCTCGGCCACCTTGTGCGAGTCGGCGGCGGCGAAGAACCACAGGTCGCCGTCGAAGTCGACGGCCTGGACGCCCATCGGCCGGCTGACGAGGCTCCCGTCGGTCGCGACGGTGGTCAGCATGGCGATCTTCTCGTCCTTGACCAGCTCACGGACCTTCGCGACCTCGTCGGAGCTCGCGTGGGGCTGCTCGTGGTGCGTGTCGGTCATGTCGTCTCCCGTCGTCGGGCCGCGGGTCGCGGCACCCTCCCGACGCTAGGCACGACGCGCGCGACTCGCCCCGTGGGAGCACGACGAGGGGGTGGGGTGCCCGACGCCGCGACGTCGCACACCCCACCCCCTCGACGGGTGGTCCCGGGACGGGCTACTGCTCCACGTCCTCGTCGACCCACTCCATCGTCTTCGTCACGGCCTTCTTCCAGTTGCGGTACAGCCGCTCGCGCTCGCCGGACTCCATCGACGGGCTCCAGCGCTTGTCCTCGGCCCAGTTGTCGATGACGTCCTGCTCGCCCTTCCAGAAGCCGACGGCGATGCCCGCGGCGTACGCGGCACCGAGCGCCGTCGTCTCGGCGACCTTGGGCCGCACGACGTCGACGCCGAGCTGGTCGGCCTGGAACTGCATGAGGAGCTCGTTGGCGACCATGCCGCCGTCGACGCGCAGCTCGGTGAGGTCGACGCCCGAGTCGGCGTTCATCGCGTCGACGACCTCGCGGCTCTGGAACGCCGTCGCCTCGAGCGCGGCGCGCGCGATGTGGTTGCGGTTGACGTACCGCGTGAGGCCGACGAGCGCGCCGCGCGCGTCGGGCCGCCAGTAGGGCGCGAACAGGCCGGAGAACGCCGGCACGAAGTAGGCGCCGCCGTTGTCCTGGACCTTGCCCGCGAGCCACTCGACGTCGGGCGCGTCCTCGAACATGCCCAGGTTGTCGCGCAGCCACTGCACGAGCGAGCCGGTCACGGCGATCGAGCCCTCGAGCGCGTACACCGCGGGCGCGTCGCCGATCTTGTAGCAGACCGTCGTGAGCAGGCCGTTCTTGCTCATGACCTTCTCCGTGCCCGTGTTGAGCAGCAGGAAGTTGCCGGTGCCGTACGTGTTCTTGGCCTGGCCGACCTCGAAGCACGCCTGGCCGAACGTGGCCGCCTGCTGGTCGCCGAGGATGCCGGCGATCGGCACGCCGGGGACGAGGCCGCGCGGGCGCCCGTGGCCGTAGACCTCGGACGACGACCGGATCTCGGGGAGCATCGACAGCGGGATGCCCATGTCGGCGGCGATGTCCTCGCGCCAGGAGAGCGTGTCGAGGTCCATGAGCATCGTGCGCGACGCGTTGGTCACGTCGGTGACGTGCACGCCGCCCTCGGTGCCGCCCGTCATGTTCCACAGCACCCACGTGTCGGTGTTGCCGAACAGCAGGTCGCCCTTCTCGGCCTTCTCGCGCGCACCCTCGACGTTGTCGAGGATCCACTTGATCTTCGGGCCGGAGAAGTAGGTGGCGAGCGGCAGGCCGACGATCGACTTGTACTTCTCGGCGCCCTCGTCGCCGCCGAGCTCGTCGACGATCTTCTGGGTGCGCGTGTCCTGCCAGACGATGGCGTTGTAGACGGGCTTGCCCGTGGTCTTGTCCCAGACGACGGCCGTCTCGCGCTGGTTCGTGATGCCGACGGCCGCGATGTCCTCGTGCGTGAGGTTGCCTCGGGTGAGGGCGAGACCGACGACCTCGCGCACGTTGTTCCAGATCTGCTCGGGGTTGTGCTCGACCCAGCCCGCGCGCGGGAAGATCTGGTCGTGCTCGAGCTGCCCGGTGGAGTAGATCTCCCCGGAGTGGTTGAAGACGATGGCCCGGGAGCTCGTGGTCCCCTGGTCGATGGCGAGAACGTAGTCGGCCATGGTGCGTTCAGTCCTTCACGTCGGTGTGGGTGTGGTTGCGGCGTAGTGCCCGGCGCCCGACGGCGCGGGTCGCGTGACCGGGGAGGCCCCCGGCTCCCCGGTCACGCGGGGGAGAGGTCCGGTCGTCCGGGTCGGTCAGACCCAGGCGGCCCCGAGCAGGCCGGCGAGGACGCCGCCGACCAGCGGACCGGCGACCGGGACCCAGGCGTAGGCCCAGTCGCTCGAGCCCTTGCCCCGGATCGGCAGCACCGCGTGCGCGATGCGGGGACCGAGGTCACGGGCAGGGTTGATGGCGTAGCCGGTGGGACCACCGAGGCTCGCGCCGATACCGACCACGATGAGCGCGACCGCGAGCGGCCCCAGGCCGGACGGGGTCTTGCCGGACGCCACGACGAAGAACACGAGCACGAACGTCGCGATGACCTCCGTGACGAAGTTCCACGCGTAGGAGCGGATCTCGGGGCCGGTGGAGAACACCGCGAGCTTGGTCGCGCCGGGCGCGTCCTCGTCGAAGTGCTTCTTGTACGCCAGGAACGCCAGCACGGCACCGATGAAGGCACCGATCATCTGGGCCCCGAAGTACACGAACATGTTGCCGACCGTCGGCTCGATGGTCGCCGTCACGAGCCCCTCGGGGCCGGTCACGGAGAAGAACGGCTCCTGGGCGGTGAAGAGGCCGATGGTCACGGCCGGGTTGAGGTGCGCACCCGACTTGTAGGCCACGTACACGCCGGCGAAGACCGCGAGGCCCCATCCGAAGTTGATGAGGAGCCAGCCGCCGTTGAAGCCCTTGGTCCTCGGGAGGACGACGTTCGCGACGACGCCCGCGCCGAGGAGGATCAGTGTCGCCGTGCCGAGTATCTCGGACCAGAAGGCGTTCATGAGGAGTTGATCCATCGTGCTCTCTCTTTCGTGGTGGACTTCTCTGTCTCAACCGTCCCGGCGCACCTGAGCGCCGGGTCCTCGGGTCGGTCCGCCGTCGGCGTGGCGCCCCGTGGGGTCGGTGTGCGGGGCCCCGGGGGCCGACCCGACGGTCGGCAGCCCCGGGGCTCGCTCGCGGCGATGTGCAGCTGTCAGGTCGTGCGGAGCGGCTGGAGCGGGGACACGTCGGGTGCCTCCAGCCGGGTGCGCTCGGCGGACGCGTCGTCGGGCTCCTGCTCGGCGGCGGCCTCGGCCTCCGCGCGCGCGGTGTAGCTCGCGATCTCGGCGTCGCGCGTCGCGTCGTCCCACCCGAGGATCTCGCCGGCGACGGCGGCGATCTCGGGCAGCGCGGCGAGGCCGCGGTCGGGCACCTCGTAGTTGAGGCGGGTCCGGTGCAGCAGCAGGTCCTCGAGGTGCAGCGCACCCTCGTGCGAGACGCCGTACGCGATCTCCGCGCGCAGGTAGGCCGGCGCGTGCTCCAGCGGGCGGGCGAGGTCCGGCTGCGCCTCGCACAGCTCGACGAGCTCGCGCAGGTTCGACCCGTACCGGTGCAGGAGGTGGTCCACCATGGCGGGGGTCCAGCCGTACCGGGACGCCCAGGGCCGCGCCTGGCGGCGCACGGCGTCGAGGCCGACGGCGCCGAGCAGCGGGATCTTGTGGGTGATCGACGGCAGGGCGCTCGCGCGCTGGCCGATCGCGAAGTCCACCGCGTCCTTCGCCATGACGCGGTAGGTGGTGAGCTTGCCGCCGGCGATCACCGTGAGGCCCGGGGTCGGGGAGGCCACCGTGTGCTCGCGCGAGACCTTCGCGGAGCTGGTGCCCTCCTTGGTGCCCGGCTGGAGCAGCGGTCGCAGGCCCGCCCACGTGCCGATGATGTCGTCGCGCGTCAGGGGGTGGGCGAGCACGGCGTTCGCGTGCTCGAGCACGTAGTCGATGTCGGCCGCCGTCGCGACGGGGTGCTGGAGCTCCTGCTCCCACGGGGTGTCGGTCGTGCCGATCACCCAGTAGCGGGACCACGGGATGACGAACAGGACCGACTTCTCGGTCTGCAGGATCAGGCCGACCTGGCCCTTGATGCGCTCGCGCGGCACGACGATGTGGATGCCCTTGGACGCGAGGACACGCAGCCCGCCGTCGGTGCCGGCGAGCGCCTCGGTGTCCTCCGTCCAGACGCCGGTCGCGTTGATGACGGCACGCGCCCGGACGGTGAGCTCGCGGCCCGTCTCGAGGTCCATGAGCACGGCGCCGTTCACGGCCCCGGTGGGGCCCTTGGTCAGCGAGACGACCTGCGTGCGGGAGGCCGCGTGCGCACCGTACGACGCGGCCGTGCGGACGAGCGTCGAGACGAGGCGGGCGTCGTCGACGGACGCGTCCCAGTACTGGACGGCGCCGACGGCCGCGTCGTGCGCGAGGTCGGGGAACTTCTTCTCCATGCGGCTGCGCGACAGGTGCCGGTGCAGCGGCATCGCGCGGCGTCCGGGGGCGACGCTCGCGAGCGTGTCGTAGAGCGCGATGCCCGCGCCGACGTAGGCACGCTCCCACACGCGGTGCTCGAGGGGGTACAGGAAGGGGACGGGGCGCACGAGGTGCGGCGCGATCTCCTTGAGCAGCAGGTCGCGCTCGGTGAGCGCCTCCTTGACCAGGTGGAAGTCGAGCATCTGCAGGTAGCGCAGGCCGCCGTGCACGAGCTTGCTCGACCGGCTCGACGTCCCCGCCGACCAGTCCTGCGCCTCGACGATCGCGGTGGAGAGCCCGCGCGTGACCGCGTCGAGCGCGATCCCGGCGCCGGTGACGCCGCCGCCGATCACGAGGACGTCGAGCTCGGCGTCCGCGCTGGTGCTGGCCTCGAGCGCGGCGAGCGCCTGCCGCCGGGAGTCCGCGGTGAGTCTCGTGGATGCCATCCGTCTTCCTCTCTCGTCCCTCGGTGCTGCGGCACGCCGCGGGACGATCGCGCCCACGGTGCGCTCACAGCGACGGTCCCACGCCCGACCAGGGTGCGCGAGCGGGAACCGCCGTGCGTGCACCGGGGTCTCCGGTGCGGAGGCACACGCTCCAGACCACCACGCCCCGAACGCCCGCGCAACCGTCGTGCACGAACGTGCAGAATGGGGGTGACGGGAAGGAGACCGCGATGGTCGATCGGGAGCAGGACGTCCTGCGCGCGGCGTCGATGTACTACCTCCAGGACATGAAGATGGAGGCGATCGCCAAGCACCTGCACACGTCGCGGTCCACCGTGTCGCGGCTGGTGAAGCGGGCGCGCGACACGGGTCTGGTGGAGATCTCGCTGCGCCCCGCGCGCAGCCGCGGGCCGGGGCTCGGGCAGCACCTCGCGAGCACGTGGGGGATCGACGCCTACGTGGTCCCCGTGCCGGACCAGGCGCCGCAGGTCGAGCGGCTCGAGCAGGTCGCGCTGACGACCGCGCGCCTGCTGTCGACGTGGTTCGACTCCGACATGATCCTCGGGATCGCATGGGGCACGACCCTCTCCGCCGTCTCCCGGCACCTGCCCCGCAAGCCGACCCGGGGGAGCGCCGTCGTGCAGCTCAACGGGGCGGCGAACACGCGCACCTCGGGGGTGCACTACGCGGGCGACCTCATCGCGGGCTTCGGCAGCGCGTTCGACGCCCACGTGCACCATTTCCCAGTGCCCGCGTTCTTCGACTACGCGGAGACGAAGCGCGCGATGTGGCGCGAGCGGTCCGTGCGCCGCGTGCTCGACGTGCAGCACCGTGCGGACATCGCGCTGTTCTCCGTGGGCGCCGTCGCGGGCGGCGTGCCGTCGCACGTCTACTCCGCGGGGTACCTCGACCCCGACGACGTCGCCGTCCTCGACGCCGAGGGCGTCGTCGGCGACGTCTGCACCGTGTTCCTCCGGGGGGACGGGACCTACCGCGACATCGCGCTCAACGAGCGCGCGACGGGGCCGGCGCCCGAGGAGCTGCGGCGCGTGCCGCGGCGGGTGTGCGCCGTCGCGGGGGACAACAAGGTGGCACCGCTGCGCGCGGCGCTGCGCGCGGGGGTGGTGACCGACCTCGTCGTCGACGAGATCACCGCGGCCCACCTCGTCGGGGGCTCCTGAGGACCAGAGCGCAGGTATGCGGCCCGGTGCATGACTATGCACCGAGTGGCTCCCGCGCGTACAGTGTCGCGGTGCCCACGACCTCCGCCGTCCGTGTCCGTCCCGCCCTGCCCGCGGACGTCCGGGCGGTGCGCGCGCTCGTCGAGCCCTACGCCGAGGCCCGCATCCTCCTCGCCAAGGAGATGGTCGGCTACTACGAGGCGGTCCAGGAGTTCGTCGTCGCCGAGGTGCCGGACCCCGACGCGGCGGACGGCGAGGACGCGCGGCGCGTCGTCGGGTGCGGGGCGCTGCACGTCATGTGGGACGACCTCGCGGAGATCCGCACGCTCGCGGTGGACCCGGCCTGGCGCGGGCACCGCGTCGGGCACGCGCTCGTGGTCGAGCTCGTCGAGCGCGCCCGCGCGCTCGGCCTGCGGCGCGTGTTCTGCCTGACGTTCGAGGTCGACTTCTTCCGCGCCCACGGCTTCCGCACCATCGAGGGGACGCCCGTGTCCCCCGAGGTGTACGCCGAGCTCCTGCGCTCGCACGACGACGGCGTCGCCGAGTTCCTCGACCTCGCGCGCGTGAAGCCCAACACGCTCGGCAACACGCGCATGCTGCTCGACCTCGACGGCCCCGCGGGCCCCGACGGCGACCGCGCCGCGGACGCTGCGCGCGCCTGACGATCCGCAGGCCGCGTCAGGCGGGGAGCCGGTAGAGCACCCCGCCCGGCCCGTCCTCCTGCTCGACGAGACCGTCCTCGACGAGGCTCGCGACGCACCGGTCGAGCTGCGCGGCGTCGTGCCACACCTCGGCCACGACGCCGCGCGGCACCGGGCCCGGTGCGTCGCGCAGCGCCGCCATGACCCGGCCCCGCGCCTGCCGGTCGGTACCGGCCCAGGCCTGCGTGCGGCGTCGGGCCGCGTGCTCGTCGTCGGGGTGCCCGGCCAGGCGCCACGCGCACACGTCGCGGACGGGGCAGACGCCGCACCGGGGCGCGCGCGCCGTGCAGACGAGCGCGCCGAGCTCCATCGACGCGGCCGCCCACAGCACCGCGTCGTCGTCGTCGGGCGGGGCGACCGCGGCGGCGGTCGCGCGCTCCCCGGCCGTGTACGACGGCGCGGGCAGCGCGACACCCCCGACCGCCCGGGCCAGGACGCGGCGCACGTTCGTGTCGACGACGACCGCGCGGCGCCCGTGCGCGAACGCGGTGACCGCCGCGGCGGTGTACTCGCCGACCCCCGGCAGGGCGCGCAGCGCCTCCTCGCCGCGGGGCACCTCGCCGTCGTGCCGCTCGACGATCGCGCGCGCGCACTCCTGCAGGCGCAGGGCGCGCCGCGGGTAGCCCAGCCGGCCCCACGCGCGCAGCACGTCCGCCGTCGGTGCGGCGGCGAGGTCGGCCGGCTCGGGCCAGCGCTCCATCCACGCCCGCCAGGCCGGCTCGACGCGCACGACCGGCGTCTGCTGCAGCATGACCTCGCTCACCAGCACGCCCCACGCGGTGCGGTCCGCGGCCCGCCACGGCAGGTCGCGGGCGGTCGCGCCGAACCAGCGCCCGACGGCGTCGCGCAGCCCCGCGTGCGGGTCCCCGGGGGCCGTCCGCGGCAGCGGGCGGGCGGGGCCGCCGGTGCGCGCCGGGCGCGGGGCAGGTCCGGTCATGGGTGGGTCCTCGGGAGGGTCGGGGCCGTCGGGTCGGGACACATTGTGCCCCGACCTCGACCGTCGT